>JAPXLN010000001.1:0-250946 GCA_033809515.1 Bacillota bacterium
AACCTCCTCCAAAGTCCTTTTGAACAGCTTCTTGAGTGCGTCCTGAACGTCCTGAACAGTCTTGCACTCCTTAGCTAACTCCTTGGCTAATCTGTCTCCTTGATCTATCATTGGACAAGCCTCCCTCGATGGAAGTATTGCCCAATTACACAGATTTCATTACACTCCCTCCAAAACCGCTACTTCCTTCCTCCAGGGAGCAAGACTGGTCCGAAATGGCACAGTTCCCACCCCAGCCTGGTACAAAATCGACCACTCTCGGCCAGGATCTGGTTCCAAAACCGCCACTTCCTTCCTCCAGGGAGCAAGACTGGTCCGAAATGGCACAGTTCCCACCCCGACCTGGTACAAAATCGACCACTCTCGGCCAGGATCTGGTTCCAAAACCGCTACTTCCTTCCTCCAGGGAGCAAGACTGGTCCGAAATAGCACAGTTCCCACCCCAGCCTGGTACAAAATCGACCACTCTCGGCCCAACTCTGACCCCAGGCCAGTAACTTGCCGGTCGGCCAGTCAGCCATGAGTTTTGTTCAGCCCTTCTGATCCTGTCTACCTTGCCTGTCCTGCCGCACCATAGTCCTTCGAACATTCGCGGCATACTCCTCACAAAGGCTCTCTAACGACCGCACGCGAGGACCGTTACGGTCAACATACTTCAGTGGCACGCCAGGCGGGATCTTGGCCAACATGCCATCATAGGAAAGGTCCTGTTCAGTGACAATCACAAGCTCAATGCCATGCCTTTGACTCAGACTAGCCTTCACATGATCACGTAACTGAAGCTGTTGGAGAGCCACCTCACTTGGGAATCTCTCCGTAGTTCGGAAATGCTGTTGACCGTGGAATTCCCAGGCTACGTTATAGGGCTCAGGCAAGAAACAATCGTACTCCAGGTATTCCCCGGTTGGTGGATTCTGCAAAAACCACGGCCTCACGTCAACAAGGATCGAGCATGAGTCCACAAGAACCGTAAGCCATTCGTGCATATGAGTCTGCCCAACCCGTGAAACAAACCTCAAACGTTCTTTGTACTGTTCAGCAATTCTGAGCTGACACTCATATGGCATAGTAGGATATGCCACTTTGCGATTGCCCTCAGGCACAACCACAACCCACCCACAATCGACAATCCTCTTGCACTGGCTGCGAATGGCACGCCTCCCCTGTCCTGTTAGCCTGCTTAACTCGGCTATAGAGCGACCGGGAGTGAGCGCAATCTGCATGTACAAACCGAGGTCGGCCGGACGCAGAGACTCCTCACAAACTAAAGCGACAGGTGCTTCGAGAAACATCCTGTGGCTCACCATAGGCTATCCTTCCTTCAGTGTTTGGCTAATCTTACCATAATATCCCAGAGAACGACAAGCCAACCAAACCGGGAAACGAACTCGACGGCCGAAAATAGGAACCCCCGGCACAAGGCCGGGGGATTTTGCTACCGTCGTTTTTGGTCTTCCGCCATATGGGCTTCAGCGTACTCGATCATTCTCTTGACCATCTGGCCACCAATGCGGCCTCCAATATGGCCACCTACCAGACCGCACTCGCGGGAGGTCATATTAGGCCATCCCACCGTGCGAATCTTCTCGGAAAGGCCAAGCTCATCAGCCACCTCGTACTTCAGCCGGTCCAGATTGGCCCTGAGCTGCTCCTCACCTCCACCCTGGACGTATCCTAGTTCCTGGGCGACCTCAAACTTCAGTTGGTCCAGTGCTCTCCCTGCGTCAGGGTTCACCGGACGCCTGCGCCGTCTCGCCAAGAAAGGACCCCTCCTTGGACGGTAGCCTAGTTATGTTACCCCGGCGCGGCAGTCCGCAGAAGCCGGTCTATGTTCTGTCGCCTGGAAAGTACAGGAGCAAACAGGTCCCCAACAGAACGAACCCGGTCCACAACATTTCGAATATTGAAAGATGCAGGATGAAACTGATCAAGCTCCTCCCACAGGATAGGCACAGACACAGGAGCGCTCCTGCGTGCTCTGACTCCGTATACGGTTGAAATTGTTTGTCCGCGTGCCACCTGCGGATAATCAATATAGACGTGGCCTGCCCTGCTTTTCACCCTCCGTTCCAGAGTGACTTTCTCAGGGTAAGCTGCCTCAATGAGAGAAGCAGCATAGCCCACAAAAGACGATACCTGCCGGAAAGTGTACTTCAGCTCCAACGGCACGAAAACGTGCAGCCCCGTAGCGCCTGAAAGCTTAGGGTAGCCGGCAAGATTCCACTCCTGCAACAGAGTCCGCACCATCTTAGCCACCACCTTGACATCCTCCCAGGTAGCGCCTTCAGCCGGGTCAATGTCGAAAACCGCAAAATCCGGACTGTTAAGGTGCGGATAACTTGAAAGCCAAGGGTTAATCTCAATAACTCCCGAATTAGCAAGCCAGACCAGTGTTGCCACATCATGGCACAAAACAAAATTGATATAAGAACCTTTTTCCTTTGATTTAACAGGCAGTACTCTGACCCAATCAGGCATACCCTTGGGTGCATCTTTCTGGTAGAAACCCGGGGCCCCTATCCCGTCAGGGTAACGAACCAGCGAAAGAGGCCTATCCTCAAGGTGCGGAAGGATATAGGGTGCCACCGCAGTGCAGTAGTCAATAAGGTCAGCCTTAGTATAGCCCTCACCGGGCCAGTAAACCTTATCAAGGTTGGTCAGCCTGACCTCGCGACCTTCCACTTGCACAAACATCTCGTTCTGCGACATAGAGCCCCGTCTCATCACCTTACTCCAGTGCTCCGGATACACTGCACTCCACAACCTACAGCCACCATAGCCAGATCCACCTCTTCAGACGACATCCCTAGACAAGGTCCTTAAACACAGGATGGCGCAGCTTTTTGTCCGGCGTCATCTCCGTATAGCTGACCTCCACACCAAAATAAGGTACTACCCAGGTGATCTTGCTCCGCTCCTTAGGCGACAGAACGCTCTTCAGCGACGTCTTCTCCATAGACCACAGCTTCCAGCCGGCAGCCTCCCGGTTGGAAACGTCAAGATGCACAGGCTCAAGCACCCCCAGTAGAGCTTCCTCATACTCCCGGTTAAGACCCGACGACACCCTTCCCACAATGCTGTACGTGCTGCCCACCCTATCGGCCAAAACCAACGAGCCCAAACTTCTGCCGGGAGACGGCAAAAAGCCCACCACCCAAAACCGCCCCTCAAGGGAATTCCTTATCTTAAGCCAATAACGCGACCTGCGACCAGGCGTATACCTACCGCTGCGCTGCTTGGCCATCATACCTTCCATACCTTGCTTCACAACCCATGCAAAAAGAGACTTCCCCTCACCTACGACAACGCTGGAAACCACCAAAGCGTCGCCGCCTGACACAACAACAGACCTTAGCAGCTCCAATCGCCTGAAAAGAGGCATATCAACGGTGACTTCCCCGTCAAGAAACAAAATGTCAAAGGCAACAAAAACAACTTGCTCAGGGCTAGACCTGAGATAAGAAAAGTCTACGCGACCGGCGTGAAAGGCCACAATCTCACCATCCAACAGGGCGGACTTGCAGCGCAGACAGGTTCTCACGGCAGCAAGACCGGGAAATGCAGAGAGAAGAGGCTTTCCGTTGCGAGAGTCCAGGTACACCTCGTCACCGATATACGCCAGAGCCCGGTACCCGTCCCACTTCACCTCGAAGATCCAGTCCTCATCGTCAAAGGGGCCAGGGGCCCTTTCAGCCAGCATAGGCCGGAAACGCGGAATCCCCAGAATGGTCTCGCCGGTAATGCCGTGGGCAGGCCGTGACTCAGAATGACCCTGGCGGGGGAGCTCCATCAGCAACCTCCTCCTCAGGTGCTTTTCCCCCCTTCCGGCGGGGCGCTGCCCGGCCGCCCCTGCCTGCGGGGCCTCCCGGACCTGCCCCGGGTTGCCGGCTTACCGCGCCTGCTCCCGCCGCCCCAGGTTGCCTGCCCCCCAGACCCGCTATCGCCGGCTCAAACCCAGAAGCTCCTCCGACTTGCTCCTGCTTGGCCTTTTCCACGCTCCTGCGCAATGCTTCCATGAGGTCGATTACCTGCGCCGCAGGACGCTCAGGCTCTCTGACGACCTCCTGGCCCTGGATCTTCTTCTGAATCATGTCGAAAGCCCATTGACGCTGGACATTCTCATACTTGGCCGGTTCAAACCGGGTCGACAGGGTCTCAATCAGAGTCTTGGCCATGTTCATCTCGCGTTCATCAAGAACCTGTTCGCCTGGAACAGAAAGCTCCTCCCCGGCTCGCACCTCATCAGCCCAGAACATAGTCTCAAGGGTTATGAATCTATCCCCGTAAGTTCTGACCAGTGCCAGCGTCTCCCGGGCCCGAATAGCCACCCTGGCCACGGCAACCTTCCCTTCCTTTTGCATTGCTGAAAAAAGAAGGCGGTACGCCTTCTCCGCCCCTTCCCGGGGCTCAAGGAAATAGCTCTTCTCGAAAAAAACAGGATCTACATCAGCCAAATCAGCAAAATCCATGATCTCGATCACGTGAGCAGCAGGACCCGGTATAGACTCCAATTCCTCCGGGCTGAAAGTCACATAGCGGCCCTTCTGATATTCAAAGGCGCGTACAATCTCCTCTTGCGGTACCTCCCGGTTACACGCAGGACACCACTTGAGATACCTGACAGGCCCATGGCATTGAGTGTGAAGCAAGTTGAAGCTGGGCGCCTTGCGCTCGGTGGCAGCATACAACCGGACAGGTATTACCACCAATCCAAACGCAAGAGTGCCGTTCCACAATGGTCGCACAAGTTAAGCCTCCCCAGGGACGCCGGGTACTCTCCAGAATCAGTCTGAACCCTTGACCGGCCCAATGAACTTGATACGTGAATAGCAGACCAAGTCCAGGCTAATGCACGGGACCTCTTATAGACGGGTCCCGTCCTTCAGAACTCTCTCGAGCGCTTCGACCCCGCCGATTCTCACAAGCCTCTGTGACCCTCTCAAGAATATCCGGAGCCTCATCAAGCAGCCGGTCAAAGATCGCCCTGCTGTCAACAGGAAGAAACCGGACCTTCCTGCCACCGACGATGAGAAAGCCCACAGGCTTCACAGACACCCCGGCCCCAGCGCCTCCGGTAAACGGCATAGCCTGGCCATATGACTGGTCCTGCTCTTGACCCCATTGACCCCCCTCATCCTGCCCTCCGCCACTGGCGGCGCCTTCCTGACCTCCAGCCTGCTCCTGGTAGTACCCATCCCCCTGACCGCCTGGGAACTCATCGCCGCCCCCGGCCACAAACCCAAAACACACGCGGGACACAGGTATAATCACCGTGCCCTCCTTCGTTTCCACAGGACTGCCGACAACCGTATTCACATCGACCATAGACTTGATGCTATCCATAGTGGTACGCATCAGATTCTGAATAGGATGACCGCCCATACCCCATTCCTCCGTTCTTCCGCTCTTGAGGAGAGCAGACTTAGTATTCCACCACCTTGACATTTGAGTTCCGGGAAGGCTTGCCTTTGCCATGCCCGGCACGAGAACCGGTCTGCTGAAACATGCGCCGAAGAACAACCACAGTTCGAGTGATTCTCACCAGAGAAGACCTGACGGTAACGCCAAATCTAAAGGCGAATCCCTGACGCGTATAAGAAGGGAAAACAGATATAGAGGGTCTTGCATCAAAGACAAGGCCGCGCTTTCGTGCGGTTCTCCACAAGACACAAAGGGCCGAAACAACCGAACCGGTAGCTATAGCAGTCTGGAACGCATCTTCCAGGCCTACCCAGCCTGCTACAAAAGCTTCCTCAACTTCAACGGTTCTGGCCAAAATCGATGTAGCCTGCATCATCATTCGGTATATTTTTCTGAAAGCTCTGAGTCCGTTTCTTGCCTGCCTAAGTAGATTGCTCCGGGGCCTGCTACGCCTCCCCTTCACCAGGTCCCCTGCCTGCCCGCCCCGCCCCTCAGGATCCCCTGCCTGCCCGCCCCGCCCCCCAGGATCCCCTGCCTGCCCGCCCCGCCCCGCCAATCTCCGCATCCTGCCCGGCAACCCCATGCTGAACCCGTCTCCCTCCCCCGAGATTCGCCACGGGATATACCACGGAACCAGAGGAAGCCGCAGGCCAAAGTCTAGTTCAGTCTTCCCGGGCACAATTCTGCCACGCACTCTGACCCGCGCAGGCAGAAAGGCAAAAGTCGCCGGAAATAGCATCAGCGCTGCTATCAAGGCTGCTTTCATGATGTATGCATCCCCATACCCAAGAAATCCCTTCCTGGATATAGCATGTCTCAGAAGCAAACCCTGTAGTCTGGAATCGGACACCTTCCGCCTAGAAGGGCCTCATGTCACCCGAAAAACTAGCCAAAGAACCGTGTTCGAGACCCCTTCAGCCCCTTCAGCCCCCTGAGATCCCTTGTGAGACCCCTTCAAACGCCGCAGCGCACCGAGTTGTGCCCGGGCGCACATCTTTTCGAACAAGGTGTGCCCTCAGGCACAACTTTCCAAAGAAGATGGGCGGAAATGCACAACTTCACTGCCGGGCCCCCTCGGATTGGCAGGAAAGGTCGATTAGGGCTTTTCAAGAGGAGGAAGGCCTTCTATAGATTCAAGGCCGGCTCTTTTGAGGAACTCCGGGGTAGTTGCGTACAGCTTGGGTCTGCCAAGGGTCTTCTTTCGACCGGCCTCGCGGATGAGGCCTTTTTCAAGAAGCGTTTCGATGCTGCTCTCTGGGTTCACCCCTCTCACCACTGCTATGTCTTGCCGGGTCACCGGTTGCCGGTAGGCGATGACGGCCAGGGTCTCCAGGGCGCCCTTGGACAGAGTCGCCCACACCTTCTTAGAGAGCACCCCTGTCACGAAATCGGCGTACTCAGGCCTTGTTTGGATCGCAAGCCCCCCTGCCACAGTCCGAAGACATATGCCCCTCTTCGCATACATGCCCTCAAGCAGAGCCGCAGCGTCACGGATGTCCTTTTCAGGCACACCCAGTCCCGATGCAAGCCTTTCCACAGGAACGGGTTCATCTGATGCAAACAACACAGCCTCTAAGATCGTCCAAAGCTCCAAGAAAAATGCTCCCTTCTGCTGCTATGCCAGCTCTGCCGCTATGCTGACTGGCTGTCACGCTGCCACGCTGCTATGCTGCCACGCTGCTATGCTGCCACGCTGCTATGCTGCCACGCCGCTATGCTGACTCGCTGTTATGCCGGCTCGCCACCGTTATGTTGACCTGATACTCCTAGACTCGCTGGGTCGCTGCTAGGTCGCTGCCAGGTCAGAGGGGACCCTACCTGTCCGGGCCGGCCCCAATCTCACCTTGTTCAACGCGTGTGGCTGCAGACATATCAGATACCTCGTCTTTCCTTGTGGAAAAGTAGATGTCTTCAAACGCTGCAACTTGCCGGGCAAAGAGACGGCGTCGTTTTATGAGCTCAAGGAATGAGAGGAAGTTCAATATAGTCTCCGTTGTGGACCTCCCCAGGAATCTGGAGAACCGAAGAACCACTCCTTCTCTTGCAAACCGGTTTACCTCCCGCCAAAATCCGCGCAAATGGGCAACGAAGTTCCTGCGGGGCACAACCATGGTCCTTTGGACCGGCGCCGTCCTATCCTGGGCCGTTAGCAATGCATCAGCCAGCTCCCGGAGATCAACTGTGACCACGCTGACGTTTTGCAGACCGCCGCGAAACCCGGCTAACCCCCGGCTGTGCATACGGGACGAAGCATCAAACATGCCTGTGAGGCGTGCAACTGCAGCCTCAACCTCAGGCTCATCCATGATCGCCGGGTCACCGGCTGCCACGTCAAAATCCCCGTCATCGGCAAATTCGCTATCCACAGCGCTGTCCTCAGCGGCTTCGCCAGGTTGCGCAGGAAGGAGAAACTCGAGTTTGGCTACTACGAGGTCGGCAGCGTATGACATGTTCCTTACAGATTCCTCAAGGGACAGTTCACCCCTTTGGATGTCCTCCCGAAACCGCTCGAGCAAAGGAAAAAGCTTGAGGACATTCATGAGCAACACCTGCGCCACCTACTTAAAAATCAGCATGGATATTCGAAAAGCCATGTTCTGGATTAAGGTCATATAGCCGGAAACAAAGGGCATGATAAAGGTGCTAACCAGCCTGAGAGATACAAACATGATAAGCAGCACAGGCCCGTAACGCTCTATAAAGTCCCAAACCCCATAGGCCCTTGCAGGCAAGAACACCTGAAGGATCTTTGACCCGTCCAGCGGCGGTATGGGGACCATGTTGAAGAAAGCTAAGCTTGCGTTAATCCACGCCGCATCCTGGATAATCATTGGAAGATAGGCCCATGAAGTGCCGGCAAAGTGCACTCTCGTGTAAAGAAGCACAGTTACTGTCTGAAGAACCGCCGCAGTAATCAGGTTGGCCACAGGGCCTGCTACAGCTACCTTGGCCATGTCCTTCCTGGGGTTTCTCAGCATATATGGGTTAACCAATACGGGCCTGGCCCAGCCAAACCCGAAAAGAAGCAGCATCATAGAACCGATAAGGTCCAGGTGCGCCCAGGGTTCAAGTGTCAACCTGCCTTCTCTGGCAGCCGTATCGTCGCCCAGGTTATATGCCATCCGGGCATGTGCGTATTCATGTACACTGATACCGATAAGAAGCCCGGGGATCCTCATGATAATCTCTAATGCGGGCATGAAACAGTCCTCCCTATCTCACTCTTTTGACCGGGCCGGAAAATCTAACACACTGCATAGGTGCGTTTCTAGCGCCATCCTAACACTATGTTCAGCGAAACGCTCTTGCCTCCCCGCCGAACCTCAACCCTGATCTTCTGGCCAGGACTGTATTTCAATATCTCCTCTGTAAGATCCGTACCTCGTATCTTGATGCCGTTGACCGAGACTATCACATCGCCGCCAACTCGAAATGTCTGCCCATTGACGGTCACTTCCCGGTCAGACCCCCTGAGCCCAGCTTTTTGCGCAGGACCCTCAACCTCAACCTCAGTAACCAAAGCTCCCTGAGAAACACCGATTCCCAGGTTGATGTAATCAGCTCCCATGCTCTTTGACAGGTCATCCAGTCCCACGTAAGAAATCCCCATGTATGCCCGTTTCATTGAGCCGTGCTGCAGAATAGCAGGCACAACCTCCTTAACCACGCTGCACGGAACCGCAAAGCCTATTCCCCGGGCCGAATCAATAATGGCAGTGATGACTCCGACTACCTCGCCCCGGGAATTGAGCAAAGGTCCTCCGCTGTTTCCGGGGTTAACGGCGGCATCAGTCTGAACCAGGTTTTCGATTATGAAGTCGTTGACCCCGGGCTTGCTCAAACTCTCCACAGGAAGGGACCTGTCTTTTGCGCTTATGACCCCTGTGGTTATGGTTGGAGATCTGTCCAGGCCCAACCTGGAGCCTGTGGCCAGGGGGCTTCCAATGACTATGGCCTTCTGCCCGACTTTAACCAAACTGTAGTCAGCAAGGCTCAACGGGTGTATGTGATCTGCCGGAACGGTCACCTTGAGCACAGCAAGATCAGTGAGCCTATCGCTCCCTACCACCGAAGCTTCATAGGAAGACCCGTCAAAGGTGTGAACCACAATGCTGGACGCGTCTTCAATAACATGATAGTTAGTCACTACATGCCCCTGGCTGTCTATGAAGAAACCGGACCCATTCCCTTTCTTGCTTTCTTCACGAGAACCGGAACCCGAAAGCCCTGAACCCGTGCGCACGCTCGTTGATACCATCACCACACCCTGGCTGGCCTTTTCAAACACCTCAATGGTATTTGTCTCATCTTGTATACGCCAGGAGTCCTCATCTACAGATTGGGATGTTCTCGAAGGACTTTCAGGCAAGCCGGCCAGCGAACTATCCGGAGGGAAAGAACCACCGTTTCCCGGATTACCGGGAAAAAGGGCAACCATCCTGGGGCCAAAAGTCAGCAAGCTGCCAAAGACGATTCCGGCCAAAGCAAGAACTAACAGCCAGACATCGACTCTTTCCAGGGCGCGTCTTGTTCTCAACTGTCTTCACTCCGGTTTCAGTACAGTAATACTAGTCTACACTCCCACCCTGCCTAAAGTCACCTTTTTAGCCCTTGGGGTTGAACAGGATAGCCATCAGGTATCCAAAGAGTATTGCGGCTGTGATTCCTGATGCGGCAGCTCTTAAGCCTCCGGTCAGAATTCCAAACCACCCGATACGCATTATGTCTTCAGTCATTCCTGTCACCAGACTGTGTCCAAAACCCGGCAGCGGAATTGTGGCGCCTGCCCCTCCCAGCCGGACCAAGGGAGCGTAGAGCCCCATTCCGGAGAGAATTGCACCCAGGCTGACAGCAGACACCATTACCATTGCAGGATTTGCCTTGGTCAGGTCAAGAATGAGCTGGGCCAGAGCGCACAACGCGCCCCCGACAACAAACGCTTTGAGCAGGGTCACCGGGTCACTCCTCCTAGCTTACAATTGAGACCGCGTGAGCTATTGAAGCCATTGATTCCCCCTGTTGACAAACGGTCGGGCTGTGAAGCGCTCCCGTAGGCACCAAAAGCAATCTGTTTAGGCGGCCGGCAGCCAATTCCCGCCAGAAGCTTGCCGCAAACACAGACATGATACAACCACAGCCTGACGCCCCTGAGCATATTTCCGAAGTCATTTCGTAGAGCAAAAGGCCTGCGTCTTTGTGAACGTGCTCAATGT
This sequence comes from Bacillota bacterium, assembly GCA_033809515.1. Lineage (GTDB taxonomy): Bacteria > Bacillota > Sulfobacillia > Fermentithermobacillales > Fermentithermobacillaceae > JAPXLN01. The sequence goes on from JAPXLN010000001.1 coordinate 10,635, forward strand.
TGATGCCCTTGTCCCGGAGAAGGTGTCTCGCCACCTGACTTCCAACGTAACCGAGGTCTCCTGATAATATGAGATCGTAGTCATCAGGCTTTCTTGCCATATCGTTGAGATGGCGCCAAACTGTGTCTGCAAAGGCAGGCGCCATGGCTGAACCCATATCGTTAGAGTCAGTTACTCCATAGTCGTTGACCCGGCCCACAGTCACCGCCTCAATTCTGGGGCCGGGCCCATCCCAAGAAACGACTACAGCGCCGGCAGCCGTTGCCGTCCACTGGCTGGTTGGCACCCGCTGATGCCCGAATTCCGTTGGATACCTGTACTGGCGCTCAGCAGTATCATGATGGCTTGACGACGCCACAACTGCCCGCCTGGCAAACCGTCCCGATACCAGAAACGACGCCAAGGCTAGGCCCTCGCCCAGAGTTGCGCAGGCGCCGTACAGCCCCAAATAGGGAATATCACGTTCTCTTGCCATGTAGCTGGATGACACGATTTGATTGAGAAGATCGCCTGCGAGAAGGAAATCAATGTCAGATTCCTTAAGATTGCCTTTGGCCAGAGCAATGTCCAGAGCTTGGAGGATCATGCGGGATTCGGCCTTCTCCCACGAAACCTCTCCACACAGGGTATCTGCGTAGACCATGTCGAAGAGCTCGCCCAACGGTCCTTTTCCTTCTCTTGGTCCCACTACCGATGCCACAGCGCATACTGCAGGCATGTGCTGGAACGTGCAGGTAGATGCACCCCTGCGATTTAAGTCCAAGCTTCACGCCCCCCGGTTTGTGAATCCTTGCTTACCGCAGGACAAGAACGCGGATTGCGCTCGAAATAGCAGCTGCCAGCGATGCGTACACGAGAACAGGGCCGGCCACCTGGAACATTCTGGCTGATACCCCGAGGACAAATCCCTCTCGCTTGAACTCCATAGCCGGCGATACTATAGAGTTTGCAAAACCCGTAATAGGCAGCGCCGCCCCCATTCCTGCAAATTTACCCAGCTTGTCATATACCCCCAGGCCCGTGAAAAGAGCTCCCAGAAAGACCATAAACGACGAAGTCATAGCCTGAGCTTGGTTCGCCGGGAGGCCCCGCCGTACCAGGAAATCCAGCACTACCTGGGCAAAAACGCATATGCTCCCCCCCACCAGAAACGCCGCAAGAAGGTTCCTCAAAACAGGTCGCGGCGGATGGTATGTCTGAACCAAGCGAGCGTAAGCCTGGCTCTCTCGTGTATTTGCCCGGGTCACTGCCCCTGATCCAGGTACGCAACTTTCACGTTGGCCTTGTACTCCACAATGTTTCCGTCTTTCACATTAGCTGTCCAATTCAGCACTTCTACGCCGCTTATATTTGACACTTTGCTTGACGCCTCTCTGACTGCCTGATTGGCAGCATCATTCCAGTCTTTGTGGGACTGGCCCACCAATTCAAGCACTCTGACTACCGGCATGGACAATCATCTCCTTTGAGACAACGAAACACTCAATATTGAGGTGACCCCACGTTGAAATACCCCACATCCGGTAGTATTGCCCTGTGACAAAGCTTCCAATCGCCCGGCTGTCATTCCTCTGCAGGCCTCTTTGGACCATTCAGGTATGCGCGGAGCAGGAGAAGGGCCTTCTTCTCGAGCCTGCAGACGTGAGCTTGGGAAATCCCGATCTCTTCAGCCAGCTCCTGCTGGGTCTTTCCCATATAAAACCGTCCCCGGATGACCTGCTGAAGGTCGTCGTCAAGACTGTTCAGGGCGTCTTCAAGGTCGATGCGATGTGCCTCTCCCAATGAAACCTCGCCAGGCTCGCCTGGGTCCTCCCTTCTCTCCTGACTGTAACCGGGCAAGTCCTCAAGATACAGAACCGGGCGTGCGGCCTCCAGAGCTTCAAGGATCACGTCTGCGTCCAATCCGAGCCTGAAAGCAACTTCAGACACCGGAGGATCGCTTCCGGATGAAGCAGCAATCTCGCGGGAGACTCTTTGGGCTGCCAATGCGATTTCCTTAAGGCGGCGCGAGATCTTCACCGGGGCATTGTCCCTGAGATAACGCCTGATCTCTCCCATGATGTGCGGAAACGCGTATGTGGAAAAAGCTACGCCATATGAAGGGTCAAAACGTTCAATAGCTTTAAGAAGCCCAATGGCGCCCAGTTGAAACAGGTCTTCTTTATCGAGGAGTCCCGCGTAGCGTTTGACGCACGCCCATACAAGACCGGTATTATCGTTGAAAACACGATCTCGCTCGTGAGTATCGCCTTCTCTAATCTTCCTGAAAACGACCTCTAGGGACATGCTTTCTTAACCATCCTAACTTTCGTTCCTTTGGATGGACTGGAATCTATGTACACCTCGTCTACAAAGGACTCAATAAAACACAGGCCCAGGCCCATGTGATCCGGCATAGTGGTAAACCCGGCTTCCTTAGCCCTGGGAATGTCAGATATCCCCTGTCCGTTGTCTTCAACTTCAATAACAAGATTGTCCCCTTCTGCAAAAGCTCGAACGAGGATTTCCCCTTCCCCCTGGGGATATGCATGAAGAACCGCGTTGGAAACCGCTTCGGAGACTGCAACCTTTATCTCTTCTATGCCGGAAATCGTGAAATCAAGAGACGATGCAAAGGTTGCCACCGCCATCCGCGCCACAGGGATATTGGCTGCAAGACCGGTCATTCTCAGCAGAATCTCATTTCTCACACAGGGCACCTCCCCTGGGGCTCGATTCGAAATCCAAAGTGAGCGCACGCAGGGCATCTTCGCTTGTCCGCATTATGGGAATGACTGAAGACAACCCGGCCATCTCCAACATGGACATGACCCTGGGGGCAACATCCGTAAGCACCATCTTGCCGCCGGCCCGGGTAATCTGCCGGTGCCTGCCCAAAATGGCGCCCAGTCCGGTGGAATCTACAAAAGCAAGGCCTTTGAGGCTCAATATGAGGTTGGGAACTCCAGCTTTCCTCAGCTCTTCGTCGACCTTAAGTCGAAAGGAAGATGCCGACGAAAGGTCTAACTCTCCGGACATGGTTGCTATAATACATGAAGGTCCGCGGCAGAAAACCAGTTGCATGCCCTCGCACCGTCCTTGTTAATTTTTTCCTATGCGGGATTCGACGGATTGAGGGCAATTCCCTTCTTCTTGGCGGTCTACTTAGCGGCCTACAGTGAAAGCTCTAAGGTACCTCATAGCGTAGTCAAGAAAACCTGCGCGGGACACATCCCTGGCTGCTACCAGAGGTATCTCGGACACTTTTCTCCCATCAACCTCAATCTCTACGGAGCCTACCCGATCTCCCTTAGCAATAGGCGCTTCGAGCCTCGCCAGGTTGATGGTCTTTTTGACTTCACCTCTTTCTCCTCTGGTCAGAGTGACGGCAAAAGCTTGGCCGGGACGAACCTCGACTGTATCAGACTTTCCCTTAAGAACCGGGGTCTGTCCGATATACTCGCCCTCTCTGAGAATCTCAAGTGACCGGAAATTTGCAAACGCCCAGTCCAAAAGCCTCCAGGCGTCATTCATCCGCTGATCGGGGGTCTGGGCGCCCATGAGGACAACCACAAACCGGGACGAGTCCCGGGCTCCCGTAGCTGATATGCAGTAGCCGGATTTGCTGGTGTGGCCTGTCTTGAGACCGTCACAACCCGGGTAGAGGTAGACAAGTTTGTTAAAATTTGTAAGCTCATTCTTCCCTCCACGAAACTCCTGCTGGTATATTTTGGTGTAGTCCAGCAGGTGAGGGACTTTGACCGCATGCCTTGAGAGTATGGCCACATCCATAGCAGTTGTCAGGTGACCTTCAGCGTCCAGACCATGTGAGTTGGCGAAGTTTGTGTCATTCATGCCCAGTTCCCTGGCCCGGGCATTCATCCTGGCAACGAAAGCTTCCTCTGTTCCGGAAAGATACTCTGCCAGGATGACAGCGCCATCGTTAGCTGAAGCAACAGCCACTGCCTTGAGCCACTCCTCCAGGGCCATGGTCTCCCCGGGCTCGGCCCATACTTCGGTTCCGCCCATATCGGCGGCGTTTTCGGACGCCGTTACCTGATCAGCAAAGCTCACCACCCCTGAGGCGATATCTTCAAATGCCAGCATAAGGGTCATGATCTTAGTAACGCTGGCAGGCGGTCGCTTTATGCGGGCATCTTTCTCAAACAGCACTTGTCCCGAAAGAGCGTCCATAACCACGCAAGATGGTGAATCAACCCGGGGAGGAGGAACCTCTTGAGAATGGGTTTCCGCCGCCACGCGAGACACCCTGAGTGCGCCGGGGAAACAGGCAACCGCCAAAATCGCAAGTAACGCTGTGCAAAGGCGGATGGCAGGCCAAATCTGCCGCTTAGTACGCATTTTCTACGCCCCCATGTTTTAGTCTTCTTTGTCTATGATAGCTTCTGCCGCCATTGCTTATGAGAGTACAGGCTGTATTACCACTGGGAAGGCTTACTACTCGCCTTTAGCCTGACTATGCTCTGGGATGGCTCTTGGCATAAACATCCTTTAGACGGTCCTTTGTAACATGGGTGTAGATCTGTGTGGTAGAAATGTCGGCATGGCCCAACATTTCCTGTACAGCTCGTATGTCGGCGCCGTTCTCCAGGAGGTGGGTCGCAAAAGAATGCCTTATGGTGTGGGGGGTTATCTCCTTGCGAATCTGAGCCTGATTGGCGTATTTTTTCACTATCTTCCAGAACCCCTGCCTTGTAAGCCTTTTTCCATGGTGGTTGAGAAAAGCCGCATTTTCGCGAGGGTCTGCGACTATCTTAGGGCGTGCGTTGTTCAGATAGTCTCTGAGAGCAGCTATAGCTATCTCCCCCATTGGAACTACGCGCTCCTTAGACCCCTTACCCTTGCACCGTACAAATCCTTCTTGAAGGTCAGCGTCGTCTACGTCAAGATTCACCAGTTCCGACACTCTGATACCCGTAGCGTACAAGAGCTCCAGCATCGCTTTGTCTCTCTTGCCTGAAGGAGTCGAACGATCAGGCTGCGCCAGAAGGCGTTCAACTTCCTCAATGGTAAGCACTTTGGGCAGCTTGCGCTCGAGTTTGGGGGAAGACAAGTCCCCTGTAGGGTCCTGGGTCACATAGTTCTCTTTCACAAGAAACTGGTAGAAAGCCTTCAGCGCTGCAAGACGCCTTGCTATGGTGGCCGTTGCCTTTCCTTGCTTGCGAAGGTACATTAGGTAAGCCACAATAGTAGATTGGGAAGCGTTCGCCAAGGATATGGGCGCGTCAGCCGACAGAAACCCGTAGTACTGCCGCAGGTCGCGGCTGTAGGACTCCAGTGTGTTTTCGGCAAGCCCCTTTTCGTGACCGAGGTAATCGATGAACTCCTGAATAAGGCTTTCCATTGGAGAACCATCCTTCCCCTACTTTTCGACCATTCTTAGCCTGTAAACCGCCTTTTGCCTATCTTTCCCTACGTTCAACCGGATATCCTACCGGTTTAGTTATGTTCTCAGAAAGTCTTATGTAAGATAACCGGGAATTATTCTGAAAAAGATAAATCGGGGGACTCGAAGCATGAGTCCCCCGCCGACAGCTAACCGGCCGTGCCTGCTACCCCAGTACTTCCTCAAGGGGAACATAGGGGAGGTTATGAGCTAAGGCCACCGCCTTGTATGTAACCTTTCCTCGGGTTACGTTTACACCCTTAGCAAGAGGCGCATTGCCCCTCACAGCATCCTCGTAACCCTTGTTGGCCAAAAGAAGCACGTAAGGAAGCGTTGCGTTAGTTAGCGCAAAAGTGGCAGTTCTGGGAACCGCCCCCGGTATGTTGGGAACTGAATAATGGACCACTCCATGCTTGACAAACGTGGGATTCGAGTGCGTAGTCGTGTGATCCATCGTCTCAACGCAGCCACCCTGGTCAATAGCAACGTCCACAATAACTGATCCCGGGCTCATGGCAGCTACCATTGCTTCGGAAACCAGTTTGGGCGCCCGCGCACCTGGAACCAACACGGCGCCGATGACAAGGTCGGCCTTCTTGACAGCTTCAGCCACGTTAAACGGGTTGGAGGCCATAGTCTGAAGCCTCGCTCCGTACAGTTCATCCAGGTATCGAAGCCTGTCGAGATTGATGTCAAGGACAGTAACCTTAGCGCCAAGTCCCATGGCTATCCGGGCAGCGTTGGTGCCTACCATGCCACCGCCTACAACAACCACTTCGGCCTGAGCAACCCCGGGGACCCCTCCCAGAAGCACGCCCTTGCCTCCCTGCCTCTTCTCGAGGAAATGCGAACCGACCTGGACTGACATTCTGCCTGCTATCTCGCTCATAGGCGTCAAGAGAGGCAACGTTCTCCCAACCTCAACGGTCTCATAGGCGATAGCGTGAGACTTGCTCTTTACTAGCGCTTCAGTAAGATCAGGCTCAGCTGCAAGGTGCAGATAAGTGAATACGATCTGCCCTTCCCTCATGAGCGGATACTCAGGTGGAAGCGGCTCCTTGACCTTAACGATCATATCTGCTTCAGCCCAGACAGAAGCAGCGTCAGGAAGAATCCTTGCTCCTTGTGCCTGGTAATCTGCGTCTGCAAGGCCACTGCCCATACCCGCCCCTGACTGTACCAACACCTCATGACCGGCGGAAACCAGCGCTGAAGCCCCGGCGGGGGTCATGGAGACGCGGTTCTCGTCAGTCTTTATCTCTGTCGGCACTCCTACCTTCACAAACTCATCCCCTTCTGATACTGATCTGCCATAATGATAGCTAGAGTATTCGCTACCGGACAAGGAATTCCTTCTAAAGGGATGACCTGGCAAGAAGGAGACATGAAACATAAGCTTCAACCAAAGACGAAAGGGCCAGGCCTCCGGCAAGCAGCAGACACTTCCAGGTGTAAGAACCTGCCTTAGGCCAGAAGGCACCGTGAGCCCAGGGTCGTTCAGTGAAGAGGACCAGAGAGAAAGACACGGAAAGCGAACACATGAGCAAAAGCGAAGGGATAGCTATCAGGTTATGCGGAAACATCCCTGCGAAAAAGAGTTTGGTGCCTCCCTGGGAGATCTCCACGATAACAAAAGCGGCGGAAAAACCAAGCGCAAATCCTCTTGTGAGAACCAGGATACAGACTACCGGGACGCCTACTACCGCCAGACCAAGTCCCCATACGAGGGCTGCGGTCTTCAAGTTCTGAATCAGCGACAGACGAAAAAGCTGTCGAGACTCAAGGCCCGGATTCTCCAGACCTCTCATGAAAACCTCCAGGTAAGCCACAAGCTCTGCCTTCTCATCCACAGACAGAACCCTCAACCCGAGAATACCCAGTATAAGCCCTGAAACAAACAACACGACGCAAAAGACTGCCGGAGAAAACCTGGTCTTGTGGCGCACTTCGCTGCCTCCCGGGCATTACTTGGACAAAACTGCAACCAAAAAAACCTATGCCCTTAGTAGGCAGCGATATTACTCTTAGCAGGAGAGCGATGTTACTCTGGCTTAGACGTTGCTTCATCTTCCGGAGGCTCGGGGCCCTCCGGTCCATCTCCGGGCCGGAGGATATCCCCTCTTCGTGGCAACACCTCCAGCCTGCGGTTCATACCATCCAGCGTGGCCCTGACGCAAGCTTCCAGGAGGTCCCTCCTGACCAGCGCACACCCGACCATCTGCTCATGATTGCGCCTTGGCGTAAGCAAGCTGAGAAGAACAGCTACAGCTCTCATAGTTCCCATCTGGATCATACAGACATCCTCGATGGAAAAAGCGTTAGGGGGTTCCAAAGTCTGATTTGCCGCCAAACCGGTAGCTCTGGCAACCCCCATTAACGTCGAGGATTCACTGATATCCGCGTGAGCTTTTCCAACGTATGCAATGCGATCGCTATTGACCGTCCGGTCGAGGGTGACCGAAATCTCGGTTCTCCCGGTTCTGCCGTCGGTTTTGAGGTCAAGGCCACAATACCGGAGCCGGGAAACCTGCTCAGAGGAACCGGCCCTGACTTGAGCAACAGAAACCTTACGGCGGTCAAGGGTTATGTCCCATTGAGCCTTCAGAGCACTCTGAACATCCCGCACGATCTGCTTGGGATTGCGCCTTAGCCCCGTAAGTATGTGAACTTCCTCAATAGCTCCCCAGTCGTTAATAACGACTCTCGCCTTCTGGATTCCCGGAAGACAAACCAGAAGAGACTCAATGTCACTTACCCTGACTTTCTTGGCGTTGCTCAAACCAGTTTTCTCCTCCGTCTCCGCACCAAGTCGGGACCGCCCCGCAATCTCCGCTCATACTCACGCTCACACTCACACTCACGCTCATGTTCACGCTCATGCGCTCACGCTCGCGCCATGAGTTTCCGAACTCAGCTATTCAAACCACCCTTGACCAGGTCAAACCCACGCTTAAGCGCTTCCACGTTCAAGGGGATAAGGCTGTGATGCCTTTGGCTTATGACCTCGGGAAGCACCTTTATCACCGTCTCAAGGTCAACCACTCCTGTGGCCGCCACAAGCGCTCCCAGACAGACCATGTTTGCGATACGATCAGATCCGAGTTCTTTGGCCTCATCGTTGGCAGCCACCCGCCAGACAGCAATGTCCTCTCTGGTATTGTCGACCTTCACAAGCGAAGAGTTTAATATGAGATGCCCTCCGGGAACTATGGTGCTATGGAACTTCTCAAAAGAAGGAAGGTTCATCACTACAACCGAGGTAGGCTCAACAACTACAGGCGAAGCTATCTCGTCGTCTGAAACACAGACTGCGCAGTTAGCCGTCCCTCCCCTCATCTCAGGACCGTAAGACGGAAGCCAAGACACGGCCTTGCCTTCTGCTTTTCCCGCATAAGTCAAAATCGTCCCGATAAGCATGACTCCCTGGCCACCGAACCCTGCCATGATTATCTCATGATTCAACGCCGCTCCCCCTCCTCGTCTTTGAACACTCCCAGGGGAAATACCGGAATCATCTCGTCTTCCAGCCACTTTAGGGCCTTGGAAGGCGTCATGCCCCAGTTGGTTGAACATGTGGATAAAAGCTCCACCATGGAAAAACCCTTGCCCTCTATCTGATTGGTGAAAGCTTTCTTTATCCCCTGCTTCGCCTTCTGAATGTTAGCCGGATTATGCAGAGAGAAGCGAGCAATGTACTGCGCCCCCTGTACAGTGGCCAGCATTTCAGACACTCTGACGGGGTAGCCCTGGGTTTTCGGATCCCGCCCGTAGGGTGAAGTAGTAGTCTTCTGTCCTACAAGAGTGGTCGGAGCCATCTGGCCGCCTGTCATTCCGTAAATGGCGTTGTTTATGAAGACCACGGTGATGTTTTCACCGCGAACGGCAGCATGCACTATTTCCGCCGCTCCTATCGATGCCAGGTCGCCGTCTCCCTGGTAGGTAAAAACAACTGATTCAGGCAGAACCCGCTTTATACCCGTAGCAACGGCAGGGGCCCTCCCGTGAGCTGCCTGCTGAAAGTCTACGTCCAGGTAATTATAGGAAAATACCGAGCAACCCACAGAAGCAACGCCAACGGTCTTCTCCCGGATGCCAAGCTCATCGATTACCTCTGCCACCAGCCGGTGAGCTATGCCGTGGGGACAACCGGGGCAATAGTGGGTGACTGCATCAGTCAGAGCTTTTGGACGCTGATACACAGGAATCACTTGTTGCCACCTCCTCTGGCCTCATCCCAATAGTCGGTGACGCCGGGGACTCTCCCCGAAATCATGTCATTCAGCCGCTTCTCTACCGACCTGGGATGAGGAACGGCCCCTCCGGTTCTACCGTAGAAGAAAACCGGAACGCGGCCTGCCACGGCCAGTGTGACGTCCTCAACCATCTGACCTGTTGACATCTCCACACACAAAAAGCCCTTGGCGTGGTCAATGACCTGGGAGAACGCCTGATTAGGGAAAGGCCACAAGGTTATGGGCCTGACAAGGCCTACCTTTACTCCGTTTTTCCTGGCTTTATCTATGACAGACCGGCAGATCCGGGCAACCGTCCCGTAGGCCACAAAGAACCATTCGGAATCGTCACCGTAAAGAACCTCGTACATTGCCTCGTTCTTCTGAATCTCCTGGTACTTTTCCTGCAAGCGCCAGTTATGGGCATCCAGTTCTTCAGGATCAAGCAAAATCGAACTGAGAAGGTTAGCTTTTCTGTCTTGACACCCCGTAGTCGCCCAGGGCTTCTTGGGCAAATCCATGACTTCAGTTCCCTCCGGGAAAACCACAGGCTCCATCATCTGCCCAATCATGCCGTCACCGAGAATCATGACCGGATTCCGGTACTTGTCGGCAACATCAAAGGCCTTGAACATCAGGTCGCAAGCTTCCTGAATGGTGGAAGGCCCATAGACTATCAAACGGTAATCGCCATGGCCTCCGCCCTTGGTTGATTGAAAGTAATCAGACTGTGACGGCTGAATGCCGCCCAACCCCGGGCCTCCTCTGGACATGTTAATAATCACACAGGGAAGCTGACACCCGGCCAGATAAGAGATGCCTTCCTGCATTAGGCTGATGCCGGGACTCGATGAGGATGTCAGCACTCTGCCGCCTGCTCCGGCTGCACCGTAAACCATGTTAATCGAGGAGACCTCGCTCTCTGCCTGAACAAAGACTCCCTCAATCTCCGGCAAGCGTCTGGCCATATACTCTGAGACTTCGTTCTGGGGAGTTATGGGATAGCCGAAGTAGTGGCGGCAGCCGGCCCGTATGGCTGCTTCAGCCAGGGCTTCGTTGCCCTTCATTAAGATTGATTGCGCCAATTGATTCACCTCCTATTACAGCCGGTATACTTCAATAGCCGCATCGGGACACATCCTTGCGCACAAGGCACAGCTGATGCACTGGTCCTGGTCCTCGTCTCGCACGTAGGCAGGATTGTACCCCTGACGATTAAGGCTGTCTCGCAAACGGATGATTTTCTTCGGGCAGACTCCAATGCAAAGCTCGCAGCTTTTACAGTGATCCTCTCTGAAAATCACTTTTCTCTCCAATCTCGTCTCCCTCCCAATAGCGTCATTCAACCGCCTCCCACGGCTTCCGGAAGAATCTCTCCAACCAAAGAAGGGGCAGATCCCCGGTCATGCGGCGTATGGCATCCTCTTGCCCACGGAGCCAGGAAGGCACAGCGCAAAATACCACCGGGAGGCCCGTTTCCCTGGCCAATTCCTGTATTGAGCCAGCTCCCTCATGGATATGGTCCACAGACGTCAACTCACCCAAATGGGTGTTTGAGACTAATCCGGAGGGAAAAAGGCCCGAGGAACCGGCGATCCGGTTCAAAGCTTCGCGGGCCTCCGGAACCGTTCTTGTAAAGGGCCGCCTGAAGTTAACCACGAAGAAACCGCGCGCACTGGCCGGCAAAGCATCATTGAGGCCCCCCAGGACCCTTGCGCCCGTGGGGTCGCCTCCCACATCAACCACAACAGGGCTGCCCCCGGCCTGCAGGACCCGCCTTATTCCATCGGGAAGAACAGGAAGATCCATATGCCGGACGGATTCCTTGGGGGCCACAACCGCTACGCCCCTGGAGATCAGAGCTTCCCTGACGTCACGCACTCGAAAATACGGCGTGACCGCATCGAGATCTACTATGGTTGCCCCTGTGCCCTGTCCGGCCAACTTGATGGCATAATTAATGGCGATCTCGGATTTTCCGCTCCCGTAAAGACCGTAGAAGACCGTCACCGAATGCAACGTGAAGTCCATGTCTCCTTTCCGGTTGGCTCCTGTGCCTACAGGTACATCCTCTTCTGATTAAGAGCTTTCTTGATCCGTTCCTCAGCCACAATGTCCGCAGCTGCGTAAGTCGGGATGTCTTTTTCCTCAGCTATGGCAAAGACCTTGACCAGTATGTCGTATATTTTGGAAACCTTGGCCATGGCCCTCTCCTTTTGGTAACCGCCCGGACTCCCCTCTTCGGCAACGTTAATCACGCCGCCCCCGTTGGCCACAAAGTCAGGAGCATAGAGGATTCCTCTCTGAGCCAGGGCTTTTCCGTGCTCGGGCTCGAGAAGCTGGTTATTGGCAGAACCGCACACTATCCTGGCCTTGAGTTTGGGGACTGTGTCGTCATTTATGATTCCGCCTAGCGCGCAAGGGGCAAATACATCACAATCCCATTCGTAGACCTGGTCTACAGGAATAGCTTTGGCTCCCCTCTCCACGGCCGTCTGAACCTTGTCGGCGAAAATGTCAGCCACAAAGACTTCAGCGCCTGCGTCAACCAGGCGTTCAATCAGCCTGAGCCCAACGTTCCCTGCACCCTGCACCGCAACTTTCTTACCCGAGAAATCTTCGTTCCCGTATACAGTCTTCAGGCACGCCTGCATGGCTCTGAAAACGCCAAAGGCTGTTACAGGCGACGGGTCGCCGCTGGTGCCTGCAAGGCCTGTGACGTAGGGTGTCTGAGTCCGGATGATCTCCATGTCGTCAGTGTTGGTTCCAACATCCTCAGCGGTAATGTACCTTCCGCCAAGTGACTGTACGAACTTACCAAATGCCCGGAAAAGCTCTTCGCTCTTGTCTTTCTTGGGATCACCGATAATAACAGCTTTCCCGCCACCCAGATTCAGCCCCATGGCTGAACTCTTGTAGGTCATCCCCCTGGCAAGGCGAAGGGCATCTGTCAGCGCCTCTGCCTCGCTCTTGTAGGGCCACATTCTGGCACCGCCCAAAGCCGGACCTAGTGTAGTGTCATGAATAGCGATAATGGCCTTTAGGCCGGAGACGGGATCATAGTTGAAAACAACTTGCTCATGGCCGAATTTTTCCATCAAATCGAAAATCCCCATTTTCTCCTCTCCTTCTGGATACCTGGTCTGGATGCTCATCTTCCGGGTGCCATGACGCTCTTGAGCTCAAGGGCACGGCGAAGCCTTTCATCCACCATTCGCCTTGCAGCGCTTTCAGTATCGATACGCTCTTCCCTGGAGATCTTAAAGACCGTTTTCAGAAGCTCTGGTATTCGCTCAACCTTGAGTCTGCATCTTGCCTCGATGAACCCTTCCAGCTCATCAGCTACTTGTATCACGCCTCCCGCGTTAATAATGTAGTCCGGTGCGTAGAGTATGCCTCGCTCAAAGGCTCTGAGGGCGTCATTAGGCCCCGCAGTCTGATTGTTAGCTGCGCCTGCGACGATCCTGCATTTCAGATGCGGAATGGTGTTTTCGTTGAGAACACTGCCTAAAGCGTTTGGAGACAGCACATCAGCCTCAGTGAAAAGGATCTCAGAGGGCGGTGCGACTCTGGCGCCAACTTCAGCGGCCAGCGCCCGGGCCGCCTTCTCCCTGATGTCAGATACAACAAGGGAAGCGCCGGCATCCTTCAAATGATGACATAGCTTGGACCCTACCTTACCGACGCCCTGAACCGCAACGGTGCGTCCTTCAAGGTCGCCGGTTCCGAAAACCTCTTCGACACATGCCTTGATCCCCAGAAAAACGCCATACGCAGTCAATACAGACGTATCTCCTGTTCCGCCGAACGCCTTCGGCAAACCCACAACATGCTGAGTCTCGGCAAGGCAGTACGTGAAATCCTCCGGGAAAGTCCCAACGTCAGTTCCCGTGACAAACCTCCCTCCAAGCCCCTGGATGAACCGGCCGTAGGCCCGAAACAGCATCTCATCCTTATCCCTGGAAGGATCGCCCCAGATTAGACCTTTACCGCCTCCAAAGTTGATTCCCGCGGCGCCGGACTTGTAGGTCATCCCCTTGGCCAGTCTGAGAGCGTCTTCTATGGCTTGGTCCTCTGTATCGTACGGATATACCCTTGTCCCTCCAAGAGCCGGCCCTAATGTGGTATCATGGAACGCCACGATAGCTTTGAGCTTGCCTGCCTTATCCCTAAAGAAGACAACCTGCTCGTGTCCATCCTCGGCCATCCGCTTGAAAAGATCCAAGCCCCCACCCCTTTCGCATTATCAACGAAAAACAGGTCCCATACTGCCGACTGCAAAGATTGAAACGAGGCACCTCACATCACCTGGAAGAAACAGCGCGTTCAGCGTGGGCAGGACGTCAAGACGCAAACGCCCTCTCCGCTTCGCACCACTAGGGTTTCGACGAAACGGAGGGGCGATCCTGCTTTGCCGTCAAATTGGCCAAGAGGCAATATCTCTTCTAACTCATATGCCGAGCCTCAGCTTGTCAGATACCATGGCAATAAACTCAGAGTTTGTGGGCTTGCCCTTTTCCTGACTGATGGTGTGCCCAAAAACCCTTTGAATATAATCCATGTTGCCTCTGTCCCAGGCAACCTCAATGGCATGACGAATGGCCCGCTCCACCCTGCTGGGAGTAGTCTCGTACTTACCCGCTATGGAAGGGTAAAGCTCCTTGGTTATCCTGGATAACAGATCCACCCTGTCGATAACCATGACAATAGCTTCTCTCAGGTACCGGTAGCCCTTTATATGGGCAGGAATCCCCAGCTCGTGCATTATCGAAGCTATCCTTACATCCTGGGATCTGTCTTTGTCGCGAACTGCAACTGCGACACGGGGAAGCTGTTCCTTGTTCATGAGCTGCCTGAGCCGGTCGGCCAGTATGTCCAGATCAAAAGGCTTGAGTATGTAGTAGTCGGCTCCAAGCTCAACAACCCGGTGGGTAATGGACTCCTGCCCAAAGGCTGTCAACATGAGAATCTTTGGCCTGTGATTCGTTGATGCTTGTTCATTCAGTCTCTCAAGAACCCCAATACCATCCAGGTAGGGCATAATGATGTCCAAGACCACCACGTCAGGCTTAACGTTCGAGATAATCTGCAGCGCTTCCAGACCGTTATAGGCAACACCCACGATCTCCATATCATCTTGTTTCTCCAGGTATTCTTTGAGAAGGCCGGCGAATTCCTTGTTGTCGTCGACAACCAGTACTCGGATTCTCTCCACTAAGCTCCCTCCCATAGCGGCATGATGATATCGCTGATGCTCTCTTTCGACACCACATACAGTTTATCCCAAGCCAATCGGTTTTGGCAATGGGCAATTTTCTGAATCAATAGTAGCACACGGGTAGCACACGGGTCGAGCGCGTGCAGGGTCAGAGCAGCTTCACCGCACATTGCCGCATCTTTTCAGTCAGCCGTCTGGCGGCCTAGAACGGTATCAAGACTGCAGTGTCTTCCTCCAGCCATGCAGCCTGGGCTGAAGCAGACGACCGGGGCATCATGTAAGACTCCCTGGCCATCCATTCGGCGTAGGTGCCATAGCCACGGACAGGATCGTTCACCAGGACATGAGTGACCGCCCCTACCAGGTAGCCATCCTGGATAATCGGGCTCCCGCTCATGCCCTGAACAATCCCGCCTGTAAGGGACAAAAGCTCCGGATCCGTGATCCTCACCACAAATCGCTTGGATGAAGAAGTACCTCCGGCGAAGATCTGTTCTATTTCAACTGAGAATCTCCTTATCTCAGTGCCGTCTACAGTGGTCAGCATTTCGGCAGGCCCTTTCTGAAGCTTGCTTTCAGGACCCAGGGGGATAGGTTCCGGATAGAGCAGATTTGCAGGAGGGTAGGTCAGATGCCCTGATATCCCAAAAGGACCGTTCTTTATGATAGTGCCCATGACATCCTGTCCTTCCACAAACGTACCCAATACTTCGCCGGGCCTCCCCTTTTTACTGGGTTCCACACCTGTCACCGTAGCCCGAACTATGTGGCCTTCCTTCATGGAAACGGGACGCTTGGAGTCGCCTTCTGCGATTACATGCCCCAGGGCCGCGTACAAACGGCTGTCCGGATCATAGAAGGTCATAGTCCCTACGCCTGCAAGAGCATCTTTCACAAGAACCCCTATATTGAACCCCCCGGTTTTTTTCCTGACAGGAACCAGGGCACGCCTGACTACGGAGCCGTCGCTTTTTTCTACCAGCAAGTCCACCCAGGACCCCTGATTTCCGGCCTGCTCAACGGCAAACGCCAGAATCTCCCTGGTGGTTACCTGAGTGTCGCCTGCAGACAGAATCACATCGCCAATCTCAAGGCCGGCGTTCTTGGCAGGCCATACCTGCCTTCCGTCCACCGTCTCCACAGGAACCAGCCCCGTTATGACCAGGCCTGTGCTCCTGAGAACCACACCGATAGAGTGCCCCCCGGGGATTACCATGACAGGGTCGGTTACGACCAGGGACACCCTGCGAATGGGAATGAGGCCGAACAGTTTGAACTCCAGGTAGTATTCGCCCGGAACAGCCGTATCCATGGCCAGCCGCGTAGTCACCCTTACCCAGGGATGAAAGTCGCTCCACAAGAGGTTCTTGGAGTAAACCGATACTACAGGAAATCCCGTGTCTACGACAAAATCCTGACCCGTCAATACTGTCAAGGCATCAGGTAAGCCAAACGCAAAGCGAAACGCTCCTGAACAGGTGATAAGTATGACTGCAAGGCAAAGGAGAAGGCCCAGGTTTCTTTTGGCTCGGGTTCTCAATGGGAAACAATCTCTCCTTCCAGGTGACAACACGCTCGGCGTTACGGCGACTATGCCGGCTCCATGCGCCTAACATGCTTAAGGTTCACCGAAAGAGAGAAGATTTATGAGGACGGCCAAAATCAACGCAAAACCAGCGACACAGTC
Organism: Bacillota bacterium; assembly: GCA_033809515.1. Classification (GTDB taxonomy): domain Bacteria; phylum Bacillota; class Sulfobacillia; order Fermentithermobacillales; family Fermentithermobacillaceae; genus JAPXLN01. Next base: position 27,158 of record JAPXLN010000001.1, read on the forward strand.
AAGCGAAAACCTTTTTCTGCTCCTGGGCCGAACGCAAGAGTTCCTCAGCATGAGCCCTGGAGATCTCCAGATCGGATCCGCTGAGCATCCGACCTATCTCAGCAGGCCTGTCCTTCTCCGAAAGAAGCGTCACGTATGCGTATGTCTGTCCGCTTTCTTCTGTCTTGGATACAAGATAGTGGCGATCAGCCATAGCAGCAATAGACGCAAGATGAGTCACACAAAGCACCTGGTGGGTCCTACCCAAGCGCCAGAGTTTCTCGGCCACAGCTTGACCGGCTTTCCCCCCGATTCCTGCATCGATCTCATCAAAGATGAGGGTAGGGACAGGGTCGGCCTCCTCCATGTAGGACTTAATGGCCAGCATAAGCCTGGACAGCTCTCCTCCGGAAGCGACCTTGTACACCGGAAGAGGCATCTGGCCGGGGTTTGCCGAAAAGTGAAAGCTAACCCGGTCAAAGCCGTGAGGGAAAATCCGTTTGCGGGTACCGTCGAAGAAAACTCCCGTCTCGGGGTCGTCCTCAGTTTCTATGTTGATGATGAACTGTGCACCGGGCATTCCCAATTCGCCCAGAGTCCTGCTCACCTGCCCCGCCATCTGCCCCGCAACCCCACGCCGGGCGCCAGACAGAAGCTTTCCTGTTTCACAGAGCTCTGATTCTGTCTCCCGGAGCCGGGATTTCAGATCCTGCAGAGTCTCACCGGCATGGAGAAGCATGTCCAACCTGGCCTGAGCCTTGTCCTTGTACTCTAAGACATCCTTGAGGGTAGGACCGTACTTAGACTTAAGCCGCTGGATCAAGTCCAGCCTGTCCGACACCTGAGTGAGTTTGTCCGGATCAAGGCTAAGGCCGCTTCTGTATTCGCGAAGAACGTCAAGGGCCATCTCAAGGCTGAAACCAACCTGAGAAAGAGCTTCACGAACCTTTTCGCAAGCAGGGTCAATGGCAGAAGCTTTGCCCAATAAACCCTGGGCCTCCTCAAGCGCCTGAAAAGCCGAGCTCTGCCCCCTGGAACCTTCATAGAGGAGTTCATACGCCGAAGTCGACAGCTCGACAAGACGCCTTTGAGAAGAAAGGACTTTGAACCTGGTGCTCAAATCCTCTTCTTCTCCTTGCGTCAACCCAGCTCCGGCGATCTCTTCCACCTGAAATGAAAGGAGGTCTATTTCCCGGACATGCTGAGCTTCCGACTCGCCTAGTTCCTTGATCTGGGCCGTTATAGCCTGTCTCCTGCGGTAAAGAGCAAAAAAGCGCGCCCGTAGTTCCGCCACCTTGCCTTTGTTCATACCGTCCAATATGCGGATGTAGTTTTCAGGTCTGAGCAGTGAGTGGTGCTCCTGTTGCCCATGAATGTCCACAAGGGAGCTTCCGATCTTCTGTGCCATGGCAGCAGTCGCAAGGCGTCCGTCAATTCTCATGTAAGACCTTTCAGGCAGTATGTCTTTCTGTAGGAGAACCTCCTGAACTTCCCCTGCGGAAGGTCCTTCAGAGACCTCCTCTTCACCTTCGGCCTCAGTCGAGGGAGGAATCTGTGCCAAAAGCTCTACAACCGCCCTTTCGGCTCCGCCCCTAATGAGATCCCGGGAAGTCCTTTGACCCAGGCAAGCCATAACCGCATCGACAACCATAGACTTGCCGGCACCGGTTTCCCCTGTGAAAACCGACAATCCGGGACCGAGCTCTACGTCAGCGCCGGAGAATATGCCAAAATCTCTTATCCTCAGATATAGCAGCATGTATCCCTCATACCTATCGTGAGCTTGCCTTCTCTGACCGCTGCGCCGGCCCGTACGCCCTGCGCCGGTCAAGCCCCATATGCCTACATCCCGGCAATAGCTCGCAACAGACCAAGGACCTCGTTAGAAGAAGAGTCTTCCGCGGTCACTACAAGGACAACATTGTCTCCTGCCACCGTTCCGAGCACACCAGGGAGCTTTAGAGCATCTAAAGCTTCGCCTACAGCCGGTCCCGTAGCTGTAATGGTCTTGACCAGGATAAGGTTACCTGACTTTTCCATGGCCACACAACAATCAACCAGCAAGCGCCTGAACCTTTCCCGGTAGACCAGGGTTGGATCCCCTGGCATCAGGGCGTACTTATAGCGGCCGTCATCGGCCGGGATCCTTACGAGATTTAACTCTTTTATATCTCTGGATACAGTCGCCTGGGTGACCTTTATTCCATGCTCGGCCAGAAGGTCGCACAGCGCTTCCTGGCTGGTGACCGTGTTTTGGGATACCAGATCGATGATCATTAACTGCCTTTTCGCCTTCATGACACCAGCCTCCTGCAAGATGAGAATACGCACACGGTCTTTCTATCGAGGAAGTCGGTCAGCCCCTTCCTTCATCTTTCTCCGGAGCACATCATAGAACGACCAGTCCTTTCGCCGGAGAAGCACAACCTTAACATCTGATGCGTAAACTCGAACAACGTCCAATCGCTCAAGAGAGAAGAACTCCTGTCCATCAAGGGATAATGTAGTAGACTGGCTCGGTTCCGCTACGGTGATCTCACATAGCTCGGTTGAGCTAAGAACCATAGACCTGGCATAAAGAGTGTGGGCGCACACAGGCGTTACCAAAAGGGCGTCCAGATCCGGAACCATAAGCGGCCCTCCGGCAGATAGGGAATAGGCCGTTGATCCTGTAGGGGTAGAGACTATGAGCCCATCTCCGAAGTAGGTATCTACAACGCATCCTGATACGCTGAGAACAAGCCCTGTCATCCTGCCGTAGGGTCCCTTAATAATGCACGCCTCGTTGAGCGCCGTCTTTTTGAACGCTTTCTGGCCGTTTCGGATGACCTCAGCACAAATGGTCGTCCTTTCATCCCTTTTCACGTCCTGGGCCAGAAAGGCAGGAAGCATGTCAAACAGGGAGTCGGCCTCCAACTCTGTAAGAAATCCGAAATGCCCGAGGTTCACTCCCACGAGGGGGATACCTCTGGGACCCAATGTACGGGCGGCGCCCAGGAGAGTGCCGTCACCTCCGAGCACTACTGCAAAGGCTACTGAGCCCGGCCACTGACAGACGGGAAGGCCGCTTCCTTCAAACCCAGGGATATTTGACATACACGAAGGCACAACGCCTCGCAAGCCGCGATCTTCAAGCCACCGAACTATCTTGCGAGACAGCTCAAGGCTGCCTTCCTTCTGTATGTTCGGAAACAATCCTATGGCGCCTGTGGCGTTCTCTGAATCCCGTGACATCATTTTGCCGGATTCCTTTCCATCGACCATCACAGCACTTTCCCTCTGCCTGTAGATTCTTTTTTAAGCAATTCCTTTGCCTTGTCAACTATGGAGGTCTTGTTCAAACCGTACATCCTTCGCAATTGATCCTGGGGTCCATGCTCCATGAACGTACAGGGCAGAGCTATGTAATCCAATCCTTTGAACGCTCCGTTGTGGCGGGAAACCAGACTTGTGACTGCATCGCTGAACCCTCCGCGTTCAACGTTCTCCTCCAGGACCACTGCAGGTGCAACTCTGCAGGCCCCCAGGATAGCCGTTTCGTCAAGAGGGCTAAGGAACCTGGCGTTTATCACACCACAGGAAATCCCTTCTCCCTCCAGAACCTCCGATGCTTCAAGGGCTGGATACACCATGCTTCCTATGGCGATAAGGTTGATATGTGTCCCTTCCTTCAGTGTCTCAGCCCTGCCGGTCTCAAGGGTACTCGGGTTCTCCAGAGCATCTGCATAGGCTACCCCCTGTCCGGATCCTCTGGGATACCGGATGGCCCAAGGGCCGGGCGCTTCCAGAGCTGTGTAGAGCATGTTCACCAGTTCCCTTTCGTCCTTGGGAGCCATTACCGTGAGACCCGGAATGAGCCTAAGGTAGCTGAGGTCGAACTCACCATGGTGGGTTTCGCCGTCTTGTCCGACTATACCTGCTCTGTCTATAGCGAACACTACCTTGAGACCCTGAAGGCAGACATCCTCAATAATCTGGTCAAAGGCCCTTTGCAGAAAGGTAGAGTAGATGGCCACCACGGGACTTAGCCCGCCTTGAGCTAATCCCGCTGCGTAAGTCACAGCGTGACTTTCTGCAATACCCACGTCGAAAAGACGCTCCGGATACCTCCTGCCGAACTCGCTTAGGCCTGTGCCGTCGGTCATGGCGGCAGTTACGGCAACAACCTTGGGATCTCTTTCTGCAAAAGCACACATAGCTTCCCCGAAGACTTTGCTCCAGGACGGCGGTCCTGACTTTGAAGGAAACTCGCCGGTGGACGGATCAAAGGGACCGGGGCCGTGAAACTTCTCCGGGTCTGCCATTGCAGGAGGGTATCCGCGGCCCTTCTGAGTAATAACGTGGACGACGACCGGTTCCCGCAAGGAAATGGCCTGACGGAATACTGTCTGCATGGCCTCAATGTCGTGTCCGTCTATAGGTCCGTAGTACCTGAATCCGAAAGACTCAAACCATGCTTCAGGAAACAGAAAGTGTTTCAGGCCGCCTTTCAGCCTCTTCAAGATAGACACTGCCTGATGCCCCACGTTTGGCATTTGGTCAACCATTTTCTCGAAACGCGCCTTTGCCTCCCGATATGCCGGGGCCAGCCTGAGAGTGTTCAGATAGTACGACATGCCGCCTACGCTTTTCGAAATAGACATTGAGTTATCGTTTACAACAACAATAAGAGGCGTCTTGAGTTCGCCTGCGTTGTTCAGACCCTCCCAGGCTATGCCCGACGAAAGAGAGCCGTCGCCGATTACAGCAACTACATTATAGTCCTCACCTCTGGCGTCTCTTGCAGATGCCAGACCCAGGGCATAGGATATGGAGCCTGCAGCATGTCCTGTATCGTAGATGTCGTAGGGGCTCTCGTGTCTTTTGGGGAATCCCGACAGCCCCCCAAGGGTTCGCAGGGTATGGAACCGGCCGTACCGCCCTGTGATAAGCTTGTGGGCGTAGCACTGGTGACCTACATCCCACACTATCTTGTCTTTGGGAGTGTCAAAAGAGGTGTGAAGAGCAAGGGTAAGCTCTACCACACCTAGAGAAGATGCAAGATGCCCGCCTGTCTTGGACACTGTATCTATTATTCTCTCTCGAATCTCCTCGGCAACGTCATAGAGATCTCCGGCCGAAAGCCCCCGCAAATCCCGGGGAGACATTACATCCTCAAGTCTCATCTTTCCTTGCTCTTTCATCCTACGTATCACTCACAAACTTGCTCATATAGCGCTCCAGTCTGTCTGCGTAATGGCGAGACAACCCGGCAGCAAAGACCGAACCGTCACCTAAAGGAGCTAGCAGGGCCAGACTCTCCTCAAGGGCCTCTCTTGCCTCCAGGGCAGCTTCCCTTGCGGAAGTTTCCTTCACGAGGGTATCCTTGTCTGCCTCCTTGCCTCCCTGGGCTGCATCTTCCAGATCGTCTATGATCTGATACGCGTATCCGAAACTGCGCCCCCAGGCAACGGCCGCGTCTCTGACCGCCTGACAAGCTCCTGCTGCAACGGCCCCCAGACCCGCCGACGCGCCGAAAAGCTCACCTGTTTTCATCCGGTACATCCGCTTAACGATGCCTGGCCCAGAAAGGCCGTCTTCCAGGCTCAGGTCCAGGACTTGACCGCCAACCATGCCTGAGGCGCCAGCAGCTTCAGCCAAAAGACATATTCCTTCCACAACTCTGTCCCGGGGAATGGGCGAAGATGACGCAGCCTCAAAGGCTAGAGTAAGCAATGCGTCACCACACAATAAGGCCAGGGCCTCGCCGAACTTCCTATGGCATGTAAGCTTTCCCCGGCGGAAATCATCGTCATCCATGCACGGAAGGTCGTCATGAACCAGGGAATACGCCTGGACCATTTCTATGGCCAAAGCGAAATTCAAGGCATCTCTGGCCTGACCTCCCAGCTCTTCACATACTGACAGAGCAAGGGCGCCCCGGAGCCTTTTTCCTCCCGACGCCGCGTAAATCATGGCCTCCTTGAGGGAAGCAACGTCACAGGGGTAATCCGCCAGAAACCTGTCAAGAGTTTCGTCTATAAGATTGCGGTAACGACTCAAAAGACCGCTCACAGGCATTGCAGGCATCTCCCTCATCCGGCGCAGCATGCTGGTCTGGGCCTTTCAGTATTTCCTGGACTTTTCGTTCGGCGGCATCCAGGATCTTCTCCAGATGCCTTGCGATCCTAACTCCGTCTTCGAACTTCCTGAGCGATTCCTCCAGGGATAGCTCTCCGCTCTCAAGAGACTTCACTGTTTCCTCAAGCTGCTTAAGGGTTGTTGCGAAGTCTTGAGCTTCCCAGACTTCTTTCTTTTTTTCCTCCGGTTTCATTGACCCACCTCCACCCCAGGGGGTTCGGAATCTTGCACAAGACAGGTAATCGACCCGCGAGACAAGGTCACCTCCACAGAGGAACCTTTCTCGACCTGGGTATAGTCTTTCACTATCTCCAGGGTAGGCACTTTTCTACAGAAACTGTAACCCCGGGAAAGGATCCTTAGCGGGCTCAAAGCATCTAGCCTGGACGCCGTTGTAGCAAACCCGGTCTGGGCCTTCTCGACGGCAGCGCCAATGGTATCCTCCAGGTCCTCCCTTAGCCTGACAAGAGACTCCCTGGACTGTACCAGAAACCAATCAGGCCTTTCAAGGGCCGGCCTGGCCCGAAGAAGCCCCAGGGTCTGCCTGTAGCCTCCTACAAGGGTGTACACCTGGTTTTGCGCACGTTCCAGAAGCTTGGCCACATCCCTGTTTATGGCCGCTGTATCAGGAACTACTAACTCAGCGGCAGCAGAAGGAGTAGCTGCCCTGGCATCAGCTACAAGATCAGCAACAGTAATATCCCGCTCATGGCCTACGGCCGAAACTACGGGAACCCCGGACGCGTAAATGGCCCTGGCAACCTTCTCGTCGTTGAAGACGAACAGGTCCTCCTGGGAACCCCCGCCTCTGCCTACTATAATCACATCCACTCCGGGTACCTGGTTCAGCTTGCTAATACCCGCAGCAATCTCTTCAGCAGCTCCCTCTCCCTGTACCTTAGAATCTGCCGCTACGAACCACACACCGGGATAGCGCCTTCTTCCCACTGAAACTATGTCTTTAATGGCAGCCCCACGGATGGAGGTCACAAGCCCGACCTTTCTGGGAAAGAAAGGCAAGGGCCGTTTTCTTTCAGGCGAGAACAGACCCTCTTTTTCGAGCCGGGCCTTTAGCTCTTCCAATGCGGCATAAAGAGCTCCCAGGCCTGAAGGTTCCATGTAAGAGACATAGACTTGATAAACCCCGTCTCGCTCAAACACAGAGACGTTCCCGGCCACCAGAACCTCAGATCCTTCTTCAGGGGAAAACTTCAAGCGCATAGAGTCGTTTCGCCACATAACCGCACGTATGCTGGATTTCTGATCCTTCAGAGTGAAGTAGAGATGACCGTGATAGTTACGAAGGTTGGCAATCTCGCCTCTGACAACCACTTGCCGCAAGAGATCGTCCTTGGCGATCACCTGCCGCACATATGCGTTTAACGCGCTTACAGACAATACATTTTCAGACTGCAACATAACTAACAGGCACCTCCAGACAAACACAGGCCTCTCCTGCAGCTTGTGCTGCAGGCGCTCGCCTTGGGACGTTCGGGCAACACTGGTCCCGATTGGCTCCTACCAACCGGTGGCGCCACTTTTCAGGTATCTGTCTATATCCTTTGCTGCCTGCTTGCCGGCTCCCATGGCGAGAATCACCGTGGCAGACCCGGTAACCGCGTCACCGCCTGCCCAAACCCGCGGGCATGTGGTTCTGCCTGTTTCCTCGTCTGCAATAAGCCCGCCCCAGGAATGAGCTTTCAGGCCCGGAGTAGTCTGAGAGATCACCGGATTGGGGCTGGTACCGAGGGCCATCACAACAATGTCAGCTTCCATGAGGAATTCAGACCCTTCTATGGGCACAGGGCGCCTTCGCCCGGACTTGTCCGGTTCACCTAGCTCCATCCTAATACACTCCATGCCCGTAACCCACCCATCCTTGTCTCCCAGGATCCTTACTGGGTTGGTAAGCAAGTGAAACTCTACGCCTTCCTCTTCCGCGTTTTCCACTTCCTCGGCCCTGGCAGGCATCTCCTGGCGACTGCGTCGGTAGACGATCATGGCCCTCTCAGCCCCCAGCCTCAGAGAAGACCGCACTGCATCCATAGCTACGTTACCGGCACCGACTACGGCCACTTTTTTACCCCGCTTTACCGGGGTGTCGAACTCAGGGAACTTGTAGGCCTTCATCAGATTGATCCTGGTCAGCCACTCGTTTGCAGAATACACGCCGTTAAGGTTCTCTCCGGAAATACCCATGAACATGGGAAGGCCTGCGCCGGTTCCTACAAAAACAGCTTCAAAACCGTCGTCTATGAGATCGTCAATAGTAAGAGTTCTTCCGATGACCACGTCGGTCTCAATGGTAACACCCAGTTTCCTCACGTAGTCAACCTCTCGCCTGACAACGTCCTTGGGAAGGCGAAACTCCGGAATGCCGTATATGAGCACGCCTCCGGGTTCATGTAGAGATTCAAATATGGTCACCTGATAGCCCATTTTCGCTAGGTCTCCTGCACAAGTAAGCCCTGCGGGGCCTGCGCCGATAACCGCGACTCGCTTTGCGTTAAGGGGCAAGGGTTCGGCCTTGACCTGGCCTGACGAAGCTTCCCGGTCAGCGGCATATCGTTCAAGCCTGCCAATAGCTATAGGTTCTCCTCGTCTGCCTAACACGCACTTAGATTCACACTGACTTTCTTGAGGGCAAACCCTGCCGCAGACGGCGGGCAGGTTGTTTGTAGACTTTATGGTGTCAATGGCGTCCTGGTAGCGCTTTTCCTTGAGATGGCCGATGAAACCGGGGATATCCACAGCCACAGGGCAACCTGTTACACAAAGGGGATTTTTGCATCCCAGGCACCTTGACGCCTCTGCCAGAGCCATGTCTTCAGTGTAACCAAGCGCAACCTGGTCAAAGTTGCTAACCCTCCTGGCAGGATCCTGAACAGGCATGGCCAATCGCTTCTTAGCAGGCATCTACTTCTCACCTCCGCAGTTTGGGCAACCCTCGCGAGCCACTCGCTCTTCCTCCCGGTACATACCGGCTCTACGCCACGCCTCCTGCCAGTCTACAAGGTGACCGTCAAACATAGGCCCGTCAACACAGCAAAACTTCGTTTCTCCTCCTACGGTTACGCGGCAAGCTCCGCACATGCCCGTTCCGTCTACCATAATCGGGTTCATAGACACCCAGGTCTTAATTGCATGGGGACGCGTAACCTCGCAGGTGGCCCTCATCATGGGCATGGGGCCCACCGCAATCACTTCATCCATTTCCACACCTGAAGTAATAAGCTCTTTGAGCTTGTCCGAGACAAACCCGTGAAAGCCACGGCTGCCATCGTCAGTGCAAATGTGAACTTCCTCAGAACAAGCTGCCATTTCGTCTTCAAGGATGATCAAATCCCGAGAGCGAGCCCCTATGATCGTGATGACTTTAACTCCTCGCCTATGGAGCTCCTTGCACTTGGGCAGAAGGGGAGCAACTCCGACCCCTCCCCCCACAGCAACTACAGCTCCGTCTTCAGGAAGCTCTGCGGGGAGTCCCAGCGGTCCCGCCAGGTTCAAAATCTTATGGCCGGCTCCCAGCTCTCCCAGAAGCCTGGTGGTAAGGCCCACTTCCTGAAAAACCAGGGTGATGGTACCCTGGTTCCTGTCGTAGTCAGCAATGGTTAGAGGGATTCTCTCCCCGTTTTCACGAACCCTGAGGATGACGAATTGACCCGGCTGAGCTTTTGCCGCAATATACGGGCTCTGCACAACAATAAGTTTGGTAACAGGAGTCAGATTCTTCTTAAGCAGGATCTGGTTCATAGGGCCACCCTCCAATTACTCACTCCAACTACTGACTATTGTACGATATCTTCAGGAGAACCTGCATGCCCGGTTTCGCGAAAGATCCCCATCAAAACCCCGTTGACAAACCGTGGCGAAGCATGGGTGCTGAACTCTCTGGCCAGCTCACATGCTTCATTGATGGATACCTCAAGGGGAGACGATCTCAGGCGAAGTACCTCTGTTAAGGCAAGCCTAAGTATGCAAAGGTCTACCTTGGGCATACGGCTCACCGACCACCCCAAAGATGCTCCCGCTATGGCCCGGTCAAGTTCCTCTGCGTTTTCTACAGCGGCGGCAAAAAGATCCCTTGCATAACCGTACGTCGTACCGGAGGTGCCCCGGGTCTCCTCAATCCCGAGGATCCCCATGACTTGATCAAGGACCTCCTCAGGAGCTCCGCCGCCAACTTCCCAACAAAAAAGCGCTGAAAGCGCAATGATTCTCAGGTCGCGTCTCTTAACTCTCATGTCCATTAACGGTAGTAAGGTTTCCCGGGAAGCCTCTCTTCCAGGAATTCCTTCAAACCCTTCCCTTCGTAATCGCTCCAATTGCCTATAGCATACCCAATAACCGTGGATAAGCCTAGCACTAGCGTGCGCCAAAAACCCAGCCAGAGCAAGGAAATCCCCACCAGCAGACCAGTGATGGTTCCTATAACCTTGCCGGGGTGCTCTCGGGCATATTGAAGGGCCCTCTTCACAGCTCCCTGGTCGTCCATAGCTTACCTCCTAGCGGCGGCTTTCAACTGCAATATCCGACACAGACACTTTGACCGACTCAACCTTGACCCCTACGATTTCCCTTACGTATGAGGCAACCGCTTTCTGCACTTTGTCTGCTAGTTCGGGCATGTTGGTATCTATGGCAACCTTCAGATCCAGGTGAATCAATATGCCGGTTTGTGCGTCGTTCAGGCGAACCCGTGCTCTTACCTCGCTAACCCCCGGAGTTTTGACTACCGCCCGGGTAACCAGATTCTTGACAGCCACAAGTGAAATCCGGACTTCACCCATTCCGGTATCATGGATCACTGCCTGGGCAGGAGGACGCCTGAAACCGAAGTATATGAACCGCAGCCCGGCTATGAACAAAGCCCCGGAAATAACACCCACAGCAGTCCTGCCGGCAGGGACTTCAAAGGCGTCCCTGATCAAATAACTCAAGGGCGCCTCCCAGCCAAATGATGCCAACAAAAACATAAAAGACACTATTGTCAGCGTAAGAGCATAGAAACTAAGAACAACCCTGTCTGCCAGTCCCACGCTACCACCTCGCTGCCTCAAGGATTGGATTCGACTCTTGCCTGTTCATAAAATGTCACTCCCTGAACGTGGATGTTTACCTGCATTACTCTGAGATCCGTCATGCTTTCGACGGTCTTCTTGACGTTTCCCTGCACTTTGTACGCCACTTCAGGGATTCTTGCGCCGTACTTCACACTGAGATAAAGGTCGAGCGTTATGTCCTTGCCGGTGGATGTCACCCTCACCCCTTTGGCAATGTTCTTTCTCCCGAGGATTGCGCCGCCGATGTCATTGACAATGCTCCCAGCCATAGAAGCTACTCCTTCTACTTGAGATGCAGCAGTGCTGGCGATGGCTGCAATAACCTCATCAGATATCTTAATCTCGGAGCTCTGTGGCTCCGGCAACAGGGAGAATCCCGGAGCGCTCCCTCGTTCCTCCTCCCTTTCCGTACAATCTTCATTTTTGGACATAGACGTGGAATTTCCAGGCACAATCATGCCTCCCAACAATGCCTTACGAAATCATTATACAGAGTGTTCCAATTCACCTGCAAGGCTCCAAGACTCTACGCAATGTCTCTGCCCACTGACTCGAAACTCCAAAAGCGTTTTCATCTGTCGGTAGGTATTATAGACAGATTCTCGGGACGAACTCCCGCCACCCTTCGCACAACGTCACCTATTTGAACTGCATCCTTTTGATCGAGGACGATCTTCCGTACTATCACGGTGCACGTATCCTGAGAGATCACCGCCACAGACTCGAAACCCTTGGCGCTTAGGATCTCCTCGATTTTCCTCTCCTTGCCCATATAGTCTACAATGACAAGGTACTGCCGGTAAGCTGCATCCCTGATTTCCCTGGATGCTTCCTTATCGTCAATGATCTCCTTGAGGTAATCCAGCTGACTTTTCTGAGTTTTCTCCTTGTCCAGACGAAGCTCAATCAGAAAATCGTCTCCCGAATCCGGTCCGCCGGCGCTCAGTGCCGCCAGGGAATCATCCTGGCGGAATACATGAAAGGCAAAATCTTGCCAGTGGTTTTTTACGTAGATGAAAACGCTTCCCACTATTAGCAGAAATAACCCGGCTCTAAGAAGCGCCTTCTTGGAGACAAGTTGCCTTTTTGGTTTCACCTCATTTTCCTCCCTTCATGGGTACTACCTGTATCTTGCTGACAGGCAGTCCAAGGAGGGTCTCTACGGCCCGATAGACTTCAAGCTTGACCCGCGACGAGGAAACACCCTCGGCCACAACCAGACAGCCTGCCACCTTGACTGCTTCAACCCTCTCTATCAGCACGGAATCAGTGCCTCCCAAACGACCGGTGACAGGCTGCGAGCTTTCGTTTTCGGTAAGATGGTCTCTCGTATCACTACCTGTCCGCTCGGAACTGGACGTCCTGGAACTGGTGACGTTTCTTGCATATACGCTCTCAGGCCCTCTTTCCAGGGTCACCGCTGCCCGAACCTTTCCCACGCCTTTGATCGCAGATACGACTTCCTCAATCTGCCTGGCCAAAGATTGCTCCTCTTCCTTAAGACTGTAGGGAGACGATTGACTTGTGCTTCCTGATGTCCTGACAGCTTTTGTCATAGAACTCCCCAGAACTATTAAGCATACTCCTGCAAGTCCTAACAGCAAGAGTCGCAGATACTGAGGCCTAAACAGATCAAGGGGGCCCGGCGTGCGGGCTCGTGTCTCACCTTGCTTCACTCCGACCGGCACCGGCCTCACGGGCCAGAGCCTTCCCTCCTTATCAAACTCATCTGAACCGCTATGCTGATGATGGGCGCCGGATCTTGCTTTGTGTGTTCACCCGTCTTTCAGGCTGATTATGACCTTTTCGGCGGGTATGCCCATGTAGGATATAAGGCTCTGCCTAAAAGCCTGAAGGGTCTCTTCTTCCGGCATTGTCTCAACCAAAACGGTAATCGCCGAAAGACGCAATCCGCTGCCGGTTGACACCGAGACGCCGGCCAAAGGGATCTTGAGCTTCCTGGCAATCTCCTCTACCCGGGTTTCGGTCTCACGAGCATAGAACCGCTCTATGGAAAAAGGCTCGGCGTCTCCGGGTACGGTGGCCGCCTGATTCCAGGGTGCGTGGCTCGTCTCAACTCTGGGCAAGAACGATACCGGAACAATGACACACAAAAGAAGCACCATCTCTATAACGAACTTGGCTTGTCTCAGCATGCTCCTGGGAACTACAAAGAGCGCCCCCGACGAAAAAACCGCCAAGACCAAAAGAGAACGGGCCCAGGTTTTGACCGCACTCAACTTGCTCCCCCCCTTGTAACAAGGCCTCCGTCTGCTAGAACGGCCTTGCGGCCTGGGATACGAGAAACACGCATATGATGAACACAAACGATGTGACCAGCAGCGACATGGCAAGAAGACCGATTCCGTCGGCCATTGCCTTCAGAGCCGTTCGAACTGCTGTCCCCGACACGGGACCCATAACTGCAGAAACAGACTTCCACACCACAAGGCACGCTGCCACTTTCAGAAACGGCGAGAAAACGGCGCCCAGGATGACCAGGCACCCGGTTATTCCAAGGGCAGCTCTGAGGCCGTAAGCGGAAAAGAAAAACAAGTCCATGGTATCGCCGATCATCTTTCCTGCCACGGGAACGAAGGTGGAACTCAGGTACTTAGCGGTACGGAAGGCCATGCCGTCGGCAAGACTGGAAGCCGTTTTTTGGCCTGCCACAACGCCTACAAAACATGCCATGAGAACACCTGTCCCAATGGAAGCAACTTGCCTCAACATACCTGCAATGCCCTGCACCCGGTCTTCGCCGGTCAGACTTCCGGCCATGTCTAAAGCGACAGACGTATAGATTAATGGAAACGCCACGTCGAGAACGAAAACGCTTGCCACAGAGCCCATGGTGAACACAAGAGGCTGAAGGGCCGCTGCCGTTGCCGGAGCTCCCGAGACTAATGCAAGGCCGGTCAAGGCGGGCACAAACGCGAAGAAAGCAGCTCGCAAGGTTTCCATTGCATCAGCAGCTATGGCAAGCACCTCTCGAAAAGAGAAAACGGCCAAAAGGACCAAGGAGACCTGACACGCCCAGGACGCTATCCGTCCGGCGCCGCCAGGTGCCAGGGTCTCGCTGAGTATGTCCAGACATGCAAGCACCACACCTATGAGGATGACTTTGCCCAAAACCCTGGTTTGGGAAAGCAAATCCTTTAGAGCGGTCTGTGAAATAGCAGTAAGAAACTCCTTAAAGCTCAGACCTTTTCCAGAGAGTATTCCGGAAAGGATCTCCCGCCAACCTGTATCGCCCGGATAGGAGATGTCTTTGAAAATAGCGTCAATAGGGCCGGTAAGGCCGCTTTCCTCGAGCATCTCCATTGACGAATCCCACGTTTTGTCAAGCTCGTCATCGCCCGGCTCTGCTGCAAGGCACCTTTCACAGGCCATGAACAGAGCAATAATCACAAGCATAACCACTAGGAGGTCACGGGAGTGTCGCTGCACGGTTTCACCCTTTCTAGCCCAATAGCCCCTTTATGACCAAAAGCACTTCCTGAATAACCGGCAGGGCAGACGCAATAATCAGAACCTTGCCCGCTAACTCAACCCTTGTAGCCATGAGTTCCTCTCCTGCATCCCGGCAGATAGCAGCTCCAAAATCGGCCACATACGAAATGGCCAAAACCTTGAAGATAACTCCGAAGTAAAAGGGCTCTACCCCCGACTCAGCCGCCATATTTCCGAAGGCCATGACGACAGACGAGATCTTAGGCAGTAGCATGAAAAACAAGACCAGTCCGGACAGAAGCCCGAGCCCCAGGGCAAGCTCAGGTCTTTCTTTCCTTAGCAGGAGAAGAAGCAGACTTGCCACTATTCCAAGACCGGCCATCTGAGCTATTTCCATGACCTTTAACCTCAGGGTAAATTGAAGGCTGCCTTAACCGCCTGGAAAAATTCGGCTACAAGCTTGATAACCATTGTCAACACCACCACAATGCCGGTGAGGGTGACCAACCACGCATACTCCTCTTTGCCTGCCTGTTTGATCACTGAATGAAGCACCGACACGATTATGGCTATGCCTGCAATCTTGAAAATCAGATCTGTGCCGGCCATCTGCCATCCCCCGTTTCAGTACCTAGAGAAGGATGATAACCATACAAGCTCCAGAGAGAGCCCCCAGGTACCGGTAGACCCGGGCCTTTTTCTTTGCTTGTTCCTGGAAGTCCTCTCTCCAGACTCTGGCCCTCATTGAGATCATGTCTATATGACGCAGCTGCTCAGTATGACCGGACATACCCAGACTCTTAAGTAGGTCCTCCAGCAGTTCCATCTCAAAAGGCGATATGCTTGTGCCCGGAAACTCCTGGCTTTCTCCTACGATTTTGAACAGAGCTTCTGTAGGAGTTCGCCTCTGCGCAAGTCCCGCTGTGCTTCCCAAAGCAGCAAAAAGCTTTCCGGTTTCTCCCCCTGTCCTCTCCCCGACCCTTTGCAGAGCTCGCGGCAAAGGCGCAAGAGAGTACGATATTTCCTGGCCCAAATCCACCAGGGCAGATTCAAACCTTCTCATCTCTGCCAGCTGCCTCTCCAGTCTCTTTGCCACAAAATCGCCTATAGACCAGCTTGTGAGCATGAGAGTGACTGAACCTACGACTTTCATAAAAACGGGCAAAAGATGGGGAAACATTACCTGATCTCTCCTGCGTACTCCAAAGTCCCGGGACCCAGCCGTCGCGAAAGAATCACGCCTCTCTGAAAATAACCGCCGGAGATCAGCCACGAAGAGTACGGGCGCCGCTTTACATCATCAAAGTCATTGCCATGGCATGTAGCAAGAAGGCTTACCCCGCCTGACAGCGCCATAGCTACGGCAGCTGCATCGTCATTACTTCCTATTTCGTCTGTAGCTATGATCTGAGGACCCATGGCCCGCAACAGCATCATGATCCCTTTGGCCTTAGGGCAACGATCCAGGACATCTGCCCGTGGACCCACATTGTGTTGGGGCACACCGTCAAAGCAAGCAGCTATCTCCGAACGCTCGTCCACAATTCCAACCTGAACCGCCCGAAGCCCGGCAGAGGTCATCCCCTCTCCCGAGATCCTGCACAGATCCCTAAGAAGAGTTGTCTTGCCGCAACCCGGCGGCGATACAATTAGTGTAGAGTGAAGTATTCCCGAAGGACCTTTTAGGAAGGGGACAACTTTCTCGCCTGCCCCCAGGACTTGTCGTGCAACTCTGAAGTTGAACCCCGTTATCTCCCTCAGCCGGGTAGAACCGTCCTGAAACGACGCCACCTGACCGGCTAGCCCGACCCTGTGCCCTCCGGGAATGGTAATGAAACCGTTGGCCAGTTCAGATTCGAGTGCATGGTAGGAGCAGTCGGTTATGAGGGAGAGTATCCTGTCTATGTCTTCCTGTAACGTAAGAAGATAGGATGTGCCATCTGCTAGAAGATGATCGCCCCGGTGGGATACGATGCATACCGGAAGACCTTTTCGGAGCCTGATCTCTTCAACAGAGTCATAGTCTTGGTGAGCCTTGACCCACGAAGAGATAGGACGTCTGAGCCTGAGGGGAAAAAGCGGTAAAATGTCTTGTTCCAGGCCTCTGTTCCCCCGAGCTCCAGAAATCACCGGCAACACTCCTCGTTACATAACATATTGGCGAGGACGAGCACATATGACAAAGCGGCGCTCCCGAAAGAACGCCGCTTTCTTGACTTCTGTAGCTCAAGCCTGGCTTTCTTTCATCCCCGGGCCAGGCTCACCCCGTAAAGCTTACTTCTTTACCTTCTTATCCTTCCTGGAACAACTGCATTGATCATCGTCATCTTCATCGTCGTCGTCTTCATCGTCGTCGTCTTCATCGAAGTCTAACTCGTCATCGAAGTCCTCATCCCAGTCAAGATCATCAGCAGTGAACATCTCACCGCACTCAGGACAGATGACCTCAAAATCGTCATCGTCTAGAATGGATGTCTCAACCTCAATGAGCTCACCGCAGTGAGGGCATTCAACATCAACGAACTCGTCTCCGAATACTTCAGCCTCAATGTCAGCCAAATCCTCGTCCAGAGAGTCAATATAATCGTGTATATCCTCCTGGCTCTCCCAGATCTCCTCGATAGCCTGAGCCATTTCCCTCAGGATCTCGGTGATCACCTTTATTGCCTTACCTTCCTTGGTGCTGTCGGAAATTTCAAGGCCTTCAACCAAGCCTTGAAGGTACGATACCCTTTCTTTGAGGTCGGACATCTCTATTCCTCCTTACCGTATACTTACACCCTCTCAATATACTCCGACGTCCTGGTGTCCACCCTTATAGTATCTCCTATATTGATGAACAAGGGAACCTTTACAACGGCCCCGGTTTCAAGCTTTGCAGGCTTGGTCCCGCCGGTAGCGGTGTCGCCGCGAAAACCCGGGTCGGTCTCAATCACCTCAAGCTCCACGAAATTGGGGACCTCAACGCCGATCACCCTGTTATCATAGCTCAGTATGAACACATTCATGTTTTCTTTGAGAAACTGAGCTCCTTCGCCGATGTCCTCCCGGGCAATAGTCGTCTGCTCAAAGGTCTCCGTATCCATGAAAGTGAAATCCCCTTCCATGCCGTACAAAAACTGAGCTTCGCGGCGCTCAATGTGCGCCCTGGGCAGTTTCTCACCTGCGTTGAAGGTCCGCTCCAGCACCGAACCGGTGATCACATTCTTTATCTTAGCTCTGACAAAAGCTGAGCCTTTACCGGGCTTAACGTGCTGAAAATCCACGACCGTCCAGGGTTGACCGTCCAACTCAATGGTGACACCTGTGCGAAAGTCATTGGTCGAAATCATACTGCCGGCTCCTTCCTGCAAAAAGAGTCTACGTGCGCCGCCTGCTTCCCTGGGCGGTCTATTTTATGCTCATGGCCGTCAGATCCTTCGGGCTGCTGGAAAGGATCCTCTTGCCGCTTTCGGTAACAAGGACAAGATCCTCAATTCTGACTCCGCCGAATCCGGGTATGTAGATTCCGGGCTCCACTGTGATTACCATGCCCGGTTCAAGTATGTTTTCAGACCTGCTGCCTACTCCTGGCCTCTCATGAACGTTTAGCCCTACTCCATGACCTATAGCATGTCCGAAATACTCGCCGTAGCCTGCATCCTCGATAACTTTTCTGCCTGCAAGGTCCACTTCCTTGGCCTGGATCCCTGGGGCCACTTTGTCAAGAGCGTTCAGTTGAGCTTCCAGCACTACCTTGTAGACCTCCAGATGTTTATCACTGGGGTTCCCTACAATGAAAGTCCTGGTTTCATCGGAACAATACCCCTGATAACGGGCGCCGAAGTCAAGGGTTAGGAAATCGCCGTCTGCAATCTCTTTTCGTGTAGGCGATCCGTGAGGAAGCGATGACCTTTCGCCGGATACAGCGATAATCGGAAAGCTAAGGGATTCCGCTCCCAATTTCCGCATGGTAAACTCAAGTTCCAGAGCCAGGTCGATCTCGCTTACGCCAATTCGGACAAGTCGTGTGACAAGCTCAAATGCTTCGTCGGCAATTTCCTGAGCCCTGGAGATGAGCTCGATCTCTTCATCGGTCTTTACCGCCCTTATTTCCTCAACCCATCCGGAATAACCGGTAAGCTCTACGTCAGCAAAGCGATCCTTCATTCTTTCCCAGGCGCTGTAGGTGACCCGGTCTTTTTCGAAACCCAGCCTCTTGACGCCGAGCCTGCTAAGAGTCTCCTTGAACACGTCATCGCGGCCTGTCTTAATTACCGTGAAACCGGGTGATTCCTTTTCTGCCTGCTCTGTATAGCGCGAATCTGTAAAGATGATTGCGTCGTCTCCGGTTATCAGGACAGAACCCGAGTCACCGGTGAATCCTGTTAAGTATTGCCAGTTGATGAACGTGTTCACCATGATGGCATCCAGGGATTCTTCTTCCATCTTCTTTCGGAGAAAGCTTATCCTTTCATAGCTCTTGCTCACGCTACCACCTCCGGTGTTTCCAATCACTTCCTGATTCTGCTTAGGGGCCGTTGGTTCCTTCTTTAGGCTGATAGGCCGGGTGCCGCCAAAGACCGGTCGACACCCGGTCGAGACTGGTCTGATATTAGCAGTAGATCGGGTACCTGTCAGTAAGAGCTTTCACTTCCATGGCGATCTTCTTCAGCTCCGCCTCATCTGCCCTGTGCTCAATGGCCCGGTCTATAGCGCTGGCTATGATCTCCATGTCGGCCTCTCTCATGCCTCGGGTAGTAATGGCAGGCGTGCCTATGCGAATCCCACTGGTTACAGTGGGCTTAGTCTTGTCGAAGGGAATGCTGTTCTTGTTGACGGTAATACCAACTTCGTCGAGAACAGCTTCAGCATCCCTGCCGGTAATCCCTTTGGGGGTCAGATCAACGAGCATAAGGTGGTTATCGGTTCCGCCTGAAACCAGCCTGAAGCCCCTGTTCATAAGAGCATCCGCAAGGGCCTTGGCGTTTTTCAGTATCTGGGACTGATATTCCTTGAACGAAGGATCAAGTGCTTCTTTGAACGCCACTGCCTTAGCGGCAATCACGTGCATGAGCGGCCCGCCCTGGATCCCCGGGAAAATGGCCTTATCAATGGCGTTTGCCCACTCAGAAGTAGCAAGAATCAAGCCGCCCCGGGGCCCTCTCAGAGTCTTGTGGGTAGTGCTGGTGACGAAATGGGCATAGGGAACCGGTGACGGATGAAGCCCGGTGGCCACAAGGCCGGCAATGTGGGCCATGTCCACCATAAAGAGGGCGCCTACTTCATCAGCAATTGCACGGAACGCCTCAAAGTCGATAAACCTTGGATACGCGCTTGCTCCGGCCACTATAAGCTTTGGTTGGGACGCAATGGCAGCTTCCCGAACCTTGTCATAGTCGATGAGCTCCGTCTTAGGATCTACGCCGTATGCTGCGAACTTGTAGTATTTCCCGGAAAGGTTCACAGGGCTGCCGTGGGTCAGGTGACCGCCGTGGGCCAGGTTCATGCCCAGGACTGTGTCTCCGGGCTTGATGGCTGCAAAGTATACAGCCGTGTTTGCCTGCGACCCCGAGTGAGGCTGCACGTTAGCATGATCTGCGCCGAACAGCTCTTTTGCTCTGTCGATTGCAAGGTCTTCTACAACGTCCACAAACTCACAACCGCCATAGTACCGGCGGTGGGGATACCCCTCAGCATATTTGTTGGTTAGCACCGTTCCCATTGCGTCCAGAACCGCCTGGGAAACCAGGTTCTCTGACGCTATAAGCTCGATCACGCCCTGCTGCCGTTTGGTCTCATTCTGTATAGCCCCAAACACTTCCGGATCGAAATCCGCCAGATTCTTCATTCCAGAACCACCTTTCTCTGAAAACGCCTTCACTTGTTGTGGCTTCCCTTCTGTAACCAGCTTAGCGGCCAATAAGATGAAGCGGCTTTCCTGCAGCGCCAAGCATAGCCTCAAGCACGGCCTCAGGCAGAGTGGGATGAGCATGGATCATGTCAGCCACGTCCTTCGCTGTAAGGTCTGCCTTAAGAGCCAGCGCACCCTCATGTATTAAGTCGTCAGCATGAGGCCCAAGGATATGCATGCCAAGGAGTTTCCCGGTGTCCGCGTGTGCAATCACCTTGACCAGGCCATCAGTCTCTCCGATGGCCTGCGCTCTCCCGTTTGCGCTGAACGGGAACTTCGACACCTTCACTGGTATCCCCTTCTCTTTGGCCTCAGATTCCTTGAGTCCAACCGAGGCGCACTCAGGTATGGAGAAGACGCAAGACGGCACCGCCGAGTAGTCCATCTTAGTTTCATTACCGAACATGGTCTGTACAGCTGCAATACCCTCATAAGAAGCTACAGGGGCCAGGAACGTCCGCCCGACTACGTCCCCAATCGCCCAGATTCCGGGCACGTTTGTCCTCATGCTGTCATCGGTTTTGACACCGCGCCTGTCGTAGGCGATGCCGAGACCATCCAGGTCTATGCCGCCGAAATTCGGCACCCTACCCATGGCAACCAGAATTACATGGGCGCGAAACTCCTTCTTCTCCCCATCCTTGGTATCAGCTATCAGGACCTTTTCTCCGCCCTCTTCCTTGATCTCCTTAACGTATATACCGGAGTTCACGGTTATGCCTTTCCTGCGCAGAATAGGCATGAGCCTTCTTGAGATCTCTTCGTCTATCGGAGGTAGTATAAGGGGCGACCTCTTGACCATTTCCACCCTGGAACCGAATGCGTTCCAAATGCAGGCAAACTCCACTCCAAGCACTCCGCCGCCTATGACAAGGAGCTTCTCGGGGACCTGCTCAAGAGACAAAGCATCATCAGATGAGATTGTGTGTGCCAGGCTTTCCTGTGATACAGGAGGGAGCTGCTGAGACGAACCTGTTGCCAGAATGATATTCTTGGTCTCCAGGGTCTCCTGGCTCTTGTCCTCGAAAGTCACCTGAACTTTGCCGGGAGCAGGGACCTTGGCCCAGCCCCGGTAAACCTGGACGCCGTTCCCCTTAAGCAGCGTCTCCACGCCTGAAACCAGCTGCTGAACGGTCCTTTCCTTGTGAGCCATTGCGCCCCTTAGGTTCAGTCTGACTTCTCCGGTTTCCACACCAAAGCGTCCGGCCTCTTTGGCGTTAATGTATGTAGTCGCCGAATGAACCAGGGCCTTAGTGGGAATGCAGCCTACATTGAGGCACGTGCCGCCTAGATTGCCACCCTCTACAAGGGCAACCTTGCCGCCTAGCTGGGCAGCTTTTATGGCCGAAACGTACCCTCCGGGACCGCCTCCAATAACGATTACATCAAACATAGCGCCTTTCCTCACTTTCTGTTTCATCTGCATCATGCATAAGAGACCTGCGACCTCTTTCAAGGGTGAAAAGTCGGTTGCTGTACTTGCCGGCATTGAGTCTGAGAGCATCCTGGGTTTCTTCGCCGGTAAGCCGGCCAGGATCCATCTCCCAGCCCAGAACATTAGTGAATCCTTCAACCAAATGCTTCTCTACGACCTGTCGCGGCACGTCTCCCTCAAGGAGCTGGCATATGCCGGCGGCCTTACTGCGGAGGATGGCAGCCATCATCTGGGCAGCTGCATCTGAAGAAGTCCGCAAGCACCTGACCAGTTTGACCGGGTCAAACTCAAACGGTATGGAACCGTGCTGGAGTATGACGCCGTCTCTGCGGTGCTGGGCCGATCCGATGACCTTCATATTGCCTACAGTTACCTCATACCAGGAGGGAGCTGTAAAGCAGGCGGCCTGTCTGAACCGAGCATCTCTGGAGGTAACGCCGTGCTCCAAAGCTACCATCTCGGCAGGAAGGCCCAGGGTCCTCAATCCTTCTGCCAGAGCAAGGGAGATCCGCCTGTAGGTCTCGAGAATGGAGCCCGGGAAATCTTCCTCGGGAATTGTCACGCTGTATGTCAGTTCATTGTCGTGCAACACAGCTTTTCCGCCGGTAGACCTTCGCACAAGGTCTACGCCTTTCTCCCGGAGCCCCTCAAAGCTTACTTCTTTCTTTGCATCCTGGAAGAACCCCAGTGATAAACACGCAGGATCCCATTGATAGAACCGCAAGGTCGCGCCTGAACGACCCTGGGCGCATGCAATCTGAATGGCCTCATCAACCGCCATGTTGAGACTGCCCTTCATAGGCGGATCGGATATAAGACGGATTCTCACCGGATGCCACCTCCCCCCTTTAGGGCAAGCTGATCTTGTGAAAAGAGCCGGCTTTCGGCAAGAGCTAATGCGACCTCATCAGTCGTCAGCTTCCTGGGGTAGTTCATCATGACCTGGCCTGGCCTTTCGTTGTAGTACGGCCGGTTGCACCCGGGGCATCCGGAAGTCTCAAAGGGACGGCCCCCCAGAATGTCCTGGCGCAGCTTTTCTTCAGTCACCGAAAGCCGGGCTATCCTGTCTCCGTCAAACTCAATACACGCCGGGTCTTTGCCCTTCTTGAGCAAGTATGCGGCTAGCTGCACCCTCCTGTAGGAGCCCACAGGAGGCGGGTCCAGATCCTCCAGGGCCGTGCCTCTTACAGGCGTGAAGGCGAAGAGGCCCACAGTGATGCCTGATTTTTGAGCTCTCGCCATGGACTGAACCATGTCCTTTTCGCTTTCACCCAGACCCACAATGAAGTGGGTGGAGATCCTTCCAGGCCATAGCTGGGCGCACCTTTCAAGGACTCCCCATGCCCTTTCCAGGTGTGCCCCCTTAATCTGCCTGTAGATCTCAGGTGTGACAGCGTCAATGGGGAGACCGACGTTAGTCGCGCCCTGGAGCAAGAACCGGGCAACCCGCGAGGCCGAGTACGGAAAGGCACATACGCTGATAGGAATATCTGAAGACAGATTCCGGATGCCTCTGATGAGCTCTAAAGTCTCCTGAGTCCCCTGAGGCGATTCCACTGTCTGTACACATACTCTTCTGAACATCCCTTTGTTCAGGGCTTCACCAAGAAGCTCAAACAGGCGGTCTCGTTCTTGCTCTGGCCAGGTCACCCTCGAAAGGTTATGTCCCCTGCCCACCGAGCTCCTGGCCTGGGTGCAGAAACTGCAGTCGTTAATGCACCCCTTGCCGGCTCCGCCTTGACCTTTATCCGGTATCCCGACCATAAGGTGAGCTGTGGAAGGGATCTCCTGCAGCCGGGCATGGCTAAGCCCCAGAACGCTGGCTGTTCCTAACGAAACATTGACCCTCTCAAGCAAAAGCGCAACACTCTTCTTTCCTTAGAACCTTCAGGTTTCTCTCCTGTGCAAGTGAGATAGCACAAGAGTCAGGCAGGACCATCCTGTCGACCCCTGCCAGGATTGCCATGGAATCAAGCTCCCGCCTATATGCTCCCCGGGGTCTCATGCAGCCCAGCGATATCTCCAATTCCGGAGCGCATACTCTGGCCCAGGCTAAGAGCCGGGCCACATCCTCAGGCGGCGGAGGCGTAAGGTTTTCCCACTTAGTTCCTTTGGTGGGAATGAGGACAATGAAAATGAGCCTCTTGACCCCTTCTCCCAGCAGGAACTCTAAAGCTTCATACTCTCCGTGAATCTTCCCCATTCGAATGCCTGCAAGAATGTGAGGAACTACTTCAGCTTCTCCTTTTCTCAGTTCCCGAAGGGTTCTTATATAGTCCTCCCGGGTCCACATGCCGTTGAAGGCCTGGCGAATAGCTAAGTCGTCAGCGACGAAATCAAAGGACACTACCGTGGCCAGTTCCCCTATGATTGCAGCAGTAGCTGCATCTGCAATGCCAGGGTGAACGTTTATGCGCAAGCCTGCCTGTCCGGAACCTTGCGCGTCTTGCGCAGGCTGGCCTGATCTTTGCTCCCTGCCCGGCAAGTGTCCCTGACGGATACTCTCCAAACATGATGCCAGAGGAACTGAACCGGATCTATCGCATCCGCCGGACAAAAGTATGCTGGAAGGCCTTCTCCTAACCAGTTCTTCACAGAGGTTGTCCACGGGAACCATATGCTCAAGATAGTGACCGCCGCAGTGAGAGCAGTTAAGGGCACATGAGGTTCCTGTAACACTCACTGCCATGGTCCCGGAAGGGTAAACCGCCACCAGCTCCCCGGGCCTTCCTCTAACCCGCGATTCCCAGGCTCTCTCAAGTAGTTGGTCCAGAGGAATGCTTTCAGCTTCCTGTCGCATCCGGTTCAATTCTCGCACCGCTCCCAACCTATATCCTCAAAATGTACTCCTTCTTGATCATGGTGTCGGGAGGAGACATTGCCCCCTCCCGACTTCGTACCCATGCATGGCTGTATGCTAGTCTTCCTTAACCCATCTCAGCCTGGGGTTCTTAGCTGCCCCTGCCTCGTCCAGCCTTCCCACAGGCGTTGTATGAGGCGCTGATTTCACGCTCTCAGGATCCCGGTAGGCTTCCCTGGCGATCTCTATGAGGGCGTCAGCAAAGAAGTCCAGCGTCTCCTTGGACTCAGTCTCAGTGGGTTCTACCATAATAGCTTCATCCACTATGAGCGGGAAGTAGTTGGTAGGCGGATGCACACCGTAGTCCAAGAGCCGCTTTGATATGTCCATGGTGCTAACTCCGGTGTCCTTCTTGATCCTCTTGGGAGATACCACGAACTCGTGCTTATAATGTCTGTCGTAAGGAAGGTCGTAGTACTCAAGGATCCTGCGGAGAATGTAGTTAGCGTTGAGGACAGCGTTTTCGCTGACCTCTCTCAACCCGTCCGGTCCCAAAGACCTGATGTACGCGTAAGCTTTGACCATCACCAGAAAATTCCCGTAGAACGCTTTCATCTGGCCGATGGACTGAGGCCTATCGTAGTCAAGGAAGTACCTGGAACCGTCATATTCAACGGTGGGCACAGGCAGGAAGGGAACAAGGTGCTTCTTGACCCCCACAGGACCTGAACCAGGACCGCCACCGCCGTGAGGCGTAGAGAAGGTCTTGTGCAAGTTGAAGTGCATTACGTCAAACCCCATATCGCCCGGACGGGATATGCCCAAAATGGCGTTGGCGTTAGCTCCGTCGTAGTAAAGAAGCCCGCCCTTGCCGTGGACAATCTTCTCGATCTTCTCTATGTTCTCATCGAAAAGGCCCAGGGTGTTGGGGTTGGTCAGCATCAAGCCCGCCACGGTCTCGTCCATGACCTTCTCAAGAGCTTCGATATCCACTCCGCCGCGACTGTCTGACGGGATCTGAACCGTCTGGAACCCTGCCAGTGCACCTGAGGCAGGGTTTGTGCCGTGGGCGGCGTCGGGTATCAGGATCTTGGTTCTCTTGAGATCATTTCTGGACCTGTGGTAGGCCATTATGATGTTAATACCTGTAAGCTCCCCATGAGCTCCTGCCGCAGGCTGCAGTGACACGACATCCAAGCCGGCAATCTCGGCAAGATACTGCTGGAGTTCGTACATAAGCTGAAGGGCGCCCTGTACGGTCTCAACAGGAGCATACGGATGGAGCTCTGTGAACCCGGCCAGGTTGGCCACTTCCTCGTTGATCTTCGGGTTGTACTTCATGGTGCAGGAACCAAGGGGGTAGAAACCAATATCCACGCCGTGGTTCAACTGGGAAAGCCGGGTGAAGTGACGGATAAGATCGACCTCGGCGACTTCAGGGAGCTCGGGCGCCTTAGCCCTGATCTCTCCTTCGGGGAGGAGCTCTTTCAGGGATACCTCAGGTACGTCCGTCTCAGGCAGCGAATAGGCCTTGCGCCCAGGTTTGGATATCTCGAAAATCAGTGATTCCAGGCGCTTCATACCAATCCCTCCAATCCGGCAACCAAATCATCCATTTCTTTCTTTGTGCGCTTTTCGGTGACCGCTATAAGGAGGCAGTCTTTCAGTTCCGGATAGGTTCTGCCCAGCGGGTATCCTGCCAGAATGCCCTTGGCGGCCAGAGACTTGACTATCTTCTCAGGGCACGTCGGGCACTTGACGGCAAACTCGTTGAAGTAGGGCGCCTGCCAGACAAGGCTGTAACCCTCAATACCCGATATGCGCTCTGCCAGGTAATGCGCTTTCCTGGCGCAAGCTTCCCCAAGCTCCCGGATCCCTTCTTTGCCGAGCCAGCTCAGGTAAACAGTGGCGGCCAGCGCGTTTAACGCCTGGTTAGAGCAGATATTCGATGTGGCCCTTTCTCTTCGTATGTGCTGTTCCCTGGTCTGAAGCGTCAACACAAACCCACGCTGGCCGCGAAGGTCTTCGGTCATGCCGACCAGACGTCCGGGCATGCGGCGCAGGTACTTGCCGGTGACAGCCAGGATACCCAGGTGAGGGCCGCCAAAAGCCATGGGGTTTCCGAACACCTGACCTTCGCCGACTACGATATCTGCACCGTACTCAGCCGGCGGTCTCAGGAGCCCAAGGCTCATGGGATTGACCGAGACTACAAGGGTAGCCCCCGCCGCCTTGGCCTTCTCGGAAATCTCATCTACAGGCTCAAGGTTGCCGAAGAAGTTAGGCTGCTGGATAACCAGGCACCCTATCTCCTTTGAAAGGAGCCTGTCAAGAGCCTGGAGGTCCGTAATCCCATCTTTTGTGGGCACTTCAATTACGTCGATAGAGTGACCTACTGAGTAGGTGCCTGTAACGGTCCTGGTCTCCGGATGAACAGAGCGCGAAACAAGAGCTTTCTTGCGTCTGGTCAACCCGCACGCAATGGTGACTGATTCAGCAGCTGCAGATGCACCGTCGTACATAGACGCGTTAGATGCGTCCATTCCGGTCAGCTCGCAGATCATTGTCTGGTACTCAAAGATAGACTGCAGCACGGCCTGACTTACTTCAGGCTGGTAAGGCGTATACGCAGTATAGAACTCAGAACGTCCCAGGACGTGGCGAACCACTGAGGGGACATAGTGATCGTAGGCTCCTGCACCTATGAAGGTAACGCAGTCCTGAGCAAGGTTCTTTGCGGCCAGATCCTTCATATGCTTTAGGAGCTCAAACTCGCTCATCCCCTGGGGCAGATCCAACTCCCCCTCAAACCGGAGCGTGGGAGGAATATCGCTGAACAACTCCTTAATAGAGCCTACACCGATAGTCTTCAGCATTTCCTCCCTGTCTTTTTGAGTGTTGGGTAGGAAATTCATCAGTGCTGACCGCCACCCTCTGCCAAATGCTTCTCGTATTCTGCCTTGTCCATCAGAGCACTAACTTCTGAGGGGTTTGACAGCTCAATGACGCAGATCCAACCCTCGCCGTGAGGATCCTGGTTAAGAAGCTCCGGCTCGTCTGTTATCTTCTCGTTAACCTCCACTACCTTGCCGGAAACCGGTGAATAGCAGTCAGAAACAGCCTTGACCGATTCTACTGTGGCAAAGATGTCTCCAATACTGATCTCGCTGTCTACCTCAGGAAGCTCCACAAACACGATGTCGCCAAGCTGGTCCTGAGCAAAGTGAGTGATTCCTATATACGCCCTGCTGCCTTCCACCTTCACATACTCATGAGTCTTTGTGTACTTGTAACCTGCAGGATACGTCATTTCTTCTTGCCTCCCCTACGGTAAAATGGCATCTTTATGATTTCCGCCTCAACCTTCTTACCCCTGATCTCAATGGTCAGCCCGGTGCCTACCTGGCTGTAATCTACGGGAATAAACGCCATGGCCAGGTACTTATCCAGCGTGGGCGCGTATGAACCCGTTGTGACGTAACCCAGCTCCTTCTCGCCGGTCTCATCAAAGACTTTGTAGCCGGTCCTGGGAACGCCTCTTTCAACCATTTCGAGACCTACCAGCTTAGCAGGCAGTCCCTTCTCCCGCTGCTCCATAAGAGCTCTTGAACCCACAAAGTAGGTTCCCTTGTCAAAAGCTACGAATTTGCCCAGGCCCACCATTAGAGGACCGTGGTTCTCGTCAAATTCCTGACCATAGAGTGGCATGGAAGCTTCAAAACGGAGGGTGTCCCTGCATCCAAGCCCTGCAGGCACCATTCCCTCATCCTGGCCGGCCTCCATGACTGCATCAAAGAGAGCTGGGCCTTCGGCGGTGCTGCAGTAAACCTCAAATCCGTCTTCACCTGTGTAACCCGTCCGGGTAATGAGGCAGTTAATACCTGCCACATCCACGTTCTCGGCACCGCGATAGTACTTCATCTCGTTAAGCGGGTAATCGGTGATCTTCTGCAGGATTTTCTCAGAGTTTGGACCCTGAAGGGCAACTTCAGCGTAATCCTCAGAAAGATTCTTAACCGTAACGTCCTCAAAATACCTTGCAGCGCCTGCGATCCAGTCGTAGTCCTTCTCTATGTTCCCTGCGTTGACTACCAGCAGGTACCCACCGTTTTCCAGGCAGATGATCATCATGTCATCCACTACGCCGCCGTTGGGGTAGCACATGGGGCTGTAAACAACTCTGCCGGGGCTTCCCTTGGATATGTCATTGGTCATCAGCATCTGCAAAAGATCCAGGGCTTGCTTCCCTTCCACCAGGATCTCACCCATGTCTGACACGTCCCACAGAGCTGCTTCGTTTCTGCACGCATGGTGCTCTTCCTTAATGCTGGTAAACTGCACCGGCAGCGCCCAGCCTGAGAAATCGATGATCCTTCCGCCATACTTCAGGGTGGTTTCATAAAGAGGAGTTTTCTTCAGTCCTTCTGCCACCTTTAGTATTCACCTCCTGATGATCTGTCCTGTATCCATCTTCGGCGCTCTGGCGCTCTTTCCTTGTTGTATCTTCCCCTCCTTGGACATTTTACCTCTGAAAGCAAAACAGGACAGGGATGATCTATCCCCTGTCCTTGCTACCTGAGAGTGTCCTTGCCTCGAGGGCCGCGGCAAGTTGACCCCTTTGGTGCCATTGCTGGCTCTCCAGAGACGCGTCAGGCAACGGTGTTTGGACCTGAGAGATTCGGAAAACCATTCCTTGCTCCTTCGGCGCCTGCATGTCACCTACACCTGTTTGCAGGACTCTCCCGCTGCCGTCATCCGCCGGTATTCTCTTTTCGCAGGTCCCGGAACACTTCATAGAACCCTGCACTCGTATTAATTCGAGATGGACCTTCTCTTCTCCTTCTCTTCCTTCTCTTCCTTCTCTTCCTTCTCTTCTATTCCCCTTCTACACCGGTTGCCTGAGGGGCCGCAACAGGCCTGACCACCACAACCGGAGTTTGCTGCTCCTGGTTGCCTGCAGGATTGTCTGACATAAGGCGTTCCAGGTCCTTTGGATCTACTCCCCGGGAATAGCCTACAACCCAGGCGATCCCCAGGTCGTTAGCGTCAACGATGGCAGCTTCGACCCCCAGTGACGCCGCCATCTCCCGGGCAACCGCAGAGGCATCTCTTGCCCCCATCATCACATAGTAGTCATAAGGAGGAAGAGCTCCCAGAATGTCGTCGATCTGACCTGCCTGAGGCCCGCAGATACTGTAAAACCACCCTCGTTTGCCCAGTAACTTGCCAAAGGCGCCGAGGGCTGCTGCCGTCACCACCCTAAAACTCCCTACCTCTTCCAGAATAGTCTGGACAGAAAGAGGGTTTGCCATCGGCGCCGAAGCTCCGAAAGCGCCGACTCCATGTTCGCCCGCAACGGCCCTGGCTATAAGTCTGGCCAAGAACGTCGGCCTTACACAGCCTTCCATCAGCATACGGCCTTCCATAATGGCGGCAACGCAAGAAGACAGAGTTACAACATCTCCTGGCCGGATAATATGCCCGGCATAGGTCCTAATAATCTCAACCGGGTCGTCGGCCTCAACAATAAGGCGAGTTTTTATGGGAATCTTCTCAACCCCGGACATATCCGGAAGCTTTATGCCCGGCGGCGGTACAGGAGGAGGCTCACCGAAACCCATACGCTTCCATGCTTCACGGATGAGAGCGCTTCTCCTCTCCACTTCAAGGCCCTTCTCCAGAGTTTCCTTTGCGCCGTCGTATCCTCTGTCGAGAAGGCCTTGAGCTAACAGTACAAACTCCTCTTCGCGGAAATTCGAGGGAGACAGTTCTAAGGCCCGCCGGAGGGTCTGAAACAAAGCATCTTCGTTCCCGGACTTGCGGTAAATCATGGAAAGCCTTTTCAGTACAACTGCCATGGGGTAGTGGGGCTCCGAGAAGGCCTGGCAAACCGGATCTGCCTGCTTGTAAAGCTCCAGCGCCTTGTCCTCATTGCCAAGGAAATAGTAGCATACGTCAGCTGCAAGCAACCGGAGCCATGGGTTTTCCGGATCAGCCTCAGACATGGCCAAAGCGACCTCATAGGCCTCCCTGTACTGTCTTCTGTCTATCAGTATGAATATATAGTCACGGCCGACCCTGGGGGAACCCTTCAACTCCCAGCTATCCCGTGCCAGGGAATAGGCACGGTCTGCGTCGCCTTCAGCCAATAAACCCCATATTGCTCTGTGTACCGGATACGCCCCATCATGAGCCGACGCAAACCTCATGAACATCCTGTCTGAAAGGCATTTGAGACTGAGAACATCCAGAATCCATGCAACCGAAACCGCAAGACTCGCCATGAATCCGACCATCTCCCTATAACCGGCTTGACCTTCCTTCCCATCATACACTTGGGCCGGGTCAACGACAATTCTCGACTACGTAAGCACGCATGTCTTCCTGGACACTCCGCCCCTTTGGCTTCTGAACTCCGCAGTCAAAGCAACTGGTCCGGATCTGTCCGGAAGCATCTTCACGATCCACGAGACTTGAACCGTAGACCTTGCAGGACTCCGCCTCCCGCTCATGTATCCTTCAATGAAGTCCACCTCTTGCTTAGGTCTGCCGGTAATCTCAATGCCGGGGCCTGCCTTAAGCTCAACAGTATCCTTCTTAACCACGCCCATCTCCTTGGCTTTGTTGGTTATGTTTGTGGGCAGGTAACCCCAGTTCTCAATGATAACCGTGACTCTTTTGACTGCACTGTCCATGTCACAGACCTTGATGCCGGTCACATTAACCCATGGGAAAGCGGCAGCATGCTGCATAATCCACATGGTGTTTTTGTGGCATTCCTGCTTCAGAAACTGAGGAGGCGCGTTCTGAACGCAGAACTTATTATCCCATCCCCCGATCTCTACCTTGCCTAGCTGAGGATGATCAAAGGGAGTCCAGTCGATAAACCCTTTGCCCGCCAGTTCACGGTCGTTCCAGGCCAAAAGCTTCACGCTAAGCTCTTCTCTTTTGTCAGGGTCTGACTCCCGCATTGAGCTCATAAGGTCTATGCCGGCCCGGGCCGAACGGTTCCAGAGCTCGGTGGTGTAACCGATGATGCCTCGGTGCTCATAGGCCCACTCGGTCATGGTAGCGCGGTTAGGCGACTTTACGTCAGGATAGCCGCTTACACGGGTTCCCTGGCGCGCAATGGCCCGGGTGGCCTGAAGGTCCTGAGGATCCATTTTGTCCTCGCCATACTGGCATGGATTTCTGTAGAAAAACCCTCCCGAGGTGTGGAGGGCCTGCAGAGCACCAATGTTGGGATGATCCACGATAAACTGCACAAGAGCGCGGGCTTCAGGCTCTCCCGTAGGGAAATCGCCTCCGCCCGGCACCTTGGGATCCCAGTTAGAGGGGAAGTTACGGTTCAGATCAAGCCCATAGGGCGCCCTCTGGATTGTCACAGGCTCGCCTTCGTAGTCCTTTATGTACCCTTCAGGGTAGATCCGGTAGAAGGGACCCTTCCTTTCGCCTGGCAGCCGGGCCACCATCAACCGGGGATCCTTGAGCGACACCTTCCATTCGCCCTTTTGGTCATCCCTAACCCTCATCTGCAGGATCTTGCCATCGCCGTTAACGTCGGCCCTGTGAAGCCCCGGAAGGTCCTCAACATCGTCACCGGGCCAAACCCTGACGCTGCTCCTGAGGGTCGACGGCGTAGTCAGATAAACCTCTGCGCCGTCAGGGTTCACCCTTGGAAGGACGTAAAACGTGGTACGATCAACCAAATAGGTAACGTCCTCGTCTTTTCCGTAGTTGTCAACCAGGTAATCTATGAGGTACAAAGCTACCATGCTTGCTGTAACCTCACCGGCATGTATGTTCCCGTCCACATATATCCCGGGCTTCTCGTGGGGTTCGCCGGTAGCGGCAGCGGTGATCGTAAGCGCCCAGATATGGCGTCCTTCATAACTCTTCCCTACAGAGCTCAAGCTGCAAAGATCAGGATATTCCGCAGCCGTCTTTTCGAGGTACTCCTTGATCTCTTCATACAGCAAGTACCCATCAAATCTGATTGGAACCTTTGAAGACACAGCATCTCCCCCTTTTCACGCACTGTTCGCTCTCCACAACACGTTGGCCATATCTTACTCCCTATCCCTCTTCTCCGTTTGCCGGAGCATTTCCTTCGAGAACCGAAACGCTGTGACTTTCCCGCCTTCTGCGGTAGAATATCTGGCAGTAAGGAGATTTCCACCGGTTAACTAAAAGTAGGTGCACACCGATGATCAGCCGTTCAAAGAAAATGGACGCCCTTTTCAACTTCGGCATCATGACAGGGCAAAACCCCTGGTTTTCCTTTCTAACAGGATTTCTTATTGGGCAAATTGACCGTGTTCATTTTCTGAGAGACCTTACCGGCGCCTCGGTGGCCGTCAAAATGTCCGTCCGCCGGGCTGCCGTCTGGCCCCACGAGCCTTTCAAGGCAACTGTACGCGGTGTATCCATGCCCAACACCATAGCGCTGGTCAAGTCCGTCTCCGAGGAAGACACACCTATCTGCGTATCTCTTGAATTTGACCACGCTGATGAAACCCCTTGGTATCAGGACATCCTTTTGCCCAACCTGAGCTTTGTCAAAGACCCTGCCCAGGCTGCCGAAGAGGAATCCAGAACCCTCTGGCAGGAGATTGACAGGACCCTAGACGTATACCGCGAATGCAGAGCTCTCTTCAACGAGGCGTCGCCTGAGCGCCGGAAGGAATTGGCCTACTACATGCAGATCGCCGAGAGCCAAATGAAGGAGCTCAGCAAGCAAATGGAAGATCTGAATAAATACATGAAGCGCATGGCTAACGCTGACGATCGGGAGTGACCTGGCACGCGAAATAACGGCGCCGGAGGCCCGTGGAGCATCTTAGACCTCCGGCGCTTTGATTTCATCAGCCCACCTTCATCTCCCGGCTGGACTGCCCTGGTAAATCACAATCCTACTATGACAGAACATAGGCCAGTACCAGCCTGGCGGTGGCAAGCACGCCCTCCTTATGGGTCCGCTCATGGGAATGAGAGGCATCCACACCCATTCCTATGCACGCCGTCCTTACGTCATGGCCGGTTCGAAGGAAAGCTCCCGCGTCAGAGCCATAGTAAGGAAACACGTCTACCACATAGGGAATATCCTCTTTCTCGCACAGCTCTTCTAGGCTCTTTCTGAGTTTGAGGTCGTACGGTCCGCCTGAGTCTTTAGCGCATATGGACACTGCAAACTCGTTCCCCAGAAGCCCGTCGCCTACACATCCCATATCCACAGCCACAAATTCCGCGGCATTCTCCGGAATTCTGCTTGAAGCGCCGTGTCCCACTTCCTCATAGTTGGTGATCATGAAATGGGTCGTATGGGCCGGCTGCAACCCCTTCTCGGCCAGATACTTAGCGCATCCCAGCAGAACCGCCACCGAAGCTTTGTCATCCAAATGCCTGGATTTGATGAACCCGGAAGGGGTAACCTCGGTTCTGGGATCAAAGGCCACAAAATCCCCTGGCTTTATTCCCAGGTGAACTGTGTCTTCCTTGCATTTGACCTTCTCGTCTATACGCACTTCCATGTTAGCGGCCGTTCTCTCGGTCTTCCCCGTCTCCTGCCCCCACACGTGGGAAGAGGCCTTGTTTATCAACACCGTCCCGGTGTAAACCTTTCCTGAACTGGCCTTAATCAGCACATGCTCACCCTCAACAGTAGACCAATGGGTTCCGCCAATTGATGCAAGCTTAAGCCTCCCATTGCCCTTGACCTCTGTAACCATAGCCCCGAGGGTATCCACATGAGCAGAAAGAACCCTTTCGCTTCCGGCAGACTTGCCCTGCAAAGTCACAATCAAGCCGCCTTTGTTGGTAATCACCGGACTGTATCCCAATCCGGCGAGTTCAGAACTGATGTAGTTGACAGCCTCGTTAGTGTCTCCGCTGGGGCTGGGGATCTTGCACAGATCCACAAGTCGTTCCGTAATATACTCGATATCCGGCACATTCTCCGGGTTTAGGTTGATACTCACTTCTGCCTCTCCTCCAGTGTTGTGGGCAACTCACAGAATCCCTTTGATTTCTGCTTTCCCTGCCTTCGGACTGCTGGCAGTCACCGTAAGGCAAGAACCTGCGTCTCCTTTTGCCACCCAGGTCAGTTTGACCTTAGAGTCGCCGCCGCCGGCACGCCCGCCCAGATGCCCGATCTCCTGCTCAAACTCTCCGCTGATAAGAGTAAGGTTCGGTGCGTTCAGGATGACCTTGACGGGCTTAACCTGCCTGTTCTGAAGAGCCCTAAAGGTGCCGTGGGTCGGCAGGTAACCGTCATTCTTCACTACTGCATCGATCCTGTACAGCCCCTCGCTCAAAGGCTGAGATGCTACCTTCTCAATGACCAACCTTGGGGTCATTGCAGCCTTGGCCAGGGTGAAAGGAGCGTTCTTCTTGCATTCCTCTTCAAGAAGCTCAGCCGGCGGATTCTGCCTGCCCATTTTTGGCTCCCAACCGCCAATCTCCACAGGACCGAGCTGTGGATGCTCAAAAGGATGCCACGGGTGGAAAAGCTTTCCGCCCATTACGTCATCGTTCCATTTGAGCATCTTCAGGCCGTCATCCTCCCGGTCCTTGGCCGTCAGCCCCATAGACTGGGCAGGAGTTCTCTTGGGTATCCCTGCCCTTCCTCCCATATCCCACAGTTCTGTGGCAAAGGCCAGGATCCCCAAAGTCTCGTACACCCACTCAATGCCGCTTCCTACTGAGGGCCTTTGTGGATCAAAGGTAAACCCTTCAAAAAGAGACCTGCAGGGATACCCGGTCAGTTCCAGCCCTATCTCACCGGCGGATCTGTATATTTCCAGGTCCCGCCTGTCCATGGCCGAGTCCCGCTGAGAACACAAAGGACGCAGTATGACCCCACCCGAAGTGTGGTAGGACATGCTTGCCACAATATTCGGATGGGACAGGTAAAAATCGCCTATAGATTGCATCTCCGGCTCTGAGAACGGATACTCGCCCGACCCGGACTGTCTGGTCCTTACAGCCCAGTTTCTCGGAAACTGTCTGTTGAAGTCAAGGCCAAACTTGCCGGGGGCGCGTTTGACCGGAAGGTCAGGATCATAGTCACGAACCAGACCCTCAGTGTACACGTTGTAATAGGTCTTGTCGGGTTTGCCCATGTCGTCAGGACGCCGCCGCACCATAAGCCTCGGGTCTTTCTCGGATACGGTCCAGCTTCCGTCGGGGTCCTTCACCCGCATAGTAAGGATCTTACCGTTCCCGTCAATATCCTCAGGGTACAGACCGGGTTTCTCATCAGTCTCTTGTGCAAGGTCAGGCCAGGGATGCAAGCTTGACCGGACCGAATAGGGCGTCCCCAGATAGTATTCAACCCCATCCCAGGCGATTCTGGGGATAAAGTAGAAGGTCCTGGTATCCACCAGGGTCGTAATGTCTGAATCCTGTCCGTAGTTCTCCAGGATGTGCTTGATGGTGTACAGGACTACCTCGCATCCGGTGATCTCGCCTGCGTGAATGTTCCCGTCTGTATAGATGCCGGGCTTATCCTCGGCCGGTCCTGTCTTCCTGTTGGTTATTTCGATCATCAGGATTTCCCGGCCCTGGCGAGTTCTGCCGATGCATTCGATCCGGCACAGGTCAGGGTATTCGGTAACGCACTCCTGCAGGAAATCCCGGACTTCCTGATTTGTGTGGTAGCGATCAAAGGTTATACTCAAAGACACATCTGTCCCTCCATTCGCGCCAAATCCCGGGCGCTTAACGTCCAGGGCAGTGCCTAATCGAGCACTGCTTCTGCACTGACGCATCCGGCCTTTTGTGACGTCACCGTAACCGATAGCTTCTGACCTGCCTGAGCTTTAATAACCCAATCCACTTCCTTGCGGCTAGACCCGGAGCTGCCTCCGTACCATCCCATGCCTGTAGCGCCAACCCCTGTAAGGTGGCCAATCTCTTGCCTGGCCTTGCCTGTGATAAATGCTATCTTCTCACCTTCAGCAGAAAGGTCAAGGACAACCGGCTTAGCTTTTCCTGCAGCAACGGCCTGCTGTGCGCCATTGGTAGGCATGTAGCCCTTGTTGGCGACTGCAACCTTAACCTTGTAAATGCCGTCGGCCAATTTCTCAGCCGCAAACGTCTCAAGGCTGATCTGGGGGAGGCAGGCGGCATGGTACAGGGTAAACAGACAGTTCTTGTGGCATTCGCCTTCCAGGAACTGATGGGGAGGATTGGTGAGCACGAACTTAGACTTCCATCCTCCGATCTCAACTTCACCTAGCTGGGGATGGTCAAACTTCCTCCAGGGCGCAAATCCCTGGCCGGCAAGCTCTCGGTCATTCCAGGTCAAGAGCGCAAGCTGGCTATCCTCCCGAGATCTTCCACTGCGGTCGAACAGCTTGTTTCCTGCTCTCACTGAAGCATCCCAAAGCTCGGTAGAAAAGGTGATAATGCCCTGATGCTCGTACGCCCAATCCATAAAAATACCCCTGAGGGGACGTTTTTGAGCGTAATCGTCGAACGTAGATACTGCAGGGTACCCTGTAAGTTCAGTCCCTTTTTGCCCAATGGTTCTGAATATAGCCAGGTCACCGGCAGGCATTTGGCTGTCAGATTTAGTGCAGAGCGGGCGCAAAATGGAACCCATCGTAGTATGGTATGACATGGCGCCTGCAATATTGGGATGACCAATGATGAAATCCACCACGTTCCTGGTCTCCGGCTCTGACAGGGGATAAGGTCCTGAGCCCCTCTGGACAGACTCGTCCGCCCAGTTGGCCGGGAAGTTTCTATTGCTGTCCAGCCCCCATTTGGACGGGGCCATCTTAATCTCTCCGCCATCCCAGTTCTTGATGGTGCCTTCTGAATAGACCTTGTAGAAAGGTCCCTCTTTGTCCCAGGGCTCTCTTCTCACCATAAGCCGGGGATCCTTGTCAGACACCTTCCATTGGCCGTCGGGATCCTTTACGCGCATCTGAAGAATTAGCCCGTCACCGTCAATGTCCTCAGGGTTGAGGCCATCATCGTTGTCCCTGGGTGGGTATTCGCGGGTGCTGGATCTAAGCGTCAAAGGCGTTGTCAGGAACACCTCTGCGCCGTCGGCTGATACTCGCGGCAAAATGTAGAAGGTCCGGTCATCTACGAGGCCTGTAACAAACGGGTCTTTTCCGTAGTTCTCCAGCAAATACCATATGGTATAGACACAGACTGCCGAACCGGTAACCTCTCCTGCGTGGAGGTTTCCGTCTATGTACATGGCCGGCTTCTTGTCAGGACATCCCTTTTGATGGTTGGTGATCTCCACCATCCACATTTCCCGGCCCTCGTAAGTCTTGCCTATAGAGTAAATCCGGGCAAGATCGCTACGAGCTTCCACCAACTCATGCAAAGTCCTGACAAGGTCATCATACTTCAGGTACTCGGCGAAATCGGGCTTTGTCATGTTTGACCCCCCTCAAGTCCAAACAGGATCAGACTCAGTACTCTATCCCGGCTCTGGATGCCACCCCCTTTTGGTAATGGTGCTTGACTTCCCGGACCTCCGATACCATGTCAGCGTGATCGATGATCTCTTTGGGGCAGTAACGGCCCGTGAGCACCAGGTCAACGTCTGGAGGCCTTGAGGCCAGCAAGTCCAGTACATCCCTTTCGGAAACAAGTCCCGCAGAAAGAGCGACGTTAATCTCATCAAGGACGACCATTGCGTACTTGCTCTCTGTCATAGCTTCCCTTGCCCTGGCCAGACCCTTTTGAGCCAGTTCCTTGTCTACAGGATCCGGGTCTTTCAGATTCACAAACACATCGCGGCCGTGCTGCTCGATCTCCAGCAGTGGGAGAAACTTCTCTGCAGCTATCCGTTCTCCGTATACGTTCCCTTTGCCTTTCATGAACTGGATGAACAGAACCCGCCGGCCCCAACCTGCCTGCCTCAGGGAAAGACCCAGAGCAGCGGTGGTCTTCCCTTTTCCATCCCCTGTATAAACCATAACAAGGCCCCGGCCCGGCACCCCATTCTCCGGCATATTGGCTCCCACCCCCAAAATCCTTTTGCACCACGAAACAATTCTCTCCGGGCCTTCAGTTATCCTTCTATCCGGCAAGGTCTCTTTGGAGGAAAAACCGTGCCCCAGCGGGAATTCCCCTTATCAGGACAGACAATACGGAGGTCAGACAGTGAGCAAAGCCCGAAGTACCAAAGGACATACAAACTCAGGGAAATCCAGAGAAAGCCAGAACCGGCCTTCGCGCTGGCCCTGGATTACGTTGTGCCTGACGGGAGTAGTCCTCATAGTCGCCACCGGTGTATCGGCATCGGTTCCCGAGAACGGCAACATCGGGATATACTCTGCGATTATCGTTGCCCGGGGAGTCTCAACCCTGACAGGGAAGTTCTCGACGTTCTTTTGCTTCCTTCTGATCCTTACCTCCTTAATGAAGATCGCCAAACCGGATGAGCCCTTCCCGAGGTTTGTCTACGGTCTGTGGCTGCTTTACCTGTGTACGTCAGCCATCTACCATGACGTCACAGCCCCCTGGGACAATACTTTTCTTTTTGCCAAAACAGGAGGCGGAGGCGGGCTGACAGGTGCATGCGTAGACTGGTTTTTCAGGATTGCCGTTGGACGCTGGCCGGCAATTGCGATCATAAGCTGCGGCGTTCTGGTCAGCCTTGCCCTTATCTCTAACCGGTCCCCATACGCACCCTTCGGGTACATCTGGCTTCTTGTCGTATCCGCATGGAAAGCCCTTCGGGATTTTGTCTCCCACACCTTCAGAGAGCACGGCCCGGACCCCGACGACATTGAGCTGGCAGACGTCCCTATTTCCGGCGATGCCGGCGAGCATCCGGATTTCGGTCAGGAGGACCCGGAAATGGAGATGCCGGGAAGCCTCAGCTCTACAGTGGCTGAGCTCAGAGACAGACTGCAGCGGCAGGAAGATGAATCTGCCGCAGGCGCTGCAGACCGGGCTGTGGTCGGCATCGCTTCAGATACCGGTGCACAGGCGTCGGGGCCCCCCGTCGCCGGCGCCGGCAGACTCACCGGGGAGACAGGCGGCCCATCTGCAGACGCCATAGAGGAATTCGCCTCTCTGGTAAAACAACCGCCTCTCAGCGAGAGCATTTTCTACGAATTTCCGCCTTTGAACATCCTGAGCAAGACGGAACCTCAGCGACGGGCCAAAACCGGAGCAACAGCAGCTGACATGGAGAGTCGTGCGAAGATAATCGAGAAAACTCTTTTGTCTTTTGGCATTGTGGCCAAGGTCGTCAACTTTTCCAAGGGGCCTGCAGTAACCCGATTTGAACTGCAGCCCGGGCCGGGAGTTAAGGTTGCCACCATAGTCAACTTGTCCCAGGATCTAGCCCTTGCCCTGGCCGCACAGGATGTGCGCATCGAAGCGCCTATTCCGGGCAAGTCTGCCATAGGCATTGAAGTGCCCAACAAGGAGATCTCCCTAGTACACCTCAGGGATGTGCTTGAGACCCGGGAGTTCCAGAACTCTCCGTCTCCCCTCACCGTAGCTTTGGGGAAAGACATAAGCGGCAGGCCCGTTATAACTACTCTGGACCACTGTCTGCACTTGCTGATTGCCGGAGCTACAGGGGCCGGCAAGAGCGTCTGCATTAACTCTATTATTTCCAGCATCCTCTACAAAGCCAGGCCTGACCAGGTCAAGCTCCTTCTTATTGACCCTAAGCGCGTAGAGCTGTCCACGTGGGCCAAGGTGCCGCACCTTATAGCGCCTGTAGTCTTTGACCCCAAGAAAGCTTCAGGAGCTTTGCGCTGGTCCATTAAGGAAATGGAATCCCGGTACGAGAAGTTCACAAAAGTGGGAACCCGTGACATTGACAGGTACAATCAGATAGCTTCGCCGGGAGACGGCTTGGCGCCTGCCATGCCATACATAGTCATCATAATCGATGAGCTCTCGGATCTCATGATGGTGGCTCCTGCAGAAGTGGAAGACTCCATTTTCCGCCTTGCTCAGATGGCCCGGGCTGCCGGCATTTACCTTGTGGTAGCGACTCAACGTCCCTCTGTTGACGTACTGACAGGGACTATCAAGGCCAACATTCCGTCAAGAATAGCTTTTGCGGTGGCATCGCAGATTGACTCAAGAACTATTCTGGACATGGGGGGCGCCGAAAAACTCCTGGGCAGAGGGGATATGCTGTTCTCCCCTGTGGGTTCCACAAAACCTCTGAGGGCACAGGGCTGCTACATATCAGAACGGGAGATTGATGAGCTGGTGTCCTTTGTATCCAGCCAGGCCAAGCCTCAGTACGCAACGGGAATCTTATCCCAGCCGGAGGTAACCGAGAAGGAAGTGGAGATACAGGCAGACCCGCTTTTCTCCCAGGCTCTGAGGATCGTCGTAGAAGCCAAGCAAGCGTCAGTGTCTCTTTTGCAGCGCAAGCTTCCTATCGGGTACAGCCGGGCAGCCAGGCTTATAGATGCCATGGAAACTAAGGGGTACGTGGGTCCCTATGAAGGCTCCAAGCCCCGGGAAGTGCGCATGACTTTCCAGGAATACATGC
This sequence comes from Bacillota bacterium, assembly GCA_033809515.1. GTDB lineage: Bacteria > Bacillota > Sulfobacillia > Fermentithermobacillales > Fermentithermobacillaceae > JAPXLN01. The sequence goes on from JAPXLN010000001.1 coordinate 68,399, forward strand.
AGCTTTTTGAGGACGGAAACTCCGGCGAGAGTCCTTCACCGGAAGCATCGGGGTCGTCCGGGTTTTCTGAGAAACGTTCCCCTGCAGGAAAACCGTCCGCACAACCACCCGGAAAACTCACAGGTCCGGTAAGCGATTCGTCGCATACTTCGTCGCATGCTTCGTCGCATACTTCACCGCCTACTCGGTCCCGGTAACCGACAGCGCTTTTATGAACCCTGCAGGGTTGACCAGTTTGTGCCCTGATACAAAGGGTATGGCTGTGTCTATGAGGGCCTCTAAGGCGTCTTCCATGGTAAGGTCGGGTTTGACCTGTACACCCAGAGCTATCAGGCCTGCTACATAGGGCGTTGCGAAGCTCAAATGCCCCGCGCCGAAATAGGTATAGGCAGAAGGGTCACTGATGCCTGCCACAGTAAGATAATCCACCGGAACCGCCAGAGCGCCTGTACCGTAGTCCCCTACCCTAGCAAGCCATTGATCAACGTCTTCAGTCTTCTTCTCAAATTCCATAAGGTAAAGGAGGGTATTGATAGCTTCGGCCTGAAGCGAATCCAGACCAGGCTCTTCTGTAAGGAACTGTATGAGCAGTTTTCTTGCATCTTTCCACGACCGGGGTCGCCTTTCCCTGAGCTTCTGGGTTATCTCGCGCTTGACAGAAGCCCATGACCATATCTCGTAGTTCCCAGGGTCATCACGGTCTTCTTCTATGCGGCATCCGGTTCCTGTGAAGTCCAACTCTGCCATGCCGGGGTAAAGCACGATAATGCCCTGATCTTTTGCTTGCTGAATTAGGCTAACCAGCTCATCCGCCCCGGACGGCGCCTGGCTGGATTCAGCGGAGAAAACCGACGCGTCGATGCCCTGGGCAAAAGCTATCACGCGTATCTTCTCGTCTTCCTGGAGGGTCTCCTGAACCTTCATGACCTCCTCCAGAGCCCTGGCATATTCGTTATAGTACCCGCCGTAAGGTACGGCAAAGTAGTAAAGGTGAGCGCCGGGCGCTACCCCCTTTTTCCCTGCCAAGATGCTGGCGCAAGCTGCCCCGAGCCAGTACGGGAAACCATTTCCTTCCGGATCAAGTTCCGTATAGGTCATGTTCCCGGAGAGATCCTGATGATCCTGAAGAATCGGCCTGTCGATAAAAGCTACGCCCACGCCTTTGCCGGTTACACCGGCCTTGTGAAGTCTCTTAAGCCCAAGACCAAGGTACTTCCCATCATTCATGATCTCCTCAGGGAGTAGGCCGGGCATATTGTCGGGACCAGGCCACTTGCTGGCCGAGTCAAAGGTGAAGGTAGAGAAAACGCTGCCTTCGTCCCTGAAGTCCTGAGATGACACGTCTTTGCCGGTGAAATCCGAATATCTGAGAGATCCTATGACAGGGGCAGGAACATCTGCAAAAGGATCTGTGGTGCTTCTGTCGCCTGCATAGTAAGCTATTGTGGCAACCGTTCCCGCTACCATACCCAGGACCAGCACTACTATAAGTATCTTGCCGATTCTCCCTAGTTTGTACATGAACGCCCACCTTACACCTGTCCGCTTACATTCCTCTCGACGCCCACCTAGACCTGATCGTTTGTATCATCCTCAAGCGCCCATCCTGCACTTGGTCTTTCGAGCAAGCTCCGGACTCGCGTCTGCACTAACACGTCTGCTCTAGCGCGTCCGCTCCAACGCGTCCGCTCTAAGAGGAGTATAGCAGAATTCGGCCCAGGAGCGCCTGCTCTGTCAAAGCCGGGGTCTCGCCCAAAAACCCGGTTCCAGCTCGTTCACCGGTCAATCTGAGGGCTCCCAGAACTGAGTTGTGCGATTCCGCCCATCTTTTTTGGAAAGTTGTACGTGAGGGAACAACTTGCTCGAAAACATGTGCGCCTGGGCACAACTTGAGGGGCCCGCCTACTCCGGAGGCCCCTGAGCACAACTCGGGCGGCCTTGTTGCTGCCATAGCTAAGTCCCGCTGTCTTTGTGCCGCTTCTTGACTGCAATCCAGGTTTCAACCATGGCCTCAAATTCAGCCAGGCTTATGTCCCTCCTGCTCAAGTCCCTGGCCAGACGAAGCTTGAGGTCTACTGCGCAATCCAGGAGACTCCTTTCTTTGAAGTTGCCCTTCACGCCCTGAGGCTGATGTTCGAACTCTGAAACTTTCTGATGTCTACCGGTGCAGTTCCTTGAGCTCGCCTGTCTCAACGAAGTAGACCCGCTCGCCTATGTTGGTAATGTGGTCTGCGACTCTTTCCAGGTATCTTGCTATCAGTATGAGCGCCACAGCCTGATCAACCAGGTCTGAATCCTTTCTCATGAAGTCTGACAGCTCACTGTAAAGGTATTCGTAAAGACTGTCTACTTCGTCATCATCCTGTATCATCTGCTCCACTAGACTCAAGTCCCTGGTGACAAACCCTTCCAGGGCATCTTTCAGCATCTTTACCACAAGCTGTTCCATCCTTGGAATGTCCTCCAAAGGCTTAAACAGCGGCCTGCCTGCTAATTTTACGGCGATCTGGCAAATGTCCACAGAGTAGTCTGCGACTCTTTCCACATCAGCTGCAATTGAGACCGCAGCGAAAACGCGGCGCAGATCCCTGGCAGCAGGCTGCTGGGTGGCAATCAGTTCGATGGACTTGCGCTCAATGTCAAACCTGAGAAAATCCACAACGTCGTCTCGCCGGATTGTCCCCTCTGCGAGCACCACGTCTCTTTCAGCCAGCGCCCGTAGGGTATCTTCCAGCATTCCCTCAGCTTCCCTCCCCATCCTCAACAGCGTATCCTCAAGCTCTTTCAGCTGGTTCTCAAAGGCAAGTCGCGGGCTCCTCATGAAACAGCCTCCTTTGATTGTTTCAGCATGGTCCCCTGGACCTCAGAGTCTTCCTGTGATGTACCCCTCTGTGGCCGGGCTCTTAGGGTTTGTAAACACTTCCTTTGTGGGTCCTTGCTCAACAATGGATCCGTCCAGCATAAACACAACATAGTCTGACGCCCTGGATGCCTGCTGCATGCTGTGGGTGACGATAATCAGGGTAAAGTCATCTCGAAGCTTCCACATGAGTTCCTCAATCTTAAGGGTAGCTACCGGGTCAAGGGCAGAGCACGGTTCGTCCAGCAGTATCACCTCGGGCGAGGTAGCTATAGCTCGCGCAATGCACAGTTTCTGCTGGTTGCCAAGGGAAAGGTCCTGAGCAGGCCCTTTCATGCGGCCTCTAACTTCCTCCCACAGGCCTACCGCCCTAAGGCTCCTTTCAACGATATCCTGCAGTTCGGGCACGCTCTTGATTCCCTGAACCCTGGGGGCAGACGCTACATTGTCGAAAATGGACAGCGGGAAGACTGCAGGTCTTTGAAAAACCATGCCTATCCTCGAGCGTAGCCAGGTCAGGTCTACTCCGGGATGGTATACGTTGACCCCTCCAAAGAGGATCTCACCTTCAGTCCTCACTTCCGGGATAAGATCGTTCATCCTGTTGATGCTCCTGAGAAAGGTAGACTTGCCGCAACCTGAAGGCCCGATCACAGCGGTTATGGAGTTTGACGCAAATGAAATGGAAAGCCCTTTCAAAGCTTCAAAGTCTCCGTAGTACAACCTGAAGCTTCTTGCTTCAAGTTCCAAACGACCGGGACCATCTCCGTATGTGCCTTGGCGGCTGGACACGCTGCAACCCTCCAGTTGGCCGACCAGTCGGGACCTGATTCTCAGCCAAATCTTCCTGTGATATAGTCTTCAGTCCGCTTGTCCTTGGGATTGGTGAAAATCCTCCTTGCAGGACCTGCCTCTACCAACTCCCCTGAGTAGAAAAACGCTGTTTCGCCCTGAATCCTGGCAGCCTGTTGCGGATTGTGTGTAACCAGGACGACAGTGTAAGCCTGAGCTAATTCCCGGAGAAGCTCCTCAATCCTGAGGGTAGAAAGAGGGTCTAGGCCTGACGTGGGTTCATCCAGCAATATGACCTCCGGCTCCACCGCAAGGACACGAGCCAGCGACAACCGCTGAAGCTGTCCGCCTGACAGGTTGTGCGCAGAAGAGGTCATACGATCTTTGACCTCTTCAAAAAGGGCAGCCGCCTCGAGAGCTTGCTCAACAAGGGTGTCCAACTCCCGGGGCTTGACTCCCTTCTGCCTGGGTCCGTAAGCTACATTGTCGTAGATCGTCATAGGAAGGGGCGTAGGCAACGCAAACACCATTCCCACACGCCTCCTGAGCGAGGCTACGTCCACAGCGTGGTCGTAAACGTCCATCCCATCCAGCAGCAGCTTCCCGGAGAGCGAAGCCCCTTCTACCCTGTCATTGAGACGATTCAACGCTTTGAGGAACGTGGTTTTGCCGCTTCCGGTAGGTCCCATAATCGTAAACAGCGAGTTTCTCTCGATCTTCAGATTCAGTGATTTCAGCGCTGGAGTCTCTCCGTAGGAAAACGTAAAGTGAATAGCCTCTATTTTGTGCTGGGCTGTCTTGTGTTCGTCCACATGCTGTTGTGCCGCCTGCTGTTGTGCCACCTTGCGCTCAGTCACTTCGAAGCTTGCTCATTACATAGTAAGCTCCCAGGTTAACCGCCAGGATCAGGATCAAGAGAACGGCAGCGGTCCCATATGCGTTCTCAGGGGAAATACCCTCTCTGGCCAAAATGTAGAAATGAACGGGCAAGGTCCGAACGCTATCAAGCAGCGACATGGGCAGCCTCAGGGAAGACCCTGCCGTGAAGATCACCGCTGCCGTCTCTCCTACCGCCCTTCCGGTGGCCAGAATCACACCTGTCAGCATACCCGGAAGGGCATTGGGCAGCACAACCAAACGCACCGTCTGCCAACGACTTGCTCCAAGCGCAAAGCTTATCTCTCTGTAGGCGTCAGGAACCGACCGGATGGCCTCTTCTGACGTACGAACTATGGTCGGAAGCATCATAATGGCCAGGGTCATAGAGCCTGATATCACCGACCAGCCCAGGTTCAGCCGGATTACAAAGAAGAGAAATCCGAAAAGCCCGTAGATTATCGAAGGAATCCCTGCTAGACTCTCTGTGCCAAAACGGACCACTCTGGAGAAACGGCCCTCTTTTGTATACTCAGAGAGAAACACAGCCGTGCCTATTCCAAGCGGGCCTGCCACCAGAACACTGATACTCGTAAGGAGGACCGTTCCTATGATGCTAGGGAAAATGCCCCCTTCTCTTCCCATCCTGGCAGGTGAGGAAAGGATAAAGGCCGGCGTGAGAACGCCAATCCCCCTCACCATGACGAAACCCACAATGAACAGCAAAACGGCAACGGCCAGGAGAGTACACAGACCCAGTACGCCGGCGGCTAATCTGTCCGTGCTGTGCCTGCTATTCGGGCCGTACCCGGATCCTGCCTTCTTTGCAGGTTTTTTCACCGATTTTCCCCCAGTCATAGGGATCTGACTATCTTGCGTGCCACAAGGTTGAGAAGCGCTATAATGACAAACAGGACCACTCCTGTGGCAAAAAGCGCCTGCCTGTGCAAACCTGTGGCGTACCCCATTTCAAGAGCAATGTTGGAGGTCAAAGTCCTTACAGGATCCAGGGGCGAAACCGGCACTATGGCAGCGTTGCCGGCCACCATAATGATGGCCAGGGTTTCCCCTATAGCCCTTCCCATGCCAAGCACGATCCCTGCAAATACTCCTGATCTGGCCGCAGGCAGCACAACCATGCTAACTGCCTGCCAGGGAGTTGCCCCGAGGGCAAGTATTCCTTCCCGGTACGAATCAGGCGCTGCCTTGAGAGAATCGTAGGATACACTGGTCACTGTAGGAAGAATCATTACTCCTACTACGAGCGAAGCGGCAAGGACCGAAAAACCTGGCCCGCCCAGCCGGTCCCTTATTAGGGGCACAAGAATGGTAAGCCCTGCAAACCCATAGACAACCGAGGGAATGCCCGCCAGTAGCTCTACGGCAAACTTAAGCATGGCCGCAGCTCTTTCGGGAGCAAACTCGGAAAGATATATAGCTGCTCCCAGCCCAACCGGCACCCCCACTAAAAGCGCCCCCAATGTGACAGCAAACGACCCGGCAATCATAGGAAACACGCCATATACGTCCTTACCCGGCGCCCACCTGTACCCAGTAAGAAACCTCCAAACCCCTACGTGAGCCAACGCCGGCCAGCCCTCAGATAAGATAAACACAGCTATGAGAAGAAGCGCCGCTACCGATATGAAGCCTGTGGCTCTGAATAAGAGTTCAGCCCACTTTTCCTTTCCCGCCGTCACTTTATCGCACTTCCTGTCCGTCTATTTCCCGGCAATAAGACCCTCGGCCACAAGAATCGATTGGCCTTGGTCGCTCATGACGAAGTCAATGAAATCCCTGGATGCCCGACTGACTTCGCCTCTGACCACAAACAAGAAGGGGCGCACCAGACTATACAGGCCAGAACTTAAGTCCTCAGGCGTAGGTCCAGCTCCGTCTATTTCTAGGGCTCTGACACTCTCATCCACAAGACCCAACGAAATGTAGCCCAGCGCCCTTTTGTCTCCTGCAACAGTCTCCCTTACTGAACCGTTTGAATCCTGGACTATGGCCCTGGGGAGAACGTCCTCATTGTGCATGATCAAATCATCAAAAGCGCCTCTTGTACCGGAACCTTCTTCCCTGCTCACCACTTGAATAGGGCCCTTGGGACCTCCAAGCTGGCTCCAGCATGTGATCCTTCCTGCAAAGACTGCACGCGCCTCCCCGGCGGTCAAACCTTGCACAGGGTTGGATGGGTGAACTACTACCGCTATTGCATCTCTGGCAATAATCACCGACGTAAGACCCTCTTCTCCAGGTGCAAGTTCCCGTGACAGCATGCCTATGTCCGCGGTCCCTGAAAGAGCAGCCCTGACGCCGGCGCTGGATCCTCCGCCTTGAACGTTGACATCAAGCTTGCCCGGATTGCGTTTGGCATACTCCTCGGCAAGAATCTCCACAAATGGTTGCACCGAGGTAGACCCTGCAACAGTCAGAGCAATGGGTTCCCCTGTCCTGGGCCTGCATCCGCACAGGAAGATGCTTCCTGTCACTGTAATAGCTGCTATGAAAGCGAAGATCCCGGCAAAGACCCCGCCAAGGACAACCGCAAGGGTCTTTGCTTTCTGCCTCCTGGAGAGCAACCCACCGCCTCCAATTCAGCCGGTCAAGCCTGCCTCTGCCGCTGCTCTAGCGACGGCGCGAGCTACTGCAGGCGCCACACGAGTGTCAAAGGGATGAGGGATTATGTACTCGGGAGATAACTGCGGACCTACAAGATCCGCAATAGCTCGCGCTGCCGCCAGCTTCATAGCCTCGTTTATGTCCCTGGCACGGGCTTCCAGGGCGCCCTTGAGAATTCCGGGAAATGCCAGCACGTTGTTGACCTGGTTTGGATAGTCGGAACGACCGGTTCCCACCACCTTAGCTCCTCCCGCCTTAGCTTCTTCAGGGAGGATCTCCGGAACCGGGTTGGCAAGAGCCAGGACAATGCTATCTTCGCCCATACTCCCTACCATATTCCTGTTCAGCGCGTTTCCTACCGATACCCCAACAAAGACATCCGCTCCTTGCAGGGCATCCTCCAGCCCGCCCTGAAGACTCCTCACGTTTCCTCGCCTGGCTATGGCTTCTTTGAAAGGGTTCATCCCCTCTTTTCGTCCGGTACAAACAATCCCGCGACTGTCGCACAGGACAACATCGACGAAACCGGCGTCCAGAAGGAGTCGAGACACGGCAATCCCGGCTGCTCCTGCTCCGTTTACCACTACCCTGGCAGAAGCCGGTTTCTTGCAGACAACTCTCAGAGCATTCAGGAGCGCAGCCAGCACCACTACTGCCGTGCCATGCTGGTCATCGTGAAATACAGGAATCCTGATTTCCTCTTTCAGCCGCCCTTCTATCTCGAAACACCTTGGGGCTGAAATATCCTCAAGGTTCACTCCGCCCAGGGTAGGCTCAAGCCACTTGACGAGACTCACGATTTCGTCTACGTCCTGTGTCCCCACGCAAAGGGGAATTGCGTCCACGCCTGCAAAAGCCTTGAACAACAGAGACTTTCCCTCCATGACCGGTAACGCTGCAGCAGGGCCGATGTTCCCAAGGCCCAGAACCGCACTTCCGTCTGAGATCACCCCTATGAGGTTACCCTTGCCCGTGTACTCATAGACAAGTTCCGGGTTCCCTGCAATCTCCAAACAAGCTTCAGCCACGCCCGGGGTGTACGCCAGAGCTAGGTCCTCCCTGTCATTGAGCGGTACTTTACCGCGTATCTCCAGTTTGCCCTTTGCCCGTCTGTGAAGCTCAAGACTGCGTTCTTTCAGATCCGCCACTCATTTCCCCTACCTTCCGTAGCTTCCCCCTTCATAGCCAGGCTAGAAAGCTAAGCTGTACACATCCCGGCCCCGGCTGTCGATTCCTACTATCGCAGGGAAATCCTGTACGGTGAGCTTGTAGACTGCCTCAGGCCCCAGGTCCTCATAAGCCACCACAGTCGCCGCCGTCACCTTCCTAGACAACAAAGCGCCTGCGCCGCCCAGGGTGACAAAGTAGACGGCCCCGTGCCTGACTATGGCCTCTATGACCTCAGGACTCCTGCGTCCCTTGCCTAGCATTCCCTTGAGCCCGGCAGCAAGGAGCCGGGGAGTGTAAACGTCCATCCTGCCGCTGGTAGTGGGTCCTATAGCTCCCGTGATTTGCCCGGGAGCCGGAGGGCACGGCCCTGCATAGTAGATCAGCTCTCCGTCAAGCTCAAAAGGAAGCTTTCTGCCCTGCTCTAGCCCATGAACCATACGAGCATGAGCTTGATCTCTGGCAGTGTATATGGTGCCTGAAATCACGACCTTATCCCCGGCGTTAAGGTGCCGCAAGTCATCTATGCTTCCGGCTAGAGGGAAGCGCACCTTCTGCGCTCCGTGCCAAAGGCTAGGTCCCTGGAGACCGTCTTCTGAGGTATCATTCTTTCCTGTTCCAGTCCTTTTGTCCATATCACATCACCGCCACAGCCGGCTAACGACGTCATCCGGTGCCATCTCACAGATCCTCCATAGCATACACCACATAGGCCAGGCTCAGATCTCGGCCTGTGCCCTCCTGGCTGCGTGACACTGCAAGTTCACTGCCACAGGAAGCGACCCTATGTGAGTGGGGTATGTCTCAACATGCACAGCAAGAGCTGTGGTTCTTCCTCCAAGACCTCCAGGCCCAATGTTAAGTTCGTTAACGGCGGCAAGAAGGTCCCTCTCAAACACAGCTATCTGCGGATCCTTGTTGTAGGTGCCTACCTGCCTCAGAAGAGCTCGCTTACTCAGATGAGCTGCAGTGTCCATCATGCCCCCAATACCGACTCCCACCACAAGGGGAGGGCAGGCGTTAGGTCCCGCGTTTTTCACCGTCTGAAGCACAAACTCTTCTACGCCTGCTGCCCCTGAAGCGGGAACAAGCATACAAAGAGCGCTCATGTTTTCGCTGCCGGCTCCTTTGGGCATGACAGTGATCCGCATAGCTGAGCCAGGCACAACCTCGGTATAGATAACAGGAGGGGTATTATCGCCTGTGTTCTTACGGCCGAAAAGCGGGTCGGCCACCACGGATTTCCTTAGGTATCCCTGGGTATACCCGGCTGCAACCCCCTCTTGAACAGCCTGGCGCAGGTCACCTTCTATCATTATTTCCTGGCCTATCTCGACAAACACATGAGTTACGCCTGTATCCTGGCAGACCGGTATGCGATTGTCGCGGGCAAGCACAGCGTTCTCCATCAACAAGCCAAGGATTTCCCTGGCCAGTGGGTTTTGCTCCCATTCCATGCAACTCTCCATGGCTTCCAGCACATCCTGGGGCAGAGCAGTAGCTGCCTGAATGCAGAGGTCCTTCACCCTGTCACGAATTACGTAAGACGGTATCTGCCGCAAAGGCCGTCACTTCCTTCCATCTTCCTCTATTCTACCAAACCGTTGGACCGAAGAAACCGCCTGGGAAATGGTATAATGGTCGTGGCAGTCTTCGGGGCAGGGTGGAATTCCCGACCGGCGGTAATGCAGCATGCCACAGACTAAGCGCTCTGGCAGAGCTGACGAGCCCAACAGCCCCAGCGGTTGAGTCCGGTGAGATCCCGGCGCCGACGGCAACAGTCCGAATGGGAGAAGACTGGGGCATTCTATTGCTTTGGATCGCTTTTGCTTGCTTTGGATGCCCCACGTTCCCCCCGAACGTCCCCAGAACAACATGCCGGAAACTCACCTTTAGGGGGGATTTGCCGTGAACCATGGTCAAATCAGGAATCTGGCAGTTCTAGCTCTGGCTTCCTCGGTAGTCCTGGTCTCGACATACTTTCTTAAGATCCCTACACCTACCGGATACATTCATCTTGGCGACGGGGTCATATACGCAACAGCTCTTGCTTTCGGCCCGGCCTTAGGAGGGGTTTCAGGGGCCCTGGGCTCTGCCATGGCCGATCTTCTAGGCGGATATGCAGCATGGGCGCCCTGGACTCTTGTGATAAAAGGGATGGCCGGGTTTCTTGCCGGAAAATTGGGGCATGGCAAAAGCGGGAAACTGCGCCTTGCCGCCCTGGTAGGAGCAGCTGTCTGGACCATTGCAGGGTATGCAATAGGAACAGCGGTTCTTTACTCCCCCGGCGCAGTCCTGGCAGAGAGCCTCGGCAACGTATTTCAGACCGGATCAGGCGTGCTTATCGGATTGTACCTGGGCCCGGTCCTTGGAAATGCCCTGGGAAAGACCAGAGAGTAAGCAGGCTTATCCTAGACTCGTTGGAACCGGGCTGTGAAATGGCGCAAGACCGGCGCCTGACGGACTATCTTAAGTCCTCTTACTGAATCAGCCCTGTTCTTCACCTGCTGCAGCGCCCTGGCCACCATTGCCATGTGCCTGTCAGTATAGACCCGGCGCGGTATGGTCAGCCTGACAAGCTCCAGTTCCGGCCAAATCTCCTGACCGGTCTTTGGGTCGGTGCGGCCAAAAGCACAACCGCCAAGCTCCACTGCACGGACACCGCCCTCTGTGTACAGTTCCACAACCAGGGTCTGAGCCGGAAACTCAGCCCGGGGAATGTGCGGAAAGAAAGCCAGAGCGTCTACGTACACGCCGTGTCCCCCGGTAGGACGCACTATAGGGATACCGTTTGCCTGCAGCAAATCGCCTAGATACCGGACCTGTCCAATTCTGTCTTCCAGGTAGAGGGGGTCCAAAACCTCCCTTAACCCTACGGCCATGGCCTCCATGTCCCTGCCTGCCAGCCCACCGTAGGTCACAAAACCCTCAAAGGGGATCTGCCACTCTATAGCCCTGGCGTACAGCTCCTCATCTCTGAATGCTAAGAACCCGCCGATATTGACAAGGGCGTCCTTCTTAGCGCTCATTGTACACCCATGGCCATATGAGAACATTTCCCGGGAAATCTCCTGAATGGACTTGTCCTCATAGCCGGGCTCAAGGTCCCGGATAAAATAGCAGTTTTCGGCGAAACGGGCTGCGTCAAAGAACACAGGGAGCCCGTACTTGTCGGCCACGGCGCGTACACCCCGGATGTTGGCCATAGATACAGGTTGCCCCCCGTTGTTGTTGCAGGTAACCGTGATGAGGATAAATGGCACCTTGCCCGGCCCAAGGCGAATCTCGTCTTCCAGCTTCTCAAGGTCGAAATTCCCCTTAAACGAAACTTCCTCTTCAGGCCGGTACCCTACGGCTGCAAGGCAGTTGACCGGCTCGGCACCTCTTAGGAGAATATGCCCCTCGGTCGTGTCAAAGTGCATGTTGCCCAGCACCCGGTCACCCTGTTTCACCAAACTCATCATGAGAATATGTTCGGCCCCACGCCCCTGATGAGCAGGGACCAGATACGGAAAACCCATTACGTCCTCTACAGCCTTCTTGAGATGAGAATAGCTTCTGCTTCCGGCGTAGGCCTCATCACCCATCATGATCCCTGCCCACTGCCTATCCGACATGGCCGCAGTGCCGCTGTCAGTAAGCAAATCTATGTACACCGCTTCTGAAGGGAGGGAAAACACATTGTAGCCTGCGTCTTCTATGAACTTCTGACGCTGTGCTCTCGAGGTCATTCTCAAGGGCTCGACCATCTTGATCCGGTAGGGCTCGGCGTATTCACCCCGGTCTCGAAACATGCTACATACCACCTCAGTTCAGAGTCTTTTACACGGACGGTCATGGCTAGTATTCTCGGAACACCATGCACTTCCTCCTTAGCTGCAGGAAGACCACTCAGCAACCGGCCACGTCTTATGTTACCTGCAACATGGTTCCAACATAGAATGACCCGAGGGTACCTCAGCAAGGGCGACCCTTTACAGGGAGGTCACAGACTTGTCTTACGAACAGTTCCTGGGGATTCCTTTCAAATTCAGAGGTCGGAGCAGGCGAGGTGTTGACTGCCTCGGGTTAGTCTGGATGTACCTGCGGTCAAGAGGATATGCTTTGCCTGACCGCGACGGTCTTCCTATGCTCCAGGAGGTACAGAAGGATTACCTGCCCCGCGCTATCACCATGCTTGAGAAGATAGGAACACAAGTCGATGAGCCCCAAACCGACGACATAGTGCTCATGCGGCTGCCGGGTGGGTACACTCACCTGGGCGTAATGGTTGATGACGCAAACATGCTGCACGTTCTCAAAGACAGACCCAGCGCAACGGAACCGGTTATGAAATTCAGGCGCCGGATTGTGGGAATATATCGGCTTTCGCCCGGTTCCAGAAGAGGCTTGCTCAGCCAGTACTCCCAATCATAAGTGGCCTTTGGGCCACTTATCAACCTGTCATTGCGTACTCGACATCCGGGCCAGCCTCTGCAAAACCTCTTCAGCTCCTGCAACTACATGACCGATTATCTCCTGACACGTTTCCTCCCTGGTGACCATGGCAGCCACTTGCCCTGCCATCAGGGATCCCTGATCCACGTCGCCGTCTATGACCGCAGCGCGCAGCCTCCCGGCCCCCAAAGCTTCCAGTTCTTCCACGCTCGCCCCTTTCTCTTCGGCCTCAAGGAACTCCCTGGCAAACTTGTTGTTGAGGACTCTGACAGGGTGTCCGGTCTTAGCTCCGGTCACCACGGTGCTTCGGTCTTTGGCTGCAATGATCGCTTTCTTGAGATTCGGATGAGCAACCGACTCCCTGGCGCACACAAAACGCGTACCCATTTGAACACCGCATGCGCCCAGGGCAAGGGCGGCTGCGAGCCCGCGTCCGTCAAACACGCCACCGGCAGCGACCACCGGGATCTTCACAGCGTCAGCTATTTGAGGCACCAGGGGGAACGTGGCAATCTGTCCAATGTGTCCGCCGCACTCCATTCCCTCGGCGATGACAGCATCCACGCCCGCCCGTTCAAGCCTCCTGGCCAGGTTTACCGAAGAGACAAGAGACAACACCCTGGCGCCTGCTTCCTTCAGCCGCGAAACATGCTTCCCGGGGTTCCCGGCGCCTGTACTGACAACCGGCACGCCCTCTTCGATGACAAGATCAACGATCTCATCAGCATAGGGAGACATGAAATACACGTTGACTCCGAAGGGTCTTTTGGTTTTTTGCCTTATCCTGCGAATCTCCTCGCGAACTACCTCAGGAGGAGCGTTTCCTGCGCCCATGACGCCCAGCCCTCCGGCCTCGCTGACCGCCGCAGCCAGACTCGAAGTTGCCACCCACGCCATTCCTCCTTGAATAATGGGATAGTCAATGCCAAGAAGATCACACAATTCAGTGTGGAGAACTCCAGCTTTGTTGATAACTGCCATATTCAAGCCTCCTGAATCAAAGCCCCTGAGTTCAAGTTCCCCGGGTTCAACCTCCCTCAGGTTCAGCCTCTCTGAACACCTAAGGACCGCGGGCTCATTCTAGCACAGGCTATGGAGCAACCGGTACATCCTTATCGAGAATTGCCTTAATCCCTGAAAGCCCGCCAAGAACCGCAGCGGCCTCAGAAGGTACGATGATCTTGGTAGCTTTTCCGTCAGCCACTTTCTCGAGGGCCTCAAGAGACCGGATGGCAACGACCTCGGCAGTGGGGTCAGCCTCCTTAATGGCGCTGTAAACCATCTTGATGCCCTCGGCCTTGGCCTTCTGAACCTGGATAATAGCTTCAGCTTCTCCCTGGGCTCTCAGAATGGCAGCCTGACGGTCTCCGTCTGCTCTTCGAATCTGGGCTTCCTTCTCCCCTTCAGCCCTGAGAATGGCAGCAGATTTCTCGCCTTCAGCTCTCAGGACTGCTTCACGACGCTCCCTCTCAGCCCGCATCTGTTTTTCCATGGCATCCAACAGATCCCTGGGAGGTGCAATAGTCTTAATCTCCACCCTGGTCACCTTGATGCCCCACTTGTCGGTAGCTTCATCCAGAATATCCCGGAGCTGGGCGTTGACCCTGTCCCGTGACGTGAGGGTCTGATCAAGATCCATGTCTCCCACAACGTTCCGAAGGGTAGTAGCTGCAAGGAACTCAATAGCCACTCTCGGGTTGGCTATTTCGTACGTGTACAAGATAGGGTCTGTCACCTGATAATAGACCACAGTGTCTATCTGCATAGTAACGTTGTCTCTGGTAATGACAGGCTGCGGAGGGTAATCAACGATCTGTTCACGAAGATCGATGACCGCCCTCATCTTGTCAATAAACGGCACCAGGAAGTTCACGCCTGTCTTGGCCACTCCGTGAAACTTGCCCAGTCTTTCGATAATACCAACTCTCGCCTGACGGACAATCCTAATAGACGTAGCAGCGTAAACCGGCGCAAAGATGACAAGCAACGCAAACAGAATCTTCATGATTTCCTCCCCCTATGATTTGGTTTTGGCCTTTCTCATTCAGGCCCTTCTACCACAAGGTGCACTCCTTCCACTCTAAGAACCCTGACCGTAACTCCTAAGGGAATCAACGTTTCACACAGTGACCTGGCTGACCATACCTCGCCTTTGACCTTGACCTTGCCCGCTTCGTTGGGAGGGATGGCCTGCACTACCACAGCTCTTTTCCCTTCGAGAGCGTAGACGTTAGTCTTGAGCTCGCTGCCTTTCCTGAACCACGACGCTGCGACTCGTTTGGTTGAAAACACAAGGCCCAGTGACACCAAGATAAAAGCGGCAAACTGATAACCTGCCTTCAAACCCAACCAGCTTAGAGCAGCCGCCACAAGCGCTCCTACACTGAACAGTATGATGAAGAAAGTCTCAGTGAAGATCTCGGCGATGGCGCATACAATGGCAACTACCAGCCAACCTGCCCACTGATACATCGCATCTCCTCCCCATCTGAATACGTAGGCCAAGGTTTTTGGTTAGCAGACCCGGTCGTATAGGGGCGCTAGAAAGACTCTAGTTTACGCACAAGGGCACATGCAGCACACAGCGGTCTCGCCCAGGGACCGCCTGCGGCAAGGAGTTTCTTGGCAAGCTTGGCAGATCCCTGCTTCCTGATTTTGGGGTCTGACAGGTACATGGCCAGGAGTCCCCGGACAACTGCCCGGTGCAAGTGAGGGTTAACCTGGAGATCACCGGCAGATTCCAAAGAACGCCGGGCAAAGGTGCATAGCGCCGGTAGAGCTTCTTCATGAGAACCGTAATATGTTACGAAGTTAAGGTCGCCCCCGGCCCTGTCCTCCTCTTGATCTATGAAATAGTCCAGCAGAATGTGAAGAGCCGTGATCTGGGGAAAATGCGCCCGGTAGATGCTGTAAGCTTCCTTGTCAGTAAAGTCCGCACGGCCGGAGCTGCATACGAGACTGAACATGCCCAGTGTTGAGCCTGCAGCTGCGCCAAATTCCCACCATGTCAGGCTGCCCTGAGAAGACATGCTTTGGGAAGGGGTATCCTGAAAAGGGGTAAGCTGAAAAGGTACGTCCCGAGAAGGCTGCCCGGCTAACCTCCATGAGACCGGCCACTGTGTCAAAGACCGGTCAGGGTACAACGCTTCTGCAAGACGCGCGTCAAACCAGCTAAGCATAAGCTTGTCACGAATGCCTGGCGACAGGTGCTTTATAGACTGCAGTTCTGAATACAGACGAGCCAGCTTAAGCACAAGGGGTTTTGCAGCAGAATACCCGGAAAGATCCCCGAGGGCAGAGCGAGATGCCTGAACCAGCCCATCGAGATAGCCGCCGTCATCTATAGGGCGTCGCCTTGGCCCTGACACGGGCATGAGGCAAGACCCATCCTCGCCAGGGACGAGGTCACAGTACAAAGAGTAATAGTCGCAAACAGCCCTTTCGGGATCAAGAGCGCACAGCATTGCCTCATGAAGGTGCATGAAAGCCTTGAACTGCCCCTCGGCCTTTTCGGGTGAAGGGTCTGACAACGTTGGCACAGCCCCGGGTCCACGGTCTACCAGATTATCCAGGTAGTCACTGATAGTCTGGACGGTGACGATTGCCCTGACCAGTTGGGGCACATTGGTAGGATTCAGCAAGGCCAGAACTGACCCTCCTACACAGTGAAATCGTTTATGCTTCAAACTGGCCAAAGCTTCAGCTCTTAGCCTGGCATGACGAATCTGCGAGGCCTTATTCTTCCAATTCGCGAGCTCCCGGGATACTTCCGGCAAGATCCTTCGAATGAACGTCAAGTAGACAAAGGTTTCATTAAGCAGCTGCATACCTTAGGTTTGCCCGGGCAAGAGCTCGGATATGAACTACCGGGCAGGATTTACATGTCTTCTCAACGAATGCAACTATTGCTACCCCTTTTTTCTACACGCTCGCCCCTGGGAAGGGCCCGGGCAGAGGGCACCACACGTCAGCAGATGATTGGTGCCGTCCGCTACGTGGCATCATATCAGACCTGGTTGTGCTTACAGGGTCACCCATTGAAAAGCGCATTTCTCTCATGAAGGCATACGGCAGCTTGCGCAACGCTGCAAGGTTAACCGCAATATCTCGATGATCAAGGGGGTACGCCTTTTGACCGTGAAAGGAATGTGATGGCATGACTATATCGGGTCGCATCACCCTAAACAACGTAGTACTTCTTCTCCTTACAGTTTTCGTAGCTATTACCGGAGCCACAAGCGTCAGAAGGCTGGAAGCGCGCCTACACGACATGAACGCTCTGCACGTGCCTGCTGCGTCCATACTGGTCAATCTGGACAAAGACCTTCACAAAGCTTTCCTGGCCGAAAGGACAATCCTATCGACTGAAAACCCCAGTGAGGCTGAGCGCTGGGAAAACGTTCACCGGAACGCAATAACCTCAGCTCAGGGGCTTTGGGTTGAGTACGTAGAGCTGATGGGCAGCAGTACCCCGAAGTCCCTTGCCGAATCCTTTGAAACCGCCCTCTCAGAATGGCTCAACGTGTCAGGCCGGATCTTTGTCCTTATTGAGAAGACAACCCCAGCATCCAGGGCAAAAGCCACGGAGCTGTCTCTGGGTGACAGCAGTGATGCGTTTGACATGGCCAGCGCCATAGTACGAGAACTCGCCAGCCTTGCCGAAGACGAGGCATCCAGTGTATCTGCTTCAGGAACAGGCATTATGCGGACTGCCATGGCTTCGTTTGTGTTCATATCCTGCATCGGAGTGTTGATAGGCGCCGGTTTTTCCTGGGTTACCATAAAGTCGACTACCTTTCCCATCAAGAAACTTGTTGAAGCTCTCACTTTGGCCACTGAAGCTGAAGGAGACCTCACTGTGATTCTCGAGGAAAGCCGTAACGATGAGATAACCGAGGTAGCCAGACTGTTCAACAGTTTTACCGGGAAGCTCAGAGACACCGTGTCCCGCGTGTCAGAAGCGACCGGCAAAGTGGCAGAAACCAGTCAGGCACTTTCTGAAGGCGCTGAAGACTCAAGTTTGATTACGTCTCAGATTGCCCATGCCATTGGTCAGATAGCTGCAGGTTCTCAAGATCAAAGTGAGAGCGCCGGCAAAACAGCAACAGCAGTAGATCACCTGACCGAAGCTATCAGTCAGGTAGCTCGAGGAACCGAAAAGCAAATGGAAGGCGTTCAAACAGCCATGACAACAGCTATGGACTCTGACAGGGCTCTGGATGAAACCCTTTCCATGCTGAAAAAAACAGGGCTGGCGGCAGAGAAGAATGCCTCCTTTGCCACGGGAGGAAGTGAATGTGTTCGAAACGTGCTGGAAAGCATAGGTCGAATAGGAGACTCTGCGGGAAACATTGTGGAACGAATAACCGAGCTTGACAAGCACTCCCGCGACATCAGCGGAATAGTCGAAGTGATAAGCAGCATTGCTACGCAGACCAATCTGCTGGCTCTAAACGCGGCCATTGAAGCTGCACGAGCCGGAGAACACGGAAAAGGTTTCGCTGTGGTGTCGGAAGAGATCCGAAAACTCGCAGAAGAGTCATCCCGGGAGACCAAAGCTATTGCCAAACTGATCGAGAGCATACGTCAGGCGACAGAAAAAGCGGTTTCAGCGGCCAAATCAGGCGCAAGCGAAGTAGAGGCCGGAACCGTCCTGGCCAGAGAAGCCAGCGAAGCCTTGAGTAACATTGCCCAGGGGGCTGCTGAGACCCAGGAACTGGTGGTAACCCTTGCCCAATCAACAAAAACCGTGGTGGGATCAAGCAAGACCACCCAGGACGCCATGGCTACCATTGTGAAGATCGCCCAGGAGAATGCTAATGCCGCTGAAAGAATGATGATAAGCGCAGGCGAGGTTCGCAGGCTGATTGACAGCGTTGCTGCGGTTTCTGAGGAAAATGCAGCTGCAACAGAAGAGGTTTCAGCATCCGCTGAAGACATGAACTCATCCATAAGGCAAATTGCCGTATCGGCACAGACCTTGTCTGAACTTGCCCATAGCTTGAGAGCGACTGTGAACAGGTTTGGAACATGAATCTTGTGTCAACGTTGCACGAATGCCCCATGAAATGGTACAAGTATCATAAGATGTTAATCCAGCGTTCTGCCCCATGCCAGGACACTGGGCCAACCGTGCTTCAAGGGGGTCAGGCAAGCGTTGGCGGAGAGAGTTCACCTGACCTGGCCTACAAAAGGCCAGCATATCCTCGCGGATGCATCAGGGAACTGGGTAGTTGCCCAGGGTCCGGTTGAGGACCGGCCTTTCATGGAGGTCTGCACCTTAGGGACGGAAAAGCACCTACCTTTTGATTCGTCCCGGAGCAACGTTCTGATTCACGGAGACAACCTGTTTGCCCTGGCTTCACTTTCACCGATGCTAAGGGACAAGGTCAACCTCGTGTATATAGATCCTCCGTTCAATACCGGACAGGGCCTCTCCTATTGCGACAACGTTGATCACAGCTTGTGGCTCTCGATGATGGAGGAAAGGATCCTGCTGGCCCGCGAGCTTCTGCGCCCGGACGGAGTCTTCGCGGTGCATCTAAACTCAGTGGAGCAGCCGTACGTTCGCGTCTTGATGGATAGCATGTTTACCCGGCGCAATTTCATATGCCAAATATCCTGGCAAAGGGCCCCCGACAGAACTGTTCTCGGTCAGGGTTCGGCATTACTTAACGACTGCGTTGAGTACATTATGGCCTACTACAACCGGTGCCCAAGGGACGACCTTCCCACCCCATACAAAGAAGCCCCTGTAACCTGGAGCACACTGCGAACCTATTCGCGGCTGTTGTCTGTCTCAACGGCCAAGACCGTCGTCAGCGAATTCACAGACACGGCAGGGGATCCTGTAACCATACACCGCCACGAAGCCTTCCACCTGCGCCCGGTAGGCGTCAAGAACCTGCGCATGTCCCTCCTTCAGGCGTGGCCCGGCATCACGGAGGTTTTTCCCAAGCTTGTACGCCTTACCAATCAGCAGGAAGAAAGCACCTTTCAGCAGGAGCTGCTTTCCCGGATGCCCCAAGCGGGACACCTCTACAGCGCCGAGTACGTTCAGAAAAGGGGTAAGCATAAAGGTCCTCGAACCAGGTACTACCTCAATAAGCAGGTAGTGCTGTTTCTCAAGGATGTGGCAATCCTCAGAGGAAAACAGATTGTGCGAGTGGCTGACCTGAGTAACTTCTGGTCCCATGAGGAAATCCCTGTCACAGGCTTAGCAAAAGAAGGCAATGTAGGGTTCAAGAGGGGCAAAAAGCCCGAAAGGCTTCTTGAGAGGATCATTAAGGCATTTACAAAAGAAGGCGATCTCGTGCTTGATTTCTTCGCTGGCAGCGGGACTACAGGCAGTGTCGCTCATAAATTGGGTCGCCGCTGGGTAATGGTGGAGGCAGACCCAAAAACTCTGTCACTTTGCCTGGGCCGGATGAAACAGGTAGTGTCGGGAGAAGACCAAAGCGGAATCACTTCCGCCGCTGGATGGAAAGGTGGGGGAGGCTTCAGGCTGTGGTCTGTATGATCGCGCCTTTCCTCCCCCATTCCCACTAAGAGAGGGATCAGAACGTATAGTCAACCCTCACCGAAGCTCTTACGGTTACGGTACCTGACTCAATAGGAGTAGAGCCTCGAGCTTCATCATACATTGCCTTAACCGCCACCACATCCTGTACTGAAGCGTAGCCATCCGCGATTCTGTTAATCCCGGTAATAGTGACTCCCGCTGCGCCGGCCATTATCTCAGCCTTGGCCTTGGCGTTCTTCACAGCTTCAGCAAGCATCTCATTCTTGACGTTCTCGGGGTTCAAGAGCGAGAAAGAAATGCCGCCGACAGTATTGGCTCCTGCGGCAATAGCTGCGTCCAGAACCTGCCCGATCTTGGCAAGGTTCTTCACCCTGACGCTCACCTGGTTGGTGCAGCGATATCCCACAAGCACCTGCTTACCAACGGGTTTCTCATCCACCCACTCGTACACCGGGTTCAACCTGAAATTAGACGTCTGAATGTCGCTGCTTCCAATGCCGTTGGCAAGCAACGAATTGACAACTGCGCTCATCTTCTCGGCGTTTTGGCGCTGTGCATCCTGAGCAGTTCCGGCCGTGATCTCTACGCCGAAGGTCATTACTGCAACATCAGGTTTAACCTGAACCTCTGCCTCGCCAGTAACTGAGATCAGCCGCAAGGACGGCTCTTCCGCCAAGGCCTTACCCGGAAGGGCTGAACCAAAGACCAACGCAAATGCTGCCAGAAGCCCCAGCGTCAACGCAACGTTCCTCCATGCACCATGAAACACGTGTATCCGCACTCCTTTCTTAAGCGAGTCCCGCCAAACATGAAATCTGAGCCTAACGGGGATCCCCAAAACTCTTTAGTCACCTGGTTTGACGCCGCCTAACGGGATTTGTTCCCAGAAATGCCGACGAGAAGCCCGGTAAAAAGTCCACGTGTTCCGGAGTGGGGTATGTTAGATAACTTGCATCTGGCCATCACTTGAAACGTTTCATGGCCTAAGGGTAAAATCAGCTGGGTGGTATGAGAGATGAACTGTCCTCAGAACAAGAACAGGTTGAGCCCTCAATGGAATTCCTGAGCGTTGCCGGGCAGGATTCGGCAGAGATCATGGTGAGGAGATCCCGGTTTATTGCCAGCGTGGCGCCTGCTTTCGATGAAGAAGAAGCGGAGAGATTCATAGACTCCATAAGACTAAGCTATCCAGGAGCTACGCACAACGTGTACGCCTACACCGTAGGAACCGGCTCCCCTCTGGACAGGCTGAGCGATGACGGAGAGCCACGGGGCACTGCCGGCTACCCCATTCTGGAGATCATCTACAAACGGGAGCTGAAGAACGTCGTCTGCGTAGTCACACGCTACTTCGGTGGCATCAAACTTGGCGCAGGCGGGCTGTTGAGAGCTTACGGAAGAGCCGCGGCTGAAGGTCTGGACAAGGCAGGAACAGCCAGGTACGCATATTACAACCTGATCGCGGCGGATCTAGAGTACGATCAACTAGGCCGTGTCCAGCGGGAACTGGAAAGCGCAGGGTGCATGTTAGCTGACGTCTCCTATGGAGCTACAGTGACTCTTGAGGCCTATGTAAGGTCTGACCTAATCCCAATGATATGCGGCAAGGTCAAGGACCTCACCCGGGGTAACGTGGTCCCTGTCGTCCGGGAAGGCCGGTATTTTCCTGCAATCTCTTAGACGTAAAAGATACGGGAGACACAGGACAGAGGCTCAATCCGGCAGGATCATGAAACTCAATGCCTCGTTTCGTAAGATCCATGATGTCGAAGAACGTGTCCCACCTGTAATGCGGAAGGCCGGATGCTTTGCAGCAGCTGACGAGCTCATCACGGGCGAATATGGCATGGGCATGGGATGCACCAAACCGATCGTTCTGCCCGTTTCCTACAAAGATCACGTGGTCGAACTCTCCTTTGGCCTCCAGAACACACTTTACTTTGCACGTGCCACACAGATCGCAATCAGGATGAGGGTGCCCCAGAATAAGGCGCTGCGGCGGCCCAAAGATGGTTTGGTTTCTGTACACCTTTATGCCGCTCACGCCCTGAGCGGCCAAGAACGGTTCCACATAGAATCCGTATCCATCGGTAGCAACAAAAAGACCGCAGTCTTGGCCTTGAGCCCACGCCACAAATTCTTCAAATCCGGGTCGGGGGTTCAGCTGCTTCATTACGAAATCAAGAAGCTTATACCTGTCGGCCGGAAGAAGGGGCGCCGTCTCCAACAACCAGGCTTTGCCTATGTTTTCTCCTTTCTTGGCCCTCTCAAGCAGGTCTCTCCACTGGCTCCTGGCGTAATTGGTAAGAAGTATGTGGCTGACGTCAACTGTAGTGATTGTGCCGTCAAAATCAAGGACAAACGCAAGAGTCTTCTTCAATCCCGATCCTCCGTTCCACGTGATTCCTGCGCCTAACCCCTGGCAAGCCCGAATTCTGTGCATCAATCACGTACATACCAATCCATGCGGGCAGCGCATCTTCACGATAAGGCCTGTTTGTCGCATACTGATCACTGCAAACGAGGATACCAAATACGGAGAGAAGAGGCCAGAGGCAAGAACCACACGCAGGAACTAGAGCTAACAAAAGACAGACCCGGATACCTCAAGCGGAATATAGGCGGACTTTTCATATTGCAGCATTTGTGCTAGAATGGAAAGGATCTAGCAGGGGTTACCAAATCCGTTACATTGTTCCATAGGATTATATCACGGATGCCAGATCCTTGTCAAACACAGAAGATAGACTGGGGGATGAACCTTGTTGCAGGAAGATCGGGACTACGAAGCCAGGCGACTGCACTCGGTGCTAGAGGAAATAAAGGATCAGATCGACAAGCGAAGAGAATCTGTCCATAAGCTCGAACAGGTCAGGATCACCACCCAGAAAGCAGCCTGGGAGGACTTGCCGCGAAACGTTACCAGTTTCGAAGACCTTATAGAACTGTCACAGGAAAGAGACAGAGCCAGGAACGCCCGGGCACACTATGACTTGTCCATGAGGATGCTCAGGAGACTTGAAAAAGCATTATCCTCTCCGTACTTTGCAAGAATCGACTTTGGGCCATCTCTTGACTCGGACGGCACCGGTCCCCTTCAGATATACATAGGCATATCCTCTGTTCAAGACTCCCGGTCAGGCAAGTACCTGGTATACGATTGGAGAGCCCCTGTTTCAAGCATGTTTTACGACTATGAACCCGGGCGAGCTAGCTACCGCTCTCCGCGAGGGCCTATCACCGGAGACTTGCTTCTGAAAAGACAGTTCAGAATCGACCAGGGCAGGATACTCTTTATGTTCGACAGCAGCGTGACCATAAACGACGAAATCCTGCAGGAAACCCTTGCCGGAAGCACCGGCGGACACCTTCGAACCATCGTATACACCATTCAGCGAGAGCAAAACCGCATAATCAGAGACGATGCTCACCGGGTACTCATTGTCCAAGGACCGGCGGGAAGCGGAAAAACCCAGATAGCACTCCATAGAGCGGCGTATCTACTCTACAAACACCGACAGACCCTACGCTCGGACAACATAGCTATTTTCTCCCCTAACAGGATATTTGCCGACTATATCTCAGGGGTACTGCCTGAACTGGGAGAGTACAACGTTGGCCAGACGACTTTTGCCGGCTACGCTCGAAAGAGCCTCCAGGAGGCAAGGTACGTGGAAGACGTCAACGACCAAATCGAGTACCTTCTCTCGTCAAGGGGAACAAGCGAACACCAGGTAAGGGTCGCAGGGATTAAGTTCAAAGCTTCAAGGGTTTTCCTGGCTCTGCTCAAAGCCTTTCCGTCACAGCTTGAGAGATCCCTTGCCTTTCATGACATTGTCTTCAACGGATCAGTAGTGGCATCTCAGAAAGAGCTTGAGTCCCTTCTTTCATCCGAGTACACCTACCTGCCCCTCTTTCGCCGCATAGACAAGATCAAGCGAAGAGTCCTTTGGCTCTTAGAGGACTTCCGCAAGGAAAGGGAAGCTGAGATCAGGAAAGAGCTTTCCGAGGATCCTGACTACATCAGTTTCTTTGACTCAGATCTCAAAGCAATCAGCAGGCAAAAGGTCCGAGAGGAAATGCAGCCTATAATGGATTACCTCGAGTCCTTGAACCCGGGAAGCATAGCTGATGTCTACAGTCAGTTCCTTCACCAGGCAGCCGTCTGCCGACAAGCTTCTCAGGATATACAGGAAGCTTCGTGGAGCGGAATCCAGACATGGACCATGCGCATGCTCGACACAGGGCTCGTTCCGTATGAAGATACGGCGCACCTTCTTCTGCTCAAAGGCTTGCTGGAAGGTTTCCCCAAGAACAATATCCGCCATGTGATTATCGATGAAGCCCAGGACTACACCCTGGCCCAGTATGAGGTAATACATGGCTCATTTCCGTCTGCCAGTTTCACGATTCTCGGTGACCTGCAGCAGGCCATAAACCCTTACATGAACATAGGGAACTACGACAACCTCCGTGATCTGTTTGGCGACAACCATGGCGTCTTCATGGAGCTCCGGAATACATACCGCTCAACACGACAGATCACAGAGTTCTGTCAGGCGATTCTGCCCGTGGACAACAATGTAGAACCAATGGATCGCCCCGGACAACTCCCAGTGGTGGTTCAAGCCTATGGGCGCGACAGTCTCCTTGATGCGGTTGCGTCTGACATTCATTCTCTGTGCGACCAGGGCTTCCGTTCAGTCGCAGTCATATGCAAGACAGCCTCAGAAAGCGAAGAGACTCATAGCCGGCTGAAGCAACGAGTAAAGGGCCTGCAGCTTTTGTCCAGGTCCGGCCGGCGGTTTAAGTCCGGACCGGTGGTAATTCCCTCCTACCTCGCAAAAGGCCTGGAATTCGACGCAGTAATAGTCTACAGGGCGGAAAAAGATAGTTACTTCCATGAAGGGGATGACCGGCTGTTGTATACAGCTTGTACCAGGGCCTTGCACAGACTGCACCTTTACTGCCAGGGAGAGCTTTCCCCCTTCTTGCCTTCGCCTGATTCAGGCCTGTACGAGTTTCGTCCAATAGACCCTGGTGAGTTGCGTGAATCCCCGTGAGTCTACGTACCTTTGAACCTGTCCAGGGCCTTTCTGAGGTCCGACGCTGTATCTTCTACGGATAAGGGGTTACATGCGGCCCACGCGCCCATCTCCGAGGACGCGTAGTATTTGATCTTCCTCTCGTCTCGAAGGGGAGGGTAGAACTCTATGTGAAAATGGTAATAGCGGTCTGCGCCGGAATACTCAGGAGCGTTTACAGGTCGCTGGTGAAGGCACATCATATAAGGGAAGGGCTTATTGAACAGGGCATCGAAAGCTCCGGTAATGTCCTTGAGCATAGCTGCCAGATCGTCTTTCTCACAGCTTGTAAACCCTGCCAGGTCAGTCACATGCCGCCTGGGTACAATAAAGACCCCATACGGATAGTCTGTGAAGTACGGAAGGTAAGAGATGAAATGCTCATTCCGAGCAATGATTCTGCTCCCATCTTGCTCTTCGGAGACGTTCATGTCACAGATAAGGCATCTTGCCTGTTCGTCGTGGTACGCACGGCAGTTGTCCAGTTCAACCTTAGCCTTCAAGGGGACAAAGGGGTACGCGTAAAGCTGTCCGTGAGGGTGATGAATTGTCACGCCAACCTCAGCACCGCGGTTTTCAAAGGGAAATACATACTTGACCGCCGGATCCGCTGACAAAGCTTCAAACCGGTCTGCCCAAAGATCAACCAAATCCCTAATATGACTCAAAGGAAGCTGAGCCAGAGTAGCTTCATGGTCAGGTGAGTACAGGATAACTTCACACTTACCGTAAGCCGCCCCTGCCCGGTAGGGCTCAGGAGGCGGAGAACCAGGGAACTCCTCGTCAGGGGATAAAGCCGGAAAATCGTTGTCATATGACAATACCCTGTAATGGGCAGGGACTTTCCCTGAACCGGGGCAAAAAGGACAGCCTGCCGACTGAACCATCGGCCGTTTCTGACGGTTAGGCGCCACCATTGTCCATGTTCCTAAAAGCGGGTTCCACCTTAACTCAGCCAACGCAAATCTCCTCCTGAACATCCTCGTCAATCCCGGGCATAGCCCTGCTATCTTACAGGATCCCGTTTGGAAGGGATCCTTCTTTAAGAGAATTCTTCAAAGACATGAGGCAACCCTGCCTTAGTACAGGGAGGATTTCCTCAGGCCACTGGTGAACTTTCCTTATTGCCGATCCCCGGATAGCGCTCTGCACCAGCAGTGTTACGGCAGTCGAAGGAGGCGATAGCATGACTTTGAAAAAACCGGTGACTTCAGAGGACCTCTACAGGCTCGTATTTGTGGCAGACCCGCAGATTTCGCCCGACGGAACGAAAATTGCCTACGTGAAGACGGTCATTGACGAGAAGAGCAAGGAATACCGGTCCAGCATTTGGATGATCCCGTCCGCAGGCGGAGAACCTGTACAGTATACTTCAGGCCCCAAGTCTGATACTTCTCCAAGGTGGTCGCCAGACGGAAGCAAAATAGCTTTCGTCTCTGACAGAGGATCCGAGCGGCAAGTCTACGTTATGCCCACTGACGGCGGCGAAGCTTGTCAGGTTACCAAAATGCGGTACGGTGCCGGCGCCCCTGTCTGGTCTCCCGACGGTACCATGATCGCATTTACGACTCAGATTGACCCGGAAGATAACCCCGAAGACTACCAGAAGCCCCTGGATAAGAAGACCCAGGAAGCCAGGGAAAAGGAGCGAAGGGAGAAACCGCGTGTCCTTACACGGCTTCGGGTCAAGTCCGACGACGCCATGGGACTCATATCAAACAGGCGCTCTCACATCTTTGTTGTGGATGCTGAGGGGAAGAACCCTGCCAGGCAACTGACCTCAGGTGAATTTGACCATTCCGGTCCCGCGTGGTCTCCGGACGGGAAGTGCCTGGCGTTCGCATGTAACAGGCAAGAGGACGCTGATTGGGATCCATGGGTCACCGATTTGTTCACAGTTCCCTCCGAAGGCGGCGAGATGACCAAGATCACTGCCTCCAAAGGGCCATCAGGCAGGCCCTCGTGGACTCCCGACGGAAAATCCATCATTTACGTCGGGCACAGGATGGAATGTGGCGGACCAACCCTGAGCCGGCTCT
This sequence comes from Bacillota bacterium, assembly GCA_033809515.1. GTDB lineage: Bacteria > Bacillota > Sulfobacillia > Fermentithermobacillales > Fermentithermobacillaceae > JAPXLN01. The sequence continues at coordinate 95,801 of JAPXLN010000001.1, forward strand.
GGAAGATACCCTCAACCGGCGGCGAAGCTCAGCTCCTTACAGGTAACTTCGATCGGTCAATAGGAAACGGCTGCACTACCGACTCTCGTTTTGGATGGTCGGAAGGCGGGCCTGTGCTGAGTCCGGACGGTGAGAGGATCTACTTCCTTTCCAGCGACCACGGACGAACGTCTATTTACTCGGTTCCTGTCTCAGGCGGAGACGTTGAGCTTGTCCTGGGCGGAGACAGAGAAATATCCGGTTTTACCTTTGACAAGTCGGGTACGGATTTCGCCATAGCTGTAAGCACTCCTATAAGCCCTGTAGACATAAGCTCCTTTCACCTTCCTTCGGGCTCGGAGAAACTGCTCACGCAAGTCAACAAATGGCTTTCAGAAGAAAGAAGCATTATCTCTCCAGAGATGATTGAGTTCACAGCCAGCGACGGACTGCGCGAGTACGGCTGGGTCATGAAGCCTCCAACCTTCCAGGAGGAAAGGAAGTACCCGGCCATTCTGGAAATACATGGCGGTCCACACTCAATGTACGGATACAGCTTCTTTTTTGAGTTTCAGCTGCTGGCTAACCAGGGATACATAGTAATGTACACTAACCCCAGAGGAAGCCAGGGGTTTGGACAAGCGTTTGTCCAGGCGGTTAACGGAGACTATGGGGGCAGAGACTTCGACGATCTCATGACCTTTGTCGATTCAGTGCTAAAGCAAGGTTTCATAGACAAAGAGCGTCTTGGGGTTACAGGCGGAAGCTACGGCGGCTTCATGACAAACTGGATTGTAGGACACACTGACAGGTTTAAGGCCGCCGTAACCCAGAGGTCTATTTCCAACTGGATATCCTTCCACGGCGTATCTGACATTGGCTACAATTTCCTGAACCGCGAGCTTCTCATAGATGCCTGGAAAGATACGAAGAAGGCCTGGGAGTTTTCGCCGCTGGCCTACGTGGAAAACGTCAACACACCTTTGCTCATAATCCATTCCGAGCAGGATATGCGGTGCCCAATTGAACAAGGCGAGCAACTCTATGTAGCTCTCAAAAAGATGAAAAAGGAGGTCGAGATGGCCCGTTTCCCAGGATCTAACCACGAGCTATCCCGTGGCGGTAAACCGGTTTTGAGGGTAGGCCGGCTGAACCAGATTCTGAGATGGTTTGACCGCTTCATCGAAAAGACGCCGGAATAGGCGCAACCGAGGAGGTAGGAACATTGCTTAGAACCAATGAGAAAAGTTTAGTGATGCTGTCAGTAGCCGGGGAGATTTCAGCGCCGGCCTGCTCACCCAGGATTTGCTTTGACGGGAAAATCAGGGTCACTCCAGGCACCGGTGGGATAGCTTACAACCTGAAAGTAGGAGATTCCGCCTTCGATTGGGTCGGTGACCACCTGGAGCCGGGCGTAAGCTCAAAGAACAAAGACGACCGGGCCAATTCAGGGTACAACACCCTGTCCTGCATCGGCAACACCGCCTACCTGTGTTCGGGCGAGGCTAAAGGCGCCAAAGGAATAGTCACCGGGAAACACGGAGGGATTGAGCACGTCATAATCCACTTCAATCCTGAGACAATCGACAAACTACAGGTCGGTGACAAGATCCAGATCCGAGGCATAGGCCAGGGACTGGAGCTGTCCGATTACCCCAGCGTGAAATGCATGAACCTGTCACCTGAGTTTCTGCACAAAATGGGAATTGTCGAAGAAGACGGCGTCCTCCAAGTGCCGGTTGCACACATGATTCCTCCGGAGTTCATGGGGAGCGGCCTGGGCTCTTCTTCAGCTGAACGGGGTGACTACGACATTACCACCATGGAGCGGGGGCGCCTTGAGGAGCTGGGACTCGACAAACTCAGACTCGGTGACATCGTGGCCATTCAAGACTCATCGTCTTTCTACGGCCGGAGCTACCGGCGTGGCGCAGTCATCATCGGCATAGTTGTACATGGCAACTCTTTCGTGTCAGGGCACGGTCCTGGAGTCACCAGTCTGATGACTGCTCTTGACGGCAAGATAAGACCTGTGAAAGCTGACAAGGCCAACATCGCCGACTATCTGGAACTGGCCTAGCCGTGAAGCAGCGTCTAATGTAGCACGTTTGGACAAGAACGGGAAAAATACAGTAACAGGGGGTCAAGCATGTGTCTGCAGGTAAGGACGCCGGAGACTTCTACTCTCATGAGAACTGGTTTATTAGGCGCCAGGCGGAGATGTGCGTGAACGCCCTGAGGAAAAGGGGCTTCGCGGCCTGCTTCGCCCCGGACCGGGAAGAGGCGCGCCGGATAGTCCTCGAGCATATTCCTCTGGGGGCCTCCGTAGGCATCGGAGGCTCAGTAACCGTGCGAGACCTGGGGCTGGATGTAGCCCTAAAGGAAAGAGGACACAAACTCTATGACCACTGGGACAGCTCCCTTGACCCCCATGACCGGACTAAGGCCCACGACAATCAAATCCTTGCCGGTGTGTTTTTGTCCGGTACAAACGCAGTGACTGAAGACGGGGTTCTGGTTAACACAGATGGCAGCGGAAATCGAGTGGCTGCCATGATTTTCGGCCCTGAGGTCACCGTGGTGGTATGCGGGTACAACAAAATTGTACGGGACGTACCCTCTGCCATAGACCGTATCAGGAAGTATGCCGCCCCGGTCAACTGCAAAAGGCTGGGAGTTCAGTCGCCCTGCCAGTCAGGCGGAGACTGCTTTTCCTGCGGAAATTCGGCCCAGCTTTGTCGTGCCACGACGATTCTGGAGGGCGTTCCCGGGGGCAAAAAGGAGTTCGTGGTTGTCATTGTAGGAGAAAAACTAGGGTACTAGTTTTGGATAATATCCAGGAGTCTACAGATGTTACTGGCGCCGGATAGGGTCTCTGCTTCCGCGGAAGCCCTCTCCGGCGCCGAGACTCAACCTGCCTCAACAGGAATGGCCTCAGGATTCAGCCGGGTACCACCGGTCCACACAGCACACCGGTAGCCAAAAAGCTCTACGCCCGCGCTCCGGGCATCTGCCAAAGCCCGGGCAAACCGGCCGTCAACTTGTGCGTTGGGCTTAACCACTCTTATGTCATGTCGCTGGGCGACAAACACGGCGCACGCCCGGTAGCCCCGGCTCACTGATTCCGAAAGCGACCGCAGGTGGCGTACACCTCGTTCCGTAGGGGCATCCGGGAACAAACCAATTTCACCCTGAGCAAGAGTCACTGACTTCACCTCAACCAGGGTGGGTGGCAGCCCGGGTCCGGAAAGCAAAAAATCGACACGGGTTACGGGGGTTCTCTTTCCAGCCTCGCCAAAGCGGCCTGACTCATGTTTGAGGGAGTGCTCGGGCCTGACTCCGGTATACTGACTGAACTCAGGTATGGCCCGGGAAACCAGCGCTTGTCCAAACAGTCTGTTAGGTTGTCTGGTATCTACTGAGACCCAGCAAGTCTCTCCGGATTCGCTCCTATTCCCCGAATCAGCAAGGACCAGGTCAAGCGCGGTTTTTCGACCGGCGCCCGGATGTGCCTTGCGCACCATTACCCGGTTGCCCGGAAAAATGAGCTCGGTCAGTCTGCCAGGGTCAGCCAGATGGGCAATAGTCTCCCTTGCTCCGCCTTCTGCTCCGTCTTCTGCTTCTGCCCCTACTTCCACATGGACGATGAACCTGTTAGGACGGGATATGACCGTGGCAGGAATAAGGTCGTGAAACTTCACTTCCAGACTGTCGTACAAGTCTTTGCCTCCTATGAGACTCTGACCTCCATAGACTCTGCCGGCCGGTTCCGGGCTCAAGAACGAGGGTCAGTTCCTGCATCTTGCTTAGCCTGCTTGGCCTGTCCGGTACTTAGCCCGGAGTCGCCTCTTACAAGGCCGGTTTCGGACACATTCGGCGGCCTGTCTACGAGAATCATACGAGGACCTGGCACTTCAATGTGGGCGCGGTCGAGCCCTTCCTTGATGCGCAGCCTCAGCTCCCGCTCTACGCCCCACTGCTCAAGAGGTCTACTCTTTGCCCATACCTGAAAGGTGACCCCGTACTGGTCAAACCTGGAGATTCCCAGCACTCTCGGTCCCTCCAGGAGGACTTTGCTCTCCCGGGCGAACTCGTCGCATACTTGCTGAATCGCGTTCATGGCGCGCCTTACGTCCTCTTCGTAGGCGATTGTCACCTCAATAAGAGCGCGAGACCCCTCTCTGCTCCGGTTGGTGGTTATAGTGACCATGCTGTTGGGGATTATGTGGACCTCTCCAGAGAAATCCCGCAGACGAGTGGTCCGAAAGCCTAACTCCTCCACTACTCCGGAAACCCCGGCGATGGATACATAGTCTCCTATGTCGTACTGCCTTTCGTAGATGATGAAGAAGCCGGTTATGACATCTTTCACAAGGCTCTGAGCGCCAAATCCTACGGCAAGCCCCAGAACAGCTGCTCCGCCCAGGATAGGTTTTGTGTCTATGTTCAGAATCTCGAGGATGGTCACCAGGGCGATGCCGCCCATTATGTACTTCACTGTGCTGGTCAGAAGGCTCAGGAGGGTCTTTCGCCGCTGCTCATCCAGTTTGGCCCCATTGGGCCTGCGGTAGTGCTCGAACAAGCTTCTTATCACAGAGTTGAGAAGTCTGGTCAATACTAAGGCCAGCCCAACCACTACGGCGATGCGGGCGATAGAACCAGCGTAGACCATAGCTACTCGGTCGATACTCATGAACACCGCTCCCTGTAATCAGTCCATGCTATGTGAAGGTCCTGTGCTGCGTGAAGACCCTGTGCTGCGTGAAGGCGCCATACGCCGCAAAGATCCCAGCTCAGAGACCAGCATGCCCCCAAGAATAGCTGCAGCCCCGGCAATCTCCCGGGGGGTCAGGACTTCGTCAACCAGCAGCCACGCAAAGAACGCTCCAAACACGGGCTCAACCGATAGAATAAGCGCTGTGTGGGTCGCTGTGGTATACCGCTGCACGGCAGACTGGGTGAGAAACGCAAAAGACGTCGCTGCAAGGGCTGTAAACAGGATTGCCCCCCACGCCTCCCCCGGAATGACCAGTGGGCGTTCAAAGATGAGGGCACCGACGAACGAACCCAGGGAAACCACAAGGAGCTGGATAGCCGCATACAGCACCGTATCTCCGTGATCAGAGTACGCCTCTACCAAAAGAATGTGTGAGGCAAAACCTATGGCGCACAGAAATACCAGCAAGTCTCCGGCTTCGACGATCAGGGGAAGCTTTAGGGACATCAGTCCCAGGCCTGTAGTAGCTAGCACTACGCCTATGACAGATGCTCTATCGGGGGCTTTCCGCAGAAGAAGTCCGGAGGCCACCGGGACGATTACCACGCTCAATCCGGTGATAAATGCTGCTTTGCCTGCGGGAACAGTGATGAGACCCAGCGTCTGAGTTATGTATGAAAAGAGCAAGGCCACTCCTGTAATAAGGCTTCCGGTCAGAAACTTCCTTGAATGAGGCTCTCCGGAGCGGGGCCCAGACCCGAAGCGAAGGTTTGTTCCGACCTTGCTGGCCACATACCACCCGAGGAGCGCTGCTCCTGCAACCAAGAACCTTATGCTTATGTACGTGAGCGGTCGCATAGACGCTATAGCGTTCTTCACGATCACAAATGTGGTTCCCCAAATCAGCGTGACAAGCAGCAACAGCAAGTCTGCGACCAGTTGTGACATTCTGGGCGAACCTCCAGTCCCTTTGTCTGGTTTCACCTGCTCTCGAGTACCATCAAAATCGGCGTCAGCAAAAAGCAAGCGGAAAGGTAGTAGCTCTCACGCAGGCCCGAGATTATGACACGGTTTCCAGCCCTGGGGCTCACTGCTTTGTGCCGTAGAAAAACAGCCCGCTGCAGACCCTAGCGGCAGGACCCGTCTGCCATACGTGATTGTCGCTTCTCCATTCCACCTGAAGAGGTCCTCCGGGCAAATTGACGGTTACCCTTTGATCCCGGTCTGCCATACCTTTCAAGACCGCAGCTACAACCGATGCCGACGCTCCTGTCCCGCAAGCTAGAGTCACCCCTGAGCCCCTCTCCCAGACTCGCATATCCAGCATGTTCGGAGACCTTAGGGATACAAACTCGATGTTTGCTTTTTTCGGAAAGAGGGCATGTCTCTCCAAGGGCGGCCCCAACCTCTCAAGGTCCACGGCCCAGACATCGCTGACAAAAAACACGCAGTGTGGGTTTCCGAGGAAAAGGGCAGTGCCGTACAACACCTCCCCTTCCAGCTCCACCCGTTCGTCAACCACAGGCTCAGGCCCGGCAAGCTGAGCTAAGGGGATCTCGCTCCTTCCAAAACGCGGCTTACCCATATCCACAGTCACAGACCCCGGCGTTCCATCCTCAAGCAGCAGCTTAGGCTTGATAATCCCGGCCCGGGTCTCAACTTCAAACTCAGTCTTCGTGGTCTGTCCGGCTTCAAAGACGTAACGGGAGAAGCATCTCATGCCGTTTCCGCACATGTCCCCTTCTGAACCATCGGAGTTGAACATGCGCATGCGAAAATGGGCAACATCCGATGGTTCCACAAGGATCAGGCCATCAGACCCTACGCCAAAATGCCGGTCGGAAATCGCCCGTGCCAGGGGCCCCCAGTCATGTTCATCCTTGTACCTGAACCGGTCAATGAAGATGTAGTCGTTGCCGAGACCATGCATCTTGGTAAACGGAATCTGGGCAAAGGTTTCTTTCTTCATCCTCGGAAGCCCCCTTGCTGCCACAGCGTACTAACACTCATGCGAAATCTCAGGAAAACGGTGCCTCAAGAACAAACGTGTGGCGACGGTCCCTTCCCAGAGACACAAGGCCCATGGGAACGCCCACCGTTTTAGACACGAACTCAAGGTACTCCCTGGCATTCGGATGCAGATCATCAAATCTCTCGCACTTAGGATCAAGCTCAGGCCATCCCTTGAAGTCTCTGTACACGGGCTCACACTCGCCAAGCACCTTCAGACTCGCAGGGAATTCCCGCAACTCCTGACCGCCATACCTGTAAGCGTAGGCAACCCGCATGTCCCCCATTCCCGAAAGTATATCCATACGGGTCACTGCAAGCGACGTAAAGCCGCTCAACATGGCGGCGTACTTCACCATTACCAGGTCCAACCAGCCAATGCGTCTCGGCCTTCCGGTAGTCGTACCGTACTCATGACCCTTCTCTCTTATCATGTTACCGGTCTCATCAAGCAGCTCCGTAGGGAAAGGCCCATCGCCTACACGGGAAGTGTAAGCTTTGACGACCCCCATAACCTTGCCGATCTTTGATGGACCTACCCCTGAGCCTATGCAGGCGCCTCCAGCCACTGGGTGACTTGAGGTAACATACGGATACGTGCCGTGATCAAGATCAAGAAGCGTACCCTGCGCACCCTCAAACAACACCTTCTTGCCCGAAGCAATAGCTTCGTTGACAAGCACAGCTGTATCGGTTACATAGGGCGCAAGGTACTCCCCTGCCTCAAGGTAATCAGAGGCTATCTCCTTTGAGTCCAGCGGCTCCTTGCCGTAGAAATGCTTGAGTATCCGGTTCTTGTCCTTCAGAGCAGCTTCCAGCCTGCCGGTAAACTGCTCAGGCTCAAGCAAGTCACATACCCGGAGCCCAACCCTTGCGGATTTGTCCATATATGCAGGCCCCACGCCTTTGAGCGTAGTCCCGATCTTCCTTGAACCCATGTCTTGCTCCTGGAGCGCGTCGAGAATACGGTGGTATGGAAGGATCAAATGTGCCCTAGAGCTAATGCGCAACCCCCGGAGATCGTAGCCTTCCCTTATGAGGCCTTTCATCTCAGCAATAAGCACCTGAGGATCTACTACCACGCCGTTTCCGATAACAGAGACTTTGTCGGGGTACAGAATCCCGCTGGGAAGAAGGTGAAGCTGGCTCTCACGGCCGTCTACGACCACAGTGTGACCGGCGTTTGGCCCACCCTGGTACCGTACAACCACATCAGCTTCTTGCGCAAGATAATCGGTTACCTTGCCCTTCCCCTCGTCTCCCCACTGACTGCCCACAACAACCAACGACTGCATATCACCGGGCAAACTCGCCCATTCCCTCCTAGAAGAAGACATGCCCAAAACCGCCCAGACAACATCCTAAGAATACCTGATTCCATCATGGCAAGGCAAACCTTCATGGTAGACTATAAGCATAAGCAAGAAACCACAGGCAAGACCATGCTGGCAAAGGAGTGGTGCAATGTCTGAACGGTCCAGGCCAAACGGCAGCCTTCGTGACAGCAAACCTCCAAAAATGACCTGGCAGCCGGAAAAGGGCCGCCTGGTGAGATCGTCACTGTCTCTTGACGATTACCGTCAGGCATACCGACTAATGGACACGCCGCCTCTGGACTACGATTGCGGTCGCCTCTGCGAAAGATTGTGCTGTCAGGAGTATGAGCCTGGTGTGGGAATGTACCTCTTGCCAGGGGAAGAATGCATGTTCACCGGAAGTGAGCCCTGGCTGAGGTGGTACTACCATTCCGCACAGCATCACGACTTTCCGCCTGAATGGGACGGGCTGGTTGCTTTTGTCATGTGCCGGAGCACGTGCCCCCGGGAAAGACGGCCTATTCAGTGCCGCACGTTTCCTCTTATGCCCTACCTTGACCACGCCGGAAACCTGCAAGTATGTCTTGACGAGCTCTCAGGCTACTTCCTCTGCCCGCTTGTACGAAGTAGCCGCGAATTCCCTCTAAGGCCACAATTCTACGACCGGGTGCTCCGGGCCTGGCAAATTCTGATCAGAGATCCGCTCATCAAGGCTGATGTGGCCATGCAGTCGCGCAAGCTTGACCAGGACCGGCAAGCCCCCTGGCGGAGGCTGCAAATGCGCTAGGCCACGCCATTGCCATGGACAGCAAAAAGCCGCCGCATCAACAACCGCGTTTGACGCCATCTGCAACCATGTGTATACTTTCCTGGTGAGAGGATCTTCGGGGCAAGGTGCGCAGCTAACGCTGCAAATCCTGACCGGCGGTGAAAGCCCGCGACTCGCGCAAAAACGCGACTGACCCGGCGCAATTCCGGGGCCGACGGTAAAGTCCGGACGGAAGAAGATCATTTTGATTTCCCCCGAGGGTCCCCCTTAGAGCAACTTTGAGGGGGAGAAAAATGAACCGCAGAAACATGACGCTCGTAGGAATCCTATCTGCCATCTCTTTGGCGCTGGAACTGCTCATCCACTTTCCTGTACTGGCACAAGCTCCGTATCTGTTGGTTTCGCCCGGCGATCTTCCCATGTTCATAGCGGCCATGGTAATTGAGCCGCTGGCAGGGGTAGTGTGCGCATTCATCAACGCAACTCTGTTTGTAGTGCTTACCGGACAGGGCGGACCATGGGGCGCTCTCATGCACTTCATTGCATCAGGCGCCATGGCTTTCATCATCGGCCGCATCTATAAAAACACAGGCAAAACACTTCCCGCTCTAGGCGCAGGCATCCTTACGAGGATAGCTCTTATGGTGCCCCTGAACCTGGCAATCACGCCTCTTTACACAGGCATGCCCCGTGAGGCCGTCATGAAGATGATCGTACCGGTAGTCATCCCTTTCAACACAATACATGCCCTGTTCAACGCAACCCTGTGCTACATTGTGCTGAAGGCGCTTCCTGAGAAGGTGGTCAACAAGGCAGCCCACAGCCAGATCCGGACTCCATAAAGAAGGACCCCCAGCTTTCCCTAACGAACTGTAGAGAAGATCCGTACAGGACTTAGGGGGATGGGGAAATTGTATGATCCAAGCATTGCGCCGAACCACGTCGTCAGGACCGGCCTGGAAGTCCTCCTTGAGCGGAGACTCTATGCCAAAGAGAGGATCGGTCTCATCACCAATCATACAGGCGTAGACCGGCACCTGGAGCAGAACATAGATTTGCTTCTCAGGGCAGGCTACCGCCTGGAAGCGGTCTTTTCTCCCGAACACGGGCTGTATGGAGACCATCCTGACGGAATGCCTGTTGATGAAGGCATAGACCTTCCTGCGAAAGAATACGGAAAAGGCTCAGGCGGAGCCGGCCAAAGCAAAAAGAGGATTCCGGTCTTCAGCCTATATGGCAAGAATCTGGCTCCAACCGCTGAAAAGATGAGGGACCTGACCGCCCTCATCTTTGATATTCAGGACATAGGCAGCCGTTACTACACTTACACGTCAACCCTGGTCCTATCTATGGAAGCGGCAAGCCGGGAGGGCAAGCGGTTCATAGTCTTAGACCGTCCGAACCCCATCGGAGGCAATCACGTCGAAGGCAATCTGCCCCACGCCGAATGGAAATCCTTTGTCTGCGGAGCGGACGTTCCCATAAGACACGGACTCACCCTGGGCGAGATAGCCATAATAGAAGCTGCCAGAAAGAACCTTCCGCAGCCTGAGGTGGTCCCCATGGAAGGCTGGACCCGCTCTATGTTTTTCCATGACACCAACCTTCCCTGGGTGCCTACGTCACCCAACGCTCCTACACTGGATATGGCCATACTTTACCCGGGAACGTGCTTAATAGAAGGCACAAATCTGTCTGAAGGACGCGGCACCTCTACCCCCTTCCAGACCATAGGCGCACCATGGGTAGACAGTTTTCGCCTTGCCCGGGAACTCCGCTGCCTCAATCTGCCGGGAGTCGCCATAAGGCCGGCTTACTTTCAGCCATGGGACAGCAAGTGGTCAGGCCAGGTATGCGGCGGCGTTCAGTTCCATGTGCTTAACCCCGGGGAGGTTCGCCCGGTCGAACTGGGTGTGCGATTTCTTGTCGCTCTCAACAAGGCCTTTCCCGGTGACTTTTCCTTGAGGGAACCGGAACCCGGCGGCAGGTACGCCCTGAACTGTCTCACAGGGAGCGTCCAGCTGAGCCAGGCTCTCAAGAACCAGGAATCCCCGGAAAAACTGCTGGACTCCTGGCAGGCTGAATCAGCTGCGTTTCAGAAGGCATTCAGGCCATACCTTCTGTACAAATAGACCCAAACCGAAGGTGACCTTGATCTATGGCAAACAGGGAGGGTTCCAAGACCGGCCCCTATTTCCTGGGAATAGACGGAGGCGGAACGAGCACCCGTGCGTGCTTAGTTGACTTACAGGGCAACGTCATAGGACACGGGACAGGCGGTCCTGCAAACTTCTTCTACAACCCTAAAGAACTGGTTAGGGGTTCGGTCGAAAACAGCGTAATACAGGCATTAAGCTGCGTACAAAAAGAAACGCCCCGGGTAGCTGTGTCATGCATAGCACTGGCTGGTACCGGCCGCCCTGAAGACTCGGCAAAAGCTTATGGCCTTCTGGAGCCTGTTTTCGCGGGAACGTCCTTTTTCGTCGTAGAAGACACCTATGCCGCTTTGGCCGCAGCTCACCAGGGGCAAGACGGGATTATCGTCATCGCAGGCACCGGCTCAAACTGTCTTGGAGCAAAACAAGGCGTCTATCACCGGGCAGGAGGATGGGGCGCTCTTCTGGGCGACGAAGGCAGCGCTCACAGCATTGCCAAAAAAGGGCTGCTGGCCTGCTTGCGTGCATACGATCGCAGAGGCGCCCAAACCTGCCTTACAGGGATGTTCACTGAAAAACTGAAGCTTGACTCCCTTCCGGACCTGATCAGAGTCACCCGGAACATGGAAAGGTCTTGTTTGGCTGCCCTTTCACGAACAGTGTTCCATGCTGCCGAAGAAGGCGACAGTGTAGCTCTTTCCATCTTGGCCCAAGAAGCTTCTGAACTGGTCGACATGGTCAAGGCCGTGGCATGCTGCCTTGACCTTCAGGATATTCGCGTAGGGACAGTAGGCGGGTGCTTCAGCAACCGCATCTACTATGAGATGTTTCGAGACAATCTCCTGAAGATTTTCCCGAAAGCTCTGGTGACACCTTGCACAACGGAACCATCCTACGGCGCAGCTATTCTGGCAAGACAACGCTGGGCGAAGACCTAAGAGGCCGACTTACCGGAAAACCAGCTCAGGAGGACATAGATATGCCCAACAGGCAACCTGTTACCGAAAACCCAAACCCCAGGACCGTTGGTCTTGACCTCTGGCCGGTCAAGGACATTCTCGAAACAATGAGCGCAGAAGACCATGGGGTGGCCCCGGCCGTGGCCCGCGAAATACCTAATGTCGAAAAAGCTGTTGCCCTGGCAGTAAACGCCCTTTCCCAGGAAGGACGGATTTTCTACGCAGGAGCAGGAACCAGCGGGTGCATTGGGGCTCTGGACGCAAGGGAGCTTCTGCCTACGTTCGGCGATATGGGCAGACGAGTCATTCCGCTGCTTGCCGGGGGTGCAGACGCTATCTTTCACCCCGAGGAAAGCGCAGAAGACAGCCGGGAAAGCGGCGAAAGAGCTCTTTCTGCGCACAACCCTGGGCCCAAGGACCTTGTTATAGGCATAGCTGCGTCAGGAAGAACCCCCTTTGTCCTGGGCTGCCTGCAAACGGCAAGATCCTGCGGGACTCCTACGGTGGCCCTGACGGGCCATGCCGGCGGCGAGATTGCCCGTCTGGCAGACGTAGTCATAGCCCCTCAGGTAGGCCCTGAGATAATAGCAGGCTCAACCCGCCTAAAAAACGGAAGCGCCCAAAAACTCGTTCTCAACATGATATCTACAGCTACCATGGTATCCCTGGGAAGAACCTACTCTAACCTCATGGCAGGTACCAGCCCCCGCAACACAAAGCTGACCGGAAGGGCCCTGCAGATCCTAACGTCAGCCACAGGAAAGCCCCTCCCGGAAGCCCGGGAGACTCTTGCCAGGTCAGAAGGAAACCTGGACCTTGCGCTGGTATCCCTTGCCGCCGGAGTCACGATTCAGGAAGCTTCCGGCGCCCTTGCCCGGTGCCAGGGCGCCATAAGAAAGGCCGTTAATGATGCATCAGGCCTTTCGAACGAGGAAACGAGACTGCAATCCGGCCCGGCATCCAGACTTCCTCCCTATCTCAAACCCGGAAGTCCCCAGGAGGCAGGACTTGACCCCGCCAGGACCGAACGAGCTTTTTCTGTGGTAGAAAACGCTGTGGGAGACGGCTGCGGCATGATTCCGGGAGCTGTAGCTGCCATAGTCCGCCACGGGGTATTGGTGGGTCCTCGCGCCTATGGGTGGGCAGTAAGAGAGCCTGTACAAATTCGCACTGCCCCCGACACAATCTTTGACCTGGCCTCTCTTACCAAAGTGACAGCTACCGCCCCTCTGGTTCTTCTTCTTTGCCAGCGGGGTTTCTTAAGGCTCGACGACACCGTAGCAACGTTCATTCCGGAATTTGCTGGCGGAGGCAAGGAAGGCATTACAGTGCGGCACCTGCTAACCCACACTTCCGGCTTGCCTGCCCACATCCGTTTCTGGGAAATGGGTCTCAGGGGCAAAGAGATAATCGACTGCATCTGCAGCATGAGCCCTGAAGGAACCGGCCCGGGGGAAAAGGTTGTATACAGCGATCTTGGCTTTCTTATCCTGGGCGAACTGGTAGAGAGGATTACCGGAACAAACCTGGAGCGCTTCGCATCCACTGAAGTGTTTACGCCCCTGGGAATGAAGGACACCTGCTTTAGGCCGGATAAGTCCTTACAGTACCGTTTGGCGGCCACCGAGTTCCGAAAAGACCTGGGGAAGACCATGTGGGGTGAAGTCCACGACGAAAACGCTCTGGCCATGGGAGGCATTGCAGGCCACGCAGGCCTTTTCAGCACAGCCAAAGACCTTGCGCAATATGTCTCCATGTGGCTAGGCCATGGCAAACTGGGGGAAACTCGCATTCTGAGTCCTGCCATCGCTACCCTGGCCACACACGAGCACACCTTCTCGGGCCAGCGGCGTGGCCTGGGATGGAAGCTGAGAAGCAGGACATTCTCATCGGGAGGAGACCTGATGTCCGAAAAAGCCTATGGCCATACGGGCTTCACGGGGACTTCCGTCTGGTGCGACCCGGAAACGTCAATCGCCGTCATCCTTCTTACAAACAGAGTCCATGCAGGCAGGGAGAACAACGCGACTATCAGGTTGAGGCCTCTCTTTGCCAATGCGGCGGTATCTGCCATAGAGGATTCTGCCACGACCCAGGGCAATCCGTAACAGAGGCGATTAGTGTGGAAAGCATGGCGCAGGCCAGAATAAGGGCCACAATAGAGAGCATGTCCCTTGAGGAAAAAGTCGGGCAGGTTTTCATGTTCGGTTTTCCGGGCAATGATCCGGAAAAAGCTCGTGAGCTAGTAACAGACATGCACGCCGGCGGGATTATCTACTTTGCCCGCAATATAGGCACCCCTGAAGAAACAGCTTCCCTGTCAGACACCCTTCAGGACTGGGCCCAGGCCGGGTCACCGGGCATTCCCCTTTTCATATCCGCCGATCAGGAAGGAGGCATTGTATCAAGGCTCATCCAGCACGTTCCGAGAATGCCCGGACCTATGTCCCTGGCAGCGGCAGGAGGTCCTAAACTGGTTACAGAGGTATCCCGGGCCATAGGGATCCAGCTTCGCGGGGCAGGGATCAATATGAACCTGGCCCCGGTTCTTGACGTCAACGACAACCCCGAAAACCCGGTCATCGGCGTAAGGTCATTCGGGAACCGCCCTGAGCAGGTTGCTTCTCTGGGATGCAGCGCTGTGAAAGGTTTTGTCTCGGCAGGAGTAATCCCTGTTGGCAAGCACTTTCCCGGTCACGGTAACACCTCTGTAGACTCGCATCTTGACCTGCCTGCTCTGAAACACCCTCTTGACCGCCTGGAAGAAGTGGAACTTGTGCCCTTCAAGGCAGCAATCAGCCAAGAGATCCCGGCCATAATGACTGCCCACATTGTCTTTCATGCAGTAGACCCTGCAATGCCGGCAACAACCTCGGCCAGGGCCCTTGAAGGCCTTCTCAAAGGCCGCCTGGGTTTCAAAGGGGTTATACTCACTGATTGCCTTGAGATGGCCGCCATTGCCAAAAAGCCCGGGACCCCTGCAGGGGCAGTCCTAGCGTTGAAAGCCGGGTGTGACATACTCCTTGTATCTCACACAAGGCAAGTGCAGCGCCAGGCCTACCGGGCAGTCCTGGATGCAGTGGGCTCGGGTGAGGTTCCCCCTGAAAGGCTCAATCAAGCCGTAGCTCGTATCTTAGAGCTTAAGCAGAAAGCCAACATACCCAATCCCCTCTCTCCCGAAGAGAGCAGAAGGCGCGAGTTTTGGGATCTGTCACAAAAGGCCCACCTGGACTCTATCACAGTGGTCCGGGACACAGAGAACATGATCCCTCTCAGGCCTGAAAACAGCGGAAGAGAGCTGCAAATCCTGCTTGCAGTCCCCGGTGAAGGTCATATGACCGGTGTAATTGATTCCGGCAAGTCTCAGCCGTGGCCTCTGTCTGTTACTCCTTTGGGGCAAGCTCTTAAGACACTGGGGAACGCTCAGGTACACGAGATCTTCATGGAAGGGCCCGGCCTTCATGACATGAACTCATACGTGGAACTGGCCAACCGGTGCCACAGAGCGTTGGTCATCACCCGAAACCCGGCGAAAAACCCCGCTCAGCTCAGTTTCATCCGGGAGTTTCTAAGGAATGTCCCTGATGCTATACTCATATCCGTCTGGGACCCATATGACATCAGGTTTTTCCCGGATTCAGAAGCATATGTCTGCGCTTACAGCTACGCTCCCGAAGCTATGTATGCTGTAGCCAAAATCCTTCTGGGGCAGCATAGCCCGGTAGGCAAGCTTCCGGTTGACTTACCGGAAGAAAAAAGGCGCTAGAGGGGGCAGTCAAAACTCATGGACTCTTCCGGTATCCCAGCGCATCTTTGCACCAGGTTCCTTGGCCGTAAAATCGTGTACATGCACGAAACAGGGTCTACCAACGATGAGGCTAAGGCTCTGGCCAGATCCTCTCACCTTTACCCCGAAGGAACGGTGGTGCTGGCTGAGAGACAAACCAAGGGCAGAGGCAGGCTAGATCGCAGCTGGCATTCGCCTCCGGGCGGCATCTATATGTCTGTCATATTGCGCCCGGCCATAGCACCCGAAGAAGTCCCGGGACTGTCCCTGGTAGCCGGATATGCCGTGGCCCTAACCCTGCGGAAAGACCTGGGGCTGCCCGCCCGGATCAAATGGCCGAACGACGTTCACATTGACGGACGCAAGAGCGCAGGCATCCTGAGTGAGATGTCTGTTGGTACAGAGCATCTTGACAGGCCTGAGGTATCCTACGTTGTGCTGGGAATTGGCATCAACGCCAATGTCAACACAAAGGACCTTCCTGCTGAAATACGTGAAATGACCGCGTCCTTGAAAGAAGAACTAGGTCATGAGCTGGACCCGAACCTTCTGACTGCGTCAGTTCTTAACAACCTTGAACCGGCTTACGAGGATTTTGCCGGGAAAGGTCTGGAGAGGATCCTTCCTGAGTTAAGCTCCCTCCTAGCATATGTGAACGAGCCCGTTATCTTGAAATCGAGGACGCCAGGAGACCTGCAAAAGATCACCGGGATCTTTCTTGGCGTTGACAAAGAGGGCAGAGCTGTCATCGAGGTGGGAAATGAGAAACGGCCCTATTCTGCAGGAGACCTTTCCTTAAGGCGTCGCGACTCAGAGCACCAAACTACTTAACGAGGAGGAACTACCTTGGACAAGCGTCCGCTGAAACCAGACGATATCTTTGAACTGAAAAGCTGCGGTGACGTGCATCTTTCCCCTGATGGCAAGCACATCATATACGTCACCCAGTACCACGACAAGGCCGAAGAGAAATCCTTTACCGACTTATACCTGGCCTCAGTTGAGACCGGCGAGAGCCGCAAACTGACCAACTCAGGCAAAGACAGATCCCCCAAATGGTCGCCTGACGGCAAAAAGGTGGCGTTTGTATCAAGCCGCTCAGGTAAATCTCAGATCTGGATGATAGACCCCTGGGGAGGCGAAGCATGGCGTATACCCACAAAAGAGGCGGTTCAAGGCGCCCCAATATGGTCATCTGACGGAAAACGGATCTTCTTTACGTCCAGCGCCTTCTCCAAACCTGATAACTGGGTCCCGTATCCTGGCGCACCCGAAGACGACCGTGAGAGAGCTCTCGACCAGGCAAAGCGGGCACTGAAGCCCAAGGACGAAAGAGGACCCAATGACAAAGAAGAATCCGGCAGCAAAAGCGGGGGAAAGCCAAACGATATCAAAGTCATAACTCGGCTTCGCTACAGGATGGATGGTTCAGGCTACTTCGGCGAATTGCGAAGACACGTGTTCAGTGTAGATGCGCCTGACTCCATCCCGGGAGAAGATCAAGAGCTATCCTCCCAGATAACATCCGGAGATTTTGATCACAGCGCACCATGCGTAACACCTAACGGCAAGTACATAATAGTGCCGGCAGTCCGCCATGAAGACGCCGATTATATACAGAAGTCCGACCTATATCTGTTTGAAGTGGAAACAGGCAAGTCTCTCCTGTTGTACGACGGACCCGGGCCTATATACGGTCAGCAGATTTCACCTGACGGAAAGTACATAGCTTTTCTGGGCCACGACCGTAAGAGAGGCGTTTCTACCAGATCTGACCTGTGGATCCTACCTGTAGGTTCCTTCCTGGATGCTGCCGAAAAAGGAGAAGAGCCGAGATCTCTGACAGTCAAAGATGCCGCCAACATAACAGCTCACCTGGATCGCAGCCCGGGCAGCATGGCCGGAGCTGACCCCGGGTACGGCAGCTCAGGACCGTTCCTCATATGGGAAGACTCATGCCTGTTTTTCCCTTTGCAGGACCACGGTGAAGTGTCTGTCTGCAAAGCTTGGACCGGAAACGGCGGCAACGTGCCGGGCACGAGCTGGAACCTTAGCAAGGTCCTGGGCAAAAACGGCAGAGCTATGTCGGCCTACGACGTAAAGGGAGAAACCTTTGTCTACCAGGCCTCTTCTCCTACAGAAACCGAAAGCATCTTCTTGTACACAAACGGTGCGGAGAAAAATCTCACAGAAGCCAACCGTGAGTTCATGAAAGCTGTTGCCACAGGGCAATGGGAGAAGTTCCAGTACCACGCCAGGGACGGTCAAGAACTGGATGGGTGGCTCCTGTATCCCCATGAGTACGAAAAGGACAAGCGCTACCCTATGGTCTTGATGGTACACGGAGGGCCCCACGGCGCATACAGCTCGGCCTTCATGTTCACAGGGCAGTTCTTTGCGTCCCATGGATACGTGGTAGCTTACTGCAACCCCAGAGGCAGCACCTCCTACGGACAGGAGTTCATGGCTTGTATAGACGCAGACTGGGGCAACAAGGACTTTACTGACGTAATGTCCCTGGTAGACGCGGTCACAGATAAGGGCATTGTTGATGAAAGCAACATGTTCGTCTACGGGTGGTCCTACGGCGGCTACTGGACTGCCTGGGCCATTACCCAGACAAGTCGTTTCAAAGCAGCTTGCGCAGGTGCCTGCGTGTCGAACCTGCATTCTGACTACGGAACGTCAGACATCATGTGGGCCGACGAACATGAGTACGGCGGGAAACCCTGGGAAGATGCAAATCTCCTCTTGAGCAGATCGCCTTTAAGTCACGTTCCCAACGTGACTACGCCTGTCTTGCTGCTCCACGGGGAAAACGACCTGCGCTGCCCGATCTCCCACTCGGAGCAATTCTACATAGGCCTGAAGCGCCTTGGGAAGACTGCAGTCATGATCCGGTACCCTGGCGAGTTTCACGGCCTCCGGAGACATCTTCACAGGACTGACAGGCTCAAGAGGATGCTGGCCTGGTTTGACTACTGGAAACAGCAATCATAACCTGCCTAGGAATATCCTGCCTGAGAATGAGCGCAAGTGCTGTGTCCCACGCAGAAACCCGCCGCACGGTACAGCGGCGGGTTTTCTTCGCGGCATGCTGCAACGGCCACGAGCTCATCCCTCTTTGCAGGATCTGCACCCGGCCTATGGTCCTACGCCAAGCTCATCAACGTCCTGACTCCCCGGTAAGCTACCAGGTAGTCACTGCCTGTATACTCAATGGTAACCGGATCCACTCTTATTGCTCCGGGCATTATTGCCGCGCTGTCGGCCTGGCCCGACGTGTGGAACTGCACTCGCACTGTGGAAGGGGCAGCAGGCACCAAAGGCGAGTAAGCTTTGACGTCAGCAAGAGCTCTTGCCGCAGCTTCCTTGATGAGAGCTTGAGCTTTCTTAGGGTTCATGCAGATGGCAGAAAACTGGCTCCTGGGTTCTTTTACAGAGACAGTCTCAACCTTCCCCAAAAGGTCGCAAGCTTCCCTGGTTACGACTGAATCGCCTGACACCAGAACCACGGGAACCCGGTGATAGCCGGCAATCAGCGCGTTCATGCCTGTTTCCCCCATCAGCTTGCCACCAACCCAATAGTGAGCTACCTGCCCTGTGTATGTATGGTTGAGAACGCCAAACGACGATGCCTGGGAATGGTATCCGATCAAAAACACCGCGTCAAACTCCGGGCCTATTCCTTCCATCATTGACATGAACTTGCTCCCGCCTGAAATAAGCCTGGCCTCAGGGTGAAGGTCCTCCAGTATGATGTTGCGCATGGAACTGTGAGAATCGTTTACCAGGACTTCAGTGGCCCCACCCGAAAAAGCTCCTTCAATCGCGGCGTTGGCCTCTTGAGTCATGAGCCTGCGAAACCGTTCGTAGTCTTCTTTGCCGTAGCTGGTCTGGTTCCAGTGGACCACTCCCGAAATCCCTTCCATGTCGACTGAGATAAACACCTTCACAGACATCACTCTGCCTTTCTCAATAGTTACCGTCAGGCGCCTGGAACTGAATCTCTACAGACAGGAATTCGGTACACATAATGGATATCCCTCTTGTAAGGTGTATCCCTCTTGAACCCGGACCTGTTCAGCGCTGAGCACCTCAATCGGCCCGGTTCTGAGTTAACCGGGCCCTATCCGGGCGACAATATGAAAGAAGAAATGGGCTGGGTGCGAATTGGATATCTCTCGTTAACCGTGAAGGAGGCGCCTGTGTTGCCGTTCACATACACCTTTCAGATGTACAGACATCTTTCAGGTATGGTAGAAACAATATGTTCAGAAGCCTATGCCGAAGCCAAGATCCGGGGCCTGCTTCGCCATGCTGAGGAAACGGACCTGGGCCCAATCCCGGCGAAAGGCGCGCAAGCAGGCAAGGACTCCGAATCAAAAGACCCGGCGGCTCTCTTTGAGGACATGCGCAAACTGGTCAAAGAAGCGTACGGAGACGCCTACGATGTGCTTTCTGTCTCTTGTCCCGGAGCTGCCCTCCGGCTGGCATTCACCTCGGCATTTTCTCCTCCCGAAGGCCCGAAGCCTGCCTATAGGGCCGGGTACATAACTCTGTGGGAAAAATGTGCGCCGCTGCAAACAGCTTTCGGCTCCCCTTTTCCTCCGTGGTATGAGCGGCTCATTCTCCCCGGAAGGCACAAAGATGGCTCATGCAGGCTCGACGGTGCACCTTTGACAGCCCTGGTGGTGCCGCCCCAGGGGGCCGTCTACCAAAACCACGGTATTTCCTATAGACCGGTGCCCCTTATGTCCCGGACTGAACCCGAAGCTTCCCTGGAGCTTCTCGCAGTTACAGCCGAAGCTCATGTCCAGACCCTGGCCGGGTTTAGCTCCATGGGGTATGACACGCCGGGGTACGGCTACGGCGCTCTCGACGAAAGCAGAGTTCCCCTTCTGCTAAAGGGCATAGGTGAACTAAGCGACGAATTCGGCGTTCCCTACCTTCTCAACTGCCATCAGGGGCTTCCCTTTGTAGGTCCTGACATTTCGGCCATTGGAGCTACCCTGGCAGTGTATGACCTTACTGCCAGGTTTGGACCGGCGGCCGGCGCTTTGATCGTAGGCGTCGAACCTTTTGTCCGCGTTCTCGGGGAGGCGCCGGCTGAAGCTGGGCCCGGAACAGGCAGGCCCCCGAATGTGACGGAAGTTTTGCCGGTTCAACATAGAGCGCTTAGCCACATAGCCAGGAACAAGGCTGCTCTTATCAACAAAATAAACGAAGCGTACAGCATCGCAGCCCGGGAACTGGAAGAAGCTCCTGAGAAACTCAGCCAGGGCATTCAGCTTTCCAGATCATACGCCAACGGGGCAGTGGAACTGAACTACGAGGGTACCTGGGCCCAGGCCAGAGGCTTCCCCATATTCACAGAAGAAGATACCCTCGCAGGCATGAATCCGATCCACCGGGGACTGAGGCAGATGGGGATCCAGGAAATCTACAGCCTTGACGGCAGCATCTACATTTCCCCGGTGAAGCAAGACATGCCGCCGGGCGACTTTCTTTCAGATGAGGACATAAGAGCGAACGTCAGAGCTCTTTTGGTCCTCCTCGAAGTCACCGGACGGCATTCTGGGTTCCTTGAACTCAAATCCTGATTAGATTAGCTTCAAACCTGGATTTCGCGATAACGGGCTGCAGCTACACGTTCAAGAGCTTTGGACAGAAGAGATCCCGATCCTGCCAGGAGCAAGGCAACCAGGGCGTACAGCAACACCCCGGATATGTTGATCTTCAGGGCAGTCCGGACGACAAACGTTATAATGCCCAGATAGAGCAGGGTAAATAACCCTGCCACAAGGGTCTGGAAGTTCCCCTTCATAGCCTGCTGTGGCTGTGTCCATTGCATCTTTGGGTTATACAGGTCATTGATAAGGCAGATCTGACTCACAGGCCATGAAACAAGGAGGCCCAGCAGGGCTATAAGGAGAAGCTCCGGCCAGTCCGGGCGCATTATGTACCAGACAACCGGCAAGAGTACGGCTAACTGCAAGCAGGCAAAAAGCATGCAATACCGGAGTTTTCCGCGCACTTGCTCCCTGGGGGGAACAGGGATGGATTTACTGAACCAGAACATGGGGCCTTCCCGGGTTATGGCCGTTGACGCTACCTGATTCAGACCTACAAGAATACCGTGGACGCCTACGGCGCCCAGAAGGACCATGTCCCACAGTTGGCTTGCTTTCATGATGGAGAGAAGCCCTGTCAGCTCCGCTCCGCCGCCAAAGGTTCCGAAAGCTATGAGCAAGGGAGCTACTGCCAGGTTTGTCAGTGCCACAAGGAGAAATCCGGGGGTTCTCGTAAGCACTCGGTGCTCCTGAAACATGATTGATAGAGCTGGGCTGCGCTCTTTGGCCATGAAAGTTCCTGCTTTCTTGAGTTTTCTTGCCGGAGACTCCGCCCTGATATCCCGGGAGATGCCTCCCAGAAACCAAATTTGGCTGATGTACGCCAGGCCCAGAAGGAGACCGAAGGAACTTCCAAGAAAGATGGTCAGATACGACATACGTATACCCAGAGTATCGCCGGTAAGGCCCATGGCCGCCCACCTCAAAGGCGGGTAGTTCCGGGCCATGAGCTGGATGAGTCCATCCTTCCTGAAAAGCGCCTCCATTACCTGCTCAGGTCCATGCTTCATCATGTTCATGTTGAAAGACTGAAAGGTCATTATCAGCACTAGAAACACAAGCCCGAATACGACCATGAAAAAGTCTTTTCTCTTGGCACGGCTGGTAAAGCGCATGATCAAGACGACGCCAAAAAGACCCACTGCCAGCGGCACGGCGGGAACGGCCAGGGTTACAAGCAGCGCACCCGGCCAGTAGCCGGGCCTTACCAGTTCCACGCCTAAAGCCAGAAGAAACGGTACCACAATCATGGAGGAGAACAACAGCTGCGCCACGTAAGTGCATAGAACCTTTGCGAGGATAATGTTATGAGGCTTCAGGGGCATGGCCTGGAGGGTTTCCAGGTCATCGCTGTAGTACAGGGTTGACATGAGACCGCTTATTCCTATGAAGAGAACCAGCCCTTGACCTGCGATGACAGCAAGCAGCACAGGAAGCCCCGGTTGTGCCAACGCCACTGACTGAGCTGCTACGGTCCGGGCCAGCTTGTAACCCATATCTATCAGCTGCCAGAAGGCAATTGCCAGCAAGCCAAGATACAGGTACAGATACTTGGTCTTGCCGCCAAGGTTAAGGTTCTCGGCCAGTTTCTTTGGACCGTACTCAACCTTAAACTGGGTCCGGAGCAAAGATAAAAACGGATTCCCGGTCCCTTCTTTTCTCAGACCCCGGATGGTCAAGTGTTTGTGCGACATGTGCGCTCTCCTCCGTTCGCTCTCCCCGGTTACGCTCTCCCCGATTACGCTCTCCTCGGTTACGCTCTTATCCGCAACCAAAAGACTCTAGATCCGTCGAACCAAAGAAGCCAGCTGGTCTTCCGGCATTTTGGCTTCGGTAATCTTAAGGAACAGTTCCTCAAGGGTTTTGTCGCCTTCTTCAGCGAAGAGTTTCTTTAGCTCATCCATAGTGTTGACGGCAATGAGTTTCCCCTTGTGGATAATCCCTACCCGGTCACACAGTCTTTCTGCAACTTCCATTACGTGGGTGGAGAAAAACACCGCCCCTCCCCCGTTCACATGCGTGCGCATAAGTTCCTTGAGCAGAAACGAAGAACGTGGGTCCAGGCCCATGAGGGGTTCGTCGAGAATCCACACAGGTGGCCTGTGCAGCAAAGACGCAGTCAGTGCAATCTTTCGGCGCATTCCCCGTGAGTAGCTCCCAACCTGGTCCCCTACTGCGCCAAGCATCTCAAACATCTCAAGCAAGGGCTTGGCCCGCTTTTCCCTTTCCTCACCCGGAACCCCGTAGACATCGCATACGAAGTTCAGATACTCAGCGCCCGTTAGTTTGTCCCATATCATGGCGTCATCGGGAACATAACCGATTTGCTTCTTGGCCGGTATCGGAGCGGTAGTTATGCTATGTCCGTTTACGTGAATGGTCCCTTCGTCGGGGTTGAGGATACCCACTATCATCTTGATAGTCGTTGTCTTTCCGGCACCGTTAGGTCCGAGAAATCCGAATATCTCACCGGGCTTCACTTCAAGGTTAAGCTTGTCTACAGCTTTTACCGTGCCACCGTAGCTTTTGGAAACACTGCTGATTTTCAGCACCTTAACGCCCCCTTCACGACCTGTGGTCCTGTGACCGGCATGGGATGCCAACCTAATTGAGATACGCAAGACATCTGTAACGGTCACATCAGCCTTTATCACAGGCCTCTATCGCCCATAGCATAGCCTAACTCTCAGACACATCCAAAGGCAACATGACAGAGGAATTGCCCCGGGTAACCTCGAATACGTACCAGTGTTGGGAAGCCGGAAGAACTGAACGGCTCCGGAGGACTGACAATTGAACGACCAGGAAGACAGCAAGCAACGAAGCAGTCCGGTGATTGGACTTATGAGACGCCTTTTGCGTCTGTTAGCTCCCGGAGTTGTTTGGGACGCTGACCAGTGCTACCTCATAGCTGACGGCCTTTTGGGCAACATAGCCGGCACGTTCATCAATCCTTTCATGACATCCTTTACCCTGGCCTTTGGCGCATCAAAGAAACACATATCCATTCTCAATGCCGTTCCCGGGCTGTTCGGCAACTTAATGCAGCTTCCTGCCTCGCACATGGTGGAATCTACAGGCAAGCGGAAATCCCTCATTCTAGCTTCATGCGTCATCAGCCGCCTTCTGTGGATGGGCGTCATTTTCCTGCCCTTCTACGCCAACGGCCTGAAGGCAATCTACATTCTGTTGGTCCTAAAGATCCTTCTGTCTGTCTTCGGTTCCGTGGTTACGCCGGCATGGACATCCCTGGTTTCAGACCTGGTCCCCAGAGGTGTGCGTGGAAGGTTCTTCTCGGCAAGAAACATCATAATGAGCGCCGGCGCCCTTGTTACGGTTAACCTGGCAGGAAAGATCGTAACAGGGGGAGGCTTTCCCCGGGGCTACACCCTATCCTTCTCCATATTCCTGACTCTGTCCTGGGCCTCCCTTTACTACTTCAGCAAAATCAGTGATGTGCCTTTCTCCCCGTCAAGAGAGTCCGCCGGAGAGTCCGAAAGAAAGAGACTGCGCCTGGATATCGAGGCGCTGAGGTCGCCCCGGTTTGGCCCCTGGATATGGATCTCAACGTTTTTCAACCTTGCAGTAGGGATCGTAGGAGGACTTTTTGGAGCTTATTTGATCCAGGACTTAGGCGGGACCCCTATGCATCTGGCATACATGTCCTTTGCAGGAACCCTCACAGGCATGATCGGGCAAAGGTTCTGG
The DNA here is from genome assembly GCA_033809515.1 of Bacillota bacterium. Taxonomy (GTDB): domain Bacteria; phylum Bacillota; class Sulfobacillia; order Fermentithermobacillales; family Fermentithermobacillaceae; genus JAPXLN01. The sequence continues at coordinate 120,835 of JAPXLN010000001.1, forward strand.
GGACCTGTCTCTGACAGGAAAGGGCCCAAGTTCGCAGTAGTAACGTCGGCATGCCTTGCTGCAGGAGTCCCTATTGTATGGTACCTGGCCAAGACCCCCTGGGGCGGCATTCTGGCAGAAACTTACTCCGGGCTGGCATGGGCAGGCTGGGGGCTCGGCACTTTCAACCTGATACTGGACATAACCCCTGAGGCCAGGCGGCCCAGCTACATTGCCACCGCAAACGTTATAGGAGGCATAACCGGATTTGTTGCCCCTCTCATTGGCGGCTATATGGCCGATCTGTACTCCCTGAGACCTCTCATGCTTGTTTCGTCAGCAGGGCGCCTGGCAACAGGCATACTTGTCTACAAGCTTATCGCCGAGACCCATCACCTGCAGGCCGAACCTCCGCCCTGCTCCCCTAGCTCATAAAGCGCTTTATCCCGTTCTGCCAGGGCTCTTTCATCTCAGCGACTCCGGCGCAGATCAAGATCCTGCCGGACTTATCTTTGATCGCCAACGAGTCTCCGCCCACGGTTCCCAGGTTATGGAACGGCACAGAGTGCTTCCGGCACAGCCTTTCCACAGCGCTCAGGAAACCAGCTTTGAAACTCACAACCACCGCCGAGTTGGGCTCACCGAAGAGAGCGGCATCAATCCTGGAATCTGCCTGATCCTCACCTGCTTCAGCCTGTGGAACACACACTGTTGCGCCTTTACCTGATCCAAGGATGCAGCATTCGGCCAGAGTTACGGCCAAACCACCCTCTGACAGATCCTGGGCCGACTGGAACAGCCCATGTTCAGTTCCTTCAACCAGTGCCCCAATGATCCTCTTTTCTAGCTGAAGGTCGGGGTCACACGGGCTCCCCGCAACCAGGCCGTGAACCCTCTCAAGATACTCGCTGCCTGAAAGAGCGCGTGCACGGCTGTCTATTTCGCCCAGAAGAGCTACAATATCACCTTCCTCCTTGAAAGAAGGAGATATCCTCTTTTCCACGTCATCGATGATCCCAAGCATCCCAATGATGGGAGTTGGGTATATGGGTTGTCCGCCTGTTTCGTTGTACAGACTCACATTTCCGCCTGTCACAGGTATCCCCAGCGCCCGGCAAGCCTCAGACATCCCGGATACAGCTTCTTTCAACTGCCAGTAGATCTCGGGCTTCTCAGGGTTGCCGAAGTTCAGACCGTTGGTGAGCGCCACAGGCTGTGCTCCTGTCACAGCTACGTTTCTGGCCGCTTCGGCCACAGCCCAGGCTGTGCCGCCTCTCGGGTTCAGGTAGACCAGTTTGCCGTTGCAGTCTACTGAGAAAGCAAGGGCTTTGTTAGTACCCTCAACACCTGTTATGGGGGCACCGTATCCCGGACGGGTAACAGGGTCGCTCACCAGGAACGACGTATACAAGGGCTCTTTAGACGCAATATTAGGTGAGGCCAGAAGGTCCAGCAGGATATCCCTTAGCTTCTCAGTCTCAGGTACGCACACCTGGGAGAAATCAAAGGCGGCGTTCTCGTCAATATACCCGGGTACTGCCCACTCAGGAGTGTAAACCGGGGCGCCTTCAGCCAACACCGAAACAGGGATAGATGCCACCTCCTGTCCGTTATGTAACACCTGAAGGCAGCCAGATCCGGTCACTTCGCCGATGGCCTGGGCGTTGAGCCCCCATTTCTTCCCGATAGACTCCACCCGGTCAACCATACCTGGCTTAACTATGAGAAGCATTCTCTCTTGGGTCTCCGACAGCATGATTTCGTAGGGAGTCATGCCTTCTTCAGCCACCGGTACTCTGGAAGCCTCTATGGCAAGCCCTGTACCTGCCCTTGATGCAGTCTCTGCAGACGAAGAGGTAATGCCTGCTGCGCCCATGTCTTGAACTCCCACAACAGCTCCTTCTTTCATCATTTCAAGGCAAGCCGCAATCAGTTTCCTTCCGGTTACCGGATGGCCCTTTGGTACGTTAGCTTGTGTGTCTTCGTCCAGTTCCTCCGAGGCAAAGGTGCACGCGTGAATGCCGTCTCTCCCTGTAGCGCGACCTACAATCATGACCACGTTGCCAACTCCGTAAGCTCCGCCCCGGTGAAGGTCCTCATGTTTCAGTATTCCTGCACAGAACACGTTCACCAGCGGGTTCTGGCGGTAGGGCTCGCCAAACCACGTTTCGCCGCCTACTCCTGCAAGGCCCAGAGTATTGCAGTAGTCTGCAGCGCCTTCGATAACGCCTTTCAGAAGAAACCGGGTTCTCTCGTCAGTTAGAGGGCCGAACCGGAGGGAATCTAATGCCGCTACAGGTTTTGCTCCCATAGCAAGAATGTCCCTTACAATGCCTCCGATACCTGTGGCAGCCCCTTCATAGGGCTCAATGGCGCTTGGATGGTTATGAGACTCTATCTTAAACGCACAGGCAAGGCCATGTCCTATGTCAACAACACCGGCGTTTTCCCCCGGCCCGACCAGAACCTTTTCACCCTGGGTCGGAAGACCTCTTAACAGCGATTTGGAATGCTTGTATGCACAATGCTCGGACCAAAGAACAGCAAACATGCCCAGCTCGGTATAGTTGGGTTCCCGGCCCAGTTTCTCTACGATAAGCTTGTATTCCTCGTCTTTGAGGCCCATTTCCCGCCATAGCGGGACTGGGTTAGTTCTCTCTTCTGTCATAGACACAGCCTCCCCTTCCTTTGGCACCCAAAACGGACATTCTCAGTTACAGCACCAAAAGCCCGATTCGCCGGAAAATACCGTCTACTTCGCGCAGGGCATGCTTCAAGTCAAAGCATTCCCTGATTGTCTCTTCACCCAGAACCATCAAAACTTCGGGGTCTTTCAGTACTCTTTCTTCAAATGAAGGAGGACCCTCCCAGGCATCCATGGCGAGCTTCTGCACCAAAGCATAGGCGTCCTCTCGCTTCATACCATGCTGCACAAGGAAAAGCAGCACCTCCTCAGAAAACACAAGACCTCCCGTCATATGCAGGTTAGCCAGCATCCTATCAGGGTAAACCTGCAAATCGCGCAATATGCCTGTCATCCTGTGCAGGGCATACTCTATCAGAGTAGTGGAATCGGGCAAGATGATCCGTTCCACTGAGGAGTTAGACATGTCTCTCTCGTGCCAGAGGGCGTTGTTCTCCAGGGCGCTTACTGCGTATCCTCTCAGGAGCCGGGCTATGCCGCTCATCTGCTCCAGGCCAACCGGATTTCGCTTGTGGGGCATGGCCGACGAACCTTTCTGCCCTGAACGGAACAACTCCTCAACCTCTCTCACTTCGGTCCGTGCAAGGCCGCGCAACCCCAGGGCCATCTTTTCCAGGGTTCCCGCCACTACCGCCAGAACAGCAAGGCACGAAGCGTGCCTGTCGCGCTGAACAATCTGGTTGGACACAGGCGCAGGCGACAACCCCAGTTTCTGGCATACATACCGCTCTACAAACGGGTCAACGTGAGCGTAGGTGCCTACAGCTCCTGAAAGCTTGCCTACTGCCACCTCGTGCCTGGCAAACCTCACGCGCTCAGCGTTCCTCTTCATCTCCTCCCAGTATAAGGCAAGAACCAGGCCGAAAGTCACAGGCTCAGCATGAGCTCCGTGGGTTCTGCCAATCATGGGAACGTCCTTGTACTGTAAAGCTCTGGCGGCAAGGACGTCAATCATAGACTCCATCTGCGCGAGAACCCGGTCCAAAGCTTCCGTGAGCAGCGACGACAGGGCCGTATCCACTACATCGTAGGAAGTAAGCCCGTAATGTATGTACTTGCCTTCCTCGCCTACTGTCTCGGCCACCTGGCTCACAAAGGCGATAACATCGTGGCGCACTTCTTTTTCGATTTCAGCTATCCTTTCAGGGTCAACCACAGCTTTCCTGCGAACAACTTCGGCGGTCCCTGCCGGAACGGTACCGACTATCTCCCACGCCTCAAGGGCCAGAATTTCGACCTCGAGCCACCTGCGATAGCGGTTAAGGTCGCTCCAAAGCCCTTTCATATGCTCTCTCGTGTACCGGGGTATCATTGATCCTTCACTCCCATTCGATGGTTGAGGGAGGCTTAGATGAAATATCGAAAACAACCCGGTTAACGCCGGGTACCTCCTTTGTAATCCTGTCTGAAACCCGGTCCAACAGATCATAGGGCAGCCTTGCCCACCCGGCGGTCATGGCATCCTCAGAGCATACAGCCCTGATGGCCATCAGATGCCCGTATGTTCTGGACGTGCCCGTGGTTCCCACAGTGTGAACACCCGGAAGAACGCAAAAACACTGCCAAACCTTATCATACCAGCCCGCCCGTCTTATCTCTTGATCCAGAATATCTTGAGCTTGGCGAACCCGGGCAACCTTGTCAGGGGTAACCTCACCAAGCACCCTGACGGCGAGTCCCGGTCCGGGGAAAGGGTGCCTGTCAACAAACTCAGCAGGCAATCCAAGCGCCCTGCCTGCCTCCCTCACTTCGTCTTTGAACAGCTCGCGCAAGGGTTCCAGCAGCTTGAGGTTCATGTTCTCAGGCAGCGCTCCAACGTTGTGATGGCTCTTAATGACAGGCCTCATGCGTGAGCCTGATTCCAGAACATCCGGGTATATGGTCCCCTGAACCATGTACTTAACAGGTCCCAGTTTCTGAGCTTCCTCTTGGAAGACCTCGATAAACCCATTGCCAATGACTCTGCGCTTCTCCTCAGGGTCAGTAACCCCTTTGAGCCTGTCATAGAAAAGACCGGCGGCTTGAACAACCTGAACTTCGATGCCCAAACCTGCAAGAGCTTGAGTCACATTGGAAGCCTCATCCTTCCTAAGAAGCCCGTGGTCAACCATAATACAGTGAAGGTTCTTTCCTATGGCCCTTCCCACGAGAACAGTCGCTATGGTGGAATCCACTCCCCCTGACACTGCCGAGAGCACATGAGATGAACCCACTCTGGCTTTCGTGGCGGATACTGTGTTCTCAACGAACCTTTTCATGTTCCAGCTGGGCTCAAGGGAGGCAGCGTCAAAAAGAAAACGCCTCAGGTCCTCCCGGTTGATCTCACCGTCAGCGCTTACCCGCATAATCGGACATCCAAGCCTAAGGGCAGGCAAGGCGCTCGGAATCTCCCTGCGGGTCTCACCTGGTCCTTCAACAAAAAGAATGGCGCCGGGAACAGCAGATCCCCCCAACGCGCAAGCTATCTCGTCTTCAGTTACATCCCCCGGAAGAACCATGGAATAGACATTATCTTCCCGGACCATTCTTGCCACAATCTGAGTGTTATGTCCTCCGAAATCCAGGACAATCACTTGATTACCCATGCCTTGCGACCAGGACGACTCAAAAAGGACCCTGGTCGAACCCTCCCTTCAGCACACGCCCAATTGTTGTCCGGCTTCAATCTACCATTGCCGAGCGTGACGTACAATAGTGCGCTTGATGCAGCTTCAGGTAGCCTCCTCGCCCGGTATTATAGTATTGTTCAGTTGTACTGTGCCACAAAGAGAGGAGTGCCGCCACATGCGTCCCAAAACCATGGTCATGGACATGCCAACGGTGAGCTGCTCGACAAAAGGCCTGGAGCTTGCCCGACAACACAAACGCTGCTGCGGCAAGGTCAAGAACCCGGGTAGCGTGTACCTGACCCGTCGCGTTCAGGGCGGCCGCTTTTCTCGGGTTGATCTGCGTAACCGACTCCAGGATGATCCCCTGGTCGTGGTTGAGGATTACGGTCCGGAAGCCGCCGTTCTGGCCGAGGGTCAACAGCAGTCTTTCCTCTGGGGCCTGGTAGCTTACGAACGCCTTGACCGCTGGAACCTGAGGTGTACGGAGGATGCCATCCAGAAGGCCATGGCGGTAGAAGAACCCGCTCTTAGTTCCATCCTAATGAAAGGGCAGCTTTACGAAGCTCAAGGCCGCCCCAAGACGCAGAAGCTGCTTATCGCCAGGTCCTTGACAGCTTCATAGACCACAAAGACTATGGCGTTTCGGAAGAAGCTCTGCAAAAGCCTTTGTCACAAGAAACAAACGGGGAGGAATCCACAATGGCAACGTCCAAACGACCTGTGTCTTCCCGGGATCTCTGGCGGCTGAGGTTCGCCGGAGACGTTCGTCTCTCACCGGAAGGCGCAAGACTAGTCTGGGTTGAAACCAGGATAAACGCGGAGGAAAATCGCTACGAATCGGCCATTTACATGGCCGTTAGACTGGAAGATGGGTCTTACGGCGCAACCCGAAGGCTTACCTTCGGGAAACTGCCAGGCGGAAGCTATGCCAGAGACCGCTCTCCCACTTTTTCTCCGGACGGATCACGCCTGGCCTTCACCTCCAACCGGGCAGGCACAAATGACATATGGCTGCTTGACCTCAAAAACGGCGGTGAAGCGCGCCGGCTTGGACAAAAGAGCCAGGGAGCTTCGCAGGTAGCCTGGTCTCCCTGCGGCAGGTATATAGCGTACGTTGCCAGAGAACCCAGGCCTGCAGGTGAGGCAGACCCTCAGTCCCTGCCCACCGGAAAAGACGTAACCGTAGTCACTCATCTCAGGTACAAAGCTAACGGCGTTCCCGGAGTCGTTGACCCGAGACCCCGCCACATTTACATACTAGACACAGAAACAGCTGAAACAAGACAGCTTACGTCAGGCGATTACAACGACGCCAATCCTGTGTTTTCTCCTGACGGAAGGACTGTGGCCTTCACCTCCTGCCGGGAGGAAGACCGCGAACTTGTCTACATTCCAGACCTTTGGACTGTGCCCTTTAAGGGTGGTAACCCTGTCAAACTGACCTGCGGAAAAGGCCCTGTACGCAACCTGGCTTTTTCTCCTGATGGCAAGTGGATAGCATTTCTAGGCCATGAGAAGAGAGAAGACAGCGTGGCCAACACTGAAGTGCTCGTGATCCCCAGCGGCGGAGGCCCGGTCAGAAACATCTGGGGACATTTCAACCGCAGCGTAGGTTGCGGAATAACCTCAGATGCCCGTTTTGACGGAGGGTCTTCGGGACCCTTTTGGTCGGCAGACAACAAATATGTCTACTTTATCGCAAGCGACCGGGGTTATTCCGGAATCTACAGAGCAGGTCTCCGGGGTGGCGTGGAACTTGTGGGAGGCGCAACGCCGGGAAACATTCACGCCTGTCCGAAATTCCCTGCTGTTATCTCATCCCTGGATGTAAAGTCTTTGGGCTCCGCTCAGATTCTTGCTTTCACAGGCTCTACAACCCTTAACCCTTGTGATATCTACTCGGTAACCCTACCCGACGGAGCCTGCAGCGCCGGCCCGGCTTCATGCCGCCTGCAGCAGGTCACGCATGTAAACCAAGAGTTTCTGTCAGGCCTGTCTCTGTCCAAACCCGAACGCTTCACCTTCCGCTCAAAAGACGGCCTTGAACTGGACGGATGGATGATGAAACCTGCATCCTTTGAACCAGGCAAGAAGTACCCAGCCATCATAGAGATCCACGGAGGTCCCCACTCCTCCTACGGGGAGACCTTCTTCTTCGAGTTTCAGGTCCTAGCCTCCCGTGGCTACGGCATATTCTGCTGCAACCCCAGGGGCAGTTCAGGATATGGACCTGAGTTCGCGCGCAAAGTCGTGGGCGACTGGGGCAAAATGGACTACGGAGACATCATGGTGCTCACAGACTACGCCTCATCGCTTGACTGGGTAGATGCCGCCCGTTTGGGAGTAACAGGCGGAAGCTACGGCGGCTACATGACTAACTGGATTGTGGGTCACACATCCCGATTTAAAGCAGCAGTGACGCAAAGAAGCATAAGCAACATGTACACGAAGTACGGCACCAGTGACATAGGTTGGTATGGAAACAAACGCGGCATGGGAGGTCGCGACCTCTGGGACAGTGAAGACTTCCTCATGGAAAGGTCGCCTATCAGGTACGCACCTTCGGTCACCACCCCATTGCTGATCATCCACAGCGAGCTGGATTACAGATGCCCCATGGAACAGGCTGAGCAATGGTACGTGGCCCTCAAGAGACTGGGCAAGGAAGTTGAGTTTGTCAGGTTTGCAGGGGAAAACCATGAGCTCTCAAGATCAGGCAAGCCATGGAACAGAGTCGAAAGGCTTGACCACATAGCAAGATGGTTCGACAAGCATCTCACAGACGGAAACTAGCTACACTGACAGAGGTCTCGGTCAGACACAGGGGTAACACAAAGGCCTTTCGTGGGCATTGTCGACGGGCCCGGAACAGCAAGAACCCGTAGACGCAGCTTTACACGAAAGGCCTGACTTACAGGTAACCCTCGTACTGGATGATTCCCTACTTCAGCACCCCGAGAGCCTTGCCGACCTCGGCAAAGGTCTTGATGGCGAAATCAAGATCGTCTTTTTCGTGGGCCGCTGAGAGCATGCATCGAATCCTCGCTTTGCCCCTGGCTACAGTCGGATACTTAATAGCCTGGGCAAGTATGCCCTTATCAAACAAAACCTTGGAGAACTCTGAAGCTGTGGTCTCATCGCCGAGTATCACCGGTGTAATAGGGGTCTCGGTCTTCCCTGTGTCAAACCTAAGCTTCTGCAAGCCTTCCCTGAAGTACCGGGCGTTGGCCCACAGTTTCTTCACGGGTTCGTCGCTTGCCAGGAGCACATCTACAGCGGCCATTGAGGCAGCCGCATCAGCAGCCGTCAATCCTGAGCTGAAGAGGAAAGGACGTCCGCGCTGCTTCAGGTAGTCGATAAGCAATGACGGACCGGTAATGTAACCTCCCATAACCCCAAAAGCCTTTGACAGGGTGCCTACTTCGATTTCGACACGCCCTTCGAGATCGAAATGGTTTACGATTCCCCTGCCGCTTTTCCCCAACACGCCTTCACCGTGAGCATCGTCCACCATCACCATGGCGCCGTATTCGTCAGCCAGATCCACAATGGCCGGAAGAGGAGCGATGTCACCGTCCATGCTAAACACGCCGTCTGTAATAATGAGCATCCGGCGAGCAGTATCCTTCTCTCCCTCAATCTTGCGACGAAGGTCCTCAATGTCGTTGTGAGCATACCTTACAACTCGGGCCTTTGACAACCGGCACCCGTCGATAATGCTTGCATGGTTGAGCTCATCGGAGAGGATCACGTCGCCGGCCCCGGTTACAGCCGGTATGACTGCCAGGTTGGCCACAAACCCCCCCTGAAGCACAATGCAGGCAGGAGCTCCCTTGAAATCTGCCAGCTTCTTCTCCAGTTCCAGGTGGATGCTCTGGGTTCCGGAAATGGACCTTACGGCTCCGGGACCCACTCCATACCTGTCAATGGCGTCTTTGGCCGACTCCTTAAGAGCAGGATGACCAGCAAACCCGAGGTAGTTGTTAGAGCACAGGTTCAGCACTTTCTTGCCGTCCACCGCAAACCAGCTCCCCTGCGGGCCTTCGATGGCACGGATGATGTTGAATAACCCCTGCTCCCTTAGGGAATCCAACTCATCTTGCAGGAAACTCATCTTTGACACCACTTAACCCCCTCTGAACAGGAAATAACCTTTCCACAATTTCCTGATATCATGAGATCTGTACCCGAAACCTCTTCGACAGAAAGCCTCCGGACTCCTCTGTCAACCTGACCTAGCGCCTGTGAAGACCCCGGGTAGCTGTACGCGGCTATGTACGATAGAGATAAAGCGCATAGTTCAACACCCGAAGCAGCGAAAGCTCCCTGAGGACAAAGGCCCCGGTGTTCCGGAATAACGTGGCCGGCTTTGAGTTCACTTCGATAATCCACGGATACCCCGTAGAATCAAGGCCAAGGTCCACCGACATCTCCCCCGCATACCCCGACGAAGCTTCTAAGAGGCGAGGAACGCGCCGGGAGACGTCCCTGATCATCTCCTTTATCCTTCGACTTTCCCCCGGAAACGTCATGCCGAGTATATCTTCGACCCGCCGGTGACGCTCCTCCCCGGGAATCATGAACCTCTCGCTCCCTGGATTGACTCTGCACGTCATGCCTGTGCGAAGCCACTTACCGGCAGCGCCTTTCTGGTAAATCACCCTTACCTCAAAGGTTCCGCCCTGGCCTTCAGGCAGCTTAACCATGTCAATGCCTTCCTGAACAATGTAGCTCTCCCCGGAACTTTTGTCTCCTGTAACAGCATCTACAATGCTCTTCAGGGCAAGCTTGTCATGAGCCTTCTCCTCAATCACGCGGCCCTGTCCATCCCTGTACGATACCCTGAACCCATATGAGCCAGGCGAGCCGGTTCTGGCGACAAAGACCACCTTCCTACTGCCTGTACCCCTTCTCAGCTTCAGGAATGTCTCCCTGTGCTCAAGGGCAAACTCAGCTACCTGTGCAGAACCCCTTACCGGCTCAGTCCTGGGCAAATGCCTGCTTACAAAGCTATCCTGGGCCAAAATGCCGTAGGACCGCAGCTTGTCCCTGCAAGCCCGGGAAAACTCCAGGGAATTCACAAACCGAAGACCCGGCCATTTTTCCTGCAGGTCGGGTGCAACATCAAGCACAGAACCGTCAGGCAATATATCAGGGATATACCTGTCGTAGACCACATCGGGCAAGGGAGCCGGCCGTCTCTGCCATCCCCTTTTTTCCCGGTAGAACCAGGGCACGACCTCACCGTTCCCGTAGTCTATCTGGTCAGGGAAAAAGACGTAAACCAGCATACCCATGGCCTCTCCCATTTTGGTCATCTTGGAGAAACGATCAGTCTCCACTCCGAATCTATGGCTTTTCTCCGACTCCCTGGCCATTATGCCCAGGACCGGGCCAATCCTGAAATCGCAAGCACGCCCTTGCCGGGGAGGCAAAATACCCAGAGTTGTGCCTGCAGGAAGAAGAAGTCGTCGCCCTGCTTCACGGTTAAGCCTGACGGCCTGAGTATGAAAACACGTTGTAGAGTCCAGGCAGACCTCCGGATCAAGGAAGACGTTCTGGGATGAAACCAAAATGGTCCGGGCTCCTGCTGAAACCGTAAGCTCGGGGCATGCAGGGGCAACCGGTCCTTCCCCGAGCACTATGCCGGGCTCCCCGGTAGGCTGCACAGGCACGCCCCATGCCGGCCTGAAATCCCGGGTGCCGGAGACCTCTGCGACCCCCTTACGGCCCTGAAAAGCTCTGCACTCATGCAGGGCTCTGTCAAATAGAGATTGCACATCCTGCCTGGCGGTTGACTCCATGGGCAGCCTGTCAAAAACCCTTTCCAGAGTCTGAACATGCTCTTCGAAATAAGTCTTGTTCACATTGTAGTAAGCTCTTTGCGCCTTATAGCGAGCTTCCAGAGGAATCTCAGGCCGGTTCAGTGACGCCCCCAAGACTGCCTCCAGATGGGCAGGGATTAGAGAGACAAGGGCAGTTAGGCCGTGCATGGCAGCAGGATTCCACAGAAGCGACGGAGCGGCAAGGTACTCAAATCCGGCCTCAGACAGCCTAAAACTCCCTAAAGCGCCCTCAAGGGTGCCGTGTCTTTCCCTGGCTTCACCCACAGGGGAAACCAGCATGCTCAAAACGCCGGCCGACCAGTCAAGGGCGTTCAAAAGAGCTTGAGAAGGGATTCCTCGAAAGATCAGCCGGGTGGTGAGATACACATCCGCCCACGGCGCCGGTGAGGAGATCCAAATCTCCCCCGGAAAACCCGGTTCAACCTGGAGCGCTGAGGGCCTATCCGGCCCGAATTCAGCCCAATAGACGCGTGGATTAGGAATGCCTGTAGGTTCGTGCATCCTAATGTATTCGCAGGCAGAGCCGGCAAACTCCACACATGGGCGCTGTAGCCTGGAAGTAACCCCAGACCCTGTCACATCCAACACCCAGGGACCTCCCGGGCCTAACCCTACGCTGACCACGGCCTCTTCCATTCCGAGGGAGTAAGCTGCCCTAACAGCTATGCCGCCGGCATCAGGCGTCTCACAAAGATCCTCAACCTCAACGCTGAAGACCCTTTCGACAGGCAGGATCTCCGTGAAATAGCTGCCTGGTTCTATGTGACTTATGTCAGGACAATCAGAAAGGCGGTCTATGCGAATCTGTGTATTATCGGGCCTGCAGTAAATAACCGGAAAGGAAGTTGCCGGTCCAGGCTTAATGACCCGCGGCGCCGGAACCAGGTTAATGCGCAAGCTTCGTAACAACAGTTCCTTCTCCATCACGTATACAAAACCACCACATCACCGTCGTTAAGTACATAATCCCGGGGAACCATCTGCCCGTCAAACACGTTCTTACCCCATACCCGCGCATACTTAAGGGTTTCTGCTATCTCCTTATGAACAGTCATAGCGGCCTCAATCACTGTGGTGCCTTTGTCCAGGACAAACGGTTGCGTAAAATCAGGCTTCTTACCGGGCGGCCTCGTATAGACCCGGATCTTTCCCAGAAGATCGAAGAACATCCTGGAAGATAGTTCTTCCAGACCTTCACCGGTCATGCCGGAGCACGGCACCACATCAATCTCATCTCCGAGAACCTCCCGGAGGAGTTCCAGTCTGTCAGATGCACCCGGAAGATCGCACTTGGTTGCGGCACATAGAGCCTTCTTCTCGTTGAAACCTCGTTCGCCGTGGTTGACTACTCTTACGTTGTTGTCTTCCATGAACGCCATCAGCCGGTCTACGTCCTCCAGGACATCGTCATCCCCGATATCGACGACTATCAATAGGCCGTCAGCCAGCCTCAGAATGCCCCACAGCCACGGCTGAGACGTCTCAGGAGCAAGGGGCGGCAGGTCCACCAGCTGAATCTGTACATTCTCCCAACGAGCCATCCCAGGCAAAGGTTCTCTGGTAGTAAACGGGTACTCTGCGACCTCAGGTGTGGCCCTGGTCATAGCTTTAAGGATTTGGGACTTACCTGAATTGGGAGGGCCTGCCAGAGCAACCTGGCCGGCTCCATGCTTCTCAACTCTGTAGAGTTCCCGTCTTCGAGGACCTTTTGACGACCTCATGGAAGCTTTGATCCTGGCCATCCGCCGCTTGATATCAGCTTGCATTTTCTCCGTCCCTTTGTGCTTGGGGATGGTTGCAAGCATCTCTTCAAGAGCATCAAGTTTCTCTTCTTCGGTGACAGCCTGCCTGTAGCGCTCCTCGGCCACATGATACAAAGGCCCAAGATTAGCAGGCATTGCTTTCACCTCCTGAAGATAGCTCCGAAAAAGTGGGGAGCTCTCTGTTCAACCGAGTTCACCTTCAATCCTAGCATTAACCCGGGAATATGGAAACTTGAGGTCGCTGCCAGGACATACACTGATCCGGGGCAAGATCCACGGCGAGGATTACGGGATCAACCCCCTGGAACTAAGATACTGCTCCCATGGAACAGGAGCTTCAAGGTCCGGAACCAGGAAAACTACTGATGCCTGCTTGACAGGTCTTTTTAGGATACGCCGGCAAGCTAAGGCGTACATAGAAACCTGAGGAGTGTAGTTACGCAACGCAGTTGGAACCTGTTCCGGACTAATACGGTCGCTCTTGTAATCAAGCAAGATTACCCCATCGTCCTCAAAGATAATGGCGTCTATTATGCCTTGAACCACGACAAAATCATCTTCGAAAGCCCGTTCAGGGTACAGTGACCCGGGGTCTACCCTCAGGGTAAACGGAACTTCCCTCTTAACCTGCGCAGGACAATCAGTAAGGCGCAGACCTGCAGGGCTCCTAAGAAAACGCGCAAGAAGACCCAGATCCTCTTCAGAGATGTCACCGGGTTTCAGAAGGCCCAGGTCACACAGGCGCCCAAGTTCGTCCGTTAAGCTCCTGGTCTTGCCAATATGCTCCAAATCCATGGCCGCAAGGAACGCGTGAATGGCCGTACCCCTAGCTACGGCCGTTGTCCGATCTTCAGAGTCCAGAAGCTCCAGGCGCCTATAGGGACGGGATACGAAAAACGTCTCTTCCTCATCCTCAAACCTGCGACGTATTTCGCCGACACTCATTTTCGCAGAAGCTGCACTTGCAGCGCAAAAAGGGTATTTCCACTCCAGTCTTCTGCTTATCTCCTGGTATAGCTCCTGGTCCACCAAGGGCGGAACCTGCAGGTCCTTTACATAGCTCCACTTGAGGTCAGACTCGCTGACGGCGCCGATTTTTGGCATAGGGACCGGACATTCCTGTTCAGTGCCCCATAGAGTAACCGAGAAAGGCGCTGCATTGCCGGAGCCTCCAAGTAAGGCAGGTCCTAGCCAGTCAAGGTACTTCATGGCAGACCCGGTGGGCCCCGGAAGCTCCCTCCAAATATCTATATGCTTGTCCAGATCCCTGACCGACCCTACCAGGAACAGCTTCTCCCTGGCACGAGTAAGAGCCACGTACAGAATTCGCATTTCCTCGGCCATATTTTCGTCTCTGACCTGGGTCGATATGGCCTGGTGGGCCAGGGACGGATACTTGATCCTCTTCTCAAGATCACAGTAAAGGGCGCCTATGCCCAGATGGCTGTGAAAGAGCACGTCACCCCGGCTGGACTCCAGGTTGAAGTTCTTACCCAAATCCATGACGAAAACCACAGGGAACTCCAGTCCCTTGGCCTTATGGACTGACATTACCCGTAGTACGTCCTCACCCTCACCCAGCGCCCTGGCCGTGCCCAGATCTCCTTTTGAGTCCTGCACCTTCTCGATAAACCTAAGGAATCTGAAGAGCCCGTGGTATCCAAAACTGTCAAACTGCCGGGCCCGATCGCACAAAGCACGCAGATTGGCCTGCCTCTGAGCTCCGCCAGGCAAGCCGCCTACATAGTCGTAGTAGCTTGTTTCCCGGAATATGCTCCATACGACTTCCTCCAGACGAGACCGTCTGGCCATAGTCCGCCACGTCTCAAGTCTCCTCAAGAAAGAGCACAGTGACGAGCGAATCTCGGCCGGACGAGCAGAGGCTTGATCAGACGAACCGGATGCACCCGCTGCAAAAGCTATAACTGCGTCATAGAAACTCCCCTGCTTCAACCTGCTTCGTATGATAGCTAGATCTGCAGGGGAAAGACCTACCACAGGCGACCTGAGGACTGATGCCAGGGGTATGTCCTGGCGAGGATTGTCGATGACTGCAAGCAGAGACAAAGCAACCTCAACTTCCCGGGCCTGGAAGTACCCTGTGGCTGTATCTGCGTAAGCAGGTATGCCGCACCGTCTGAGGATTTCCATAACTGCGTTTGCCCTATCCTTAGTTGAGCGCAGCAGAATAGCTACGTCTTTATACGTACAAGGACGATATCCCTTTCGCAGGCCATCCCAAAGCCGGAGAGGATCTGCCGGGTCCATGATCTCGAGTATTTTGTGGGCGACTACAAGAGCTTCACGCTCCAAAACTTCGTAGTCCTCAATGCTGTCTTCCCCGCCCGAAGAAGCTTCCCCGGACTGATTCCGCTCAAGGAGATGCAATTCTGCACGGAAACGGTCATCAGATGGCTGAGGGTAGCCGGCCGCCGCTATCAAACGGTGACCCTCATCGTAATCGATCTCCGCCGTCTGTGACTTCATTATCCTTTCAAACAGGAAGTTAACTGCGTCGACAACCTGGCTCCGGCTCCGGAAGTTCCTAGAGAGGTCTATCCGAAGCCCATCACCTGTACTGCCGGCTATGCGGTTCCCTGTCTTTGGCCCTGTCTCCTGCCCTGCCTCAGACCCGGTACTAGACCGGGTCCCGCCTTCCTCTTCAGGCTCCAGGGGCAAGTAGGACCTGAGTTTGTCCAGGAATATCCTGGGGTCAGCCAACCGGAACCTGTAGATGCTCTGCTTAATGTCGCCTACCATAAAACGGTTAGAGTCAGGTCCGTCCCTTGAACAAAGGGATATGATCCTTTCTTGCACCGGGTTTGTATCCTGATACTCGTCCACCAGCACATAATCAAATTCCTTCCGGACTTCAGAAGCTATGAGCGAATCTTGACTGGCAAGCACTTCCAGGCAATATCGCTCCAGGTCTGAGAAGTCAACGCCGCCGCGGTCACGCTTCTTGTCTATGTACCTTCTGTCCAGTTCAAGCACAAGGTCTATGAGACATTCCAGGTACTCAGCGGTTTCCCGGAGCTCCTGCAGCACGCTTTCAGCAGGCCTCATGAACGCATATTCCGAAACCTTACCAAGGCGATCTTTGACAGCCTTGCGAATAGCTTGTACCTTTGCCTTAAGGTTCTCATTGCAGGTTCCCCTTCGCACCGCCGGAAGACGGGGGTGCTCAAACCTTTGGATCTCTTGAAGCATCTTTTCCTGTTGACCCTCAAGTTCCGGCAAAGACAAAAGAATGTCCCGGGCCCTCTGACAGAACTCCAGATCAGCCTGGAAAGCAACCTCATAGGCCCCCGGCCCTTCAGGGCTCCTGGCGATCTCAAGAGCTTGTCTGCAAAGCTCAGCAGCGCCGGCGTACTCCTGGGCTGCTTTCCTCAAGAGAGCTTCTGTCCACGGCAGGTCCCACATTGAACCGGTCTCGTAAACAGACCCGACCATAGTACGAAGCTTGCCCAGATACCCGGCCATGGAAGGCTGTGTCCTGGCATAGTCGTGCAGGTCCAAACATATCTCCTGAAGTCCCTGGTCAACTCCCCGGCCTCCATAACGGCGAACAAGCTCGCGAAAGACCCGCCCCTGCTCAGATTCTTCCTGCTTGTACATATCTTCCATGAGGTCCTCAAGAGCGTCCAGACGCACCAGTTCAGCTTCGTTTGAGTCGATGACCCGGAAAGACGGATCCAGATCAATCCGGTAAAAGTAGCGTCTAAGTATCCGAAGGCAGAAGGAATGAATGGTCGATATTTGGGCCTTTTCAATGAGCGCTGCCTGGCGCAAGAGCCATTGGTCTCCCGGCTCCGTGCGGACTTTGTTCTCCAGGGCATCCCGGATTCGGCTCTTCATTTCCTCGGCTGCTTTCTCAGTAAACGTCAAAACAAGGATTCTTTCCAGGCTGACAGGTTCGACGGGCCTTGTAACCAACCGTATAACTCGTTCTACAAGCACTGCTGTTTTCCCGGTTCCAGCTGAGGCAGAAACCAAAACATTAGCTTCAGTGGTCCTGATGGCCAGCTCCTGCTCTTTTGTGAATCTGATTCCTTCCGGTGCGCTCACTGCATTCTTCATCCTTCTCTAATCAAGTTCCAAGCTAGGGTTTTCTCAGTTGGGCTAACAGAACGGTACCTGTTCCCCGGAACCAGGATATCGAACGTACATAACGAACCATAAGGACAGTACGTACACGCCCGTCTGGTCCCTCTCCTGTACGGAGCTATGTCGAGGTTGCCGCCAAATATCTCTAAGCAAAACTCTCTTACCTTCCGGTTTACGAATGCAAGCAAGGCCTCTAGGTCCTCCAAGGGAGCTACCTGCGAGTTCTTGCCCACGCCGGACAACGTAAACTGAACCGGAATGATGTCCGAATGGCCCGAACTTGCTGAATCCATCAACCGCAGCACTGTTGGATCTGCGTTGAGCAACCCGGTCATCTTCATGCCCCTAAGCAAGCCGGCCGGATCTTCACCCACAGAACCGGGAGATCCGGGACCGCTGACCGAGGCAACCGGATCTCGTGCAGCGAAATACAGCGCTCCTGCGGGCACCACAGCATCAGGAAAACCCGAAGGCGGGCTTAGCGGTACACCTTCCAGCTTGAGGATCTGCCTCCAGAACTCCAGCGCCACCATAAGGTACACCATAAGCTGAAGGGACAAACCATGGTATATATCAGCGGGGTCCAGTGTCTGAGGACTGGACTTATAGTCAATCACCCGGAGAAACAGGGAGCCTTCTGACAGGGCAGCGTCTACCCTGTCTATCTGCCCCCGGACCAAAACCTCCTGGCCGCCGGGCAATTCCAGCTTTAGCGGGGGAAGACTTGCGCCAGGGCCAAAGGTGACTTCTACTGCCACTGGAGAGAAGCGCCCTCTCCTTGCATGCTCTGTCAGCACCAACGCAGAACGTCTTGTGATCCTCCGGAGAGAATCAGCTACGTAGTTCAGCCTGGCCGAACTGGCGAATATTTCACCGTCGGGACCTGACAAAAGGTTGTCTACAGCTTCATCTGCAAGGGTCAATGCCTTTTCATCGCTTAAAGACCCCCAGGGAATATCGGTCTCCATAACGGCCGAAACCACCCCTTTGAGGGCAGAATGAAGGAACGTACCTGCACCGGCAGGTTCCAGCTCAAAAGTCTCACGTTCCCTCAATCCCAAGCCGTCTGATGCAAAATGGTAGAAAGGACATGCCCCAAAGCGCTCAAGCCTCGATACGCTTGTGACCAGTTTATCCCCGTACACCCCTCTGACTGTCTCTTGGTTCAGCGGCACCATCGCATTGGTAAACCCCAGGGCGCTCAATACCCGGCGGGTTACGCTGAGCTTGTCAGGAGACAAAAGCCACCTGTAAGCCTCAACCCAGACGTCTCCTGGCCAGACCCCGTGCCTGACCAGGGCAAGACGCCTTACCGTAGTACCCAATACCCTGGCGCTTACAACAAAGTCAAGGTCTTCAGGCAATCTTCCGGGCGGGTCCAGCGGAACGGTCTCTCTTTCCCTTCCGCCCAGTATCTCAGAAACCATCCCTACAACATAGGAAGGCGAAGCTGCTTTCCCCTCGGTATCGCAAAGCGGGTATGAAATGTAAAGAGCTTTCTCAGGCCGGGTTAAGGCAATGTATATAAGGTATTGCTCATGGATCTGCTTCACATAGGAACCGGGCTCCAGATCCACCCCATGACCGGCCAAATACTCACGTTCCCGGTCACTGAAGATAGAATCCTCGGAATGCTTTTTGGGGAAAATCCCTGCTCCGGCCCCGACAAGGAAAGTGATCTTGCAGGCCGGCTGTCGCGAACGGTCAAGGTTACCTACCATAACCTGATCAAGAGACGGAGGAATAACCCCAAGCCGGATGTCCTCAAGCCCCGCATCAAGCAGCATTGCGTAGGTCTTTACCTGACACGCCCTGTCTCCGAGGATCTGTCC
Source organism: Bacillota bacterium (assembly GCA_033809515.1). GTDB lineage: Bacteria > Bacillota > Sulfobacillia > Fermentithermobacillales > Fermentithermobacillaceae > JAPXLN01. The sequence goes on from JAPXLN010000001.1 coordinate 139,675, forward strand.
TGCCTGTTCCAGAATCTCTATTACTTTGTCCCAGAGCCCCGCATGCACCATGGCAGCAGCCAGGTCCCCCTGACTCTCAGCTGTTTGCTGCCACCTTTCCAGGGTTTGGGGCACCTGGAGGTCCATAAGGAGATCGTAAACCGCAAGGCTCAAGTCCCTGGCAGTTAGATCCTCCTTGTTCTCCAGCCGCATGTAGAAGCGGGAAAGCTCCCGCAGCGCATCTTTTCTTACTGAATCAACGTACTCTACTTCTTCTTCCTCCGCCCTGGAGGTCTCTTCATCTGCAAAGTACCGCCGCGCATGTTTCCATGGCTCAGCTGAAATCCATGTTTCGCCTGTAATACCGTGAGCCAAACAATAGTTTTCAAGTCTGTCCACTTGCTCTCGCCCTACGGGAACAAGATCGGTCTTTAGGTAGCGAATCACCGCTTCTGACCGAAATGATGTCATGACTACATCCAGTGACGCCCTTAGAAGCTCTGCCAGGGGGTGGAAAGACAAGGGCTTTCTCTGGTCAAGGAAGTATGGGATTCCGAAGTCCCCCAAAGTAAGCGGGATAATATCCGCATAGACCCCAAGGTCACGGGCCTCTACAGTAATGTCCCTGTACCGGAGGCCGGTGTCACGAACCAGACGGGTTATCTCCCTTGCAGCAAACTCGATTTCGGCAAGTGGGTTGACCGCTGCAAGCAATCTGATATCAGGGCGTGCCTGGTTGGGGTCGGGCTGCAGGTCGGGCTGCAGGTCCGGCTGCTCAGGGATTTCCTGCCGTCGTCCCCTCATTCGAGATCTGAGGGCGGTCTCCAGGTGCGCCAGCTCCGGCGAACCTCTGAACCTTGGCAGAGGCGACAGATCCGTCAGAAACAGCTCTGCGCTGGCCACCCCGGCCTCATAGGCCGTTTGTTTGAGCTTATTGTAGGTTAAGCGCACCGGATGAAAAAGGCTAGTCTCTGAAACCGGTGACTCTATCTCCTGCCTGTCCATGCACAAAGCCACGTTGACATCTTCAGAAAACTGCATGAGCTTTCCCAGGACTTTATACTCTCCCGGAGTAAAGCCGGAGAACCCGTCTATCCACACCGATGCTCCCCGAACCAGTGAAGAGCCCCGCATCCTCTGTGATGCAATATTTAAGTAGTCCTCAGGGTCCACGAAACGCCCCTTCAGAAACTCCTGGTATGCACTGTAAAGCACATCAAGGTCATGGACCTTCTGGGAAAGAAACGGAATCTCGCCCTGTCCGGCGCCGACCATGCCGGACCCTAGTCTGCCCTGGATTTCACATGGGGAAATATCGTAGGCGCCAAACTCAGAGAAAGCTCTTGATAAGCTTTCCCGAAAACCCGGATGGTTGACCAAAGGCGCAAACACAGTCAAGTGGTCTTTGTTCTCCCAAAGCACCGACTGAATGGCCATGCTTTTTCCCACTGCTGTGAGAAAAGGATAGAACAGACCCCCTGCTTCCTCCAGCACTCTGTAGCAGAGTCGCCCGAAACTTAAGATGTGAAGTTTCATAAATCCGTTGATTCCGGGATCTTTAAGAACCTCTCGCTCTGTCTGAAACGTAGCCTGGTCGGGGACTAACAGAATAACGCTGCGCGAATCCTCCGGCCCTGCAGAACCTTCAGCAGCCAGCATGCGAAGGACAGAGTCAATCACATATCTTGTCTTACCCGAACCTGCAGGGCCGATTATGAAGTTCAGACTCACGGGAAACACCTCGCCTAGTCCGAATTCTACGAACGGTAAGGTGTTTCCTACCGCTAGGTTCTCTTTACGGTGCAGATCACCACAGGCCTTCGACCTGTTTCGCTCCGAAGGTACCGGCGGACCAGGTTCGTAAGGTCTTGCTCAAGTCTTTCCTGGCTATCGCTCTTATCCTGACTCCGGCCTGCAAAGTAGTCGCGTACCCTTCCGCTTACTCCGCTCAAAATCTCGTCAGCGCGACGCCCCTGCATAAAGCCTGCACTTCGTACCACCGGTTCCATAGTTAAACTCCCGGTACCTTTGGAAATGGCAACAGTCACAAACACGACGCCGCATTCGCCCATGAACTGTCGCTCTTTAAGCACCGAATCATCAATGTCCTTTGGCCCCAGACCATCTATTAAGATGTCTCGGGTGGGAACGGTCCCTATGATGGCGGCATCATTGGAGGTCAAACTGAATATAGAACCGTTCTCGCCAAGGAGAATGTTTGACGGAGGCACTCCTGTAGACTCAGCCAGCTCTGCATGGATCATCATGTGCCTGAACTCTCCGTGTACCGGAATGAAGAATCTGGGCCTGGTCAGGTTGAGCATGATCTTGAGCTCCTCCTGACTGGCATGGCCGGACACATGAACACCTGATTCAGGTGTATAGATCACTGTGGCGCCCTGCCTGAAGAGATTATCCACTACCCTTGATACCATGGTCTCGTTGCCCGGGACAGGCGAAGCTGCCACGATGACAAGGTCGCCTTCGACTATCTCAACCTTCCGGTGGTCGCCCAGGGACATGCGTGCCAGGGCCGACAAGGGCTCTCCCTGGCTTCCTGTACTGAGAACCACAATCCTCGAGAGGGGGTACTTCCCCATGTCCTCCACGTCAATCATGGTGCCCATGGGAGCTCGCAGATAGCCCATACTCAGAGAGACGTCCACAACCGTCTCCATGCTCCGTCCCACTACGCAGACCTTCCTGCCAAAACGGTGGGCTACATCAATGACCTGCTGAATTCTGGGGACGTTTGACGCAAATGTGGTGATGATAATACGCCCTTGAGTCCTTTGAAACACATGGGATAGGGACTCTCCCACAGTCTTTTCTGACGGGGTGAACCCAGGACGATCTGCATGAGTGCTGTCAGACAGAAGCGCAAGGACTCCGCGTTCGCCGGCTGCCGCAAGCAAACCGTAGTCGGTGGTCTCTCCGTCTACCGGCGTCTGGTCCAGTTTGAAATCGCCTGTGTGCACAATGTCTCCTACCGGAGTATGTATCAGAAGCCCAACGCTGTCCGAAACCGAATGTGTCACTCTAAAGGGCTGTATCTGGATGCTGCCAAGATCCACGATCTCCCTGGGGGAAACCACTCGAAAGTCCAGCTCTCCCTCGAACTGTTCGTTCAGCTTGCGGCTTGCCAGTCCAAGGGTAAGCCTGGTACCGTAGACAGGGACCTGGAGGTCGCGCAAGACCCAGGGAAGCGCTCCCACGTGGTCTTCATGACCGTGGGTAAGCACAATGCCTCGCAGACGGTCTTTTTGTTCCATAAGGTATGACACGTCAGGTATCACTACGTCGATACCGGGCATGTTCTCTTCGGGAAACGCAAGACCGCAGTCAATAGCCAACAAATCAGGGCCACATTCAAGAAGCATGAGGTTCTTACCGATTTCGCTCATGCCGCCTAAGGGAATAAGCCTTATCTCTTTTGTACCGATTGTTCTCACCTGTTGGATAGTATAACCTGTAAAGTCAGATGCGTAAATCGCAAGGGGCGGTCAACTCCTGACCGCCCCCCGTTGGCACCGGCCTCTCCTCTGCGGGCGTCTCTAGTGAGTCTCAACGTCCCTGGCGCCGTGACGTCTGAATATGTTGGCGGCTTCTTCGACCTTGTCATCACTTGATCTGACCATAGCCACAATCTTGCCTTCTTTTACACGCTCCTGGTAGCGTTGCCCGCTTTCTTCAGGAATCCCCCAATCAATGAGGCCGCCTGCCAACCCTCCGGTGGCGGCCCCGCCCAAAACTGCTGCAATAGGTCCTGCAGCTACGATAGGCCCTATACCCGGAATGGCCAGGGCGCCCATGCTCGCCAAAAGCCCTGCTGCGCCACCTAAGGCCCCTCCGGTGGCAATGCCTCCCGAAAGAGAACCCATGTCATCCTCTCTGCCACGAGTTCCTCTGCCACCTTCTCGGCCATCCCGGGCGGTGCTCTCCCTGGCGACTATAGAGATCTCATCTGTCTTAAACCCCTGTCTCTGAAGCTCGTCTACCGCCCTTTCTGCCTGATCGTTTGAATCAAACACTCCCAGAACAGTCTTTGACATCCTGGAATCACACCTCCAATCGGACTTTCCCGGCTATTGTCTCCACACACAGACCCCTAAATTCAGACATGTTTTATGCAAAGAGGCATAACCTTCAGGAGACGGCCATATGAAGAAATGAGGAGGTGCCAAGGTGCCGTATGTTATTGTGGCAGCAGCCCTAATCTTGCTGGCTGTTTACCTGTCTTTCAGAATCCGAATCGCCAAAATAGTCGCTGCCAGGCAGAGCCTTTCAGGGTTTGAGGAGATCTCGTCGCCCCTATCAGAATCTATCAAGGACTTCGTGGCCATAGCCGGAGGCGTCTACTTGGGGCTCATGGCACTGGCAGAATTCCTGAAAGTACCTGTACCGCTCAAGACAGAAATCTGGGGAACATCCTTTGATCCCATAGCGCTGTTTTCCGTATGTCTTGCAGTAATTGCCCCTGTTCTGCCGTTTCGGAAAAGCAAATTCTGACAGAAATAAAACGCAGGCATTACGCCTGCTCATCGGTGCTTCTATTTCTCTCTTGGATTCGTAACCACCTGCATATCAGGCGGTCCAGTTGAGCGCTTGCCGTGCTCGCGGCTTGAACCTTTTCCGGGTCATACTCCTCTCCGATCTGTCTCTTCAGTTCGCCGCGGAGCGCTTCGATCGCGTGGATCAGATCTTCTTCGCTAGCGATATCGAAACCCTCCTGAAATCAGACCTTTTTCCGAGCCACCCTTTGACGGTGGCATTGGCTATTTCCGCTACGTCTAGTATAGCCTCCAAACATCGAAGGGGGAAGGCATTCTTCGCCTCAGAACGACTAAAAAAGACGGCGATTCTCGCGTTAAGACCGGCGAAGGCTTTTCAGCAGGCCAACGTTGTCCCGGTCAGCCGAAGGCGAATCTGTAGGCGTTTCAAGGATACCGGGCAGTTCCGGGGGAAGGCTATCGTTGTTGATCAGTGCAGCAAAACCTCCAATGCCGATATGACCCTGGCCTATATGGTGATGGCGATCTATGTGGGATCCCAAATCTCCTTTCGAGTCATTCAGGTGAATGAGCTCAAGGTTTCCCAGTCCAATGCAACTGTCGAACTGGCTCAAAACGTAAGCAACTCCCTTATGACTCGAAAGATCATAGCCGGCCGCAAAGGCATGACATGTGTCAAGGCAAGCGGCAACACGTCTCTCGGGAAGGACCCTGAGAAGGGAAGCTATTGCCTCAAAAGAAGAGCCAACCTCTCTCCCCTGGCCCGCCGTGTTCTCCAGCAGCAGTTTTACAGGACCTGAGTATCGTGTCAGAGCTTCATGGATGCTCTGGGCAGACCTGGCCAGAGCCTGGGGCGCGTGGCCATCCTCGCCGGGGTCCCGGTGACCCACGTGGGTTACTACAAACCGCGCGCCCAGAGTATCAGCCCTCATAAGATCCTCAACCAGGACGTCTACAGAGTACTTACGCTTGTCATCTTCAGAAGACGCCAGATTGAGAAAGTAAGGAGCATGAATCACCAACGGCTCAATACCACCGCGGTCAAGGATGTCCTTCATACCGGCGACATCCTCAGCCGGCAATTCCCTTGCTTTCCCGCCTCGGGGACTCCTGGAGAATATCTGGACAGTCTCACACCCAAGGTTCACGGCCTTTCCAGCCATGGTGGCCATGTTGCCCTGTATGGAGACGTGCACTCCTATTCTCATGCTTAACGGGACCTTCCGCCTCTCGTATCCTTGCCGTCTCTGCTTCTGGCGTCTTTGCTGTCTCTAACGTTCCTCGTCCAGGGCTTCTCATTTTTTTCCCTGTTGCCGGGAACATTGCCGTCGTCGCCTCCCAGGGCCCGCCTTCTGGACAAGTTAATCCGCCCCATGTGGTCAATCTCAATGACCTTCACGATTATTTCATCGCCGATGCTGAGTACGTCTTCCACTCGTCCTATGTGCTCATCTGCGATTTCGCCTATCCTCACAAGGCCTTCTTTGCCCGGAAGTATCTCCACAAAAGCGCCGAAAGACGCCAGCCTAGTAACCTTACCTGTATATACCCTGCCGACCTCAACATCACGGGTTAGCGTCTCTACGATGTCCTTAGCTCTTTGGCCGCTTGCTTCGTCGGGAGCGGTAATAAACACTCGCCCATCCTGCTCAATGTCGATCTTGGCGCCGGTTTCAGCGGTAATCTTGTTTATTGTCTTCCCGCCGGGGCCTATGACATCGCGGATCTTCTCAGGATCGATAGTCACCACGACCATCCTGGGAGCATATTCTGACAGGTTTTCCCGTGCACGAGGGATGGTATCAAGCATTTTGTCAAGGATGAAATGCCTTGCAGCTTTAGCCCGTTCAAGCGCCGAGCGCAAGACATCTCTGGTAACCCCGCCAGTCTTTATGTCCATTTGAAGCGCGGTGATGCCGCCTGCAGTCCCCGCTACCTTAAAATCCATATCCCCCAGGGCATCTTCCATACCTTGAATATCAGTAAGGATGACTGACTTGTCGCCGTCTTTGACAAGTCCCATGGCGATTCCCGCAACAGGTGCCTTAACAGGAACGCCTGCATCCATTAACGACATGGTAGTGCCGCACACTGAAGCCATAGACGACGACCCGTTTGATTCCAGCACCTCCGACACTACGCGAATTGCGTACGGAAAATCGTCCTCACCAGGCATGACTGGAAGAAGAGCTCTTTCAACCAGTGCCCCGTGACCAATCTCTCTCCTTCCGGGTCCCCTCAAGGGCCTGGTTTCACCTGTGGAGAACGGGGGAAAGTTATAATGGTGAATGAACCTCTTAAACTCCTCAACGCCGGTTGTGTCAAGTTCCTGAATATCGCTGGTGGCGCCAAGGGTTGTAACGCTCATTACCTGGGTTTGCCCTCTTCGGAAAATAGCTGAACCATGCACTCTGGGAAGGACCTTAACCTGGCAGGTTATGGGCCTTATATCCTCGGGCCGTCTTCCGTCCGGACGAATACCGGTCTCAACTATCATTTTCCGGACTTCAGCTTTGAGAACGTCGTGAAAAGCATCGTATATTTCCTGCTCTCGCTCGGGAAACTCGGGAACCAGCAAATCCAAAGCTTCACGCAATACCTTGTCGATTTCGGATTCGCGCTCAAGCTTCTCCTCAGTCCTTATAGCTTCCCTGAGTCTGGGCGATGCCACCTCAGCAACTCTGGTCGAAACATCCTCTCCTGAGGTAAACAAAGTCACGTCTGCCTTGGCCTTTCCGATTTCCCGGACTATGTTCCCCTGAAACCTGCAGATCTCTTTGATAACCTCGTGACCTCTGAGCATAGCATCAATCATGACATCCTCAGATACCTGGTTGGCGCCTGCTTCAACCATCAAAATAGCGTCTTCTGAGCCGGCAACAGTGAGTCTCAGTTCGCTTGACTCAACTTGCTCCACATCAGGATTGATGACAAACTCACCGTTGACCAACCCTACTTCTACAGCGGCTATGGGCCCATTGAACGGGATATCGCTAACGCTAAGAGCTGCTGAAGCGCCTATCATACCCGCAATCTCCGGAGAAAAGTTGTGATCTATGGAAAGAGGCATAATCACAATCTGAACGTCGTTTCTCATTCCTGCAGGAAACAGCGGACGAATAGGCCTGTCAGTCACCCTGGCCTGAAGAATTGCCTTCTCAGGGGGTCTGCCTTCGCGTCTCCCCCAGCTTCCCGGAATTCTTCCTACAGAGTAGAGTCTCTCTTCTACGTCAACGGTAAGCGGAAAAAACTCTGCACCCTCTCTTGGCTCTTTGCTGGCAGTGGCAGTCACGATAACGGTTGTATCTCCATAGGTTACCCAAACGGAACCGTTGGCCTGCTGCGCTATTCTGCCGAACTCCAGGGTCAGAGGCCGATTGCCTATGTTCAGGCTATACTCTCTAATTCCCTCCAAATAATTACACTCCTTTCGGACACTTAGCCTCTCAGCCCCAATTTGCTCACTATGGCCCGGTAGCGCTCAGGCTCTTCTCTCAAAAGGTAGTTGAGGAGGGCGCGGCGCCGGCCCACCATCTTCAGAAGCCCTCGCCGGCTGTGGTGGTCTTTCTTGTGAACCTTCAGGTGTTCAGTAAGGTAGTTTATCCTCTCGGTAAGAAGAGCAATTTGAACCTCAGGGGAACCGGTATCTTCGTTGTGGATCCTGTGACGATCAATGATCTCCTTCTTCCGAACTTGATCAAAAGCCAATTCAAGCACCTCCATATTGGTGTATGCGCCTTGAACCCAGAGCCACGCCGGAGGAACGACAGCCCGAGTCTCAAGGTAATTCCTGTGCAAGCATTCTATCATAGGCACGTATCAGTGTAAAAGAATGCGGCCACGCAGCTTCATGCCACTTGTCCCAAGCACTGCACAAGTCTTTGCTTATCTGAGCTTGCAGGGCCGCTGCATCCGGAAACGTCCTCTCGTCTCTAAGACGGTGCGTAAGAAAGGCATGCATGTTTCTCCCGTACAGGTCTCCGCTGAAACCGGGTATATGAACCTCTACTTGTACTTTTGTCCCTCCGAACGTTGGCTGCGTACCGATGTTCACCACCCCAAGGCGCGCTTCCTCAAGTAACATGACCCTGACTGCGGCAGCATATACTCCCCCGGCAGGAAGGAGTTTTTCGCAAGGAACCTCTATGTTTGAGGTCGGAAACCCGATTGTCCTCCCGCGTCCATGGCCGTGTGAAACCTTTCCAGACAAGCAATAGGGCCTTCCCAGAAAGGCCCGTGCATCCTCAACCTTTCCTGCAGCCAAATCCTTTCTTATTCGGGTACTGGAGACTGCCTGTCCGTCCATTACATATGGTTCCACCACACGCACATGAAACCCCAGGTCATTTTGCCACGCCTTAAGGTGTTCAGGCGTTCCTGATCCCTTACGGCCGAACGTGAAATCAAAGCCGCAAACCACGTATTTGGCTGAAAGGAGATGGGTCAGATAGCGCCAGGCGAAATCCTCAGGCCCCATGTATGCCAGGTCTCTCGTAAACGGTATAGACCAGAAAAGATCGATGCCCAGGTCTTCAAGAAGCATGATCTTCTCTTCTTTAGGTGTCAGTAGGGTATTGTAACCGTTGGACCTCCCTATGACCGTCCTGGGATGCGGATGAAAAGTCAGGGCAAGAACAGGTAGGCCTGTTTCGCCTCTTATCCCAAGGGCCTCTCGAAACAGAGCCTGGTGTCCGGTGTGAACGCCGTCAAACATGCCTAACGCCACAATAGCTCTAATGCCTTCGATCTCATCAGCTGTCGAAATGACCTTCAATGCACATCACTCTGACGTATAAGGACTTTGTCGTACTTGAATCTCCATGGTCCGGAGTGCGCTGCATCTATGATTCTATCCAAATGCGCCACTGCGACAAGGCGGACCTCCCCTTTTACCCTCCCATAGACAAGGACCGGCGTAGAGATTCCGGTGACATGCTCAAAAGCGACGAAGTCTTCCATAGACAGGGGTACCCCGTGGGCCACCTTGTGAATGCTCTCCTCTTTCACGCAGAACTCCGGCATGTCGGGCATCACCTGAGACAAGTCAGTGATTACCAGTTCATTGCGGATTTCATCGGAAGCGCTCTCCAGCCATGACAGAGGATGTGACTCTTTGAGGGAGAACTTCCCGACCCTGGTCCGGAGTAGATATGAAACCGAAGCTCCGGTTCCCATCATTTGTCCCAGGGACGTGGCCAACGATCGTATGTAAGTACCCCGCCCTACCCGGGCTCTGAAAATGCCTCTAGGTTGAGGCCCGGGGATCCAGCCAAGCATCTGGAACTGGAAAACCTGAACCCACCTGCCCGGGTGATCCACCTCCACGCCCTGCCTGGCCATTTCGTACATTTTCCTGCCGCGAATCTTGAGGGCCGAATAAGCAGGCGGAACCTGGTGCAGGGAACCCGTCATCGAAAGAAGGGCCATTTTCACCTTCTCAGGTGAAAGATGCTCTGCAGCAACCTGACCTGTAATCTGGCCGTCCAGGTCGCCTGTGTCGGTTGATAGGCCGAAAACAAACTCAGACAGGTACTCTTTGTCTTCTTGGAGAAAGTACTCGGCCAGTTTTGTGCATGACCCCAACGCCACGGGAAGCACTCCCCGGGCCATAGGATCCAAAGTCCCCAAATGGCCTGCGCGGCCCTTGAAAGCCCGGCGAAGCCGGGCAACAACGTCGTGGGAAGTCATCCCAGGAGGTTTCAGAACGTTTATGAATCCATCCATCGCATCTGACTCTCGATAGTCCTCAGTACTTTCTCGTATACTTCCTCAAGGGTGCCGTCAACAATCGCTCCTGCAGCAGCGGCATGGCCACCTCCGCCCAATGAAGAAGCTGCTTTGGCAACATCCAGCCGGGACCTGGACCGAAAACTAACACGAACCCGGTTATCGCCTGTCTCGGTAAACAAGAGGGCCACCTCTACACCTGTGACAGATCTGGGATAGGAGATCAAACCCTCAGTATCTTCCTGAGATGCGCCTGCAGACCTCATGGCTTCTTGCGTAACTGTCATGGTGGCCAGCCTTCCACCCTGATGAAGCTTTAATGAAGTAAGGGCGTGACCACAAAGAACGAGAGACGACATTGACCTGGTTTCGAACACTCTGTCAGCCACATCTGCAGGGTTCACACCTTTGTCTACCAAAGAAGCGGCAATGCGAAAGGCCCGGGCTGTCGTGTTGCCGTACCGGAATCCGCCTGTATCGGTCAGTATGGCAACATAAATACACAGGGCAATGTCCGAAGTCACAGGAGCCCCCAAAGCTTCTATCAGTTCAAACACTAACTCCCCTGTAGCTGAAGCTTCCGGATCAACCATATTGAACCCGGCAAAACTCGAATTGGACACATGATGGTCAATGTTAATCCACAGCCTATTGCCTGCAAACTCAAGGGCGTCTCCAACCCTGTCCGGTCCGGTGCAATCCAGAAACACCGCCACATCGGGCGAGAAGTCCTCGGACTTAAGGTATCCCGGGCGGGTATAGAACTCTCTGCCCGGAAGGAAATCGTAGATCTGGGGGTGCGGGTCATGTGATACGAGCAGGGCTCGTTTCCCCATATTTCGCAATGCCATTACCAAAGCAAGACCTGAGCCAATGCAGTCACCGTCAGGCTTCATATGTTCCAGGACTATAAAATCTTCGTGCTTGATCAGCGAATCTCTGATTGACACAATGTCCTGCCTGCCGGAAGTCCCCGCTGCCATCACTTTTCTTCCTTGTCGGCATCAGCCTTCTTAATCTCTTCCAGGAGTTGGGACACCTTGATGCTGTGCTCAATACCTTGGTCAAGGACAAAATGTACCTCTGGGGCATGGCGTACGCCTAGCTCCCGGGCAACTTCAGAACGAATAAGCCCCTGAGCGCTTTTCAATCCTTCCATAGTCCTTTCTCTGTCCTCGTCGTCACCGAACACGCTGACAAACACTTTGGCCAGCGACAGATCCCGGGTAACTTCAACGTTCACTACGCTGACAAAGCCAATTCGCGGATCCTTTACCCGGCGAAGGAGCATCTCAGATACAACATCACGTATGACGGCTGCAACTCTTTCTCGCCTCACGGACAATGTGACCACCCCGTTATCTATGGGATTATCTGAATGTCAGAGAACAAGACCTCGCCTTCAATGTTCTCCTCAACCCAACGGGCGGCACTGCGAAGAAGACTCTCAGCATGCCGCCCCTCATTGCTTACACAGGCGAAGCCTATTACGGCTCGCCCCCAGACCTCCTGCTCTCCTACTTCTGCGCAGGCAAGGCCGTACTTCTGATGAAGCTTCTGAACCAAGCTCTGAACAACCCTTCTTTTGTCCTTAAGAGACCTGGTCCCGTACAGCCTCAGATCCAGGAGACATTTCCCGACAACCATTCCTGTCCGCCCCCTCGGCAGAAGGTGCTTCTCACGCCGGGCGCACTTCTCTGACAGTAAAAGCTTCTATGATGTCGCCTGGTTTGATATCCTGGAACCGGTCCAGCCCAATTCCGCATTCGTAACCCTGAGCCACCTCAGACACGTCATCCTTGAACCTCTTCAGGGATGCCATCTTGCCCTCATAGACAATGATCCCGTCGCGAAGCAACCTTACTTTAGCCGAACGAGTGACCTTACCATCGATGACATAGCAACCTGCAACAGTACCCATTCTGGGCACCTGGAAAATACGGCGGACCTCAGCCCGTCCAAGCACGACCTCTTCGACCTTAGGCTTGATCAGTCCCTTGAGCAGAGCCTCAATGTCATCCAGAAGGTCGTAGATGACTCTGTAGGTTCGTATCTCAACGTGGTCTGTATCTGCCAAGCTCTGAGCGCTGCCAACTGGCCTGGCATTAAACCCGAGTATCTTAGCGTCTGACGCTTTGGCGAGCATGACATCTGACTCAGTGATGGCGCCCACTCCTGAATGGATGAGCACAAGCTCGACTTCCCCGCCTTCCAGTTTCCTTAGAGCTTGCACTATGGCTTCAAGGGAACCCTGGACGTCGCTCTTCACAATGAGCTTGAGCTGGCGCTTGTCACCTTCGCTTCTTTTCTTGAAAAGTTCCTCAAGAGTCATGCGATGAGTGGCGCCTAACTCCTCTGCACGTCTCTCATCTCTTCTCTGCTGTGTAAGATCCTTGGCCATTTTCTCGTCTTCCACCACAAGGAACTGGTCTCCTGCTTGAGGCAGTCCCTCCATGCCTACGATTTCAACGGGAGTAGCCGGTCCTGCCTTCCTGACCCTCTTTCCCCGGGCATCATGCATAGCGCGAATCCGGCCCCAGGTTGTGTCAGTGATTAACACGTCGCCAACCCTCAACACTCCTGATTTTATTATGGCCGTTGCCACAGGACCTCTACCCTTATCCATGAGAGACTCTATTATGATCCCCCGGGCCTTTCTTGTGGGATCCATCTTGATCTCTTGCATCTCTGACACAAGGAGAATCATCTCCAGCAGGGTATCCAGACCCTGCCCTGTTCTGGCTGATACTTCCACAACAATGGCATCGCCGCCCCATTCTTCGGGGGTCAGACCTGCTTCAGCCAGCTGTTGCTTGACCCGGTCAGGCTTAACTCCCGGCTTATCCATTTTGTTCAGGGCGACCACAATAGGAACTCCGGCTGCTTTAGCATGGTTGATCGCCTCAATGGTCTGGGGCATTACCCCGTCATCGGCAGCAACCACCAGAACTGCAACATCAGTAGCTTGCGCTCCTCTTGCCCGCATGGCAGTAAACGCTTCATGCCCCGGGGTATCCAGGAAAATAATCCGGCTCCCATCCCGGTCTACTACAGACGCCCCAATATGCTGGGTGATCCCTCCGGCTTCTCTCTCGGTGATGTTGGTGTCCCTCATGGCATCAAGCAGAGATGTCTTTCCGTGATCCACATGGCCCATGACAGTTACCACAGGTGGCCTGGGCACCGAGGCCTCTGGATCATCAGGCCGATCAAGCTCCTCGGCAATCAGTTCCTCGGTGGTTCTCTCAGGTTCCTTGACCGTAACAACGCACCCAAGTTTCTCGGCCACCTTTACAGCTATCTCAGGCGGAACGCTTTGGTTAATGCTTATCAACACCCCAAGGCTCATAAGGGTCCGCAAAACGTTTGCCACAGGCATTCCTACCAACGTTGCCAGTTCTCGAACAGGCGTGGACCCTTGAATGACCACCCTGCGAGCTCCTGTTGCAGCCTGACCGCTTGACCGGCTGTCACCTTTCCCTCTGGGTCTTCTGCCTGGCTGTTGTGCACCGGAGCGGCCTCTACCCCGCCGCTCTCCTTGCCCCTGCCCCGAAGGTCTTTGTCCCTGGAATCTTTGCCCTGTGGAACTCTGACCTGGCGACCGCTGCCCGGAAGAGCGCTGCCCGGAAGGCTGCTGCCCGGAAGGGCGCTGCCCGGAAGGGCGCTGCCCGGAAGGCTGCTGCCCGGAAGGGCGCTGCCCGGAAGGGCGCTGCCCGGAAGGCCGCTGCCCGGAAGGCTGCTGCCCGGAAGGCTGCTGCCCGGAAGGCTGCTGCCCCGTCTCACTGATATTTCGCTGATCTTGATTCCGGCGACTACCGGCATCCTTCTGCACTTGAGCTTGTTGCGGAGCTTGCTTCGGGGCAAATCTCTTCGACAAAGCTTGCCTGGCATTATCATCAAGGGTTGCCATATGGTTCTTGACAGGCAAACCCATTTCATTTAGTGCGGATATCACGACCTTGGAGTCAACTCCCAGATCCTTTGCAAGTTCGTAGACGCGAACTCGGTTCGCCATCCACAATCACCTCCTCATAGTGATTCAGTCCCCTTTAACACATTAATCTCCTCAATCCGCTCCTTCAGTGACTCAAAAATCAAAGGAGGGGGGACAACCTCCAGAACTTTCTCCAAACGTTTGCCCTTTCTGAGCTTCTCAAGACAATCCATGCTGGGGCATACGTAAGCGCCTCGTCCGGGTTTCTTGCCTGAAGGGTCTATCTCCACCGAACCCTGAGGAGTTCGGATGATCCTTATCATGTCTCTCTTAGGTCTCACATTCTGGCATCCCAGGCAAGTTCTTTGAGGCAATCTTCTGGGCATTGTCTCCACCTCCTTTTGATTTACATCAAATAGCTACCTCCTCCAGCTTACACCCTAACCATTTCCCTAACATTATAGTGGCGAGCTTAGCCCCTGTCTGATTTTATGTCAACTTTCAAACCTGTCAGTCTGGCCGCAAGCCGGGCGTTCTGACCATCGCGGCCGATGGCCAGCGATAGCTGGTGATCCGGAACCGTAACTCTGGCCACTCTCTCTTGCTGATTGACATCAACCCTAATCACTTTGGCAGGACTAAGCGCATTGGCCACGAAAACCTGGGGGGTTTGGTCCCATTCGATTATGTCTATGCGCTCGCCCCGGAGCTCCTGAACGATTGCCTGAACCCGGCTTCCCCTGGCCCCAACACAAGCTCCCAGAGCGTCAACTTCCGGCAAATTGGCCTTCACGGCCACCTTGGATCGTTGACCGGCCTCCCTGGCAATGCCTCTGATCTCAACAATGCCATCTCTTATCTCCGGTACCTCAAGCTCAAGAAGGCGCTTTAGGAGTCCGGGATGGGTCCGCGACAGCATAATCTGTGGTCCCCGGGGCATTTTCCGGACCTCTACAACGTAGGCCTTGAGCCGATCCCTTTCTCTGTATCTCTCGCTTTTTACCTGCTCTCTGGGCATAAGAAAGCCTTCCGCCCGCCCCAGGTCGATAATGGCCACTCCGCGATCCATGCGCACGACCTGCCCGGTAACCACGTCGCCTTCCCTTTCGGCAAACTCCTCATAGATCATGCCACGCTCTTTTTCCCTGAGCTTCTGCATGACCACCTGCTTGGCGGTCTGCGCGGCAATCCTCCCAAACCCCTGGGCTGGAATCTCCTCCTCAACCGTGTCACCGACACTGTAACCAGGACGTATAGCCCAAGCTTCTTCAAGAGATATCTCCTTTTGGGGATCCTCGACCGTCTCTACCACCTGGCGGCGGGAGAGTACCCGTATGGCGCCTGAAGAACCGTCAAAATGGACCCTTACGTTCTCCGCGGTCCCAAAATGCTTTCTGTACGCCGAAAGCAAGGCCGCCTCTAACGCTTCCACCAGATCACCGACAGAGATACCGCGTTCCCGTTCCAGTTGGCTAAGTGCAACCAGAATATCACCGTTCAATCCTCCCGCCTCCCTTCTCCATAGCCGGACTTTTCTCATCATAGAGCAACTTCACTTTGCTTACGTTGGCCCTGTCAAAAACCAGGTTGCCCTCTTCAGCTGCAAGAGCTACAGCGCCGCCTAAGGCCCCGGGCAAGTTCGCCAACCCGTCAAGATATCCGCGAAATGTTCTCTTGCCGTCCACAGGGCGAAACAGGTTCACCTGGCAAAGCCGCCCCCTGAACAGGTCAAACTCATGATCCCTTCTGAGAACCCTCTCTAGGCCAGGCGATGAAACTTCAAGGGTGTAACTTCCCGGAACCGGGTCCTCACGGTCCAGGTAGTCACCGCAGACGCTTTGCACCCGGACACAATCGTCCAAAGACACCCCTTCCGAGCTATATATACAGATCCTTATGACCGGAAGTTTGCCCTGTGACGTAGACTCAACGTCCAGTAGTCTCACTCCAGCTTGTTCTACTAAAGGCTCCAGTTCAAGGAACAGCTTATCCTCAATTGCGCGAGTCCGCACCTTGCTCACCTCAATGCCGGTCTGGGTTCGGTATTGCATGAAAACATACAAAAAGTGGGTTCCGGCTCAAACCCACTCCGACGACTTCTCCTCGATGTTATGCCCCTTTGCCTAGAGAAAGTATAGCACAGATAGGGATACTGCCGCAATTGATGACGACTGGGCCCATGGCGGATGTCCTTTGCAGCTGTGCGCTCTCAAGATCTCCTGCAAAATGCACGGGACCCGGGTTTTGAGTCCCGGGTCCCGTTTGAAAACTCGTTGGGATACTACCAAGTATCCAACATGAATCAGGCCTTTATCTTCAACCAGTCAGTCAGCAAGAAACTCAAGCGACCAAGGAACAAGGAAATTCGACCCTGAATCGTGTTTGCAAAAGCTGCTCCAAATCTGAGCATCATGAAATAACGCCCTATCTTGCCACATGTGGCAATTGTCTTCGACTCTTTGCCCACTGTGAAGAAGAAGTACATCATGGCACAAACCCAGATTGCGAAGAACAGCAAGTCGTCGAATTTCTTAAGATTGACCATTGTATCTGCCAGCTGTACTATTGTCGACCTGTATCCTCGTGCAAGATCGTATCCCAGATCCCATCCCATTGACAGACAGATAGGATACGATGAAAGCCACCCGTATTTCCCATCCCAAAAGTATCTGGTGTAATACATGAGACCGATTGGTACCAAAAGGACAAACCACCAGCGACCGTCTTCGATGACGTGGGTCTTAGTATACGGAATCAACGTCTGATGTATGCTCATGGTTACACCATGACCCACGGCAAGGCCCACAAAAGTATGCTCAGCAAACCGGTACCAAGGATTCTCTTTCACCAGGTACGAGTAAACCCCAAGAGTCAGGAAAGCCGCCAGCCATATTTGAGGCCTAGTCCATTCCACGAAAGTTCACCTCGCTTTCCTTTCCAATCCCAAGTAATAAGTCCGGCCTAGACGGCACTTCCCCTGCTTTTTTGCTTCAGGAAGAACGACACGTTACCCAGTATGATAAGGATGATGATTATCAAATGGCCCAGGCTTTGCGCATCCATAAGCACTGTTGCTTCGCTCGGACGGTTAAGAAGCTTCTCATACTGAGCGGCCCCACTCAAACCCACCATCATGCCCTTAATCTGACCTGATCTCAAAACCGACTGAAGGCCTGATGCCTGGACAGCTGCAGCACCAACATAGATATCATGTTCGGCCCAGTTGATCAGGTAGGTGCCTACGCCAGGGCTTCCGCTGTCAAACCCAAGGAACCCCTTGGAGGTTTCAACATCCCACTTCTTGACCCTTTCCATCAGAGGCAGGGTCGAAAAGTGATTTCCCCAGAAGTCCGTGTTGCCGCAAGTCTTCCAGAAATCCTCCCGCATTTCACGCCAGATCATAGACTTGTATCCCACAAAGACCCAGTCAACACCGTACTCGGCGTTGTACCCGTCTGCCTTGGCCTGCTCCGCCACTTTCTTGCATACGTCAGCAGCTATCATAGCTCCGGAACTCCACTGAGATATGTTGATTACCTTAACGTCCTTTTTCATGCAATGGTAGAACCAGGCCGCAAGCTGTGGGTTCAGCTCTGACGAAGAACCGCCGCCGTAGGCTGAGTCGAAGAATACGATGTCACCCGGGTTGCTATTCTCAATCCAATCGAATATGACCCTCGTTGACTGATCGACCACTATGGGCATGCCAATAGGCTTGAGAACCGGGATTACCAGGGCCAGCGCCATGAGAAGATACACAATGCGGGGGTTGATATCTTCAAATCTCTCGAAGAACTGTCTCATTTACGTTCCCCTCCCTTCACCCGAAACTGCGCTAAACTTCCAGATATGCCCGGGCCATCACTGTCCCAGGTGACGCCTTTCTATTCCAAGGATTACCCTCCAGCTGCTTGCAATCTGACCGAACACTATACCAAGACTGATCGCCCGGCCAACAGCTGCCGTTGGGGTCTGCATTACCCAATCCCGTAGTCCCACAAATCCCCCTAAAGGGCCGCTGCTGCTCCATACGAACTCCCCCAGAGGAACGTTAGCCAGCATCACAACGAGGGCAATGCCCATCATCAAAGTGGCCTCCACGTTTCTTAGCCTGAAAGCCCTGTAAGCGGCAGAGGCAATGTAGAACGCAAGAAGCGAGTACATAGTTGCGTCCAGCGTTGTAAAGACGACTTGATAGATGGAATCATACAGTGGATCCTTGTTGCTCTTCCACACACCGTACGCGGCATATCCCCAGGCGCATATAAGCGCCCAGGCACTGTATATCCAGTGTTCACGGCGCCTGCTGATGTTACCGACATGGACACGGCTGAAGTTCAGAATGCCCATGAGAAAGGCGCCGATACCCATGTAGGTCATGGCGTAGCTTATCAGTGCGCGTACTTTCAAAGTGGTGCCGGGAACCAGCAAAGCTTCCACCGGGCCAATCCACTCAAACGCCCACCGCGCTATTATCATGATGATCATGATGATAAACGGAACTTCTCTTTTCAGCTCAGACACCTCCCTTCAGTTGCCACTGTGAAGACCAAATCCTAGTAATTCAGCAAAGTCTTGAGGAAGTTGTGCTCAGGAGCGAAAGTCTCAAGCAAGGTTCCGGCCACAATCATGACAAACACGGCCACACGGTAGATGTCCTGCGACACAACGCTGCCGGTGATGACTGGCTCCTTGGAGATATACGCAGCGCCGGCAAACATTTCCTCGCCGATGAGAGTGTAGTCACACGTGGCAATGAAGAACGGAGTCTGGGAAGTATTGTACTGGGCTGATACCTGGATAGCTCCTTCCAGACAACCTGCCTCAGCCAGGATAAGACACTCAGCGTAGAAGTAACCGATCAGGAACTGAGCTGCAGGCTTCTCGCGAGCGATCATACCGGCCACTCCCATAGTCCAGGCAAACTGGGTGCCTGACAGATACCTGATGTCGTCTCTGTTGAACGCATCAGGGCGTCCGGCCTCAAGAAATGCCTGCCTGACGATTTCCTGGTGTACCGCGTTGCACAGATAGCTGCTGTCGGTAACGATGATCCTGGTGTCATAGGATGCGCACAGCTTTGCAACGTGGGCCATATACGACCAATATGCGAAGGTACCCGAACCGCCAAGCCCTTCACTGTAGTTGGTCATATGGACCGGCCGACCCATTTCCGTGGCACGTCCTACTGCCTCGTCGAAGGAATCCAGCCCGGGTATTCTGCGAATCTCCGGGAGAGGCAAACCCGCTCTTGCGCGATTTACGCCCCACCAAATCAAGATCCCTTGAACAACGTAGAACAGACAGGCAAAGACCGCGTTCTTCTGGTTGATCACGAACCCCATCTTGTACTTAGGCGCTTCTGCCGCCAGGTAGAGCAGTTGAAACATTCATTTCACCTCCTTCTGCATAAGATAGGCCGGTACTCATCTGCCGTACAGAACCAGTTGGATTGGTGCATCTAGTACTCCGTTGAAAAATAAGACCAAGTTTTGTCTGCCGGTTGAACAGCCCGTGCCTTCAATGCCTCTCTATTCTACATTTTTCTAAGAATTCCTTCTGCCTTAAATTTTTTATTCTACACTAAAGCGAAACTTGTCGTCAAACCGCAAATATTGTCATATAGCCGGAGAGTCTTATTTCTCACCCTGTAAGCAGACTAACTGGCAATGCTCACCGAAACGCAACGGAAATAAACGGGACCCGGGTCTTAAGTCCCGGGTCCCGTTTAACAACTCGTTAGGATACTACCGAGTATCCAACGTGAATCAGGCCTCTATCTTCAACCAGTCAGTCAGTAGCGCTGCAATAGTCCTCCGTCACCGGTAAGTCTAGCCTCTAGCAAACATAGGCTGTATCCAGTCGCGTAACAAGAACTGCAGCCGGCCAAGGAACAACGATATCCGTCCCTCGATGGTGTTACCGAAAGCAGCGCCAAACCTAATCATCATGAAGTACCGTCCGATTTTGCCACACGTAGCAACCGTCTTTGACGTCTTGCCTACCGTGAAGAAGAAGTACATCATGGCACAAACCCAGATTACGAGGAACAGCAAGTTCTCAAATTCTCTGAGGTTACGCATGTTATCGGCTATCTGTACCATGGTCGATCTGGCGCCTCGGGCAATACTATATCCTATGCTCCACCCCATGCCGATGCAAATGGGATACGAGGCAAGCCAGCCATACTTTCCGCCCCAGAAGCTCCTTGTATAGTATAATGCACCCATAGGGACCAGCAACAGGAACCACCACCGGCCATCCTCAACGACGTGAGTCTTGTAGTAAGGGATAATGCTCTGGTGCACGCTCAGACAAAGACCGCGGCCAATCACAAGAGCGATAAATGTGTGTTCCGCAAACCGGTAGAAAGGGTTCTCCTTGATCAGGTACGAGTAGACCGCAAGAGTAAGCAATGCCGCCACCCATATTTGAGGTCTGGTCCATTCCACAGAAGTTCACCTCGCTTTCACAATTGCCGTCTCGAAGATGATGACGTAATCACACGGCCCTTGCCCTGCCCTTTTGCTTCAGGAAGAACGACACGTTACCCAGTACCACAAGAATCATGATTATCAAGTGGCCGAGGCTTTGTGCATCCATAAGGACAGTTGCCTCACCTTTGCGGCCCAGGAGTTTCTCATACTGGGCAGCACCGCTCATCCCTGCCATCAGTCCCTTAATCTGACCCGATCTCAGGACGCTCATCAACGCAGAGGCCTCAACCGCCAGTGAGCCAACATAGATTTCGCAGTCAGCCCACTCAACCAGATATGTACCCACTCCAGGACTTCCTGCGTAGAAGTCGATCAAACCCTTGGAGGTTTCGGCATTCCACTTTTTCACCCTCTCCATTAAAGGCAAGGTAGAAAAGTGATTACCCCAGAAGTCAGTATTGCCGCAGGTTTTCCAAAAGTCCTCTCGCAGTTCGCGCCAGGTCATGCTCTTCCAGCCTACGAAAACCCAATCGACGCCGTACTCTGCATTGTAACCGTCAGCCTTGGCCTGCTTTGCCACTCTCTTGCAGACATCCCCTGCTATCATTGCTCCTGCGTTCCACTGAGCCAAACCCACAACCTTGAGGTCTTTCTTCAGGCAATGGTAGAACCAGGCTTCCAGCTGCGGTGTCAACTCCGCATTAACTGCGGATCCGAAGGATGCGTCGAAGAACACTATCTCTCCTGGCTGACTGTTTTCAATCCAATCAAACACGGACCTGGTCATCTCGCTAATCCCTAGGGGCATGCCAATCGGCTTAAGAACCGGGATTACCAGGGCCAGTGCCATAAGCAGATACACCATCCGCGGACTAATGTCCTCGAACCTTTCAAAAAACTGCCTCACTCTTGTCCCCTCCCTTCACGACAAAGTGCATTTCACAAAAACAAGGCTCGAACGCCCTATTGCTGCGTCAGATGACGCCTTTCTATGCCAAGGACCACCCTCCATGTACTGGCGATGCCTCCGAAGTACACGCCAATACTGATGGCCCGCCCAACGGCTGCAGTGGGTATCTGTAACGCCCAATCCTTAATTCCGATGAACCCCCCCAACCAACCATCGGTGCCCCAGATGAACTGCCCAAAAGGAACGTTGGCCAGCATCACAATAAGGGCAAAGCCCATCATGACTGTGGCGTCCATGTTCCTCAGCCTAAAAGCCCTGTAGGCAGCTGAAGCGATATAGAAAGCAAGGAGCGAGAACATGGTTGAATCCAAGGGTACGCTCACAACCTGGAAGATTGCATCGAACAGTGGGTCGGTATTTGACTTCCATATGCCGTATATGCCATAGCTCCAGGCTAAGACAACAGCCCATGCGCTGAATATCCAGTTCTCACGACGCTTTCTGACGTTATTCAAATGAACGCGACTGAAATTCACTGCGCCCAGACCGAAAGCGCCCAATCCCATGAAATCCAGGGCCCAGCTTATACACGTACGAACCTTCATCCCGTCGGCGAGCCTCATGGCCTCAGCCGGACCAATCCACTCAAGCCCCCAGCGAAGGATGATCATGATGATCATGAGGATAAACGGAATTTCCCTTTTCAAATCGTGCACCCCCCTTCAAACGGCACATGCTTGCTAGAAGTTGTAGAACCTCAGAAAGAAGTTATACTTAGGTGCAAACGTCTCCAGCAGCGCGCCGCAAAGAACCGAAACGAACACAACCATACGGATAATGTCCTGGGATACAACACTACCGGTGATAACCGGCTCCTTGGACAGCCACGCAGCCCCGGCGTACAACTCCTCACCGATCATGACATAGTCACATGATGCAATTAGAAACGGAATCTGCGTCGTTGAACCCGTGGCAACAATCTGAATAGCTCCTGCCAGGGCACCTGCTTCCGCCACCAGAAGCGCTTCGGCCTGGAACCCCCCGATCAGAAACTGAGCCGCAGGCTTCTCACGAGCGATCATGCCGGTCACGGTCATGGCCCAGGAAAACTGGGAGCCTGTCACGTACCTGATATCATCGCTGTTGAAGGCATCGGGCCGCCCGGCCTCGAGATATGCCTGTCTAACGAGGTCCTGATGAACTGCGTTGCACAGATAACTGCTGTCACTTACGAGTATCCTGGTATCGTACGACGCACATAGCTTCGCAACGTGGGCCATATACGACCAGTAGGCGAAAGTTCCGGCACCTCCGAGACCTTCGCCGTAGTTGGCCATATGAACAGGCCGTCCCATCTCAGTAGCACGCCCTACTGCCTCGTCGAAGGAGTCCAATCCCGGTATCTTGCGGATATCCGGCAGCGGCAGACCCGCTCTTGCACGGTTTACCGCAATGTACACCAGAACTCCCTGAACCAAGTAGAAAAGGCAGGCTGAAACAGCATTCCTCTGGTTGACCACGAAGCCCATTTTGTACTTTGGCGCTTCTGCAGCCAGGTAGAGCAGTTGAAACATTCATGTTCACCTCCTTCGGCGGAGAAGATAGGCCGGTACCCGCCCGCTGTACAGAACCAGTTGAACTGGCGCATCTGGTACTCCATTGAAAAACCAGACCAAGTTTTACCTGTCGGCTGAGAAGCCCGTGCCTTCGATGACTCTCCATTCGACAGTATTCGACATGTTTCTAGGGATTCCTCCCACGTAAAATTTTTATTATACACTAAAGCAAAAACTGTTGTCAAACTAAAAATCTTGCCACCTGGCCGAAAAGTCTTATTATCACCCTGTAAGCAGCATGACTGGCCATGCTCGCCGAAACCCAGTGGAAATAAACGGGACCCGGGTTTTGAGTCCCGGGTCCCGTTTGAAAACTCGTTGGGATACTACCAAGTATCCAACATGAATCAGGCCTTTATCTTCAACCAGTCAGTCAGCAAGAAACTCAAGCGACCAAGGAACAGGGAAATTCGACCCTGAATCGTGTTTGCAAAAGCTGCTCCAAATCTGAGCATCATGAAATAACGCCCTATCTTGCCACATGTGGCAATTGTCTTCGACTCTTTGCCCACTGTGAAGAAGAAGTACATCATGGCACAAACCCAGATTGCGAAGAACAGCAAGTCGTCGAATTTCTTAAGATTGACCATTGTATCTGCCAGCTGTACTATTGTCGACCTGTATCCTCGTGCAAGATCGTATCCCAGATCCCATCCCATTGACAGACAGATAGGATACGATGAAAGCCACCCGTATTTCCCATCCCAAAAGTATCTGGTGTAATACATGAGACCGATTGGTACCAAAAGGACAAACCACCAGCGACCGTCTTCGATGACGTGGGTCTTAGTATACGGAATCAACGTCTGATGTATGCTCATGGTTACACCATGACCCACGGCAAGGCCCACAAAAG
Source organism: Bacillota bacterium (assembly GCA_033809515.1). Lineage (GTDB taxonomy): Bacteria > Bacillota > Sulfobacillia > Fermentithermobacillales > Fermentithermobacillaceae > JAPXLN01. Next base: position 163,645 of record JAPXLN010000001.1, read on the forward strand.
TATGCTCAGCAAACCGGTACCAAGGATTCTCTTTCACCAGGTACGAGTAAACCCCAAGAGTCAGGAAAGCCGCCAGCCATATTTGAGGCCTAGTCCATTCCACGAAAGTTCACCTCGCTTTCCTTTCCAATCCCAAGTAATAAGTCCGGCCTAGACGGCACTTCCCCTGCTTTTTTGCTTCAGGAAGAACGACACGTTACCCAGTATGATAAGGATGATGATTATCAAATGGCCCAGGCTTTGCGCATCCATAAGCACTGTTGCTTCGCTCGGACGGTTAAGAAGCTTCTCATACTGAGCGGCCCCACTCAAACCCACCATCATGCCCTTAATCTGACCTGATCTCAAAACCGACTGAAGGCCTGATGCCTGGACAGCTGCAGCACCAACATAGATATCATGTTCGGCCCAGTTGATCAGGTAGGTGCCTACGCCAGGGCTTCCGCTGTCAAACCCAAGGAACCCCTTGGAGGTTTCAACATCCCACTTCTTGACCCTTTCCATCAGAGGCAGGGTCGAAAAGTGATTTCCCCAGAAGTCCGTGTTGCCGCAAGTCTTCCAGAAATCCTCCCGCATTTCACGCCAGATCATAGACTTGTATCCCACAAAGACCCAGTCAACACCGTACTCGGCGTTGTACCCGTCTGCCTTGGCCTGCTCCGCCACTTTCTTGCATACGTCAGCAGCTATCATAGCTCCGGAACTCCACTGAGATATGTTGATTACCTTAACGTCCTTTTTCATGCAATGGTAGAACCAGGCCGCAAGCTGTGGGTTCAGCTCTGACGAAGAACCGCCGCCGTAGGCTGAGTCGAAGAATACGATGTCACCCGGGTTGCTATTCTCAATCCAATCGAATATGACCCTCGTTGACTGATCGACCACTATGGGCATGCCAATAGGCTTGAGAACCGGGATTACCAGGGCCAGCGCCATGAGAAGATACACAATGCGGGGGTTGATATCTTCAAATCTCTCGAAGAACTGTCTCATTTACGTTCCCCTCCCTTCACCCGAAACTGCGCTAAACTTCCAGATATGCCCGGGCCATCACTGTCCCAGGTGACGCCTTTCTATTCCAAGGATTACCCTCCAGCTGCTTGCAATCTGACCGAACACTATACCAAGACTGATCGCCCGGCCAACAGCTGCCGTTGGGGTCTGCATTACCCAATCCCGTAGTCCCACAAATCCCCCTAAAGGGCCGCTGCTGCTCCATACGAACTCCCCCAGAGGAACGTTAGCCAGCATCACAACGAGGGCAATGCCCATCATCAAAGTGGCCTCCACGTTTCTTAGCCTGAAAGCCCTGTAAGCGGCAGAGGCAATGTAGAACGCAAGAAGCGAGTACATAGTTGCGTCCAGCGTTGTAAAGACGACTTGATAGATGGAATCATACAGTGGATCCTTGTTGCTCTTCCACACACCGTACGCGGCATATCCCCAGGCGCATATAAGCGCCCAGGCACTGTATATCCAGTGTTCACGGCGCCTGCTGATGTTACCGACATGGACACGGCTGAAGTTCAGAATGCCCATGAGAAAGGCGCCGATACCCATGTAGGTCATGGCGTAGCTTATCAGTGCGCGTACTTTCAAAGTGGTGCCGGGAACCAGCAAAGCTTCCACCGGGCCAATCCACTCAAACGCCCACCGCGCTATTATCATGATGATCATGATGATAAACGGAACTTCTCTTTTCAGCTCAGACACCTCCCTTCAGTTGCCACTGTGAAGACCAAATCCTAGTAATTCAGCAAAGTCTTGAGGAAGTTGTGCTCAGGAGCGAAAGTCTCAAGCAAGGTTCCGGCCACAATCATGACAAACACGGCCACACGGTAGATGTCCTGCGACACAACGCTGCCGGTGATGACTGGCTCCTTGGAGATATACGCAGCGCCGGCAAACATTTCCTCGCCGATGAGAGTGTAGTCACACGTGGCAATGAAGAACGGAGTCTGGGAAGTATTGTACTGGGCTGATACCTGGATAGCTCCTTCCAGACAACCTGCCTCAGCCAGGATAAGACACTCAGCGTAGAAGTAACCGATCAGGAACTGAGCTGCAGGCTTCTCGCGAGCGATCATACCGGCCACTCCCATAGTCCAGGCAAACTGGGTGCCTGACAGATACCTGATGTCGTCTCTGTTGAACGCATCAGGGCGTCCGGCCTCAAGAAATGCCTGCCTGACGATTTCCTGGTGTACCGCGTTGCACAGATAGCTGCTGTCGGTAACGATGATCCTGGTGTCATAGGATGCGCACAGCTTTGCAACGTGGGCCATATACGACCAATATGCGAAGGTACCCGAACCGCCAAGCCCTTCACTGTAGTTGGTCATATGGACCGGCCGACCCATTTCCGTGGCACGTCCTACTGCCTCGTCGAAGGAATCCAGCCCGGGTATTCTGCGAATCTCCGGGAGAGGCAAACCCGCTCTTGCGCGATTTACGCCCCACCAAATCAAGATCCCTTGAACAACGTAGAACAGACAGGCAAAGACCGCGTTCTTCTGGTTGACCACGAACCCCATCTTGTACTTAGGCGCTTCTGCCGCCAGATAGAGCAGTTGAAACATTCATTTCACCTCCTTCTGTAAAAAATGTCGCACGACCGGACCCCGGCTACATAGCATTCTTGCGATGTAAGACCTGTTCATTACTGCGACTTAAGGGTTCATCCGTGCGACTTGCAACAGTATTACTATTCGATATATCTCACCAAAATCCTTCTTGATTCGCACAATATGTCGAAGTGTGTCGGCCGTCGGCGGTTTTGGCGGGCACGCCCGCAGCCCGTTCAAAAATCAAGGCCCCAGCCATGGCTTTTACCAGGCCGGGGCCTGCAGCGTAATCAATGCCTACAAGCTCACAGGATAGGGCGGGTTCAGGTATCTGGCCAGAAACTCGTATATCTCCTTACGAGACTCTTTGGCAAGCCTAGTGTCTATCCTGTCAAACACATGTCCGCCGGGAGCGTTGTCGTAGATCTTGTACTCAAACTCCTTGCCCGCAGCCTTCAGCGACTTAATCAGATGCTCAACCTCCAGGACGTTCACATCCTCGTCGTTGGTGGTCGTATGAACTAGGAGAGGAGTCTCCAGCTTGTCAGCATGCCAGGCAGGTGAGCGTTTCCTGTACTCCTTGGGATCCTGAGCGGCGGTTCTCCCTATGTGATACGGCGCAGCAAAGAGCTCTTGATAGTAGGGCCCCTTGTACCCCATCCGGGCCACCAAATCGCTGACAGGAACCCCTGCATAAGCTACCTTATAAGCTTCAGGGTAACGGAAGATGTTGAAGAGAGTGATAAAGCCGCCGTGGCTCCATCCCATGATACCCACTCGATCAGAATCTACCAGAGGCTCATTTTCGATCATGAAATTGCGCCCTTCCAGGCAATCCTCTACTTCCAGCCCACCGTAGTCAATAAACCTGTAGAACTGGCCACCGTAACCTGTACTTCCCCGGTAGTCAGGCGCCACAACTATGTACCCCTGGCTTACGAGCTCCTTAATTATGTGGGCCGAACCGGTGCTGAAATTGGAGTGCACTCCGCCGTGAACGAAAACCATGAGCGGGTACTTCTTGCTCATGTCTGCGTCTTTCGGCACGAAAGTATAGGCCCGGATCTTCAAGGGATTCCCCCTATCCTGGGACGACTGCGCCGCCGGATTTGCAGGAGGAGGACCAATGTAGGTAACTTTGTCAACGATGGCTGTATCTTGCATCACCTGGAACCAATGTACGTCATCTATGGCCTTTGCCAAAGACGAAAACGTCTGGCCCAGGCCTGCCTGTTGTCGCTTGAGCTCCTCAATCTGCTTCTTGAGTTCCTCCATGAACAAACAGCCCCCTTACCGTATTTCCCATTAGATATTTCTTGTATCGAAATACTTCCACGAAACTGTTTGTTACTCCTGCCTGAATATTAGCTTGCACGTTCTCCAATCTGTTAACCCAGGCGAGACTTTTCGCCCGGCATATACTTGCGCAGTACCTCCGGAACGGTGACGCTTCCGTCGGCATTCTGGTAGTTCTCAAGGATAGCTACCAGGGTCCTGCCGATAGCAATAGCGGTACCGTTCAGGGTGTGCACCAAAGCGGTTTTCCCGCCTGTAGCTTTCTTGTACCTCACGTTCAACCCTCTGGATTGAAAATCCGTGCAGTTGCTGCAGGAAGTTATCTCCCGGTACACCCGGTCGGACGGCTTCCAGAATTCAAGATCATACTTCTTGTATGCCACAGGGCCTAAATCGCCTGCACATATGTTCACAACTCTGTAAGGTATCTCCAGTGTCTGGAAGATCCTCTCCTCAAGGGATACCATCCATTGGTGGGTTGCCTCTGAATCAGCTGGCTTGTCATACACAAACATCTCCAGTTTGTCAAAGTGGTGTGTGCGTATGAGTCCCCGAACATCCCTGCCTCCGGACCCTACTTCAGTCCTATAACACGGAGAGAACCCGGCGTACTTAAGGGGCAGATCCTCTTCCCGGAGGATCTCGCCGGCATGCATGGCGCCCAGGGGAATCTCGGAAGTACCGACTAAACCCAGATTCTGGCCTTCAATCCGGTAGATCTGATCGCTGAAAAACGGCAGGTGCCTGGTTCCCAGAAGGACATCCTCTCTTACGACTATGGGCGGTATGACGGGCTGAAACCCTTCTGCAACCAGCAGATCCAGGCCAAACCGGACCAGGGCCAACTCAAGGTACACGGCATCGTTCATCAGGAAATAGGTCCTGGTGCCCCACACCTTTGCACCCTTCCCGGTGTCTATAAGCCCCAGGGACTCTCCTATCTCAACATGATCCCTAACCGGGAAGTCAAAGGTTCTAGGCCGGCCCCACCGTCTCACCTCAGCGTTTTCCGAATCATCCTTGCCTTCAGGGACATCGGGGGCCAGCAAGTTAGGAACCCAAATCACTATGTCATGGAGCTTCTTCTCAATCTCTGAAAGTCTTCCCTCTGTCTCAAGAACCTTCTCCCTCACAACCCTGCTTGCTAAGATAAGCTTTTCTCGCTCCTCAGGGTCGCTCTGCCTGCTGACCTTTGCCGTAATTCGGTTCCTTTCTTCTCTGAGGTCGTTGACCTGTCGAACAAGGGCAGAGCGCTCCTCGTCCAGCTGTAAAATGAGATCCAGGGGAGCTGTAGCCTTGCGCCTTCGCAGCATGTCTTCGACCAGAGGCCGGTTCTCACGCAAAATGCCTACGTCGAACATAGTCTTCCCTCCTTAAAATAAAGGAGCAGGTCGTCTCAAGGACGAGACAACCTGCTCTCGTGGTGCCACCTTGTTTTGCGTAGTCCAGGATGGCCTGGAACCCGCCTCGTCTGCCGTAACGGGGCTTACCGGCACAGCATACTCAGGCCTGTATTGTCAAGCCCTTTGTGCAGCGCACCTCCGGGGTGCTCTCAACAGGGTGCCGGGCGCCGCCTCGCACCGGCCGGCAGCTCTCTTTGGCCCGTAGACCTGTCTATCTGTCCCCTTCAACGGTTTCAAAGACTATATCATAGGCTGCGCCAAAAGTTAAACCGCATTCCTCGTCACAACCGCATTAGAACCACGCTAGAACCGCAATGCCTTTACCCAGAGATGCATGACCAGGCGGAGGTTTGGATCTTCCAGGTCCGCTCCGGTAATCTCCTGAATTCGTCTGACTCTGTAGTCCAGGGTATTGGCATGTATATCCAGCCTTAAGGCGGCCTCCTTGCGCTTGCCGTAAAAATCAAGGTAAGCTTCAAGGGTGGCAAAAAGGTCGGTACCCCGGTGACTGTCGTAATCTCTGACCTTCTCTACAAGACGCCTGCCGAAGTAGGGCGAAGTCGGACAAGTAGCCATGCATGAGACAAGCTCATAAGCAGCTAGTGTGCTGTAGTCGAAACATGGTCCCCGGGAGCCCAACTTGATTCCGATGTTGATAGCTCTTGAAGACTCCAGGTAACACGCTCGCACGTCAGAAAGACTCTCTCCCGGAGTGCCCATTCCCACAGCAAAAACAAGGCGCCGGGCTTGCCCCGGCTCCTCGCCTGGCTCACCCATATCCCGGTCCCAGGCTCCCGCCTTTTCGGCCAGCTTGCTTGCCTCCGAAGCGCTTATGCCGCTCACAACGAAAACCGTCTCGCTCTCAAAGGTGCCTCTGACAAAGCTTACCCCATGCTTCTGCAAGCTCTCTTCAAAAGCATTTGCGCACCGGAGGACCGGCTCAAGGTCAGCCCCGGATACGGCCCTAACGGTAACTACATAAATGGGCCGGGAAGGATACCATCCAAGAGCTTTCGCCCTGAGGTCAAGCGCTTCACCAAGATCATTAAGGTCGCCGGGCTCAGCAGCAATAAGGTCCCTGACAAGTCCGTTTTGCAGTTCATCCCGGCGCAGCCATGCCGAGTCTCTGCGCAATAGGGCTGATGCCAGTGCCTGACATGCCCGCAAGAACGCCTCTTCGATCCTGGCAGGTATTATTGATTCATCATACACGGCCCAAAGGTAACCGAGCACCTTACCCTTGGCCTTTACCGGTGCGCAGATCCGCGGGCCGAACCCTATTTCCGGAATGGCAGCCACCCGAGCAATGCCAGTGGCAGAGTCCACACATTCATAGACACCCCTTCTCCTCAGGGCGTCAAGGGTGTTGAGAGATGCCCCTTTTCTTAGAAGGGTTTCCATGCGGACATTATCAACCGGTTCCTCGTGAACCGAGTATGCTATGAGCCTTCCAACTGCATCCTCTACTGTTATCGGGCGTTTGACAATGCGGGCCAGTTCATCCACGATAGACTGAAATTCCATGCCATGTCACCACCTCAGTCAGGCAAAGAACATCCAAAGGCCCGATACGACTGTTCGTCATGTTCCCGGCATTATCCTGCAAAAGCGCCTAGACCACCGAAGGTTCGACCATTAGTTCTCCACGCTTGAACCTGTCCAGATTCAGACCGCTGATGTCAAGGGAAGTCTCCTGCCCCAGGATCAGTTGGGCCATGAGCCGGCCGGTGATAGGAGCAAGCATGAATCCGTGTCCGCTGAATCCAACTGACTGGTAGTAACCTTGGACTCCCGGGACATCTCCCAGAATTGGGTGTGCGTCGGGCGTAACCGTGTACAGACCCGACCACTGCCTGACCACCCGGATACCTCTCAACGCAGGCAGCACAGGGCACATGACCCTTGCCATTTCCTGTAGGAAATGCCATGAGTGGCCAATGTCATATCCCAGAGGTTCGTTAGGGTTCCCCATACCCATCACAAAAGAGCCTTCAGGGCCCTGCTGGCAGTAGTAGTTTCTCGAGAACGACATGAGCATTGGGTCCAAAATCCATCCAACAGGCTCAGTGGCAAGGATCTGGTGGCGCTGGGTAAATAACGGCAGTTCCACTCCGACCATCGCAGCTACAGGGGCCGCCCATGGTCCCGCTGCGTTGATGACTATGGGTGTGCTTATTCCTCCCCTGTCAGTGGTGACTCTTTGCACCTGGCCACCGGATACGTCAATTCCCGTTACCCTGGTGAAGAAACTTGCTTCGCCGCCTAACCTCCGAAAAGCTTGTAGATATGCCCTGGTAGTTTGAAATGGGTTGGCGTGGCCATCCCGGGCATTGAAGGTAGCTCCATAGAGGCCTTCTACGCTTACAGGCGGGAAAGTGTTTTTCACATCGTCAGGAGTCATGATTACCGACTTGATGCCCAAGCGGTTCTGAAGAGCTACGTTCTTTTGAAACTGATCCCACTCTTTCTCTGTGTAGGCCATCATAAGGTAGCCTTTCTCCAGAAACTCAATGTCTCTGTCAGCCTGAAGCTCTTCCGGAAGCTGCTCGAAGATATCAATGGCCGCCTTGGCGAGCAAGCAATTGCCTTCTCTGCCCCATTGCTCTCTGACGCCGGCACCGCACCTTCCTGTAGAACCGTTTGCAAAAGTATTCTTCTCGCAGAGCACCACATTCTTCATGCCCAACTTGAGAAGGTTGTAGGCAATTGACGCACCCTGCACACCGCCACCGATAACTACGGCATCGGCACTCTTTCTCATGATCCCTTCACCTCCGCCGCCTTACCCTTGTCGCTGGCCTTCTCTGACTCTTGGCCGCCTTCTTCCATGTCCCTTTGACCGGCTGGAAAAGCGGCCCTCTCCAGATCCCCCATCTGCACGGCCTTGGACGGAGGTCTGCAAGTGGAAGGCAGTATTTCGGCAACGTTCTTGCCCAGAGCTCTGGCCAGTTCAGAAGCAATGAGCAGGCGGCACGTACGTCCCTGGCATGGTCCCATGCCCGCCCTGGTGGTACGCCTTATCTCGTCCATGGTGGTTGCGCCTTCCCGAATAACCTTTCGGATCTCCTCCAGGGTAACGTCTTCGCACCTGCAAACGATGATGTCACCGTCAAGTTCAGGCATGATCACCACTCCTCGCATATTCGAAAGTGCCTGGCAACTGTAGACAGATCCTTGGGAGCTCTTACCCATACAACAGGTGTGCCCTGAGGCTTCTTGCCGGAAATGACCCTTTCCACCGAACCTCTGCCTGCGATGCTCCCGGATCTATCAAGCAAGGTCACCTTCTGGCCCTTTTCTGGCAGGGGGCAGAACTCATAGGGCATGGCTATTAGGCACTCTGTATCGCTGAAAGTATCGTCGATGACGAAAATGGCCAGCCCAGGACAAGCTGCGACACATGCGCCGCAGCCGGTACACTTATCCCAGTCAGCCACAGGAATGTCGTTAATGTCGTGAAACTCAGGGATGCCTCCAAAGCGACAGCTGTGATGGCAAGGGTCGCAGGGTATCTTCTGAAAGCATTCAATCATCACGTAGGGTCCTTTTGCCCTTCTCTCTTTGGAGGGTATTTTCCGTGAAAGATCCTCCTGAGAGGGCACCCCTGACGAGAGCAATGAGTTCTCCGTCATGATTCAGCCCTCCTCTCAGACAGTTCCTTCAGTCTCGCCAATCCCTGACGTATCTTTTCACCTGTAGGTCCTGCTCTCAGAGACTCCAGTTCGGACGAGATATCCTGCCGCGCCTTGAAAAAGTCGTTTTCGTCCATCTTTGCCAGACTGTAGGCAGCTGAGAGTCCCGCAAGCTTTCCGGCGGCCATAGCCGTAGAAGCTTCCTCGATGCCCGCTGCATCGCCTGCTACGTAGACGCCTTCAGCTGTGGTCTCCATGTTCTCATCGTAGACGGGAACGAACCCTCCGAGCTGTGGCACGTACCTCATCTCAGATCCTGCCTGCCACAGAAGCTCCCCAAGAGGCGTCAGGCCCGTGGCCAGACATACGACATCGACTCTGAGATCCTTTTCGGTTCCGGGCACTCCCTTCCACCGCTCATCCAGCTGCCATATGACTGCGCCTTCGACCTGGACGTCCCCGTATACTTCCTTGACGCTGTGGCGTGTTAGGACAGGGATGCCAAGGCGCCTGATCTTAGCAGCGTGCACTGCGTACCCACCTATTGACGGCATGGCCTCAACCAGACATGCGACTTTCACGCCGGCCTGAGCCAGCTGGTAGCTGACAATGAGCCCGATGTTCCCCGAACCTACCATTAGGACAGATTGTCCGGGCCGTATGCCGTAAACATTCATAAGTGTCTGAACGGCACCTGCACCGTAAACTCCGGGAAGATCGTTGCCCGGGAAAAGCAGCATCTTCTCAAGTGCCCCTGTGGCAATCAGAAGACGCTGGCTGCGAAGATGCTCTATGCCGTCCGGGGTCTCAAGCAAAAGGACTCCGTCCTGGTAATATCCCAAAGCTTCTGTGGACCCCAGGAACCTAATGCCAGGTTCCGACATCACCTGGTCAGCCAGGCGCTGAGCAATGACAATACCGCGTGTGCCTGCTGACTTTTGATGCCATCCAAAAAACTTGTGAGTTTGCTTAATCAGCTGACCACCCGGGTAATCACTGCGGTCAATAAGGGTGACCTTGACCCCGTGTGAAGCAGCTTCAAGAGCTCCGCATATCCCGGCAGGTCCTGCCCCAACTATGGCCAGTTCAGCCTCTATCAAGATCGTCACTCCCCCATCCAGGGGCCGGTCCGGCACCCACCTGCATTTCAACTCTGATTCCTTCTCTCACCTTCTCAGTGCAAGCCCTGACGTTGGGAACGCCATCAACGACAACCAGGCATGAGGAACAGTTTCCTATGGCACAAAAGAACCCCCGCGGCCTATCAAGTTTCAGACTCTTGTGAAGGACCTTGATGCCTGCCGCATGAAGCGCAGCCGCTATGGGCTCCCCCTCATACCCCCAGACTTCCTCGTCTTGCCAGAAGAACCGCACTCTCTTCCTCTCAGGGAAGTCCAGCACCGGATGATCTCGGACGCGTGATTCCAAAGCTAAGACCCCTCCTTTTGAGCATCTGGAGAATCCTATCCCTTGGTCAATACTTATCACTGCCTTGTGGAAAGGGCATTGTGTTCTGCCGCCAAACCCCTTCGTGAGACGAACACTAATGCATAGGCCAAAGCTCAAAGAGGAAAGATTATCCTTGAACGATTTCGGGCAATTTCTGCCGGTTATGCCATATGTGGGGGAGATAGCTGTTGCTTAAGAACGCCGTCAGACTTCTTTCCCGGCTGGGGAAAACACGAAACAGGTCGCAGGTCAGACCCAGCATGACAAAAAGGTCAAGGCTGCCCCAAGTGCCTTCAGGGGCAGACCTGACATCCCTTGTCCTCTCCGGGGAGCTATCAGTCGATACTAGACGCATCAAAGAGGCTTCGGGCAACAGCTCCGACCTGGTTGTCAGGGAACTCACTGTTGGAAACGGCGCCGGAGAGCCTATCCCTGTGGTTCTTATTCATATTGATGGTCTCATAGACAACAAGACAGTCTCTGACATGCTGCTCATGGGCGTTTCCGACCAGTCCTCTGACTGGCAAGCTCCTGCTCAAGCTTATGCAGGGTTCAAAGAGCAACTTGTCATGATTGGCAATACCAGGGAAGTCACATCCATTAATGCTCTCTTTCACCTCATGGCCAGCGGACACTGCGCAGTTTTGGTTGACGGCATTCGGGGAGCTCTTGTGTGCGATGTCCGCGGGTGGGAAGAAAGAAGCATTTCTGAACCAACGACAGAAGTTACAGTCCGCGGACCTAAGGAAGGGTTTGCAGAAACCCTTCGCGTAAACACCAGCTTACTCAGGCGCAGGATCAAAGACCGGAGGCTCTGCGTCGAACAGCTCACCATCGGAAGGGTAAGCCAGACCGAAGTCGCTGTGGTCTACATATCGGGCATAGCTAACAGTAGAACCGTTGATGAAGTGAGAACCAGGCTAAAGAAGATCGACGTAGCTAGCATTCAGGAAAGCGGTCATCTTGAAGAGTACATTGAAGATGCGCCGTTTTCCCCTTTTCCAACGACACTGCGCACAGAACGTCCTGACAAGGTGGCCGGCAATCTCATAGAGGGAAGAATTGCAATTCTTACAGACGGCACCCCCTTCGTTCTCATTGTACCTGCCACCTTTACTATGTTTCTTACTACGCCCGAAGACTACTTCGAAAGGTCCTATGCCGGAACAGCAATACGAGCGCTTCGCTACTTTGCGTTTTCTGTCTCACTCACGCTGCCTGCCCTATACGTGGCCATAACCACCTTCCACCAGGAAATGCTCCCCACGCCCCTTATACTCAGCATTGCCTCTCAAAGAGAGAGGATTCCCTTTCCCGCCATGGTGGAAGCGCTTCTGATGGAACTCGTCTTTGAGGTTCTGCGGGAAGCCGGACTCCGGTTGCCAAGAATAGTGGGTCAAGCTGTCAGCATTATCGGTGCACTGGTAGTAGGCGAGGCGGCTATGCGGGCAGGCCTTGTATCCGGAGCTATGGTGGTAGTGGTAGCAGGGACAGGCATAGCTTCCTTTGCCACCCCTGCTTTCAGCATGGCAATCTCTGCCCGCCTGTTGCGCTTCCCGCTCATCTTCTTAGGAGGCAGCCTGGGTCTGTTCGGAGTAAGCGGAGGCCTTATGATGCTTTTGATTCACCTAACAGCTCTACGGTCCTTCGGGGTTCCCTACTTGGAGCCTTTCTTTCCGGTAGTTCTGCGTGACCTCAAGGATGCAGTCGCGCGGGTTCCCTGGTGGGCCATGGGTACCCGGCCACGCCTTGTAGCTCCCATCAATCAGGAAAGGGAAGCTCCGGACATGCTGCCACAACCACCGCCTGCCGGAAAGCGAAAACTCCGGCGCAAGCCTGTAAGGCAGGTGACGGAAAAATGACCCCTGTTGAAGAAGGCAAGATCTCCTCAGCTCAGATGCTGGGACTCCTGGTGGTTGCACGTCTGACCCCGCTCACCATCGGGGTGCCTTTTCTAACCGGAGTGGAGGTTCCCCAGGATGCCTGGATCGGAGCCTTAGTAGGGGCAGCCCTGTCAATTCCGCCTCTTCTCTTAGTCGCTCACCTGGGAAGCAAGTATCCCGGCCAGACAATCATCGAGTACAGCCAAAAACTTCTAGGCGCCTATCCGGGAAAGGCTCTCGGGCTTGTCTTAGTATGGTATTGGCTGGGAGGGGCTGCAGTGACCGCCAGATCCACCGGGGAAGCCTACGCCGTTGGAGTACTCAGCCGGACCCCGCTCATCGTGGTCACAGGAGCAATGGTTCTCATAAGCGCCCAGTCAGCCAGATGCGGCCTTGAGGTTACTGCCCGAATAGGCCAAACTGTAGCAATAGCAGTTCTGGGCATATTGCTGCTTATCACCCCGCTCCCATATTCTACCATGCACCCGGAGAACCTCCTGCCTGTTCTGCCCAAAGGCTTTGGCACAGTTATAGACTCGGCAGCGACAAATCTGGCCTTCTATATGCAGCTTATCATATCAGGTATGTTAATCCCCTACACCTCCAGGCCGAAGGAGGCCGGTCGCGTCATTTGCTTTGCTGTTCTCATTACGAGTCTGCTTGCAGTGATTCTAACAACAAGCGTAGTGCTGGTTTTCGGCCCCACTGCGCCAACGCTGGTTCTGCCTACCCTCAGTCTGGCAAGGCAGATAAGCATCGGCCAGTTTCTCGAAAGGGTTGAGGTGATCTCCTTGACAGCATGGACCGTCACCTCAGCGTTGAAGACCTCCCTCTTTCTGTGGGCAAGCGCCACGGGGCTAGCTCAGATCTTTGGCCTCAAGCGCTTTCAGCCGCTTGTTTACCCGCTGGCATCGTTGGTCCTAACCTTCAGCATTGTATTCTTTCAGAGTCTCCTTGAGGTCCACCTGTATTTCAAGAGCATCTGGACGGTCTACTCGCCTGTGGTAGCTTCCGGCAGCATTCTGATTCTTGTTGCTGCTCATGCAATATCCTCTAGGTCTGGCCCCTTCGCTGGGAAAGCCAGAGGGCCCGGAAAATGACGAGCACGCCGAGACTCTGGGTCAAACTTGCGCTGACGGCAATCACAATAGCTGCGTTGGCGGTAACCCTAACAGGCTGTTGGGATAGGGCGGAAATCGAGACTCTGGGATTTGTCACCGCCATAGGAATAGACGAAGCTCAAGAAGAAGGGAAAATACTGATCACCCTGCAGGTGGCAAGACCGGCGAGCATCAGCCGTGGCTCAGAAGGAGGTCCCTCTCAGGAGAGAGCTTTTTGGGTTGTGGAAAGCACAGGCACTACCATATACGAAGCTCTCAGGAATCTGAACGCTGTATCTCCTCGTCGCATCTACTTCCCTCATTGCCGCCTTGTCCTCTTCGGCCAGGAGTTTGCCCAAAATGGCGTTGGCAGAGCTATTGATTGGTTCGACCGGAGTTCCGAGGCCAGAAGGCTCATGCACGTTGTGGTGGCCAAAGGAACCGCATGGGAGATGATGCAGGCAGAGTTCGAGCTTGAGCCTATGGCAGCTGAAGGGCTAGAGCGGTTAACCATGAACGCTCATGCCCGGCTTTCTACAGCCCTGCCATCAACCCTAAACGATTTTCTTCAGGCACTGGAACGCGAAGGCATGGACCCTGCAGGGATCGGCGCAATGATCGCTGTTAAGAAACCAGATCCTGCTATAACAGGCCAGCTGAAACGAGAAGAGGTCAGATCCTCCCCGGTGATATCAGGAACCGCTGTCTTCAAAGATGATAGGCTGGTCGGATGGCTCGAGCCCAATGAAACCCGGGGATTCAGCTGGCTGGTGTCTAAGGCAAAAGGAAGCCTCATAGTCATAGAGCAACCCGATTCCGGAAGCAAAAAGACCGCTTTTGCGTCAATAGAGGTCCTTCGGTCCAAGCGCACGGTCAAGGTGCAGACCAACCAGGAGAAGGTCTCGTTTACAGTGACCCTGGATATCGAAGGTAACCTGGGGGAGGTCCAGGGGTTCATGGATCCGCTGAAAAACCCCGGTATCTGGACAGAAATGGAACGCCGGATGGCTGAGCGTATTCTTCAGGATGCCGAATCGGCGCTGCACAAAGCTCAGGAACTGGGTGCCGACATATTTGGTTTCGGCGCAGAGGTGTACCGAAAATCCCCCAAACTCTGGGAAGAGATCAAAGATAGGTGGGATAGTGAGTTCCCGGTCCTGGACGTGAAGATCGAAGTAAAAGCTAAGCTTCGAACGCTGGGACTAACCATACGTCCGGCGAAGATCAAGTAAGGGGGAGACCTTCACGCATACCTTTTTGGTCATACTCAGCTTCTTTCTGGTCGTTTTGTGTGAAGCTCCCGGCATAATCAGAAACAAAGAGTGGAAGACACTAGCTGTGGTTATGGTCCTGATAGCTGCAGGACTGACTCTTGCCTTGCTTCAAACCATTACCGGAAGCGCGCCCAATCCCATGAAGGTCATCGCCTTTCTGGTGGAAAGCCTTAAATCTGTGTTTCGATAGCTAAAGACTCAAAGAATCTTACCCCTCACACAGATTACCCCTTACACAGCTGCTTGCAGAACAATACTGTCCTCTCCCAGAACGCTGACGAGATTCCTTCTGAAAACCATAGGGTCGCCTGAACAAAAGAACTTGTACTCCGGTTCCCCTTTGCGCTTTGACAGAAGCTCTCTTTCCTCTAGCATGGCCTTCATGGTCATGACTGTTTGAACCGCCGGATCGATGAGTTCAACCCCAGGCAGCGCTTCCTCAATATACCCTGCAAGCAGCGGAAAATGAGTGCAGCCCATAATCAGAACATCCACAGGGGACTCATGGAAAACCTTCATGTACCTTCTCGCAGCGTCTCTGACGGCGGTCTCGTCAAACTGCCCGGCCTCCACCAGCATGACAAAGTCGGGACATGCCTGTTTCAGCGGCCCGTTCCTCAAGCCAAGGTGGGCAAGCTCCTGGTCGTATACTCCGCTTGCTACAGTGGCCTCAGTAGCGATGAGTCCCACTCTGGAACCGGAACCTCCCACTGCCATGGCAGCTTCTGATCCGGGACGTATGACCCCTACAACAGGACCGGGGAAACTGGACTGAACCGCCCCAAGCCCGGCAGCCGTAGCAGTATTGCAGGCTATAACGATAGCTTTGGCCCCTTGAGCTAACAGAAACTCGGATATTTCAACTGAAAACCGGGAGATCTGAGACTGAGGTCTCGTGCCGTAGGGTAGACGACCGGTATCGGCAAAATACAGCACGCTTTCGTTAGGAAGAATCCTTCTGATTTCCCTCACCACTGTAAGGCCGCCGGAACCTGAATCGAAAACGCCAATGGGGGCATCAGCACCTAGACTACAAACCCCTTCGTATCTGCAGATGCGTCTTGTCACTTTTCGATCACGCCTTTGCAGCATGGTCTTTCCCGGTGAACCGACGTTTCTGGTATGGTGAAAAGTCTGTAAAGCCTGAGTAGATTGATTATAGCATACCCTGGAAATCTCGGATAGCATGCCCTATACTGGAAAGGCTGAGTTCGTGCACCAGCGTCTGTGTTTGTGTATTATCTATTCGGGCATGTGCATCTCAGGAAACCGGGTGATGAGAATCAGTCTGTTCAGGTTCCAGCGCAACGCTAACCTCTACCTCATGAGCATTTCAATGAGATCTCTGGCTCAGGGTGCGTTTGGCGTGATTCAGGGGTTATATATCCTATCGCTTGGGTTCGACGAAACCGTTCTGGGCACTATCCTTTCTGCACGCATGCTATCTGCAGCCGTCGCTTCTTTGCCGGCAGGAATACTCTCTGACCGGATAGGCCGCAGACCGGTCCTGGTCACGGCAGGGGTGATGACCACCGTAGGCTACCTAGGGATGGCAGTATCATCCAGTCCCGCAATGATGGTTCTTTTCTCATGTGTCAACGGCATTGCCATGGCTTGCCAGGCAACCTCCGGAGCGCCGCTCCTGGCAGAGTCAAGCACGCCTGCTGACAGAGCCAGGCTGTTCGGAGTCAACTTCTCCCTAAGCATGGCTGCGACCATGATTGGAAGCCTTGTGGGAGGCGTGCTTCCGGGCAAGCTTCTTTTCCTGGGGGAATCCTCATCTTTTCGCTGGTCGTTGCTTGTTTTCGCCGCTATCACTCTGGGGGGAGTCTGGCCTGCACGGAGAATCGAGGAGGATCCCCCGAGCAGGCCCGAACCGGCAGAGCCTTCCGCCAAACCCATCTCAGTGCTTACCCACGAGCTTCGTTCATTGACCGAGACCGCAAGAGAAAAGGACATACTCTGTCTTTTGACCTATGGCGTGCTCATAGGCTTTGGGGCAGGTCTGGTGGTTCCGTTCTTCAACGTTTTCCTTTCACAAAAACTAGGCATCCAGACGGCCACCATAGGCCTGATAATGTCAGTCTGCAACGGAGCTACAGCTATAGCAGGACTGGTAGCTCCTGTGTTGGCTGAAAAATACGGCCCGGTTGCCACAGTGGTGGGAACACAAATCGCATCTATCCCGTTTTTGATGCTCATAGCTCTTCCTCCTAACGTTTACCTAGTATCCGTAGCTCTTTTCATGCGTTCGGCCCTCATGAATATGTCGAGTCCGGTAGCGTCCACTGTCTCTATGGAGCTTGCCGGTCCTGACCGGAGAGGCAGAATCTCAAGCCTCATGCGAATTGCCGACAACGTGGCCAGAGCTCTCAGCGCAGTAGCGGCAGGTTATATCATGTCAAAGTGGGGCTATGAGGTTCCCTATTTCTTCACCGCTGTTCTCTACTTCGCAGCCAGCATTGTCTACTGGAAAGCTTTTCGGGACAGGGATAAGCATAGGAGGGGATCTATGTGGACTCCACAATGACCCTTGCAGAGCTCCGGAAACGAGTAAGCAGTGCCGCAAAGGCCATGAGCCAGCTCGGGCTTGCTCGCATGACATCGGGAAACGTCTCGGGAAGACATCCCCCAACAGGGCTGATAGCTATTACACCTTCAGGCTTTCCCTACGATCTGCTAAAGCCGGAAGACATAGTCCTGATAGATGCCGGCGGAAATGTGGCAGACGGAAAGCATGAGCCGTCATCTGAAACCCCCATGCATACGCTCATCTACCGCAGCAATCCTGAGGTTAACGGAATTGTCCATACTCACTCGGTTTACGCCACAGTCTTTGCCGTTCTAAACCGGGAGCTTCCTGCTGTGACGGTTCCGCTTGCATCCTTTGGCCCTGTTTTGGTCGCTCCGTTTCAGCCCCCAGGGTCCTTAGAGTTAGCGCAAGAGGTAGTCCGGCGCCTCAAGCAATGCCCTGGCGCGGTGCTAATGCAGAACCACGGGGCAGTATGCGCTGCAGATACAGTGGAATCAGCACTGGAAACTGCTGTTTATCTGGAAGAAGGCGCACAGGTCGCACTTCTGGCCTTGCTGGCAGGCCGTCCATGAGTTCCGCAAGTTCTTCCGGCTCCAGCCGGAAATGAGCCAGAACGCCTCCGGGCCAGTAACCCAGGGCATTGTCCTCACTTGGGTACCTGGAACCGTGATGCAGTATCTTGGGCACTCCGTTGCGATACCTCGAATCAGAGACAATACCTATATGATCGTGGTTGGCGCCAAGTATCACTATGTCCCCGGGCTGCCATTCTTTCAGATTCTCAGGATCCCACGGCTTCACTTCGTTGGTCATGGTTATGGCATGGCGCTTGAGAAACACATAGAGGTTGGGAACGCGGCGAAAATCGATGTTGGAGTCGGGGTGACCCTCAACCCTGGGATACTCCTTAAGGGCCGAAGCGATGTCTTTGTCCAGCATGGATTTTAGGTCATAGCCTGCGTATTGAAAGGCGCGCCAAACCAGGTCCGTGCAGACTCCTTCGCTGTCAGGGGGATAGCCCCCGGCATAGTACGCACTTCTGTACAACGGCTTGCGGTCAACCTGGACCCTGGCGCCCTCTACGAGGTCAAGGGCGTCATCCTTCCCGTTGCCGTTTTGGTCGTGGTCAAGCAGGCTTGTTTGCACGTTAAGGGGAGGCCTCAGCCACATGCCTAGCCACCCGAGACCCTGTCCCCTCAGATGCGGCACGCACCAAACGACCAACCATGCAACCGCGATAAGGCCCATGACCCAAGCCATAGCAGGGAGAGGACCCCGCAATCTCCTACCCCTTGCGAGACGACCCACCGGCCTACTGTACCTCCTTATCTCCTGTAGCCATAATGGCCTTCATAAGCTCCCTGAGGGTCTGGTCGTCCATGTCGGGGCCGGGCTTGAACAGAATCTTGGCTGGCCTTCGCCCTTTCGAATCCCTATGCGTCTTGTCAGGAGACTTCGACATAAACAATCACACCCCCACTGCAGTAATAGGGAGATTCTGATAAGAGAATCCCGGATTTGGCCGCTTTCGAAGGTTGCGCCTGCTGAAAGTGGTGCCGGGGGCGGGAGTCGAACCCGCACGGGGGGTCACCCCACGCGATTTTGAGTCGCGCATGACTGCCTATTCCATCACCCCGGCACTCGCAAAAATCATTGTAGCACGAATGCCACCGCAGCAACAAGCTGAGAGTAAGCTGATCCGGGTACTCAATCCCAAGGGTCCTGAGAATCCCGAGCGCTGTCAATAGTTGATCAAGATGAACTTCCGTATCCATCGCTTGATAGCTGTGCGAAACAGAGAGCGAGTGGGACTCAGCATTAGGACTACCCCGGTAACATCAGTAATCACACCGGGGGTAATGAGTAACAAAGCGCCAATCACCACAAGAACCCCGTCGATGATCTCATCTTCAGGAATGTGCCCCAGGGAGATCTCTTCTTTCGCGCGCCTAATGACCCCATATCCCTCAGCTGTCAGGAGAGTCCCTCCCAGGAGTGCGGTTCCAATAACCAGGCAAACTGTCGAAAACGTGCCAATACGGCGACCAATCTCGATGAGAAGAGCTATCTCAAGGATGGGGATTGCTGTAAAGACAAGGAAACCAACTATCCCCAGGCGAGTCTTCCATCTCACTGACTGTCACCTCGCTGGCGAGAAGTCCCTGTAGCCGAGCCGACATACTGATACCTCAGAAGCCTTCGGAACTCCTCTTTGCAGACAAACATTCCTTCCTACCCCGCCGCCCTCGCCTGGCCGCCCTTGCTTGGCCGCCATTACTGTTCCTTATCCTTGACCAGCATGTGAATTGTGGCGCAGAGAATCGCCATGACCACGAAAGTAGCTGCCATAGAGGTGGCGCTTATCTTCAGTGTCTCCCTGAGCAAAGCTCCCATCCTTGTATCCCCCTCCCGATTGACCTTGACGCCCTTTCCTACTTGACAAGAGTCAAGATCATAGCCCCGGCAAGAACTGACGCTATCTGCCCTGCCACGTTAGCTCCGACAGCCTGCATAAGAACGAAGTTTCCGGGCTCTTCTTCCTGAGCCATACGCTGGATTACCCTGGCCGACATGGGAAACGCTGATATGCCGCAAGCGCCTATCATAGGGTTTATTTTCTTCTTCAGAAACAGATTGATAAACCTCGCAAACAATACTCCGACAGCGGTATCAAGAGCAAACGCGAACAGGCCCATTGCAATGATCTTCAGCGTCGCAGGCTGCAGAAACTGGTCAGCGGTCATGGTGGAACCTATGGTGATCCCCAGAAGCAGCGAAACAAGGTTCACAAGCTCATTCTGCGCAGTCCTTGAAAGCACGTCCACAACTCCTGATTCCCGAAGAAGATTGCCGAACATGAGCGAACCAACCAGGGCCAGGCTGATGGGCGCCACCATGCCTGCCACAGCAGTGACCACCAGAGGAAAGAGTATCCGAGTTCTTCTGGGAAGAACTGACTGAGGCACAGGCTCCATCCTTATTCGTCTTTCCTCAGACGTGGTTAGCGTTCTCACAATCGGCGGCTGTATAATCGGAACCAGGGCCATGTAGGAGTAAGCAGCCACCGAAATGGGAGCTAGAAGGTGCCTGGCAAACCGGGTAGATACGTAGATGGCAGTAGGCCCGTCGGCAGCGCCGATGATACCTATGGCCGCTGCCTCCCGAAGGTCGAAACCGAACAAGACAGCCAGTCCCATTGTCAGGAATATACCCATTTGGGCAGCTGCCCCCAAAAAGAGCATGAAAGGCTGATCCAGGAGCGGGCCGAAATCTATCATAGCTCCGATTCCTATGAAGATCAAAATAGGAAAAAGCTCAGTGATAATGCCCGCCTCATAGAGCCTGGTCAAAAACCCGTTAGGACCCACCGCCGAAGAACCGGGGAAGTTGGAGATGATAGCTCCAAATCCTATAGGCAAGAGCAATACAGGCTCGTAGTTCTTTTTGATAGCAAGGTAAATGAGAATCGATCCAACGCCCATCATGGTCGCTTGCTGCCATGTCATGTCAAGCAGACCTGAAAACAGACCCAATTGAGTACCCTCCCCTCAAAATCAGAAACCTCTATCCCGCCAATAGGGATAAAGGTCTCACTAGTCAAGGTCCGCCGGGTCATCAGACCGTGTTGACGGCGGATACCCCCGGAACGTTCTCTAAGATGCAAACGCCTGTTCCGGGAAGTTACTCCCCTTTACCTCCGAGCACTGTGCTGACGCGTCTCGGCTGTTAAGGTAATCCTACAGTCAAACCAGGCAATGTGCAAGCTCATACCGCACACATCCTATGATGCCCATCACACAGCTACCGTGCAAGATCCTGAGCCAGGTCATAAAGGTCCATGTCAATAGCTTTCTTATGGCTCAAGACCTGCCCAACCGGAGTGGAAACGACCGCATCGCCCTTGATACCCATGACCAGGTCAGCCCCTCCGGCCAAAAGCGAGTCCACAGCTTTTGCCCCAAGCCTCGAGGCAATAAGCCTGTCAAAAGCAGTGGGAGCTCCTCCTCGCTGAACGTGCCCAAGGACGGTTACCCGGGTTTCAAGCCCCATGTGCCTCTCAATGTCCTTGGCCACTTCGAAACCGCTTACCGCCCCCTCGGCAACCACTATGATGCTGTGAACCTTTCCACGGTCCAGCCCCCTGCGAAGCCTTTTGCACACTTCCTCCATGTCAGGCCTAAACTCAGGAACCAGGATAGCTTCAGCGCCTCCGGCGACTCCTACAGCCAAAGCCAAATGCCCGGAATGACGCCCCATTGTCTCAATCACAAAGATCCGCTCATGAGAAGTGGCAGTATCTCTCAGGCGGTTAACAGCTTCGGTACCCGTATTCACCGCTGTATCAAAACCAATGCAAAAACCCGTATAAGCTATGTCATTGTCTATGGTGGCAGGGACTCCTATGGCCCTTACGTTGCGCTTACACAGCTGTGCCATACCTCGAAGACTGCCCTCTCCGCCAATGACCACAAGCCCGTTAAGTCCTGCTCCGCGAACTCTTGCCGCGGCTAAATCCAATCCTTCAGGGTGCAGCATCCTTTCAGAACGGGCCGTATGCAGAATAGTCCCTCCGCGATGAATAATGTCCCCGACTGACTCCACACCCATCTTGACCATATCGCCGTCCAGAAGCCCGTCATATCCCCTCCTTATACCGAATATCCGGAGTTCCAGGGATATAGCCCGGCGCACCACAGCTCGAATGGCTGCATTCATGCCAGGTGCATCGCCGCCGCTTGTGAGAACTCCTATGTTCATGCTATGCCTTAACAGCTCCTACCAGCTGCATTATCAGAGAGTGTGCCTCCTGCGCCTCGCTCTTGGGAACGAGTAGTTCCACGTGCCTTGACGAGCTGTCACAACCTGCACCATTACTTCGTAACATGACTAAGAGACCTTCTTGAGATAGCCTGTTCTTCATGGTTTCAGCTTGACGCCAGCCTGACGCAACATACACCACCGTCCACACAGGCAGGCCCATGCGCCCCGGAACCGGGGCTGCGGGCTTCCCTCCTTCCGCTACCTGGTATTTCACCGCTAGGCTTCTTGACCCTGGGTGAGATACGTTTCAGCCTCTACGACATTGTTTGCCAATACCCGCCGGGTATCCTCCTGCTCTTCAAGGGTACCCTGAACAAACACTACGCTCTCCATAACCAGAAACCCTCTTACCCTCTGCCATAACCGGGGAAACACGATAACCTCCACAGACCCGAAATCATCTTCAAGGGTCACGAAGCTCATTTCCTGACCCGTCCTTGTCCGGACTCTCTTCAGCGACGTAACAGAGCCCCCAACAGTCACCTCTCCCTTATCTTGCACAGTATCGAGATCCGCTATTGGAAGGGCGTAGAGTCTAAGCGCTTCCTTATATTTCTCCAGAGGGTGACCGCTGAGATACATGCCGAGAAGCTCCCGTTCCCACGAAAGGCGAACATCCAAAGACACTTCCTGTTCCGTCTGCTTCGCCTGCCGCCCCGAAAACGCAACGTCGCCGTCGCCGAACAAAGAGGGCTGGTTGCGGGCAAAGACCGGGCGCGCCTTCATCACCTTATCGACTTGCTCCAGGTTCCAGTATCTTGTTCCAAAACAGTCACACGCCCCGCACTGTATCAAGCTTTCAAGGGCCTTCATGGTAAGCTGCTTCCCGTCAAGTCGCGCCGCCATATCCTCCAGGGAGGAAAACAAGCCTCTGGCTGTCCTTTCAGCAACCAGGGCACGGGCAAGCCCCTGGCCTACGTTCTTTATGCCTCCAAGGCCGTATCTGATACCATCCCCCTGAACAGAAAACTCGGTGTCGCTTCTATTGACATCGGGTCTGAACACGTCCAGACCCAACCTCCTTGCCTCCTGAAGATAGACACCTACTTTGCCCTGAATTCCCGCTACCGACGACAAAAGCGCGGCTATAAATTGGCCCGGGTAGTTAGCTTTGAGGTAAGCTGTCTGGTATGCAACAAGAGCATAGGGCGCCGCGTGGTTCTTGTTGAAACCGTAGTCTGCAAATTTCAGTATGAGGTCGTATATTCGGTGGGCTGTGTCTAAAGGCAGCCCTTTTTGGCAGGCCCCTTCGATAAACTTCTCCTCCATGGTTATGAGCAAGTCGCGTTTTTTCTTACCCACAGCGTGCCTCAAGACATCAGCCTGGCCCATGGTAAAACCGGCCACGTGAGAGGCTATCTTGAGTATCTGTTCCTGATAGACAAGAACACCGTAAGTCTCCTTTAGCACAGGCTCAAGAACCGGATGAAGGTACTCAGGCTCTCCGAACCGGGCCCTTATGAACTCAGGAATCTGCTCCATAGGACCGGGCCTGCACAGGGCAACAGCCGCAATGATATCTTTGAACTCAGCCGGTTTGAGTTCCTTGAGAAAGTCCCTGACCCATGACGACTCAAGCTGAAACACGCCAACAGATTCGCCCCCGGCAAGCATGTGGTAAGTCTTCCTGTCATCAAGAGGGATGTTGTCAATATCCAGACTCCCACAGCCCCTGTTCACCATGTCAACGGTCTTTTGTATCACAGTTAAGGTCCGCAGGGCCAGAAAATCCATCTTTAGCAGGCCCAGGCTTTCCAGGTCCTCCATTGGGTACTGGGTGGTAATGGCCCCCTCCCCTGTCCTGGCCAGGGGGACAGAATCCCAGAGGGGCCCCTTGCCTATGACAATGCCGGCAGCATGGACCGAAGAATGCCTGGGCATCCCCTCCAGCTCCATGGCAGCCTCCAAAAGGTCCCCGAAATCCCCTGTACGCATTTGGGAGAGTTCGGGCGTCATCTCCAGAGCCTTTTCAATGGTCATGCCCGGCTGGTATGGGATCATCTTGGCAATCCGGTCTACGTCTCCGTAGGGAAGCCCCAGGGCTCGTCCGACATCTCGCACTGCAGCCCTGGCTGCCATAGTCCCGAAGGTAATGACCTGCGCAACCCTGTCTTTTCCGTATCTCCTGCGGACATACTCGATTACTTCGTCTCTTCTGTCATCCTGAAAATCAATGTCAATGTCCGGCATGGTTACCCGATCTGGGTTAAGAAACCTCTCAAAAACAAGATCATTTTGGATAGGGTCTATGTTCGTGATGCCCAGAGAGTAGGCGACCAGGCTGCCTGCGGCAGATCCCCTGCCAGGCCCCACTGCAATCCCTTGGGACCTGGCGTAATTCACGAAATCTGAGACTATAAGAAAATACGATGAATACCCCATTCGCTCAATCATCTGAAGCTCATGTTCCAGTCGCTCTCTTTGCAGGCTGCCAATCTTTCCGCAGGTCCTGGCCTCAAGTCCCCGGGTAGCCAGTTCCCGCAGGAAAGAGGCGGGCGTCAGACCCGGGCCAAGGGGGTACTCGGGCAAGCGAACTTGGTTGAATTCCAGTTTGACATGGCACATATCCGCAATCCGCAGCGTATTGCTGACGGCATCAGGCAGATCATTAAACACTGCTTCCATCTCCTGAGGCGTCTTAAGGTAGAACTCATCCCCCGGAAACGTAAGCCTTCTGGGGTCCTCGAGAGTGGTGCCTGTCTGTATGGCCAGTAGAATCTCATGGTATTTGGCATCAGATCTGTCCAGGTAGTGACAGTCGTTGGTCGCCACCAGAGGAACCTTCATGCGCCGCGAAAGCTCTACAAGACCTGCGTTTATCTTCTCCTGGCCAGGAACGGCGTTTCGCTGTATCTCCAGGAACACATTTCCTTGTCCGAAGACATCTAAATACCTTCCCAGGCTCTCTGCAGCCTTCCCCGGCAAGCCGTTAGCCAGGTACCAGGGGACTTCTCCGTCCAGGCACGCCGTAAGAGCGAGAAGGCCCTTTGAGTGCTCATTGAGCACCTCCAGGTCCACCCTGGGCTTGTAGTAGAACCCTTCCAGGAAGCCCCGGGAAACGATTTTCATGAGGTTTCTGTACCCGGTATCATCTTTGGCCAGAAGGACCAGGTGGAAGGGTCTGTCAGCGGTTCCGCCCGTCCGGACATTCCGTGATTCCCTGGCCACGTAGACCTCACACCCTATGATCGGGCGGATCCCAACGCCTTGGCAAGCCTGGTAAAACTGAACCCCACCGTACATTGTCCCGTGGTCGGTTATGGCCAGGGAATCCATGCCTAGCTCCCGTGTGCGGGAGCAGAGATCCTTGATCTTACAGGCGCCATCCAGAAGACTCCATTCTGTGTGTACATGCAGATGCACAAAGCTCATACCAGATTTTGCCCCCAAGCTATACCAATCATGACAACCTTCATGTAGAATGAAAACCAGACCACAATCAAGAAGGTGAAAGAGCGTGCCCTGGAAATTTTGCCCTCGATGCAAGGACATATCCTACAGTGCTGCTACCCAATACGAGTCGTGGCCATGCCCTCACTGCGGAACTAACCTCAAAACTGAGCCTGAATACGATATCCATGAAGCAAGAGCTCTGCGTGAAAGAACCGCAACAGATAAGCCACAGGAGCAGCGCGAAAAGCAGGCTCCATAGGCTTTCATAGCATCGCAGCCGTAAACTATGGAAACGCACCGTCAGACGCATTGTCAAACGCAGCCTCCTATAACCCCGTTCGCTATGAAGGGCCAGAGTCCTTCCTTGCGTTACGGAGATGGCAGCTGCCTGCAAGCGGGCAGCAGGAGCACCTGGGATTAGACGCTTTGCACAGCTTTCGTCCATGCTCAACCAGGAGAAGATGCAACGGAAGCTTCATGTGATCAGGAACCAGCATCTCCAGTTCCATCTGGGCCCGAGCTGCCGAAGCCGTTTGCGAAACCAGCCCCAGCCTTCCACACACCCGGAGAACATGGGTATCAACAGGGAAAGCAGGCTGTCCTAACCCGAAAACCTGGACACAAGCGGCCGTCTTGGGACCAACACCTGTCAATGAAGTAAGATAGTCAAAGGCCTTTTCGGGCGTGACCGACCGAAGAGGCTCGAGGGAAAGCTCGCCAAAATCCCTCTTTATCGTCGCAAAAGCTGCACGAATTGACCGCGTCTTCTGGCGCTGAAGGCCGCATACGGATATTTCCTTTTCAATCTCAGACTCCTTGCTGCATAACAGGTCTTCCCATGACGTATACCGCTTTTTGAGATTCTGAAAAGCTCGCAGGCTGAGATTGTCGCCGGTGTTTTGAGACAAGATGGTTGCGATCAATACTTCCAAAGGATTTCCCCCAAGGGGCTCCAGGAGCTGTGAGCGAACCGAAGGATAGATTCGTTCAAGAGCTTTCATCACATCGATGAGCTGTATGGCATGGTCACCTCAATCTCTCCACTGCAGCCTTAAACGCCCTTCCTCGCTCCTCAAAGTTGGGGAACATATCGAAACTGGCACACGCAGGGGAAAGAGCTACTGAGAAACCCGGCTGCGCCTCTGCTGTTGCTATGGATACGGCATCCTCCAGGGAAACAGCTCTCGTCAGATCCGGACGGCGCCCCCGGCGGCATTCGGCCCAAGCTCTTCCTATGGCTTCTTCTATCTTTTTTGCCGTGCTGCCCAGGGTAACTACAACACAGCCTCTAGAGACAATCTCGCGAGCCAAGTCGTCAAAGGGCAGCCCCTTGTCGTAGCCCCCGAGAATAAGGACCAGAGGGCCTTGCACCGCATCCATCAGGGCAAGCGTACGATCGGGCGAGGTGGCAATAGAATCGTTGTAGAAATTGACCCCTCTCAAAGTCCTAACCAGCTCTATTCTGTGTTCAACGCCTCTAAAAGCTTTGACGGCCCGCCTGATGCCTTCAGGAGTAGCGCCTGCAAGACCTGCCACAAGAGCGGCCCCTAGCACGTTGGAGACGTTATGTAAGCCAGGCACCTGAAAATCAGACCTTGAGGCCACCGCTGCAAGGTCTGGCCACACAGCGCTTACCACCAGATCCTCACCGTCAAGCCAGGCTCCTACCCCTTCTGGGTACCGGGCAAGAGCCTGGCTTACAGCTTCTGCGTCAAGGG
This sequence comes from Bacillota bacterium, assembly GCA_033809515.1. GTDB lineage: Bacteria > Bacillota > Sulfobacillia > Fermentithermobacillales > Fermentithermobacillaceae > JAPXLN01. The sequence continues at coordinate 190,711 of JAPXLN010000001.1, forward strand.
AAAAAAAGCCGACTCGGCCAGGGCATTGAGGTGCGAATCCCCTGGTCTTGGGATCATCCAGGTTAAGGATACACCGATCATGTTGCCCTTGAAACCGGAATATGCGCTTCTTGGCAGCCACGTAATCTTCAAAAGTCTCGTGCACATCCAGATGATTGGGCCTTACGTTCAGAACCAGCGCTATAGAGGGGCTCACCGTGGCAAGCTCCAACTGAAAGCTAGAAAGCTCCAGGACCACTATGGCATCCTCTTCAATCTCATCTACATTCTCTATAAGGACCGACCCGATATTGCCGCCGACATACACAGGACGGTCCAAAAAACTCTCTTTCAGCATCATGCCGAGCACGGTAGTCGCAGTGGTCTTGCCGGCGCTTCCGGTCACGCCAACTACCTTGCCCCTGCATCTTCGCATGAGAAGGTCTGTCTCACAGGATACGACGGCACCGTTTGCCCTGGCCCGGGCAATCTCAGGAAGGTTTTTCTTCATGCCGGGCGTAAGGAATATCTCCTTGTACTCAGGCAATGAACAGAGGTACCCCGGCCCAAGGCTCCACGAGACTCCCAGGGCACTGAGTTCCTCAAAGGTCTGCCCCAACTCATCCCGACTCTTTCGGTCGAAGCAACTTACTCGGGCTCCTTTTTTTGCCAGGTACCTACAAAGAGCTTTGTTGGATTTCCCCACACCCACTACCGCCACACGGCGGCCCTGAAAACTGCCTGAGCCAATGCCTGTCGTATCACTCACTCCCTCCTATGCAATGCTGCTACTCTAGGGTCTCCAGCAGCTTGCCAAGACGGTTCAGCCCCTCTTCTATCTTGGCCATTGAGGTGGCGTAGGAGAATCTGAGGTTGCCGGCCGTACCGAACCCTGCTCCCGGCACCACAGCTATCCGGCCGTCGTCAAGAAGAATGTCTGCCAGATCAACGTCACTGGATATGACCTTGCCCGCCAGTTTCTTTCCAAACAGACCTGTGACGTCAGGGTAGACGTAGAACGCGCCGGGCGGAGTCAGGCACTTGAACCCGGGCATCTCGTTAAGGCGCTTTACCATATAGTCGCGCCTCTTCTTGAACTCAAGGCGCATGGCCTCCAGGGGTTCCTGAGGTCCGGTAAGCCCGGCTACGGCAGCTTTTTGCGAAATCGACGTTGGGTTAGATGTGGAATGGCTCTGCACGTTAGACATGGCGGATATGACATCCTGGGGGCCTGCGGCGTACCCAATGCGCCAGCCTGTCATGGCATAGGCCTTTGATACACCGTTGACTGTGACGGTTATATCTTTGGCCTCCGGCCCCAGAGCTGCAAAGGACACGTGCTCGCCTTCATAGATAAGCTTCTCGTATATCTCGTCCGACACTACAGCGATGTCATGCTTTAAGCATACCTCAGCTATCCCTTCAAGCTCCCGGCGAGTGTAGACAGCGCCTGTAGGGTTTGACGGTGTATTGAGAATGAGAAGTGACGTCTTGGGCGTAACTGCGTTTTCCAGGGCCTTTGGGGTAATCTTGAACCCAGACTCAATGCCCCCGGGCACGACAACAGGGTTTCCTCCGGCAAACCGAACCATCTCCGGGTAGCTCACCCAGTAAGGCGCCGGTATGAGAACATCGTCTCCCTGGTCACACAAAGCTACAACAGCGTTAAAAATAGAGTGTTTGGCCCCGGCCGATACAAGGACCTCTTTCGGGGTGTAGTCAAGACCATTGTCTCGCCGGAACTTGTCACATACTGCCTCTTTCAGCTCAGGGATCCCTGATGACGGCGTATACTTGGTAAACCCTGATTGGATAGCTTCTTTGCCTGCTTCCTTGATGTGGGCCGGTGTGTCAAAATCAGGCTCACCGACACCAAAACTGACAATGTCTACACCGGCTCGCTGAAGACTCTTGGTTTTGGCATCCAGTGCCAAAGTCGGTGATTGCCTTATGGATCTGGCGCGAAACGACAACCTCATATGTAACCCTCCATAGAATATAGATGGTAGAATTAATATAGCCTATATATCGGCTCTGTGGCGAATCTTCTCCGAGTCACCAGGTGAGGTTTCTTGAAGCGGTCGAACAAAACCTTCTTTTTGAGTCACCAATATCATACTTGAGGGTCTAGGGAAACCCAGGTGAGGCAATGAAGCGAAACCGGTCCTACATGGGATTCGTATCCATACTAGGGTTTGGCCTGTTGGTGACAACATCAGCCCTTGTGGGCCTGTACGTTGGCACCCTTCTTGACAGACGCTCGGGAAAAACCATTTTTGCCCCCTTGTTCCTTTTGGCCGGCTTACTGGCAGGATTCCACCGTGCCTACATAAGCATTAAATCCGTTCTCAACAAGGACAGATAGCACCTCAAAGGGAATAGCTTAATCTTTGTAGAATGTAGCCGTAAATCGCGCCTGCGGCTTTTCCCAGGATATTGGAGGGATAGTACCTTGATCTTGACCGGATCCCTGTCACGGTTCAGGAAGGCACGGACCTGTGTCCCTGGCTCCTACCGGAAACTGGGCGCTCTTGCCCTAATTGCAGCTACGATTCTGATGTTAGGAACAATCCTGGTGCCGTCCAAAACCGTTCGGGTCCTGGCCGCTCAAGCAGAAGACTTTCCGACCCCGAGTCAACTGGCCAGCGAAATAAGAAGCAAGTTTCCTGACAGGAAGACAGGAACGCCCGCATGCAGGGATTTCCTTCAGTCAGCCTCTTTATTCCTGCGGGAATACGGGTGGTTTACAGACGGGATGAGCTACTCTGTTATGATGAGATCTCAGGATCATAAAGGAACCGACATCACCTTCATGAAGGTTTCCGGAGACAACCTTCTTGCCACAAGGGTTCCGGCAGCTTCCATAGAAATCATTGACTTGCTGGTGGTCGCTCCCTACGATACTCTTTTTGCCGAAAACCCTCATGAAGGCATTTACCCTTCCCATACTTGTGGTGCAGCCGGCATCCTGCTAGCGCTGGCCGGACAGCCAAATGGGGCCAAAGACGGCATAGCGCTGGCCTTAGTCTCAGGCCATCACCAGTATGGGGCAGGCATTGAGAGCCTCCTTTACGACCTTGTTAGCAGGCGAGGCATACGAATCAACGCTGCCATGGTCATAGGAGATGTTTGGACAACCCACGGCGTAGCGCTGGTGCCAAACGGAAACCCTCCTGCCGGCATGGTTGCTCAGGTCTATAATGCATGCCGCCAGGCGGGCCTGTCGGTCTTTCTGGCCGGGGAAAAGTGGCGGAGTGCATGGTACCTGGAAAGCACCAGGCCGCCTGTGACCTACCCTATTCCACAAGCCTTTCTGGACAAAGGAGATTTCCTGGGTGAAGGCGAGTCCATAGCTAAGGTAGGCATACCGACCGTTACCGTCGGGCTTCCGAGATCATACCGGCCGTTCCCCTCCCAGGACAGGGTCGTCGAGACCAAAACCGCAGGGATCGCCCAAGCTTTTGATCTGCTCCTTGCTCCGTCTTCGTTGGACCAGAGCCTGACCTGTGACGGCCCGGGCGCCCTCGATATGGTGCTTGTCCCTTTCATGGGCAAGCTTCTGATTGTCCCAGCCGTCTCGGCCAGAACAGCCGCTGCCGTTGTATTTGGTGTCGGCCTTTTGGTACTGTTTTTCTGCCGGGATATCCTTCAGGAACTTGGCAGGCTAGCTCTGCTCGCCGGTGCCTTTCTCGCCTGCCTCCTGGCACACATGATAAGAGCTCTTTGCCTGGCAATCGGAAACACCCGGTACCCCTCCTTAGCTTACCCGGGCAGATCCATCATGCTATATGTCTTGTTGGTCGCCCTCCTTATTCTGCTGGGGTTTTTGCGGATCTGGAGCGTAAGAACACGGATATACAATTTGCACACAGGCGCCGAAACAGCGGTAACTGCAGCGCCCCGGGGGGCAAGCGGCAAAGAGCACTTTGCCCTTGGGAATGCCTGGGGGCTGGCGGTAATGACCGCTGTTCTTGCAGGGTTGACTATAGCCGGCCCGCAGCTGGCTCCGTTTGCATGTGTTTCGGTCCTGGCTTTGTGCATAGGCCTTGTCCTTGAGGCTCACCAGAGGACCCTGGGCAAGCTTTCAACCGGCGTACTGTGGCTGGAAAGAGTTCTGGGGTTGGTGCCCGCAGTCATGTTTTTCACCTGGGCGGGGCTTCCCTGGAATCCGGACTCACAAGCTGCCTACCTGAGCACATGGCAGCGGCTGAGCCCTGAAAACATGTCTCTTACCCTGGCCTTTGCCGTTTCAATATGCTGTTTCCTCTCTACACTGAAGTTTCCCCGGCCTCTCCCCAAATCTAGGCAGGGTGTACTACGTATGTCAGAGGTCATGGCGCTGGCATGTCTGCTATGTGCATGTGGTTTTTTTCCAAAGTCCCTTCCGGCTAACGTACCGGTCAGCGCTCTTGTGCAGGAATTTGCCGGCAGCGATACTCAAGTGACCGTCACTGCCATGCGCCCCCTGGGAAACCTCGCCCTGGAGGTTCAGCCTTCGCCCTCAAGCAGCGAGAGCGCCAGGAACGTTCAGGACCGAACCGGTTCGGTATCCCTGAGACTGCCCGGTGTCAACACAACTAAGCTAACAAGCCTGTCCCACTCCCTATCTTTGAAGGAAGACCGTAACACTTCAAAGAGCGAAGTTCTTGAGGCCAGGGTCCAGGCAAGTTTCCCGCAATTGCCTACCTTCTATGTCCTGAGTCTGAAAGACTCGCCATACGGACGAGGAACTCAGTCTCCCTTCATGCTGGAAGACGTAACCCAGATTCTCGGAGAAACCGAAATGCCATCTGAAGACAGCTTCGGGATTGTGCCCAAACCAGGCTATTCCTTAAGAGTGGTATGGTGGCAGCCTGCAGAAGAAGACATGGTCACCCTGTTTAGTTTCAGAAGCGGCCTGGGGTCCAGGGCAGTCATTACCTCTCAGGCAGTCTACCTTGACAATCCAATGGTTGATCTTTCTTTGGAGGCTGAGAATGCTGCCTTCTTCCGGGCATCGATGGTAACTGCCCAATCCTCGAGGTAGATAAACGGAGGACAGAATCCCTGTCCTCCGTCTAGACTTACCTTAATGGATTTGCCGGATCCGCTCCGTCTTGTCCTGGTCTCTTTCAGCTCTCGTGAGCAGGCGCTATCCTGGGCACCGGCTGCCTCAGGCCTCTTGCATCCTTTGCTTCCTCTTCGCCCTCAGCTTCTTCGCTGCCGGTTCGGAGAGGGTCACCCGAGAACTGCTTCTGGTACAGTGTGGCATAAAGACCGCCTTTTGCAATAAGCTCGTCGTGACTGCCTGATTCTTTGATTTCGCCCTGGTCTATCACATAGATCCTGTCGGCATTGCGAATAGTTGACAGCCTGTGGGCAATCACTACGGATGTACGTCCCTCGAACAGCTCCTTGAGGGCATTTTGGATAAGAAGCTCGGTGTAAGCATCAACCGAAGAGGTAGCTTCGTCCAGTATGAGTATTCTGGGATCCGAGATCAAGGCCCTGGCAAAGGCCAGCAGCTGTCGCTGCCCTACCGAAAGACGGGAACCCCTTTCCCGTACTTCAGTGTCATACCCCTGCGGCAGTCTTTCGATGAACTCGTGAGCTCCAACAATCCTGGCAGCCTGTTCAACTTCCTCATCAGTGGCGTCAAGGCGACCGTATCTAATGTTGTCTCTGATTGTACCCGAGAAGATAAATGTGTCCTGGAGCACAATGCCGAGGTTCTCACGCAGCGACTCGAGAGTCACGTCACAGATATCCTTGTCATCAACAAGGATCCTGCCCTCTTGGGGATCGTAGAACCGGCTAAGCAAGTTGATAATTGAGCTCTTTCCTGCGCCTGTAGGACCTACAAGGGCGATAGTCTCGTCGGGCTTCGCTTCCAGTGTAATACTGTGGAGCACAGGCTGGTTCGGGTTGTAACCAAATGTAACGTTCTCAAACCGGACATGTCCTTCAATGTACTCCAGAACTTCGGATCCTTCTTTGTTGGCTACGTTTGGAACCGTATCCAGGACTTCAAATACTCGTTCCGCAGATACGCTGGCCTGAAGCAGTTGGTTATAGACTTGAGACAGGTTTCTGATAGGCCAGAAGAACCTGTTCACATAGTTCAGGTACGCCATAAGGGTTCCCACGGTAACAGTGGTGTCTCCCCATGACATGCGAAGGCCACCGTAGTACACCACCAGAGCGGAGCCAATTGCCCCAATCACGTCAATCAACGGGAAGAACACAGCATTGAGCCGGGCGGCCTGCAAGTTTGCTTCAAAGTTCTGTATGTTAGTCTCGTTAAACTTGCCGGCGTTTACGTCCTCCCTGGAAAACGCCTGTGTAATCTTCATCCCTGAAATGGTCTCCTGAAGGTTGGCGGCCACATCAGCTGAACGCCGTCTGACGTTGTGGTAGGCCCTGATCATCCGCGTCTGCATAGCCCATACCACGATAAAAAGGACAGGAACGGTGATGAAAGTAACAAGGGCCAACTTAACGTTCATCCTCAACATGACAACAACAATGCCCGCCAGAGTGACAATGTCACTCAAGATATTCAACACGCCCGACGATATCATGTTGTTTATCGATTCCACATCCCCGGTCACCCGGGACATTATCCGTCCTGCTTGAAGCTTGTCGTAGAAGTCCAACCCCAGATCCTGAAGATGCCCAAAAACTCTCTTCCTGATGCTATACAGCATCTGCTGTCCTGTCCACGACATTACATACGTCTGTGCGAACCTGCATACGGCTATAAGAATCTGCAGCCCCATATACATGGCAACTGTAACGTACAGGCCTTTGACATCGACTGCCGGTATATTCACGTCCACTGCTCGCCTCATCAAGAGCGGACCTTGCAGCCCAAGAAGGGACAGGGCTATCACCAGCACAATGGCAAACGCCATTTGAGGAAGGAAAGGTACCACGAATTCCTTGAGTCTGGGCATGTGCTTAAAGTCTACTGATTTCCCTTCTATGTCGTCTAGGTCAATGCCTCTGAAACGATGACCCATCAAATATCACCGCCTTCGGCCAGAGCAACTTGCTGGTTAAACTCTTCTGCCTCCTGGCTCCTGAACTGAAGATTGTAAATAGCTGTGTAGATGCCGTCCCTGGCCAGCAGGGTCTCGTGGGTTCCCACTTCGGCAATTCTCCCCTTGTCAAGGACAATGATCCTGTCTGCATTCCGTATTGTAGACAGCCTCTGCGCAATGATGAAGGAAGTCCGGTTTTGCAGGAGCTTCCCAAAAGCTTCCTGAATCTTCATCTCCGTATCCACGTCTACGCTAGACGTAGACTCATCCAAAAGAAGAATTCTGGCATCCATAAGAAGCGCTCTGGCTATAGCTACCCTCTGCTTTTGCCCACCCGACAGGCCCACGCCTCGTTCACCGATTACTGTGTCGTAGCCTTTGGGCAGGCTGCCTATGAAATCATCAATATGGGCAGCCTTAGCGGCAGCCCTAACTTCCTCATCGGTGGCATGAGGCTTTCCATATGCAATGTTGTCACGCAATGACGACGAAAACAGGAATGTCTCCTGAGTGACTATTCCGATTTGCCGTCTGAGGCTCTCAACGGTGACATCCCTGATATCCAGGCCATCTATAAGAATCCTGCCTTTATTTACATCATAGAAGCGAGGGATCAGGTTTATCAGGGTGCTCTTTCCGGAACCGGTTCCGCCGAGTACAGCGATAGTCTCACCCGGCTTAGCTGAAAGGTTGATGTCTTCAAGAACCATGTGGCTTCCGTCATATGAGAAGCTCACATCCTCGAAGACCACACCTCCTTCAATCTTGGGCATGAGCTTCGCATCGGGAGCATCAGTCACTTCAGCCTGAGTATCTAGGATCTCGAAGATCCTGTCGCCTGAAGCAATAGCTTGCTGGGCAGAACTGACCCACCATCCCATCATTCTGATAGGTCGTATAAGCTGCAAGAGAAGCTGGTTGAAAGCAAACAGCGCTCCCACTGTCATAGCGCCTGCCATGACGTCATGGCCACCCCACAGCAATATGATCGCAAGAGAACTCTCGGTAAGCAGCGACATGAAAGACTCATTTAAAGCTGAAAGCCGGCTGGTCCGCACTCTTCTTTCCAGAAGGTTCATGTTATCGGTCTCAAACTTCTGCATCTCGTGAGCCTTGCGGGAAAAAGCCTTGACCACCCTCTGGCCTGTAATGTTTTCCTGAAGGGTTACGGTTAGGATCGCAAGCTGCTCTTGGTTCTCTCTGAACAACGGACGTATCTTCTGTGAGTAGACCTGCACACGCCAGGCCAGGAAGGGCACAGGGATCATGGCAAGCAAAGTGAGTTTCAGGTTCTTGCTGGCCATGAGAGCAAAGGTGGCTACAAGCGTCACCAAGCTTGATATGATGTCGATCATGCCTCCCGTGATAAACCGCTGTGCGGTCTCAACGTCTGAGGTGACCCTTGACATGAGCTGGCCCGTCTGCGTCTCATCGTAGAAACTGTATGACAACTGCTGCAGATGCTGGTATATGCGATTCCGGATATCGTAAATAATGCTTTGACCTGCATAAGACATGCCATAGCGCTGCAGGTATCTCAGAAACGATGACAAGAGCGCCGTACCCACTATGGCAAGTGCTCCGTATATGAGCAGGTCGAAACGCCTTGTCTCAAGGATCCCGTCAACAATCCATTCGGTTACCAGGGGTTGAACCAAGCCCAAACCTGCCGCACACAGGACCAACACAAACCTTGTGAGGAAGAGTTTCCAGTAGGGCAATGCGAACCCCATTAGCCTACGTAACGTTTGCAAAAAGCCGACCCTCCTACACTCTTTCTTTCTCCGGTTTTGCAGACTCTTCTACCATTTTGCCAAGCTGCTCTATGGTCTCCGAAAGAATCCGCGTAACCTGATCCGCCTTAATCACCACTAATCCGTTGTTGCGGTGATTCAGAAAGACCAACACCTTATCGCCGATCTCAAGCCCATACTCTTTTCGGGCTTCAGCGGGGATCACAATCTGACCTCTCTCGCCCAGAGTAGCAGCACCGCAGAATCTGCCCCTGAGGATGTGCCCCAAATTATCGCCTCCTTTGGGCACGATGTAAATAACTCATGTAGATCATCCTAATCATGTATGTATGAGTTATTATACTTCGTCTACCGAATAGAATCGTAGCACATATTCCTTCGGGTTACAAGTATATCGCCACACGAAACTTTAACTTTCCTGACAGAAAATCCTGAGACCTCACGATCATATAGGAAAAGAAACACAGAAGGTTTCAGGTCCATGTCCAAAGAAACTGATCTACCGGTGATTTCATCATTGATGTTATCGTTCATCACATTAGGCAGCAACACAGAGACAGTTGAGTCACAGGTACGTCAAGCCAGAGACGGCCATAAGGCTGCCAGAGAGGCTTTGATAAGTGACTATACACCGTTCATACTGAAAACCGCGGCTTCGGCTGCCAGGAAGTATCTAGTGGTCGGGCGGGATGAAGAAGTGAGCGTTGCACTTATGGCGTTTAATGAAGCTATAGACGCCTATACGAGCCCAAAACCTGGGTTCTTAGCTTTTGCAGCTACCGTAATCCGCCGGAGAATCGTAGACCATTTCAGACACAAAGCAAGGTGCCAGGAGATACCGTTCTCATCGGTTCAAACCCAGGACGGGGATAGAACGTGGCTGCCGGACTATGCAGTCCCTGCAGCCCAGGACATAGATTGGCAGAGACTCCTTGACCGGAGAGATGAGATCGAGAGATGGAACCATACCCTTCAGGACTATGGCCTTTCACTGAGGGACGTAGTGAGATCTACGCCAAAGCACGCCGATGCCAGGGCTCGGGCAATGAACATTGCATCTTTTGTCGCAAGGGATCCCTCATTGAAAGGGGTGTTCCTCAGCCAGCGGCGCTTACCGCTGGACAGTATCTTGTGCCGTATTCCCCAGGAACTCAAAGTGTCGCGCAAGACTCTGGAACGACAAAAGATTTACATTACAGCTATCGCTGTGGTCCTGGTCTACGATTTCCCTGCTATCTGCGAATTTCTCGACGCGTAGCTTACAGAGAAGGAAAAGCGAGGGATTCCTATGGACGAAACAAGAGGGCTGGTACTTAACCGCCGGGGTAGGCGCTTAACCGTGCTTACCCCTGCAGGGAGATTCATAACCATGAGATCACCCCGAAAGGATATTATGCCCGGCGAAGAGATAGCTCTGACGCCCCCCGGGGTTTCGTGGATTCTGGCCAACCGCCTGGGGCCTGCGCTGGCCCTGTCAGCGTTGTTGCTGATCGCCTCTATGTTCGGGTGGAATAGTTACCTATCGGCAAGACCTGCCCTGGCTTATGTTACCTTTGACTCTACCTCAAGCATAGAACTGGAGGTAAATGACAGAGGGCTGGTTACATCAGCCACCAGTTTTGACAAAGGTGGAGCATCCCTGCTCTCGGGAATTGACTATCGTCTGAAACCTGCCGGACAGGTCATAGCTGCACTGGCCGGCGCCCAGAAAGACAGCGGTTCCGAACCTCCTGAAGGCGTGATCCTGGGTATTGTCCCTGCAATGGGAGAGTCATCATCGAAGACTCTTTCCAAGCTTGATAAGATCGAACGGAAAATCATTAAGGAACTGGAAAAACTAAGCTCCGCAAGAAACGATCCTTCGCCTGACGCCCCAGGAAAACCTATTCTCCCCATAACATCTCTCAGGCTCGATATGGAGACCCGCGAAGACGCAAAAAAACTGGGCATATCTGCAGGCAGGGCTGCCTCGTGGGCCCTTTCAAAGGAACAAGCAAGACAAGTCGGACAGGATACGAAGCCCGGAGACGCAACGCCTGGACATGCAAGCACTCAGCCCGGCAGCTCTCCCTCTAAGACACCGGGAAAAGACCGGGCAACTGACGACCCTCTGACGAAGATCAAGAAGAATGTTCCTTCGGTGAATCTGGATGAGTCTATCACCGAGAAAGACGTCAAGGAACAGGCGAAGATCATAAAGGACCGCACCAAGCAATGGGTTGACCAGGTCCTTAAGGAAATGTCCAAAGACCAGAAGAACCGAAAGGACTCCAAGACCAACAAGGACAACAAGGCAGGCAAGGATAACAAGAGCTCGAAGAACAGGAAGCACACTCCTTGAGTTTGCACGACCCTTCCCCATCCTTGTAGAATTAGGATGGTGCGCCTTACAAGAAGACAGTGGCGCCGGGAGGGAGTTTCTTCTTGCATGAAAGGATGAACGATCCCGTCAAGGATCCCGCTTTAGACGTGGATCCTGCAGGCTTGGATCTCTCAGATCAAGATGGCGGCCAGTTCCTTGCCTCAGCCTTTGCAGCCGGCGGTCTGGCCTCAAAAGTTATCCCCGACTTCGAGGAACGACAGGAACAGATCAACATGGCCCTTGCCGTTTGGGAAACCATAGGCTCAAGCGGGCGCCTCTTAGTTGAAGCAGGCACAGGAACCGGCAAGTCTCTCGCATACCTTCTCCCTTGTGCCATCTGGTCGCTCAAGGCCAGAAAACGCGCCGTCATTTCTACCTATACCGTCAACCTTCAGGAACAACTGGTAAGCAAGGATTTGCCTATTGTAAGACGACTTCTTGAAGAGGCAGGACTCAGTCTGGAGTACGACCTCCTGAAAGGGAGAAACCATTATCTTTGTATCAGGCGGTGGAACCAGGCCTATGGCGAGACTGCCAGAACAACTTCCCTGGTGGTGGCCAGTCATGAGGAGAAGATCATAGAATCTCTCTTCGACCTGATAGAAGGAGGAGACTGGACAGGCGAAAGGACCGCCCTCCCTGAGCCTGTGCCGGATCAGGTCTGGCAGACTGTGTCTTCTGACAGCGAAAGATGCATGTCGTCTAAATGCCCCTATAAAGACAGATGCTTTTACCAAAATCAGAGGAAGCGTCTGGAACAGTGTAATTTGATAGTTGTCAACCACTCACTCCTGGCCGCCCATTATCTGGTATCGCAAGAAACCGGAGGCCAGGTGCGTATTATTCCTCAGTTTGACTGTATCGTCGTAGATGAGTCCCATCATCTGGAAGACGTTACGCGAAAAAGCCTCGGGGCTGAAGTGAGTCTTTCGAGATTCAGACGCTTGGTTGACGACACTGTCAGAACCGCTTCGGGAGGAACCCTCGGGGCATCGCTGGAAAGCAAGGATAGAAAAAACCTGAGAAACAAGCTGGACGAGATCTCAGCCGACCTTAGCCGGATTTTGCTCGACATAAGCTCTATTATTCCACGGGGAAAAGACAAGGCCAGGCAAAGGAAACCGAACGCCATAGACTCAAGCCTTATCACACGCTTAAGGTCTCTGGCAAGGGAAATGAAAGACTGGATGGATCTAAACCTGTCTGACGAGGAACGCTTTGAGGTACAGGCTCTTCAAAGACGTCTGATTGCCCTGACTATGGATATAGAGAGTGTGAACAATCTTGAAGGTGACGGAGATTCCTTCGTCTACTGGGCTGAATCAGTGACAGGACCTCGAAAAGGTCCGGTGGTTCTGAAACGATCACCCCTGGAAGTAGGACCGTATCTTCAAGAAGTCGCCTGGATACCCCTGAATTCGGCCATTTTTACCTCAGCGACCCTTGCCACCGGAGGGAATTTCGATTATCTGAAGGAAATGCTTGGCCTAGAAGATGCCAGAGAGATGATCCTGGGATCTCCCTTTGACTATGAAAACCAGGCATGCCTGTGCCTTCCTTCAAGCGGACATGACGGAGACGTCAACAGCAATGCGTTCACCGAATACGTTGCATCACAGGTACTGGATATTGTCGATCTGACCTATGGAAGGGCATTCATCCTGTTTACAAACAAAAGATCCCTCCACACAGTCGCAGAGCTGATTCAGGACAAGATTGAGGAGAAAGGGTATCCAGTGCTGAAGCAGGGAGACGCGCCCCGAGAAATCCTGCTGGAAGAGTTCAGGTCTCAAGGCAAGGCAGTCCTGTTCGGCCTTGATTCGTTCTGGGAGGGCGTGGATGTTCCGGGCGATGCCCTTTCCTGCGTTGTCCTTGTGAAACTCCCCTTTCCCGTACCTGACGACCCGGTCATGGAGGCACGGGAGGAGATATGGAAATCCAAAGGCCTTTCGCCTTTTACCCACTACAGCCTCCCGGTCACCGCGCTCAAACTCAAGCAAGGATTCGGACGTCTGATCCGCACCCGAACAGACCGGGGAGCGGTTGTGCTGCTGGACCCCCGGGTGCTGAGTCGTTCCTACGGCAAGTTCATTCTGAAAAGCCTTCCACCTGCAAGAATCACCAGAGACTTAGATGACGTAGCCAGGGCTGTATCTAAACCCCGGTCCCTCCCATAATATGAATGAGGTCTTTTAGGGCAGACGCTGCAGCTCCCACCACGTCAGACGCTCCGCCGGAAACGACAATGTCTCCCATCTCTTGGCTGCGGAACCTGATGGCCTTGGCAGTTCCGGGAAGGAACCTGAACGAGTGATCTGAGGAAACTGGCTCAGGCCCTACCGAAAGGCTTACGGTTCTCGTGCAATCCTTTCCGGGCTTTCCCGGGACATCTGTACACAGACCCGCCCTGGCCCTGGCAATAAGCCTTACAGGAGTGCCGTTTGCAGCCTGACGAACCACTTCCGCCGCCTCGAGACCGGTGATTCCCTGCCTCGTGACACTGTCAAGTTTCTCTCCGGTCTTCCATATGGAATTGGCGATAATCAAGATCTTAGCAGCTGAGTCATACCCTTCAACATCAAGAACCGGGTTAGCTTCTGCAACGCCCATGGCCTGAGCTTCAACAAGCGCCTCCCGGTACGATCTCCCGCAGGCCATACGGTTCAGTATCAAGTTCGTGGTGCCGTTCAATACGGCCTCAATCTCAAGTATTCGTGTACCTGCCATGCAGTACAACGCAGTATCAACCGTAGGCAAAGCTGCTGCTACAGCACCGCTGTATCTCAAGACAGGGCCTTTCTCCCGGGAAAGTTTCAAAAGCTCCTCCATGGCCACAACAAGGGGGCCCTTGGCCAGGGTTACGGCAGAAAACCCCAGATTCATAGCCTTAATGAGGTGGCTGAGCCCCGGTTCGCCCGTAAACAGATCTGTGGGGGTGGCCTCAACTACCACGCCGGGGTGAGACATTTCGCAAGCAACCCTGCTAAGAACCGGCTCATAAGGTGCATTTCCAAGAGCCTTGCTGTGATCCGCATAGCTTGTGGCACCGGTTTCCCGCCAGCGCACAACTTCCTCCCAGGAAAGCCCCTGCAAAGAGACGAGGGAGCCGGTCCTCCCTCGCACTGCCACAAGAACCGGCTCCTTCCCTGTCTTCTCTGCTATGTAGGCAGCTTTTTCGTACAATAGCCTTGCGAAACTCATGCCCACCTTACCGGGGCCGTTAAGAAGAACCGGGACCTTCTGCCTGGCACTCATCTGATCACCCGGAGGTTCAGCTCCAGAAGGGTCTGCCTTATCTCTTCTTTGGGACCATCCTCAAGAGGAAGCATGGGACGTCTGGGCTCTCCGCCGAAGTAGCCTATCATATCAAGGGCCGCCTTGAGTCCCGCCACTCCGTACCTGGCTGTGACAAGTGAGTTGAGCTTAAGGATGCTCTTTTGCACGGTGCGGGCTTCCTCAAACTTGCCATTATTGACCAATTCGTAGATTCTAACGCACAGATCAGGAACAACGTTGGCCGATGCCAGAGTTCCGCCCTTAGCCCCCATCACCAAAGCTGGCATAAGGAAACTGGCTGAGCCTGCGAAGACAGCAAAGTCCCGGGGAACATCCCTCAGGATTTCGGAAATCTGGACTATGTTGCCGCTTGAATCCTTAATCCCCCTGATATTGGGATGGGTGCATAACCTCTTCACCAGGGAAGGAGTCATGTTCAGCCCTGTATTTCCAGGCATGTTGTAAAGAAGCACAGGTATGGGCGATTTGTCGGCCACGTCACTGTAGTACTGTTCCAGGGCAGGTTCTTTCATGCTGGCTTTGAAGTAATGAGGGGAGATTATAAGGGCTGCTTGCGCTCCGGCATCAGCAGCTTTCTTAGTGAGCCGGACAGTAGCTCTTGTGCTTTCACACCCTGTGCCCGCAATGACCATTTTGTCTTTCGGGAAATGCTTGCGCGCGAAAGCCCAGAGTTCTACTTTCTCGTCCTCATCGACATACGGCTGTTCACCGTTTGAGCCCAGAACAACGATCCCCGAAAGACCGGTGCTTCCCCATCTGGCAAGGTTTTCTTCCAGTCTGCCATAAGCAATCTCCTCTTCTGCAAACGGGGTCGGAATAGGAGCAAAGATGCCTCTGAACATGCGGACCTCTCCTTTCATCGCCGGTTGTCTCACCACGGTTACCTCTCCACGATTACCCCCACTGTTGCCTCTGCACGGTTACCTCAGCATTCGCTATACCCGCACGCCAGACACTTTAGACACCCTTCTATGTGGACCAAGTTCCAGGTGCCGCAAGACGGGCAGAGGCTGAACTTTTTCCCTGGAAGAAAAGGCAGCTCGTCCTGACGGGGGTGAGATTCCTCTTCAGACTCGCCCTCGGGTTTCCTTATGTGGTTGACATACTCGTCAATAAACTGGCCTATTGCATCGGGGACCGAGCGAACTCTGTTCGGGCCGAATCCTATGCTTCTTGAACCGCCTATACCCATAAGCTGGTCAGCGATTTCCTGGGGCTCGATTCCTGACCTCAGAGCTATTGATATCATCCTTGCAATCGCTTCGGTAAAAGCTGCCACATCGCTGCCTGCCTTGCCGATCTGGGCGAAGAGCTCTACCGGGTGCCCCTTAAGAGTGTTCAGGGTAAGGAACAGCTTACCAACGGGAGTCTCCTTGGCTGTTGTGAATCCCTCAAGGGTATCAGGGCGTTCGATTGGTCTAATCCTACCCCATACTCCGTTTACCCGGGCGGCCTTGCCGCCTGAACCGGTTTCGTCTTGCCCGTGCTCAGAATCTCCCACTCCCGGAGTCGCGTCACCCTTTGAGTCAACCCTGGCACCTACAGTCAAGACCTGCTCTTCCCGGCTGCCGTCTCTGTAGACAGTAACCCCCTTGCACCCAAGCTCATAAGCCCGAAGGAATACATCCTTCACATCTTCCCTTGTAGCTTCGCGACTGAAGTTGACCGTTTTCGAGACGGCATTATGGGTGAACTTCTGAAAAGCTGCCTGCATCTGAACATGCCAATGAGGAGTGATCTCATGGGCCGTAACGAAAACACGGCGTACGCGTTCAGGCACTTCAGAAATGTCGTGTACAGCGCCGTGTTCGGCGATCTTCTCCATTAGCTCATCAGTGTGGAAGTTCAGTGCCCTGGCTACCCTTTCGAACCTCGGGTTTGCTTCCACCAGTTTCTTGTTGTCCAGCACGTTTCTGGTAAACGCTATGCTGAACAAAGGCTCTATTCCTGACGAAGCGCCGGCTATCATGCTGATAGTGCCGGTAGGAGCAATAGTCGTGGCAGTAGCGTTTCGAACCTTAACGCCCTTTTCGGCATAGATGCTCTTTTCGTAGTTAGCAAACACACCCCGGGTTGTCGCAAGTTCCTCAGACGCTTCGACCGCCTTCTTCTCGACAAACTCCATGACCCTCTCAGCAAGGTCCACAGCTTCCTGGGAGCTATATGGAACCCCAAGGTCCAGCAGCATATCAGCCCAACCCATTACTCCAAGGCCGATTTTCCTGTTGCCGTGAGCCATATCAGCTATCTCAGTCAGGGGGTATTTATTTGCATCTATGAGGTTATCCAGGAAATGAACGCCGGTCTTTACCGTGCAGGCCATAGCCTCCCAATCCACAAGGCTCTCCGGCTTGATATCGCCCGAATCCTCCAATTCCCAAACAGGTTTTGTGAAGGCCCCCAGGTTGATAGAACCGAGACAGCATGCCTCGTATGGAAGCAACGGCTGTTCCCCACAGTTGGATACAACAAACCCGTTAGCAATGAACGAATGGCTGTAAGGAACTGTCAGGTCAAATACCTCTTTCTGACCGCAGGGCTCAACAAGATCGACTAGGTCGGCAGACTGCTGATAGTAGAAACCGCGCTTTCTTCGATCTAGTGCTTCCGCTGGATTCGAATACCTGTCGTCCAGAAACCCGATTATCTCAAGATACCGCTCTAGGTTATCACCGCTTATTTGCAGTTCAGAACACGTACCGTCTGACTCGTAGAATCGAGTAGAACCATTAATGCTCTGATAGGAGAAGTTCCTCCTTGGGGACCTGCTTCTATCATATACTGAAGACCGAATTCCCAGGAAAAGCAGAAGTCTCTGAACATCCTCTACAAGTTGTCTAGACTTGGATGTTAGCCTAACGTAGGCGGTGTTATTCTCAGAAACAGCCATAGTGCCATTGGCCGTGAACAAACCCTTCAAGAAACCAACCACGGCTTCTTCAGTTGCCCGAAGTATGCTCTCAGGAACTCGCTTATGCTCCGCGGAAACCGGCAACACGCCTAATCTCATGAAAAACTCCGCCAGCCAGCGTGAATGATAGCTCAGATGCCAAACACCGTTCTTTCTCCTAACCGCCTTGACGCTTCTACCGTACCATTCATCCAAGCATTCCTTGATAATCTGCATCACGTGACTATCAGTCTTGGAAAAAGCGAAACCCACGCGACTGTTCCTTTCGTCGTATCTGAGCCAACCATCCCCTACAAGCCATCCTAAGACCACACCCAAACCAGCTGACCATTCATTGGGCAGGTTCAGCTCGTAGACTCTGCCGTTTGCTCCCATGGGGCAGTTGTCTACCTTGAAGGGTAACACTGCTTGCTCTGAAAATGTGCATCTACCAGACTGAAGAAGCACCCTATCTTTCCCGGGCCTAAGTTTCTCTGCAGGCACCCAGCCTCGTGTAGTCATCATCCGGTGATCGGGAGTCACTTCGACGGCAAAACCATGTTTGGTCGTGATCTTGACTACATCCTTGACACCTGTACGAAATGCTCTCGAAATGGGCGTCAGCTCAATGCCCGAAGCAGACAGAGCAGCCATACCTGTGGTGCCCTCCAAAGAGGAGCTGTTTACCGTTCTGGTATCGATGGCAACACTCAGGCCGCCGTCACACCATTTCTCTGCGATCTCCTGTATTGGCACTAGCCCAAGTTCTGTAGACACCAGTGCGTCTCCAACCACGCAAGGATTGGTGCTTTCAATCTCGCCTATCTCAGGCGTAGGGTTGTCCCTGTTCAGGCGGTCGAGGAACACAATCCCGGGTTCACCGTTCTGCCACGCCTGGTCAACGACTTTCTCAAATACCTCTCTGGCGTTGAGTTTTCCGGTGACCTTGCCATTCCTGGGATTGACCAGCTCATACTCTTCACCTGCTCCAACCGCTTCCATGAATCTCTCTGTGATGCCAACGGATATGTTGAAATTCGTAAGCTCTTTTGTATCTGTCTTGCAGGTGATGAACTCCAGTATGTCCGGATGGTCCACCCGGAGAATCCCCATGTTGGCGCCCCGGCGAACGCCGCCTTGTTTGACCGCTTCGGTAGCGGCATTAAAGACCTTCATGAAAGAAACAGGGCCTGACGCCACGCCTCCGGTGGAACGGACAACGTCGTTCTTAGGCCTTAGCCTGCTGAAACTGAAGCCTGTACCGCCTCCTGACTGGTGAATGAGTGCGGCATTTTTCAGCGAATCAAAAATGCTTGCCATAGAGTCGTCAACAGGCAGCACGAAACACGCGGAAAGCTGCTGAAGCTCCCTTCCTGCGTTTATCAGTGCAGGCGAGTTTGGCAGGAACTTACCCCGGGTCATGGTTTCATAGAATCTTTCCGCCGTCTCGGCCAGCTTATCCTTACTCATTTCCACCTGAGCCTTAAGCTCATCCCAGGTGCATCTCATCACATTCTCTTCTGAAAGCCTTTCAAAACCGGTTTTTAGAGTAGCCCAATCCCACTCGGTGACTTCAAAATCCCGGCAGGAGCCAGAGATCTCACAGGCCTGCTCGCTGCCGGTTTGCTCGCCGCCGGTTTGCTCACCGCAAACCCGGGTTCCGTCATCCTGGTCACAACCGGCCACTTGCCTGCGCCCCATGTAAACCGCCGGATGGTACAAGACATCCATAAGTGCGATGTTCTTAGCAACACGCCAGAACATCTCCTCAGGCGATTCAAGGATCTTTCCTTCTTCGTCTTTGCAAAGATAACGTTTTTCAAGAACAGTAAGTGCGCTCTCGGTCAACGGAAGCGAAGTGCGAGCACTAATCTCGGACACAAATATTCCCCCTGGTTGCCTCATGGCCATATACTCTGAATCTCCGCTTGGGTACACTCGCCCAACAGGCCTAAGTTCAGACACGGCGGTGAGCTGCTATCTTCCCATGTCTCTACAGGCTGCGCTTGTCAATGCACCCTTTTTCCCTCAGGATCTGCTCGAGTTCCTCACGGAATCCGGCCAGATCCTGAAACTCCCTATACACTGATGCAAACCTTACGTAAGCAACGTCGTCAATGGCCCGGAGCTTGGCCATGACTGCCTCACCGATTTCCGTCGATGTGACCTCTCCTCTCCCGGTCTCTCGAAGCGCCCTCTCAACCTCGGACGATGCCCTTTCCAAAACCTCAAGGGCAATTGGTCGTTTCTCGCATGCCTTGAGCATCCCCGAAAGGATTTTCTGTCTGGAGAACATTTCCCGGCGCCTGTCCTTCTTCACAACAAGCAAAGGCGTTTCTTCAACTCGTTCGTAAGTGGTGAACCGGCGACTGCATTCCGGACACTCGCGCCGCCGGCGTATGGCGGTAACGTCTTCTGTAGGGCGAGATTCGAGAACGCGCGAATCAAGGTACCCGCAAAAAGGGCATTTCAAAGGAAAGACCCGCCTTTCGTGGAATTCCTTGCCAGACCTGCATCCGGTCACACCGAACATTTGTTGGCCCCATATCTAGGTCTGGTCCCTATCCTTCTACGCTATCCCTGGGTTCTCCTGCCTTCCACCGAGCTTTTTCAACGAATTTCTCCTTTGCTACTAAGAAGCGTTCATGGGTGCCATAGCCAACCTGCTCAACACTGTCATGTACCTGAACGTCAAACACCAACCGCCTGCCGTCCCGGGAAATCAGCCTTGACGTGGCGGTCACTTGGAGACCAGGGGGAGTAGGCGCAACATGATGGATGTTGATAAGAGTGCCAACGGTGGTCTCACCTTCTTCCAGAAAAGGTCTCACTGCGTCAACTGCAGCTTCTTCAACAAGCAACACCAGAGTGGGAGTAGAGAATACCTCAACCTCTCCGCTTCCTGTAGTACAAGCAAGGTTGTCACGGGTCACTGTACAAGACGCACGTCCCGAAACACCCACGGGAATGTTTTTCATGGCTTTTCAGCAGGCCAAAGCATATGGAACACAGACCTGCCAGAACTCACCTCCAAAAGATCAGTATAAGCAAAACCGCTCAAATCTGTCCGGGTGAAATCTTTGATGTTTCTGTGTAAGATCAATAGGACCGATTGGATCATATAGGCCAATGCCCAATAAGGAAAGCAGGGGATCATAAGAGCATGTCCGGAGCATATGCAGAAAACACCCTTCCGCGCTCTTTCTACTCAAAGCGTGCGCTTGAAGTCGCCCCTCTTCTCCTGGGATGCATACTCGTATGCAATTCACCGGAAGGCGTCACAGCAGGGATTATTTCAGAAACCGAAGCTTACGAGGGACCCGAAGACCGGGCCTGCCATGCCTTCAACGGTCGCCGGACACCCAGAAACGAGGTTATGTACGGACCTCCGGGATACGCCTATGTGTATTTCACTTACGGCATGCATTACATGCTCAACGCAGTGACAGCTCCGGAAGGGACTCCTCACGCAGTCCTGATACGGTCAGTAATACCTGTTGCCGGGCAAGCCATCATGCGCGCAAGACGCCTGGGAAGGGAGCCTTTATCCCAGGGCCCCGGAAGACTCACCCAGGCAATGGGCATAACCGGATATCACAACGGCGCTGACCTAGCCGGAAATAGCCTGTTTATCGCGTTTCCTAGGGGGAGGCTCCATGAAAAGCCCCAATACGATGTCACGTCCAGGATCGGGGTGGATTACTCCGGGGAAGCTAAGGACTACCCCTGGCGATTTATCTTGCGCAACATGGGAAGGGAGGCCTAACCCTCGTGCCTGAGCGAACCATACTCATCGCCGATGACGAGGATCACATAAGGCAACTTATCTGGCTTTACCTGACCAACGAAGGGTTCTCGGTGATCGAGGCTCAAACGGGCTCAGAAGCTCTCAGAATGTGGCGCGAACAGCCTCTTGGACTGATCATCCTGGACATCATGATGCCTGAGGCAGACGGATGGGAAGTCCTCAAGCAGATCCGCAAGGAGCGGAAGACCCCTGTTATCATGCTAACAGCCAAAGACGCCGAGATGGACAAAGTGTCCGGGCTGGAACTTGGGGCTGACGACTACGTCACAAAGCCGTTTAGCCCTCGGGAACTGGTCTCCAGAGTGAAAGCCGTGCTCCGCAGAGCTGAAGAGCCGGTAATGCAAGCAGTATCGTACCCAGGGCTTTCCATTGATCGGGAATCCCGGGAAGTCACGGTAGCAGGCCGGATAATGAGCCTTCCGCCAAAGGAGTTTGAGCTGCTCTGGCTGTTGGCGAGTAACCCAAATAAGGTGTTTACCAGGGAATACCTTCTTGAGACGGTGTGGGAATACGCATACTTCGGGGATATTCGGACGGTGGATGTCCATGTGAGGCGCCTGCGCCAGAAGATCGAGAAAGACCCTGATAACCCGGAGTACATCAAAACTGCCTGGGGAGTGGGGTATAAGTTCGAATATCGCCAGCATATTCAAAGGAGCGAAACTTAGCGGATGTCGCTTCGAGGAAGGCTAATGGCGGCGTTTGTCGTCATCATCTTGATTGTTGGCCTCGTAATGGGCGCTTATCAAGCTCGCCTTCTGGATAGTTTCTTCCGCCGCTCGGCTAAGAACCAACTGGTCCAGCAAGCCCGCAGCATGGAAGCGATAATTGGAAGGCTGAGGACCAGTCCGTCTTCCGACACGACGATAACCAGGAACCTTGTCAGCGTCGCCAGTTCAGTGACGGGGTCAAGAGTCCTGGTGACTAACGCTCACGGAATGATCCTTGTGGACTCAGAAAACGACCAACTCCTGGGCCAAACGGTATCTTCAGACTATCTGTCAGCGACTCTGCGAAACGGCTTGACCGAAACGTTCGACTTCCCATCCGCAGGCACCGGTGCTGTAGGCGCCGCCGTTCCATGGCGCACCGGCGCACACGTCACCGGGGCTCTCATTTTCATCAAGCCCCTGGCGACCTTGCCCAAGCTATGAACTCCATGTCTCACGAGATCTCCGTCCTGGTCGACAACCTAACGCGTGAAAAGGAGAAACTTCAGACGCTGGCTGAAGAACGCCAGAACATGATGTCGGACATATCCCACGACCTCCGGACGCCTGTCACCTCAATCAAGGGATTCATTGAAGCCTTGCAAGACGGCGTCATTAAGGGTGAAGATGAGCAGCGGCGGACCCTGGCCATTATCCACGACGAATCCGAAAGACTGGCCCGTCTTGTCGAGGATCTCTTCTACCTTGCCAGACTTGAGGCCGGTGAAATCCCTGTGGAGATGGCGAGAGTTGATCTAGCGGATGTCGTCCGCAGCAGCATGGATGCAATTCGTCCCCTAGCGCTTGAGAAACGCATTGATCTTCGACTATCGACAGACGAATCCACCTGCGCAGGGAGGGCGGTGGTGACCGGTTCTGCCGACAGGCTGACGAGGGCAATCCTGAACCTCCTGGATAACGCCATAAAGTACTGATCTTCCCCACCTTTTTGACCGGTTTCACCGGGGAGACAAATCCCGCGCCCGGATGAAAGCTAGCGCAGGTCTGGGTCTATCCATCGCCCAGCTCATAGTGAAGCAGCATAACGGGCGTCTGTGGGTCACAAGCAAGCCGGGCCGAGGTTCCTGTTTCGGCATGGTTCTTCCGCTGGCATGACACGGCTGGCCCCAACAGTTAATCAATCGTTAATACTCCCTCCATTGTGCGTTAACACTTTTCGGCGAGAATTAGGTGCAGAAACGCGATGGTGTTCTGAAAGGGGGGAATGTCATATGATCCAATCCAGGAAACGCCTGCTTGGCGTACTTGCCGGTGCCCTGTGTATTGTTGTCGGATTAGCCTCCATCGCCTTTGCCAAGGGCGGTCTGCACAGTGTCGTAACCGGCGGTCTGGGCATGGAATCGCGGGCTCCTAAAGACACCGGAGGCAAAGGGATAAGGGCAGGCAAGGAAACAATGGACTGCCAGGGCTCCATGGCCACCATGTCGGTTGAACGCCTTGAAGCAGCCATCGCTCGCATGACGGTAAACAGAGAGAGGCTGGCCAAGCAAATCGAGGAGTTTGAGGCCAAAATCCCTGAGCGTGAAAGCAAGATCGCGGATATCGAAGATGAGACCCTCAGGGAGTTCGCCGCCAGGCGTTCTGAAATCATGAAGCAGCGTCACAGACTCAGCCAAGAGCACCTCTCTATTATTGAGCAAAAGCTCCATCTCCTTCAGGACGCGCTTGCCTACGCCAAATCGAGGTAAGTCGAATATCATCCATGAAAACGCAGCCGGCACCATGGTACCGGCTGCGTTCTCCTTTAACCTCGTTACTTTGTGGGATCGCCGCCCAGGATAAAGGCATGCATGTCATCGGTTACGGCTTTGATATTCTCTTCACCCAAGTATGTCATGTGACCTGCTTCGTACCCCTTGACAAAAACCCGGTCCATGGGCAGGCCCGAGTGATTCAGAGTGTAGTACAGAATGCCTATCTGAGTGCAGATATCATACCAACCATTGATGAAGAATACGCGCATGGTAGGTGTCCGGCGCATGGCGGCGCTTAGGCTTTGGGAGGTATTCCGGCCCTTAATATTGTAGTTCCAACTGGACCACAGAGAGTGAGAGTTAACGAAGTTGCGGTCCCACTGAATGCCAAGCAAGGGGAAGACCTCACCGCAAAGCACAGACTGGAAGAAGGCATTGTACTTTCCTTCCGCCGCGTCATCGCCGGTGCCCCATTGTTGCTCGTACAACAAAGGCGTATATAGGGGACGGGTGATTCGTCCATCCAAACGGGCTACCGCACGGCCCTTGTTACGCGCGACCTGACTGCGATACTCTGTACTCTCTATAAACAGCGCCCGTTTCTCCAGGTATTCCCGGGAAACCCCGGTATAGTAGATGACCCGTTCAATAATATGTTCCCGGTTTGTTCCTTCAAGAGATTCCCCTTGATACAAAGCTAACAGATACTCAGTATCAGCAAACCGCTTGGCTTCGGCCACGAATTCCTCCACGGTTTGCTCAGAAGGACGGTTATGGTACCAGTTGACCGCGGCCAGAGTCGGGAATGCCAGAACCGCCGAGTAAACCGGAGCCCTATCGCCGAAGGATCGCCCCACGGTGACTGTGTTCCCAATCATGATTATGCCGTCAAAGGTGACGCTGTAAGCGCGGTCGGAACCGGATAGGGAGCCCATTCCTGCAACCGTGCTGGCCCGGGTACAGCCGTAGCTCTCGCCCATCAGGTATTTTGGGCTTTGCCACCGGTTATAACGGGCTAACCAAGCTTGGATAAAGGTGAGGATAGCTTCGGCATCCTGTTCGACCCCGTAGAACATGTCTTTCTTGGACTCATCCAGCAAGCGACCGAAACCGGTACCTACGGGATCCACCAGCACCAGATCGGCAATATCCAACAGACATTGGTCGTTATCGCAAGACTCATAAGGAGGAAGCGGCAAACCATCGCCATCGACTTCTCCATATTTCACACGCTTGGTGCCCAAAAGACCGGCATGTACCATCATGGAAGACGTGCCCGGGCCACCGTTAAAACCAAACAGGACCGGACGTGACTTTACATCGTCCACATCAGAACGGAAATATGAGTACGAGAAGATTGAAGCAATGGGTTTCCCGTCATCATCATAAAGAACATTATCTTCACTAACGGTATGATACGGTATTTTTGCGCCGCGCAAGGTAATGCTTCCTTCTCCGGCAAAGCGAGAAGGAGCAAAAACGTCGGTTTTCAGCATAGATAGTCCCTCCTCTAGGACAGTTGATTGATTTCGGAGATTAGGGGATGTCTAGCAATGTGTGTTCCAGGCCCATCTTTTGAGCAATCTCTACCTCCCTTCCGTGGGTGAACATCACTATCTGGTGACTGGATGCAAGGGAAGCAAGGATCTGCAGAGCACCCTCAAGTCTCTTGTCATCATACTGAACAAACGAATCGTCCAGAAAAAACGGGAAGCTACTCTTCCTCAACACAGCCTCAGCTAACGCAACTCTCAAGGCGAAATAGCATTGATCGACGGTCCCACCTGAAAGTGAAGTCACAGGAACCTGGTTTCCCCCCTCGGGGTGGACCAAGCTTAGCTCAAGGTCAGGAGATACCTTGACCTCAATGTACCTGTCTCCGGTCAGCGTGGAAATAATGCTGCTGACCCTCGAACTCAGAACCGGGGCAAAACTCCTTCTCACATGCCTTGATAGCTCATCCAGAGTACAGTAGGCAAGGTCCAGTCCGTCACGTACAAGCTCCAAGTCCCCGGCAGCTTCCCTGGCCCGGTCCAGATCCTCCTGAATCTCGGCCGAAGACCGTCCCTGACTGCTTTTCATGCTTATGCTGTTTTCGATCACCAAGAGTTTGGAATCAATCTGACCCAGATCATTCCTTAAGCTTTCTACCTGCTTGCGTTTCTCCTCAAGCTCTTTCTCAGTAACCTGGAACCCTTGGATAGACCCATCCACATGATCTAGCTCATGGTCCACTTTGGAAAGAAGCGCCTTCACTTCCTCCTGGACTTCCCGACAATCCCTTCCGGACAGCAATGCACTCTTCCTGGCCAAAGTCTCACTGAGGGCCTTTGAAGCTTGATCGTAAGCTCTCTGGGCCCGGGCCTTGTTCTGGAACTCTCGGGCTGAAGCTACACCCGCCATATCGAAAATCGCCTTTTGCCGGGCTTCAGCCTCCAGCTGATTGGCGGCGAGTCTGTTGCATAGGTCCTCCATCTCACTGTCCCGCTCATCCAAAAGCTTGAGCGTTCTTTCCAGAGACTGTATCTCAGCTAGTTTCTTCTTGAGGGCATCAACTGCTCCGTCTGCTATGGCCTCACCAACTTTCAGACAGCCTGACGAGTAGAGAATAGCTGCCAGTTCCTTTTCGGCAACTGAAAACTCCTGAGAAGCTTCGAACCAGTTGCCATGGGCCACCTCGTAGTTGCCTTGTGCATGCCTAAGTCTGACCCTGTAGTCCTCGACTTCCCGGGCCAGAATACGCAACTGTGAAGTGGAACTGACACCCAGTGTAGACAGGAATTCACTTAGAACCTGCTGGGCGCTTTCTACCACAAGCGCTTGCTGTTGGACTTCCTTCACCCTAGCATCTGCAAGCTCTTGCTCCTGTGCTTTGGCCTGCCATATCTTCCTGTACCTGTAGCTCCCTGCAGCAAATATTGCCAGGGCGACTCCGAACAAGTAAAGGCTTGGGGGCCAGCCCATGACTGTCAGCACTACGGCCATGCCCACAATGCCAAGAGCCAGTGCATACAGCCATCCGGAAGCACTGCTCGGGTTTATGGATAGCACTGCCGCTCTTGATTTCTCCGCTTCTAGCTCCAGAAGACTTTTCTGTGATTCTGCCATGCGGCAAGTCTCCATATACTCGTCAGCGGTCTTCAGGAGCCCTTGATCGATTTCTGCGTCTTTCAAACCTTTGGAGAGGCCCTCTTCTTCTATCTCACGGAGGGCGCGCCGGGCATCGTTGGCGGCCCTTCCAGCTTTGGCAGCGGCGGCTTTGGCTGCAAGAAAACGAGCATAAAGCGATGCTACACCTGCCTCATCCCACCCTGCAACCGTAGAACTCTCAAGGTCTTCAAGACTTAAGCGAAGGGCAGCCCTCTTCTCAGAAGCTGCGTCAAGTTCCTCTCTGAGGTGACTCAGCCGGAGAGATGCTGAATCTATCTCCTGATTGGCCCGGGCAAACCCATCTTCCAGGTCGGTGGGGAAATCCTTGGCCCAGAAGGTCTCGCTGACAACGCTTCTGTAGATTTCAGCCTGCTCCTCAAGGTCGTCGATCTGAGCAAGAATCCCTTTCAGAAACCTGTACCTAGCAAGTTCAAGCTCGGCCTCGCCCTTTTGGAGTTCATCCTGGAGAAGGCCCTTTTTTTTCCTGCATTCGCTGGCCTCAA
Source organism: Bacillota bacterium (assembly GCA_033809515.1). Lineage (GTDB taxonomy): Bacteria > Bacillota > Sulfobacillia > Fermentithermobacillales > Fermentithermobacillaceae > JAPXLN01. Next base: position 217,901 of record JAPXLN010000001.1, read on the forward strand.
CAAGCCATTCCCTGATCTCTGCTTCCCCGGCCATAGCGTGGGCTGCTTCTCCTTCAAGATCCTCAACAGACCTGAGAACCAAGTCCAACTCAGCCTTGGTGCTGCGCGGACTCTTGATGCGGTTTCTCGCCTCAATAAGCACCCCCAGAGCTTTTCCCAGCGCAACATCCTCGGTGCCTCCGTAAACAATACTCTCCAGCTTCCCCTGGATCTCAGGCCCCAGACCAGCCTCCTGAACGCTCCCTAACTGCTCCACCCAAACCGTATTGCGGAACTCCTTCTGAGAAAGGCCTAGATGCTCTGCCACAAAGTCGTACTCTTTCCTGGTGTCCTGGGAAAAGGACCGTGTCAGGTCCTCACCTGTGCTGTCATCATAGATCCTCACCACGTCCGGGTCGAAGGATCGCTCAAGCCTAAACCTTTGGCCATCATTTTCATAAACCATGACCCCCCGGTACTCCTTACCTTTCCAGGGCCTGTATCTCTCATACTCAGGAGTGCGATATACCCTTGTAACACCTTCTTTCTTGAATCCATATAGCATCCCAAGTATGAATGCTCCCAGGGTTGACTTCCCTGCCTCATTTTCGCCCATAATGATGTTCAGTCCGTCTGAAAGGACAAGGGGCTCATCAGAACTGAACTTTCCAAAAGCTACGGGCATAAGCCATACCAGCTTCAACCCGAGCACCTCCTCCGCAAAAGGACCTTGCCCTGCCTCAAGGTGTCAAGGCCGTAATAGATGGCTAGCTCTGCAGCCTTGGCCCCTCTCACATCACCGGAGGTTTCCCGGTCAGAAATGATAGATTGCATGCGCCTGACAAACCGGGCCTCCAGCGTATCCTTGCCGCCTGCAACTTCATCCAGGTCATAGCCGGGCAGATACTCGGGAACGAGCCGCAGGTAGAAAAACTCTCTCTCCATGTCCCGCTCCAGACCGGCTGTATCGATCTCCAGCTCCGGCGCCAGGACTCCGGTGAGATTGACAGACCAGAAATCCCGCTGTCGCGCTTCCTCAGTATCAAGGCTCAGGACTCTGTTCATGATCTGTTCGCTCGTATCGAAACCTGAAATATCAACATTTACAGTCCGCATCTGCCTTTGACACAGGGGGATGAATCGCGGTTCCACTGTATATCTTTCTTGCAGGTTCCGTTCTGCAGTTACAAGGTATATACCTCGTTCTCCGCTGTCTCCGAAATCAAGAGGTTCCGGACACCCGGGATAAACTGCAATCGCCTCCCCGATCTGCACTGCCGCAGGTGCATGAACATGCCCAAGAGCTACGTAGTCAGCTCCGAAATCCCGGATATCGCCGTAGGGAATGGGCAAGTACTGGAATGCCGAAGCAACCGGGTCTGCCGGTGCAGGAACCAGTTGGCCGTGAATAACCAGTATGTTCAGTAGATCCTTGCATCGAACGGTGCATCCTTGCAGAACCCGGTCTCTCTCAACGAAAGATGCCCACCCAAACCCGTAGACTGCTGCTCCCAGTTCACTCAAAACGACCTCTTCCAGGGCCGGAGAGCGGAAGATCCTTACGTTTTCCGGCCAGGTAAGGCTGTGGTACAGGGAATCCCTTACAATAGGGTCATGATTGCCCGGAGATATGAACACCTTTGTACCCGGAATTGTCGAAAACAGGGCCGCCGCCTGACGAACCCAAGCGGGACCGGTGTACAGATGCTCAAACAAATCTCCTGCGACAAGAAGAATATGGGCTCGTTCTTCATGGGTTATCTCAACAATGCGTTCCAGGCTCTTCTCAATCTCCCAGCGCCTTAGTGACGCTTTCTCCCGGCTAAGCGAGGCCGGCGCCGGACGCCCCGCATGGACATCGGCACAGTGTATGATCTTGAGCATGCTCAATCCTCCGGAATGCTTCCATGTGTTTCTATGTGACCTTACACTTCTACTGTGCCCTGTTCATATCCTTCACGCTGGTCTTTAATGTCTAGCAAGATGAGCAACGTTCTCTGGAAGCTCCTGGCGACAGCTGCGACAGATCTGCCCACTTCCCGCACCTTGAGCCCCACCTGGCCACAGGACAGTCATCAATGAGGATCTCTTGTATCTCGCACGAATTGGCGCAATCGCCGCATTCAAACCCCTGGCTTCTTGCAGAAAATGCAGCGATTCTTGCGACACCTTTGAACCCGGTGCCCGGGTAGGCTGCTCCCTGAGCCTTCTCCGCTGCAAGGATCGCTGCTCCCCAGGCTCCCATGACTTTGTAGTGGGGAGGCACCGTGATGGGTAAGCCCAAACTCGTTTCGAGGGCCCGCAATATACCGGCGTTAGCAGCTACTCCTCCTTGAAACAGGACTCTGGGCTTAATAACCTTTCCCCGGGCTACATTGGTTATGTAGTTGGTGGCAAGCGCGTTGCACAGGCCGGCGACAAGATCCTCTTTTCTGTAGCCCATCTGCTGTTTGTGAATAAGGTCGGACTCAGCGAAGACTCCGCACCGGCCGGCGATTCGTGCAGGAGCTTTAGACCTTAGGGCCCAGCTGCCGAATTCCTCAATGGGTATTCCTAGACGGGCCGCCTGGTGATCGAGGAAGGAACCCGTTCCCGCAGCACATACCGTGTTCATGTTAAAGCCGGTAGGGTACCCATCCTGGAAGAACACGATCTTAGAATCTTGTCCCCCTATGTCAATGAGAGTGCCCACGTCAGGAAACAGGTGCGATGCAGCACGGGCATGACATGAGATCTCGTTCTTGACCACGTCCGCCCCTACGATTACTGAGGCCAGTTCCCGTCCTGAACCCGTGACTCCACATGCCCTTACACGGTCAAGAAACCCCTCCCGCTGCAGATCTCTGAAAGCTTCTTGCAGCGCCCAAATAGGACCTCCTTCATTGCGAAGGTAGTCCTCGAAGACAATGCGCGAATCTGCCGTCGTCAAAACCAGTTTGGTGGTGACGCTTCCAACGTCAATTCCAAGGAATCTCCCTTCTCTGTCCATGGTTAGCTCCTCGCCTGTCTCCTTCCAGCAAGTAGATCACAAAAAGCTTCAAGTCTCGTAATAAATCCTGCCCGGGCAGTCTGCTCAGAGATCATCAAAGACATCACCGGGAAATCAAGATCACTGGAGACTCTCATGAGAATACTCTGGGCGATAATCTCGGGCATGCATGTAAACGGGAAAAGGTGTATTGCACCGTCAAAGCTACGTCTCCTGGCTAAGACAACCTCTCCCACTGATTCCTGACCGTGACCGCCAACATTGACCCCCAGGTACCGGGAAGCAGCTTCAGTAACAGTACGGTAGACTCTCGCTCCTCCTGGGGTCTTAATCAAGTGACTGGTGACCCATCCTGTTACGTCCAGACTCCTATATACCCGAACTCTGTGCTCCAGAGAACCCAGGAGTTTCTCTACGCTCTTGTTGACAAAAGGCTCGTTAAGCACATATATCTCGCCGACCAAGGCTACTCGCAGCGGTGCAACTTCGACCAGGGGTATGTCCTTCAGATCCTTTGTGAACCGCTTGAGAGCTCTAACGCAGGAACTGACGGAAGATGCCAACTCTATCTCCTTCAGAAACCGGTCGTGCAGGATTTCGCTCTCACCTCGCCGCATCTCCCTGGCCCGCATTTCCCTGAGTATGTCGGCAGCCCGATCTATGGCAGCTAGTTTGGTAAGGGCAAGCCCCGCAGCTTTCAGCAGTGACCCCGGCCCATACCTCCCTCCAAGCTCACGGCCACGCTCCATGAACTCCTTGCCCTTCTCCTTCCAGGGAAACGGTGAATCAAAAGCTACGATCCGAATATCGTAACCGTTTCGCTGCAGTATGCTTTCCATTGCTTGAGCATACCAGCCAAGGCGACAACGCCCTTTGCCCTGAACCATAAGGATCCGCCTGATTCCTTTTTCCGCCATGACCCTTATTTGGCCCAACAGAGTAACCATGGGATAACAGATGAACTCAGGGGCAATCTGTTTTCCCAGATCCACCACTTCGTCACTAAGGGCCGGAGGCAAGGCTATTTCAACATCGACGCCTTGCAGAAGCGAGGCAATGGGAATGCCCAAGTTCCCCATGTCAACCAACCCCAGTGGATCAGGAGAACCTCTCCCGTTTGCAGACCTGCCGGAAGGGCTAGCTACAGAACTGCTGCGTTCTCTAGCTTTCTTCTTTGTACCGGTTCTCTGAACAGAGTCAAGGAATGCCTCCACCCTTGTAACAAGCCCTGCGTCCCCTGTATGCTCATCTACTGTAAGACTCAAAAGAGGCATTCCGTAGCGAGATGCTTCTTCAGCCACGAAGTTTTCTACTATAGATGCCGGACCGCAGGAGAACGTGGAGACAAATATCATGCGGTTAACCTTACCGGTTCTGATAAGGTGGAGAGTTGCGCCCAGGATCTGTCCTTCTACGGTCCACATTTTTTCGCTGTCCGGTATAGACCTAAGGGCATTGCAGGCATCGGGCAAAGGAACCATGTCCGGTGTGACTAAGGAACCGTATGTCTTTGCAGCATCCAGCACCTTCAGTCCTAGGAGGTCGTTTAGGACATAGGCATGGCCCATTACTCCCGTGTCCCATTTGGCAGGCGTTGTCTTTGACCAGGCGTGTTCCTGAGTTCTGCGCCATGCAGCTATGCCTCGCTCAAGTGCGCTCAAGGCCTTGCCTCTATCCTTAACCCCAAGAGATGCTCCTGCCCTTACCCACGTTTCCTGCCATCCTTTGGGGTCGTCCTTCATATCGATAATAGGGCTAAGGATTCTGTCTGGTTCTAACCTCAGACCTGCCCTCAACATTGAGGGCAGACCCATAAGCTTTGGGCAAACATAGCTAGTCTCAGACAGAGATATGACAGCAGGTACCAGGAGGACGTCAGCCCCTCGTTGGATCAAACTATGGGCATGAGGAAACGCAAGCTTAACGGATATGCAAGGCTCATCTGTGGGACACAGATCCAGGCGATTCAGATGGCCAAGAGAAGTCTGAGAGGAATCAACCCAAGAAAGACCAAGCTCGCTCACAAACGTCTGGTACAACGGTGAAAGATAGTAGTAGCTCAGGCATCGTGGTATTCCTACGCGCATAGTAAGTTGACCGCCACCCTTTTCCAGTACTCAAGCCTGGATAATATCCCCTTAAAAGGCCTGAAATAACCTGAAAGGCGGCCCTTTGGTTGTCACTGAGCCCTAAGTTCAGTCGTTTCAGACTGATCTTCCCTGTACCACACGTAACATTTACATTCAGCTTGGCTGAAGCGGAGTCGTAGTTATGGGTCACCCATGTGTTTCCCGTCCTCACAAGACCCTCTTCTGCGAGACCTGCGGCGCTGAACACCGGATTGGCAACTGTAACTCGAATTCCCACGGCATCTGAGGCTGTCAATCCGATATCGGATACCCCCCCGCTAACTGTCACTGTGGTAGTCCCTTCTGACAATCCGAAAGCAAGATTAAGTTTGGAGACGCCTGCATCCACAGTAAGCTCCTCAAGGGCAAGAGATAGGGCATCCAATGTCACGTTAGCTACTCCGCCGGTGATCTTCACGGTTGTGCTCAAGGACGGGTTCAGGCGCAATGCCCAGTCCTGTCTTCCCCGGTCGGTCCCACCGGATGACCCTGGCGCTTCGGCCAAAATACTCGCCTCCATGCGGCCATCGTCTGGGTAAGCTCGCACTGAAAACTCAGGCTCCACCTGGTCCCATCCGGCAGAAGCTTCAAGCGCCTGAGCCTCTCCCTTGCTGAGGCCTGCATCTCCCTTTATCTCTATGTTTGCTGAAGGCGCTGTAAGGTCCAGATCAAGAAAAGCCATGCCCGCCTCAAGGGGCAACCTCCAAGTTGCAGTCTTCTTCGAAGGCCCCGAGATAAAAATCCACCGGCGGACCCAGCCAGGCCAATGGATATTCCGGAAGCGAGGATAGGGGCTCATGGCAGCAAGAATCAGTATTACCAACAAGGCAATGGCAAATCCCGGAACACGCTGCTTGCGAAGAATGATCTGCAATCCGAGGCCTATGATCAAGATAGGCCAGTACTCCAATGCCGCATCCCATACTGTCCAGGGAAGGTACCCGGTAGTATTCATCAAAAGGATTGCGCCAAAGACAACCACAGTGAGACCGTTTATGAGACGGCGGGTCAACTCCTACGACCTCCCTGAAGGGCGCTCCAGATGAGAGCGGCGCCAAGCAAGATAATGGTGACCGGCCACCATTTCCACAGAAGATTCACAGGGAACCAGATGGTGAACCGGGGAGATATTCTCTTAAGGAGCACTATCCCTCCCAGCACAATAAGGAAGTACCCAAGTACCTGCCTACCCGCTTGATTTCCGGCTTCGCCCGGGTCCGGCCCCTGCTGCGTATAGGGAACTCCCGATGTGGCCGGGCCTGAAGCAAGTATGTCCTGTGCAGTGGGAGGTTGAGCGCTCTCCGGGGCATCTTCTCCTGCGGTTGCAGGGGCATTCGAGGGAACTGCCTTCACTTCCATCTGTGCCGGGACTATCATCCAGGCAAGTAGATATGCCAGAATAACCTGAGGCATGATTACGGCCGCAAAGGCAAACAAGAGCCTCATTACAGTAGCATCTACGCCGAAGTACTCGGCCAACCCGCCTGCAACGCCCCCAATAACCTGATTCCGGCTTGATCTATAGAGTCTCTTCATAAGCCTTTCCTCCACTCCGCCGCTGAAACTGGGTTATGAGGACAGCGGCTGCGATTCCGACAAACACGATTACGCTTAGGGCAGCCGAAGGTAACACTCCGCCAAGTATGATGATGGAGGCCAGCGTATCCAGCCTGAGGGCAGAAAGGACCGCCCTGGTGCACGTCTGGAGCTCTCCTGACAGGAAGAACCCCCAGATGCTCAGGACACCTTCAACCCATGTCAGCCTCCCCTCACCTATTACCCCGAGCATACCCCCGCCCAGATTGCCCTGCAGAAGCCCTATTGCCAGAACGATAAACGTCCCTAACGCCAACCTTGGGGTCAACCTGAGAGCAGGACCGGGCGTTACGGGTGCCTGGTACGGATCAACCTTCTCAGCGACCCCGCAAGAAGGGGGCTGCCACGTGTTTACTGCCTCAAGCAGTTTCTCGGTGAACTCCAAAGGAGGCTCTTCCCTGGGGACAGAAGACAGGACAGAAGAGAACCAGCGCAGGTAATCCAACCTCTCCCGGCACCGGGAACACATGGTTAGATGAACCCGGACACCAAACCTTTCCGCAAGCGTAAGATCGTTGTAGATATACTTTTCCAGACTGCTGTCATCCGGACACTTGCCCGGCCGCATAAGCCCTGTCGCAAGGATCCCGGTCTTGAGCCGGCACAATCTTGCGACGCTCCCTCCCTCCAGCCAGTCGATTGCTCTAGCTATCCCTCTGGATTCCTGGAAGCTTGTTGCTGTTTTCCAGTATTTTTCTCAACATCTGCCTTCCCCGATACAGCCGGTTCTTTATTACTGTCTCTTTCATGCCTGTAATCTCCGAGATCTCTCTGATTGTGAGATCCTCAACGTGAAACATAATCACCAGTTCCCTGTAACCGTCACCCAGCTGGCCTATGGCTTCATCCAGTACCTGAGCTAGTTCCTTGTTCTCATACTCCTCTGCCGGACCTGGTCCCGAACCCGCCAGTCTTGCCCGGGTCATGCTTTCGTCGTCATCAAGAGAGTTCTCAGAAGGCGTACGGCCTATTTTCCGCCCCCTGTCAGCGCACAGGTTCCATGTTATCCGGTAAGCCCAGGGCAAGAAGGGCCTGTCTGTCTGAAACGACGGAAAAGCCCTGTACACTCGAAAAAAAGCCTCCTGAGTAATGTCCATGGCATCTTCCCGGTCTCCGGTCATGCGATAGGCCAGGTTGTATATGCTCCTGTGATACCTTTGGACAATCTCTGCAAAAGCTTCTTTGTCGCCATCTCGCGCGCGTCTGATCAATTCTCTGTCTTCCACTTGGAAGAAGGCCCCCCAAGTAGGCCCCCGGGCCTCTAGATACTATCTACGCCAGGCGCCTGTTCCGGTCTGATAGCAAAGGTTCAATCCAGACTATACACTAATCTTCTGCCACTTGCCTCCACGCCACCGGTACATAAGGAAAAACGCCCGGACTGCCCAATCGATGGCCATGGCCAACCATGCCCCGAGGAGCCCGAGTCCTACAATCTTGATGAGAAAAAGTGCCAGACCCACCCGGACCAGCCAGACCCCGACTATGGTTACATAGAGCACTGTTCGCGTATCGCCCGCTCCCCTCAGGGCACCCCCCATAACAAACCCCACCGATTCGGGGATCTGGATAAAGGCCATGACCCTCAGAGTAGTGTAAGCATATGGAAACACTCTGACATCATCGGTGAATATCTTCATAAAGCTTACAGGAAACAAGGCAAACAGTATCCCCATGGTTCCCATGACCGCAGCAGCCATCTTCCAGCATTCCCAGGCTGACACCTTAGCTGCCTCAGGCTGCTCTGCCCCTAAGTTCTGTCCCACCATGGTTGAGGCGGCCATCTGAAAGCCAGAAGACGGCATGAAGGAAAAGGTCTCGGCGTTAAGGCTTATTGCATGGGCAGCGTAGACCACTGTTCCAAGAGATGCCACTACCCTGGTGTAGACAAGGCCTGCTGAAGACATGACAAACCTTTCCAGCGCCGCAGGAAGACCGATCGATAGAATCCTGCGTATCAGATCAGAATCAAGGTGCATGGTTTCCTTGAATCCCTTCCACTCCAGGCGGATAATGCTTTTTTCGCGGGACATGAAGTACAACAGGGCAAAGAAGCTGAAAACCCGGGATACGCTTGTAGCTATTGCGGCGCCGGCTTCTTCCATGCGGGGCATACCCAGGTTGCCCCAGATAAGCACCCAGTTGAGAAGGACGTTCAGCAAGTTGGATACTGTATTTACCATCATCGGAGTACGGGTGTCGCCTGCGCCGCGAAGGGAACCTGCCATGATGAAAGAGGGAAGCATGAACGGCACCCCCGGCATGAGCCACCGGAGGTACTTTACGCCGTGGACCATTGCGTCAGGCTGGGCGCCCATAATGGAGATAATGTTCGGTACGTATATCCATGCAGGCACCACCAATACGAGCGCAAGGATGATTCCCAGCACCATGGACTGTCTGGCCACCCTGGACGCATTCTCTCGGTCCCCTGCTCCCACCGACCTTGCCACAAGAACCGCATTCCCCATGGAGATCCCTCCGAAGAGCCCCATGGCAAGCATCATAGGCTGAAAACTGAGGGAAATGCCCGTCACAGTCTCGGCGCCCAGCCGCCCGGTCATTGCGCCGTCAACCACGTGAACCAGCATGGACAGAATCTGCTCAACGATTACGGGCCATGCCAGGGCCATAATGGCACGCCGTACTTTTGGCGCTGAGGTCATATCCTCGGGCCTTAGTACAGCGATTGACCGGTCGGCCCCGGCCAGAGCTTCTTCAGCCTCCCCAGAAGGTGAACTGGGTGGTTCCTGCAGGTCGGGTTTCTTCTGTGTCAGTTCATGCCTGTCCTCGTGCATCAGTTCAACTCCTTTTAGAAATGTCAGTATGATTCCATTATGATATTCCTTTCTGCATAGTGAGCTAATAACCTTTTCAGGGATAGCAGGTATGATGAGGCTCAGAGCGAAGTCATTATCACTACAAGCGCCAAGGAGGGTTACCCTTGTTTGACCTGATAGTAAGAAACGGACTGGTCATTGACGGTTCCGGGCAAAGAGCCTTCAGGGCTGACATCGGAATACGCGACTCACAGGTCAAGGCTGTGGGGGTTGTGGAGAACACCGGGTCACCTGCCATCGATGCTTCGGGCCTTACGGTTTGCCCTGGTTTCATCGATATGCACTCACACTCAGACCTATCAATCCTGGCACACAACAAGGCCGAGAGTTCTCTCTCTCAGGGTATCACAACGGAGGTAATAGGCAGTTGTGGTTGGTCAATGGCGCCTGTGAAATCTGAAACCCAAAACAGCGTTCTGAAGGGCCTTTTGACAGGACTTGTGAACCGCAAAGCCTATGAATCTCCTGATTGGGACTGGCATTCCCTGGGTCAATTCATGGATAAGCTGACGTCAGCAGGCACAGGCACCAACCTAGCACCTCAGGTAGGGCAGAGTCTCTTGAGAGCTCACGTGGTAGGCACCGCCAAGCGAAAGGCCACCCCTGGTGAATTGGACGCCATGAAATGCCTGCTTCGTGAAGCGATGGAAGAAGGCGCCTGGGGAATGTCCACAGGGAGAAGTTACAGGCCAGGGGTTTTCGCGCCAGACGAGGAAATACTGGAGCTGGCGAAGGTAGTGGCCGCATACGACGGGATCTACACCACTCACATGAAAAGCGAAGGCGATCACCTCCTGGAAGCTGTTGAGGAGACCCTTTCCATAGCCAAACATGCCCAGGTCCGGACCAATGTTTCTCACCATAAGGCTGTAGGCAAGAAGCATTTCGGCAAGGTAGACCGAACCCTTGAGATGCTGGAGGAAGCCAGAAGTCAGGGCCTTTTGGTTTCTGCAGATGCGTACCCCTATGAGTTCGCCCAGGCCAGCTCAGTGCTGGGGCTTCTGCCCGGAACTGTCTGGAGGGCGGCCGCCAGGATCAAGCAGGGCGGTAAGGCAGGCCCCGAGACAGCCGGCCCGGCTGGCAGCCTTGAGCAATTGGATCCTCCTACCCATGAGGAAATCTTGCGCCTGGTCAAAGATACCGCGGTTATGCAGGAAACAAAAAGTTCACCGGAGTTCGTGGTGGCGGCTAGACGCCTGGGGAATTACGCAATCGTACGGTGTCCCTCCTTTCCGGACCTGGAAGGCTGGATACTCGAGGACTACTGCGCTGAGAAAGGTCAGGATATAACGGAACTACTGTGTTTCATCCTGTTAGAGGACGGTTTCGGAGTGTGGGGCGCCTGGCCCATTGCACCCGATGATATGAGGAAGGTGTTCAGGGCTGACTTTGTGATGACCGGCACCGATGCATTTGCCCTTGACAGGCCTATCGACCCTACTCCCATTCACCCCAGGCATTACGGCAGTTTCCCGAGAGTTGTTGGCAGGTTTGTGAGAGAAGGCCTATTCTCTGTTGAGGAGGCTGTCCGGAAATGTACGTCCCTTCCTGCAGAGACCATGGGGATACCAAAGCGAGGGTACATAAGAGCCGGGTACTGGGCCGACCTGGTCATCTTTGACCAGAGGACCCTTGAAGATGCGGCCACGGCCAGAGACCCTTACCTCCGGTCCAAGGGAATCGAATGGGTGCTGGTTAACGGGAAGGTCGCTTTTGAGAAAGGCAAAGCTACAGCCGCCCAGGCAGGAAAGGTTCTCAGACGAGGCCAGGGCGACTGATTATGTCAAGGATCCGGCGGGTGACGTTTTCCTCTGAGTCCTTCAGAGGATCTTTGGCGCCGATTTGCGCAAAGCCTTGAGACCCGCCGCCCTTGCCGCCAAGGGCTACGCCTATCCTGTCAGCCAGGACGCGTGCGTTAAGGCCTGCCTGTGCGCCCGAAACCCCGGTCGGTCCTGCCGGAAGAGACAAGACCAGCTGAAAGCGGGGTTCCCGGCTGTAGAAGGCTGCCAACCGCCCGGTCCCCTCTGAAACCTGGCGGGCAGCCAGCTTTAGCTCGTCAGACCTTTTGCCATCAAGGCATCGTATGATAGGAGGGACGCAAGTCTCAGTGCTGAAGGCATCGGCCTTTTTCTCTGACTCGAGAATCCTGCCAATCTCGACCAGCAAGAGCTCCTTGCGCAGGGCGTCCTTTTCCTTGTCCAAGTCTTTGCATTTTTTCAGCAAGTCTTCAACGCTTTCCGGGACCGACTCAATGGACTGGGAAAAAGCTCGAGCAGCTGCATCAAGCAGCGACTCTTTGAGCTCGTAATCCTTCAGGGCGCGCCATCCACAGCGAAATATGACTCTTACCCCACCATGGGCGCGGTCAATGCCGTTGATCTTTATGAGCCCCACCTGCCCTGAAGAAGTCACGTGGGTTCCGCTGCAAGCGCAAGCGTCGTAGTCTCCTATGTAAACAACCCTTATGAGGCCGCCCTGAGGGGGAATCCTGCTTCGAACATGGTCAGGCACATCATCTGCATACTCCCTGGAGATCACTGGAAGGTCCTGAAACACCGTTTGATTGGCAATGCTCTCGACGTTGCGAACATCAGACACAGTAATGTCTGCAATGTCAAGATCCACAGACACGTAGTCCCCTCCAAGGTGAAAACCTACGGTGTTCGCCTGAAGGGCATTCTCGAAGGCCCGGGATAAAATGTGCTGACCTGTGTGCTGCTGCATGAAATCAAAGCGCCGTTCCCGGTCAATGGTCCCCTGGACCGTTTGCCCTGGCTCAGGCAAGGGTAATGCTGAGTTGGTCTGCCCATATTCCCTACCTGGATCCTCAATAATGTGGACGACATGGTCTCCGGCATCGTACACCTGACTCACCTGGCAGACCACAGGCTTCGACCTTCCGGGAAAGGCAAGGGCCCCGTGGTCAGAAGGTTGACCGCCTCCTTCAGGGTGAAACAATGTCTGATCCAGCACAAGCCTGAGCTCCCGGCCGCTTGTCTCTGCTTTGGTCACGTGCCCCACGAAACTCGTGTGGTTTGGATTCTGCCAGTAAAGTCGCTTTGTCACCTGGAGGCTCCTTCCTTTCTTGCTATGCGTGAAGCAATCTCTTCCCATTTCTTATACATAGCTTCAAGTTCCTTCTCTATTTGGCCATGCTCTTTCCAGGGCAAGCTCGCAGGGTCGTCATAGAAAGCCGGATTGGCAAAGATCCCGTCTAACTCCTCGCGCCTTTGTTCCAGCACTTCAATGCATGATTCCACCTGAAGCAGTTCTTGTGTGGCCACGTCCTCCACAGACTGTTCACTCCTGGACTGTCTTAAAGCCTCCCTCATTATCCCTTTGCCCTTAATCTGCCTGGGTTTTGCCGGCCCCGCAAGGGCCCGGGTTGTCTCTTTGGACCCGTCCACACCCTTTTTCCCCTGCTCTTCAAAGTTTCCTGCTTGGGCCCGGAAAGAGGGCATGTCGTCTTCGTAGAGAACCGGTCCACCCGATTCGAAGGCGACCCTGTATTCAGAGTAGGTGCCCTTAAATACACGTATCCTGGTACCGTCAAAGACCCAGAGATGGGTGGCCAGACGGTCTATGAAGAACCTGTCATGCGATGCACAGATTATGGTGCCGGGAAAATCCTGCAGGGCGCCTTCAAGAGCTTCCTTTGAGGCCACATCCAGGTGGTTTGTGGGCTCATCCAACACCAAAAGGTTGGCCTCACTGACAACCAACCGGGCAAGGGCCAGCCGATTTTTCTCCCCGCCCGAAAGGCTCCCCACTTTCTTATATACATCGTCGCCTGAAAACAGAAATCTGCCCAGCAGATCTCTGGCTTCCTGGTTGTCTAGCCCCAATTCTCCGATTTCCTCCAAAACCGTAGACTCATCATCAAGGTCCTGGAATCCCTGGGTGAAGTAACCCGCTTGCACGTTATGACCCCAGACTACTTCGCCTTCATATTCATCATCAATACCGAGCAGGCAGCGCAAAAGCGTTGTCTTGCCGCAACCGTTAGGTCCGATCAAGGCAACCCGGTCGCCGTTTCGCACTTTCCATGTGAAACGGGCAAACAGCCGCCGAAGGCCTGCAGAATCTTGCCGGTCTTCTGCGCCTTGGCTGACAGGGTAACTCTTGCCAAGGTCTATGATGTCCATGACCTCGTTGCCTGTCTGCATAGTCATTTCGAAGCGTATGCCCATGGAACGCTTGGCTTTTCGGGGCTTTTCGACAATCTCCAGTCTCTCTAGCATCTTCTCCCGGCTTCTGGCCTGACGGGTTCGCCTCTTATCTGCCTTCCATTTCTGGATGAATTCCCGGGTACGCCAGATGAGCTCCTGCTGGCGCCGGTACGCCTCCTCCTTCTGCCTGATCTCAAGCTCTTTGGCATTCAGGTAGGCTGTATAATTCCCCGTATAGGTCGTGCCATGAGCTGCCTCAAGTTCCAGCACCTTGTCTGCGAGTTTATCAATGAAGTAGCGGTCATGGCTCACCATAAGAACGGCGCCTCCATAGTTTGCCAGGAAGGACTCAAGCCACTCAACCCCGGACAGATCCAGATGGTTGGTTGGTTCATCCAAAAGGAGAAGGTCGCTCTCTTGCAGAAGAAGCCTTGCAAGGGCCGCTCGCACTCTTTCACCGCCGCTGAGAACCGATAGATCCTTGTTGAAATTGTCCTCGGAAAACCCAAGACCCGCCAGAATAGACCTGGCCTTGTACTCAAGGCTGTATCCGTCCAAAGCTTCAAATCGCGCCGTGACTTTGCCGTACTCCTGCAAAACCCGGTCGACCTCAGCCGACGACGGGTTCGGCGGAGACGCCATGCTGTGTTCGAGACTTTTCATCTTCTCCCAGAGGTCTGCAATGTCTTTTCGGGATGCAATAGTTGAGGCCAGTAGGTTCCCTGACAAAGACAGGTTCTGAGACAAGTAGCCCATAGAAGCTCTAGCCGAAAACCACACGGAACCCTCATCAGGCTCGAGTTCCCCTGCTATGACTCTCAGGAGGGTGGTCTTGCCTTCTCCGTTCCTGCCGACGACGGCAACCTTCTCTCCTCTGCCAAGGGTGAATGAAAGGGAGTGAAACACGCAGCGTGAGCCATAGAATTTCCCAAGGTTATGTGCGGTCAGAATTGTCATTTGAAGGTCCTCCTTACGATCAGGTGTTCGGTTTCAAAAAGGGCACAATGAGGCCAGGAAGTATTAGAAGCCTCTTTGGAGAGGTATTCCCGCCCTCAAACCGAACTCCATAAGGAAGAACTCCTTCCTGCAGCGTGGATTTGCTTGCCCTAAGACTATACCATGCTGAATAGGACCAAGCAACACTGCTGCAAACGCATTGCAGGCGCGAAAAGTGCAAGAGGTGCATAGATAATGAAACCAATCAAGCTAGGGAATCTGTTTGAACTTGGCTCGTGGCTTGCTGACAAAGACGGAGACCATCTTGCCGACGGCCTGAACGTGAGCTTGATCGTTCCCCCTGAACTGCCTGCGGACGTACACTGGGCAGTAAATCAGCTGGCGCTTCGCCTGGGAATTGAGGTCACCGGCCTTACTCTGCCAATTTGCTATGCAACACAAGAGGATCCGCCCCCGGGCAACCTGCGAGCCGTCATATGTCCCTGCCCGGGAAAGTTCCCCGATGGCAGGAATCTCCCTCCATCTGAACCAGGTCGGGGAATTGCTCTTCTTGACGGTCAGGACCTGCTGATCTTCGGAGACAATGAGGGGCTGGTCAACATATTGTGGTACCTCGCAGCCCTTTTCCCCCAACTCCCGGTTAGAGGCAGCAGCGGGCAAGTGGAATGGATCACCGTATCCGAGGCAGTAGACCGTATTCACGCAGCCGGCCATACTGGTCATTCAACAGTAGAGCCTTCAGGTTTGGCCTGTGACGGCAAGGCTGTTACCCTGCTTTTCCCGCGCACACTTTCGGATACCCTTGAAACCGAAATCATGAGCTTTGAGTTGGCTATGTCCGGGGCCGCTCAGAAACCTGGCTATGAAGCCGTACCGAGGATGAGCTGCCTGACCCAAGCTTTTACTGTTTCCGGGTTGCTAGAGGACACAGACGGCGACCTTTTACCCGATAATATCAGGGCGCCTCTGACCCCTCCGGGCCTTTCTCCCCAGGAGCAAGTGAGCGTAACCAACCTTCATGCCAGAGCAGGTGCCGAAACGCTGGGGCACCGGTTCTGGTCTTTGCAGACATACCGGCAGACCGGTGCATGTTCTTTTTTCTCAATCCAGGAAACACAGGACGACCAGGCCACAGTGGCCTTAGGCGACAGAGGGGTCATAGTGACAGGTTCTGCTCATGCCAGGGCTGGAGCATGGGACTACCTGGCGAAGCAGTTCCCCGAAACAGGGATTGGGGTTTCCTGGGAGGAAGTGCTTTTTCACCTGGAGGGCATAGCCCGCAGACGAGGCTTTCAACATGACCGGAACCCTCAGGTTACATGGATTGAGCCCGAGGTTGTCTGGGAGGTTGACCAGGTCAGAACCTTCTGGCTTGATCTGTGCCGTCAAAACGCAGTGGGTCCGAACCCGGAAATACGGGTTTCCGAACCCTTGAGCGTGCGGCAAGGTCTTCGCCGGGAGCTTTTGGCCATTGCCCGGGACAACCAGCTGGCTGTGACAGGCCTGAAAGTGCGCTGCGCCTACAAGCAAGGTCTCCACTGGATTATGGAAGAAGTCATCCCTGCCCTGGAAAGACACTCTTCTGAGATAGACAGGTGCGTCCTGGAGTTTGCTCCTTTTCGCGAAAAGGACGCCCTTGACCCTGAAGCAAGATGGCTTCTGGAGATCTACCCTGCAGATGAGGTCCTAGCCAAGACCCTCTCCATTGACGTTGACAAAATCAGCTTTGCAATGAACGACTGCCTGTCTTCTACATACCGGTTTGCCGCCTTATCCGGAGACGACAAGGTCATATACACCAGCGAATTCGCCGTCTGGTACAGCGCATTGCCATATATTGGCTGTCTGGGGTCTACTCCCACCGTTCACCCGGCCACGGGAGGTATCAGATGGAAAGACAAAGAGAAGGGCTTCAGGCACATTCACGTGCCCACGGACTCTGAGAGGATTATGGAGGTCTACCACCGGGTCATCCTGCCTCAAGCCCGGTCATTGGCGCAGAAGCTAGGCCTCAGCCAGGAATCTCAGCCTTTTTTCGAGACGCTGGAGATTGAGGCTCGACTAAGTGAGCCCGAGGAGCGCCTTGGAATCCGCCAGGAGCTTATATCCCCGGCCGACGCCTTACATGAAGACCTCTACTTCATTGGCCTTGACATGTTCAGCCGTCTGGGAGCCCAGCATAAAACGAGGTTGCGAGCGCCGGGCTTGATACTTCCAACGGTAGTTGTGACCAAAGGGGAACCTCCCCGCTTGCGATACCGGCTACTGCCAAAGGTTACAGCCGATGCCATCAATAGCCCTGTGTTGAAGGAGATTGTGCTTGACGGCGGAAGGGTCACGTCTTCACGATTGGAATGGGCCGTTCCGTCAGAAGAAGAAGCTCGCCGGATTGCCGGGCTGCTGTTGGCAGAGGCAGGGTCCTCTGGGCAATGCCAGGAAACCCAACTTCCTACCCAAATGCCTGTGGCAATGCAAGCCGAGGTCTCCTTTGCATACCCGGGCGGCTACTTGAAGCAGCTGCTTCCGGCAGGCGTCTTTCGAAACCTGCCGATCCTGCAGAGACGAACATTCGCCGCAAAAGACTCATGGGCCGAAGAGAGCATTGTGTACCAGGAAGAGTGCCTAACAAGACTGGCCCTTTTGAGTGCCAAACCGGGAGTGGTCTGCCGTTTGACCGGAGTATCCAGGCAAGGTCGACCCATATACTCCATAGCTGCCACGAGCCCGGGACAGGGCCGGATTCAGGTGAGCGCTAAACACGCAGGGCGAAAGCTTACATACATGCTCAACAACCGTCACCACGCAAACGAAGTGTCTAGCACCGGGGCCATTCTCAATCTCATGGAGGAACTGGCTGATGAAAGCTCCGGTCTCAGGCAGGTGCTTACCAGGGTGAATGTGGCTGCGGTCCCCCTGGAAAATGCCGACGGGGCCGCGCTTCACCAAGGCCTGGCGCAGTACAACCCTGAACATAAGTTCCACGCAGCGCGCTTCAACTCACAGGGCCGGGAATTTGTGGATTCGTACTTTAGGCCCAACCCTTCAGTCCCGGAAGCTGGTGTCCTCCCGGCTCTGTGGAGACGCTGGGTTCCAGACATTGTCGTAGACAACCACGGCATCCCTTCCCACGAGTGGGAACAGCCTTTTTCAGGCTATCTTTGTCCCTGGTTTTCTAGCTTCTGGATACCCCGTTCCCTGTTCTACGGATACTTCTATTACCTAAATGACGACAGTCACCCATCCAGACAAGCAGCCAAGGGTCTGGAATCTGCAGTGTCCGGAGCTCTTGTGACAGAAGCTGACGTACGCCACCGCAACCTGGAACTTCTCAAGGCCTGGAACAAATACTTTGTTCCATATCTGAAAGACCATTTCCCCGGAACACAGAAAGACGGCATGATATGGTACTATGTGCCGCGGGAACCCGGTGACCGCGGATGGTCCTTCTCTCAAAGGTTCCCGCACTTAACGGTGCTTGACTGGACAACCGAGGTGGCTGATGAGACAGCTCAAGGTTCCTACCTGGAACTCTGTGTACGTACTCACTTTTTGGCCCAGAAAGCGGGCCTGCAGTGGCTGGCCAGGCAGCCCATTGCTCTGGAGCGTGCGGTGAGGGAGGAATCCGGAGGGGTGTACCGGGCCATAGCACGAAGGCGCCCTCTTGTTCCGAAGACCCTGTAGAAAGAAGCCGGGCAGCTGCGGAATGCTGCCCGGCTTTGTGCTTCTTCTAAGTACTGATCCCTAGAACGCTCTTTGATTTGTCCCTGAGCGCCAAGAGAGATGTGCGCTAGGACATGTCTATGGTCAGGGCCATTGAATCAACTACACGCCTAATGGACAGCATGAAAGCTGCAGTCCTCAGGGTTACCTTCTCCGCTTGGGAGAGGGCCCAGACCTCATCAAGACACGACACCATCATTCCGTCGAGCTTGGCGATAACCTCGTCGAAGCTCCATGCGAGTCCTTGCAGGTTCTGCGCCCACTCGAAGTAGGATACAGTTACGCCGCCTGCGTTGGCAAGGATGTCCGGAACGCACACAATGCCCCTTTCGGCAAGGATGGCATCGGCAGCGGCAACGGTAGGCCCGTTGGCAGCTTCGACCATCAGCTTAACCTTCATCCTGCGGGCCACGTCTTCGGTGATCTGGTTCTCCATGGCAGCAGGTATCAGGACGTCAGCGTCAACAGTGAGGAGCTCGTCGTTGGAGATGCTCTTGATACCCGGTACCGAGTACCCCTCAATCAGGTGGTTCTTTGATGTGGCTGTGTACTCCTGAAGCTCTCTGACGTTCAGACCGTCTGCATGGTACAGGCCGCCGGATACGTCAGAAATGGCCACGATCTTGCAGCCGGCGTCGTACAGCCTTCGGGCAGCCCAGCTTCCTACTTTTCCGAAGCCCTGAATGGCGATGGTGGTCTCCTTGGGATCTAGGCCCATCTTCTCCAGGGCCTTCAGGGTCACTATTGCCACACCGTAACCTGTAGATTCGCGCCTGCCCAGAGAACCTCCGGCAAGTACAGGCTTCCCGGTCACGATTGGGCGCATCTGATAGCCTGCAAGCACACTGGCCTCGTCGGCCATCCATGCCATCATCTGTTCTGTAGTGTTGACGTCAGTGGCAGGTACGTCCACCCAGGGACCTAGCACAGGCATAAACCGCCTCACGTACTCGCGAGTCAGAGCTTCTGTCTCCCGGGCATCGAGTTCTCTCGGATCAATGGAAACGCCGCCTTTAGCTCCGCCGTAGGGAATGTTCAAGAGGGAACACTTCCAGGTCATCAGGCCTGCCAATGCTGACACCTCGTCCAGGTCAACATCGGGGTGGTAGCGGATGCCTCCCTTGTAAGGTCCGCGAACGTTGCAGTGCTGAACCCTATAAGCCTGGATCATCCGGAGCTTGCCCCCTACCCGCATGGGTATGTTTACGATCACCGTGCGATCGGGCTCCATCAGAACCTTCCTTACATCATCGCTGAGGTTCAGCCTATTTGCCGCTTCGTTGAAAAACGTTTGAACGTTGTTCAGAAGCGTAGATGCACACATCTTAAGCTTCAGCTCCTTCCTACTTTATGACCTGCTCACTCACGGCAAGTGGGGCAAGGTCACACCAAGATAGATTCTAGACAGACAGCCCGAACTCCTCTTCGACATGCTGCCCTATATTTCGCCGGGTCCGGAGCATACTCTAGACTCCTTCTACTTGGTTGTAATGACCACTTCATCAAGAGCTACATACGGATAGTTGGAACCGCCCGACGGCTTGGTTTCCTTACTGAAGCCTATTAGATGGTCTTTGAAATGGGTGAAAGAATTCACTGAGAACATACAGTTCTTCACCCTGCCGGCTATTTTGCCGTTCTCTACTTTCAAACCCAGGGAGACTGTGCCCGAAACGTTGCCGCTGTAAGGATTGCCTGTCCAGGCTCCCATGGTTCCGAAGATGATGAGGCCACGGTCGATCCCTTTGAGCAGCTCATCAAGGGTCTTGTCTCCGGGAACAAGAATGGTGCAATGAGGCGAAGGCCCGCCGCCGCTTCCGTTGCCCGTGGATTCCCTACCCAGAGCTTTCGCCGTTTCCAGGTCAAGAAGCAGATCCCGGGCCACGCCGTTTTCGATAAGCACGTTTCGCCTGGTAGGAATCCCTTCTCTGTCAAAGGGCACGCTTGACGTTTCCCTGGGAAGGGTACCGTCGTCCACCAAAGTCACACGAGGATCCAGAAGCTGCTGCCCCAAACGCTCCTTCAGGGGCGAAATGCCCTGCACAAACGCCTTCCCGTTGAGAGATGAAAGGAAGGGCCTCATTAGGTTTCCTACCTCGCCGGGGGCAAAAATGACCGGATATGTGCCTGGAACAAAATCAGTTACGTGCCTGGCCCATTCGAACCTCTGAGCCGCTTCTTTCTTGAGACCCTCGTAATCTATGTCAGTTGACCAGGATGACCTTGATTCGCCGAAGCCCAGGAAGTCATCTCCCTGAATCAAACGGCCGCCCACGCTTGCGCTCCATACAGTCTTTCTGTATGACCCATCAAAACCGTTGCTGTTGGCAAGGGTGACCGCCATCTCGCGCCACCCAACACTTGCCGAAGCGCGAATGGCCGCGTCGCACTCTCTCATTGCAAGGAGCAAATCCTCGCTTATCTCCACCATGGTCTTGAGGTCAACCTGGGAGACTTTGTCGCACGCAATCTCCATCTCAGAAATAGGGGACTGCCCGGGAAACTCATAGGCAACGTCGTTGCCGTACTTCACAAGTTCCAGGGCGTTCTTAAGCATTTCCTTCTCGCTGCGAGGCTTGCTGCTTCCGGCAACGCTCATTTTCCCCGACTGAATGAGCCTTAGGGTACTGCTTGTGTTGCGGCTCTTACTAGTGCCGGCAAACTCGTTATTCTGGAACCGGACCGAGACAGAATCCACGGTTCTGGTGTGAATCTCAGCCTGAGCTCCCTTTGGAAGTTCTTTGAAGATGGCCGACATCACCTGGCACCTCCTACGATGGCATTTCGGATTCGAATGGCCGGGCAGACTCCGCTGGTGGGAAGAGGCATCTGACCGCCCTTGCCACATCCGCCTGCACCGTCACGCCCCTCTACTTCGTTGCCGATCATGTCAATGTTCTCGAGAGTGGTGAACACGTTTCCCATGAGTTTCACGTCTTTTACCAGTTCAGCCAGCTTTCCGTTACGGATCATGAACCCGTGTCCGGCCATGAAGTTGAACATCTCGCCGTTTGTCTGACCGCCGCCGCTTCCCACAGCATAGATCCCCAGTTCCACATCTTTGATCATGTCTTCGAAACTGTTCTCGCCTGGAGCAATGCAGGTGTTACGCATCCTGACAATAGGCGGAAAGGTGTAGTTGAGAGCGCGAGCGCTTCCGGTGGGTTTTTCACCCATAACTCCGGCAGTCTCCCTGGAATGAAGCCGGCCCACAAGGACACCGTCTTTCACCAGATAGGTACGCTTTGTGGCCACGCCTTCGTCGTCATACTTCAGATAGCCGCGGTGATCGGAATACTCCCCTGTGTCGTATATTGTAAGAATATCCCGGCCCAGCCGCCTTCCCAAAGTCATGGCCTTTGCCAGGTCAGGGTTCTTGTAAGCGTTGTCTGCCTCACTGAGGTGCCCGAAGGCCTCATGGACAAATAACCCTGCCAAAGCAGGATCACAGACTACAGTGTATACCCCCGCCTTCACTTGAGGAGCATCCAGAAGCTTGACTGCAAGGTCACAAGCTTCTCTTATCTTCTCTTCTGCGTTGAGCATGCAATCAAAGCCTACTGAACTGCCCAACCCGATGCCCTTGCTGACGGTGGTCATACCGCGACGGGCCGTTGCTGAAATGCTAGATCCAATATCCAGCTTCTCCTGCTCAATGTAGGTCCCTTCGCTGTTGGCAAAGTGAAGGGTAGTTATCCTCTCAAGATACCGGATGCTGGCTGATGTGATCTCAGGGTGATAGTTAAGGACAAGATCAGAGTAGTTGTTCAGAATCCGGACCTTCTCATCCAAACTGACACCCCTGGGATCTAGAGAATATACCGGAACGTATTTGTCTTCCACAACGGGCACGGAAGATAGTTTGCTGACTCCCCCCTGCCGCTGCCCGGAAAACCGGGCCTGCTCACATGCTGACTTCACGGCGTCATCAAGGTCCTCCAAATCGTTAAACGTTGAGAAACCCCATCCGCCATTGTGAAGCGCCCTGACGTTCCCTCCATAGAGAATGTCGTTGCTTATGCGGTCAAGTCCGCGACCTTGGTAGGCAATGGATAATACCTGACTGTCTTCAAACCGGATCTCGCAGTAATCCACGCCCGTGTCTTTGAGTCGAGTGCGCAACATATCCTTCATGAACGGCGTCACCTCTTTCTTGTTCTATTGGCCACCTGGATCCATGGCGAGTCTTGAGGCTGGCTAGTCTTAAGACTCGTGGATTCATTCGACTAGTCAGTGCCCCAATCCTCTTTTTCTTCGCCTACCGAAGTTATTTCCTCCGGCTACGCCCGTTCACTTGAGCCCATACTAAAGCCCAGATCCAGCCAGAAATAAGAACAGCCCCCGCTCCTGCGGAGGCCATCCCCTGGCATTGTATAACCGGATACGAGCTAGAACCTTCTCCTGCCGCCACCTCTGGGCGGACCGCCAAAAGCTCTGCCTTCCCGTTCACGTGCCTCGTTAACTGTCAACGCTCTTCCATTCCACTCAAGGCCGTTCATAGACTCGATAACGGCCTGTGCGTCCCCTTCCTCGACCTCGACGAAACCAAACCCTCGCGACCGGCCTGTCTCACGGTCAGTCACAACCCGTGCTGAAACGACCTTGCCAAACTCGCCAACCTTATCTGCCAGATCGGCATCTGTGACGTTCCAGCTCAGGTTCCCGAAATACAGCCTCTTGGTCAAAGTACCACTCCCTCTGCTATTGGCCGTCAGTTTATCTCAGGTACAACTCCCCGGTTGCGTTCGAGCGGACCATGTAACCAAGAGACCTTCCCTAATGATGAACTCAGCCTGATCTGTATTATATCGCCTCGGACTGCCAATTACCACATTCAGGCTATGGTCCCCCGGAAAACCGCAAATTCATCCGTCCGTCACAACCTTGGGTGGATCATGCCCTGCAGTGATCTGAGCATGCGCTCTATGGTAAGTTAATATGGAAGGTAACATGATGGTCGGAGGTCTTCTCGATGAAAATCCCACACAATGGCATACCAGATCCTTTGACGCGAGAGCTTTCAGGAATCCCCGGGGTCGCTCAGATACACCAGGATAGCGACATGCATGTGTTCAGGCTGACCCTTCCTCCGCCCTTGCCTGGTTTCAGAGACTTCATCACCCCATGGCTCATTTTGGACAGGGGCCACAGCATAGTGGTGGATCCAGGCCCGAAGTCAACTGCAAAAGACCTGATTGCCAAGCTCAAATCCTTTGGCGTATCAAGGGTAGACCTGGTTCTTCTAACCCATGCCCACATAGACCACTGCGGAAGTACGGCTGATTTCCTCTCAGCGTTCCCTGAAGCAAGAGTGGTTGCTCACCCGAAAGCTGTGCCTCACCTATTGGATCCCTCCAGGCTGTGGGCAGGAAGCCTTCAGGTGCTGGGGGAAAAAGCGGTGGCCTACGGGCCCATAGACCCGGTTGACCCCAGGGCCATAGCTCAGGATCCCCGGCAGATACCGAACCTTACGATCATCGATACCCCGGGACACGCTTCACACCACCAGTCCTATTTGTACACAGGCAAAACTACAAGCGTTCTGTTCTCCGGTGAAGCTGCAGGCGTGTACCTCCATGGAAGCTATCTGAGACCGGCTACGCCCCCCAGATTCTTCTTTGACGTTGCCTACGGATCCCTGACCAGGCTGACAGCCACGGACCCTTCTATCATCTGTTACGGCCATTTCGGATATACCAGGGACTCAGGTTGGCTTAACAAAGCCAAGGACCAGCTGGAACTGTGGAGAACGATTGTATCCGAACCCCTCATCCCGGTCGTCTTGCGGAAGCTCTTCAAGGAAGACCCTTTTTTGGCCGAGTTTGCTTCCCTGGACCCTGATATCGCTCAAAGAGAGGAATACTTCATAGAAAACAGCATCAAAGGATTCCTGACCTCTGACCCTTGACCGCGAAGCCCGGCTCAATTTTCGAATTTGAGTTGCGCTAACACAGCAAAATGGGACATACTGAGGGAACCCTATGAGATTGGGAGGTTATCATTTATTGTCACAGCAAGAACAAGGTTTTGAAGTTCTGGGCGTAAACGCGGCTATCTTAAAATCCCTCGATAAGATGGGCTTCGAAGAACCTACACCTATCCAAGCCAGAGCCATACCGCTTATCCTGAAAGGAAAAGATCTGATTGGCCAAGCGCAAACTGGCACCGGCAAGACCGCGGCTTTCGCCATACCCATTTTGCAGCAAATCCAGCCGGGCATTCGCAACCCTCAGGCTCTCATCATGGCGCCCACCCGAGAGCTGGCGCTTCAGGTGGCCGGCGAAGTGACGCAGATCGGAGAGTACTTGCAGGTTCGGGTGCTGGCCATATGCGGAGGACACCCCATAGAGCGCCAGATCAAGGCCCTCAGATCGGGAGTATCCGTGGTCGTGGGCACACCGGGCCGTATTATGGATCACATCAACCGGCGCACTCTCAAGCTAGACCGGATCCAAGTGTTCGTACTCGACGAAGCCGACGAAATGCTGGATATGGGCTTTCTTGATGATATTGAAACCATCATGTCCCATCTTCCCGCTGAAAGACAGACGATTTGCTTCTCTGCCATCATGCCTGAGCCTATCGTCCGCATTACCAAACGCTATATGCAAGACCCTGTGGGGATAAGCATTGACCGCGAAGAACCTACAGCGTCCACTATTGACCAAGCCTATTTTGAGGTGCGGCCAAAAGATAAGGTGGATTCCCTGACTCGAATCATTGATCACGAAGCCATTTTCCGTGCCATCGTCTTTTGCAGAACAAAGCGAGGGTGCGACGAGCTGGCTTCCGCTCTTCAGTCCAGAGGTTACCTGGCAGAAGCTATACACGGCGATCTGAATCAGGCGCAACGCAACAGGACACTTACAGGGTTCAGGGAAGGCCAGATTGAGCTCCTGGTTGCCACAGATGTCGCAGCCCGCGGCCTGGATGTGGAGAACGTAACTCATGTCATCAACTATGATATCGCACATTCACCCGAGTATCACGTACACAGGATCGGACGGACAGGGCGCGCAGGGCGAGAGGGGACGGCCTTCACTCTAATCCAACCCCGCGAGTTTCGGCATCTAAGACTGATTGAACGGGCGACAAGATCGCGAATTCCCCGCAGGCGCGTGCCGACGGCCAGCGATGTTGCCGAGAGAACCCTGGAACTGGTTGAGGAGCGTATTACCTCATTGATTGACAGAGGCGCCGGAGATAAACCTAAGTACGTTGACCTGGCATCTCGCCTCCTGGATGACCACGAACCGGAGCGTTTGGTCGCAACGCTCATTTGGGCTATGTCGGAGAACCGAACACAGGCAGAACCGGAAGCGGACCGAACCCGCACATCCGGGAAAGCGCCTGAGTTTCCGGATACAGGTGCCGAACCGGGATATGTACGACTCTTCATGAATGCCGGATCGCGACACCGTGTCACGCCTGCCGACTTCGTACGCACTATTGCCCGTGAGGCGAACATACCGGGAGGGCTGATTGGAGCCATCGACATCTACGACGACTTCACCTTCGTAGAGGTACCCAAGGAATTGGGGCGAGACGTATTGGATGCTATGAAGAATGTGTCTATACAAGGTCGCAGCATCCAAGCAGAACCCGCACGGCCGCTGCGCTGACCCCCTCCCAGGACTCTCCTGGCATACATTTGTGTGATGGGGGAAAAAGCGGTGGCCTACGGATCCCTGACCCGGTTGGCGGCCTTGATCCCTTCTGCGATCTGTTGCGGCCATTTCGGATATACCAGGGACTCAGGTTGGCTTAGCAAAGCCAAGGACCAGCTGGAACTGTGGAGAATGATTGTGTCCGGAGTGCTCCTAGATAGCAGCATCAAGGAATTCCTGACAGCTGCCCCTTCGCCCTAATCAAGGCCATTCTGCTTTCAATGCACCCGTTAGTAGCCGCCAGGACGACAACCTCAGATCATCTTGTAGCCCCATAGTCTTGGGTCCGGGTTGATTGAACAGGGGATTGTTTGGTAGACTAGGGTTACATTGGGAGCTGCAAACGAGTTTCACCTTGTCTACCGGACATGGCCCTTATCGCCTTAGAAAGGGATAGTCAAAGATAAGTATGTTTCGCTCGTTCATCTCCGAATTCCGAGAGTTTTTGGACGTGTGGGTCAACCCTTATCCACACCCCCGGTGATGCACAACACATTGTGCAAGTGAAACCCATTGACTATACAGGCGCTAACCCTTTAGTGTATGCTAACCTCTTAGAGACGAGGTGGCGGTACTGTCCCGCCAGACAGGGGGCTGACAGGAAATGCTTAAGCTTGCAAGATACCTGAAACCGTTCGCCCTTATGGCTGTATGTGTAGTCATTTTGACTCTTCTCCAATCTCTGGCCGAACTGGCGTTACCGTCCTTGATGGCAGACATAGTCGACAAGGGCATTGCCAAAGGAGATACAGACTTAATCTGGCGCACCGGCGGACTAATGCTGGCGGCCGCTCTGGGAGGCGCCCTGTGCTCGATTGTCTCCGGATACTTGTCGGCCAGGGTGTCAACGGGATACGGAAAGACTTTGCGCCACGAAGTGTTTTCCCACGTTGAAAGCCTGTCTATCCACGAATTCGATACTGTCGGAACATCTTCGCTGATAACCAGGACCACAAACGATATTAACCATGTGCAAATGGTAACCCTCATGATGTTGCGAATAGTCGTAAGCGCGCCAATGATGTTCGCCGGCGGCATCATCCTGGCAGTGTCAAAAGATCCCAAACTGTCGCTGATGCTCATCGGCACCTTGCCTGTGCTGGCAGGTTCAATTTGGTTTGTGAGCACCAAGGGGATGCCCCTGTTCAAGGCCTTGCAGGAGAAACTGGATAAGCTAAACCTGGTGCTCCGTGAAGGTCTCACGGGCATCAGGGTGATCCGGGCGTTTAACAGGGTCGATTACGAGACAGGCCGGTTCGATGAAGCTAACCGGGATCTTACTCAGACAGCTGTGAAAGTTAACCGTATAATGGCAACCTTGTGGCCGGTCATGATGCTGACACTTAACTTCACCACCATCGCCATTATCTGGTTTGGCAGCCACCGGATTGATGCAGGCAATCTGGAAGTAGGCGGGCTAATGGCGTTCATACAGTATGCCATGCAGATTCTCATGTCCCTTCTTATGGTTTCATCTATTTTCGTCATGCTGCCCCGGGCCTCTGCATCTGCTGAGAGGATTAACGAGGTCTTGACAAAACTCCCTGAACAGATCGAACCAGGGTCTCCCGGGGCAAAAAGCCCCTGCCACGGATATCTGGAATTCCAGGACGTCACGTTTACTTACCCTGGCGCAGAAGAACCGGCTGTAAGCGGTGTTTCCTTCCGGGCAAACCCCGGCGAGACAACCGCGATCATCGGCGGAACAGGCTCCGGAAAATCTACGCTCGTCAGCCTTATCCCAAGGTTCTACGAGATTGACAGCGGGTGCATACTCATTGATGAAACCGACACAAGAGACATGCCTCTAACCAGTCTGCGGAACATGGTCGGGGTAGTGCCTCAAAAAGCGGTGCTCTTTACAGGCACAGTGGCCGAAAATATCAGGTATGGCAAGGCAGATGCCACTGACCAGGAGATCGAAAAGGCTCTTGAGACCGCCCAGGCTATAGACTTTGTCATCAAGATGGAAGGCGGGGTCAATGCCTTCATCGCCCAGGGTGGCAAAAACCTCTCAGGAGGCCAGAAACAACGCATGTCCATTGCCCGGGCCCTTGTAAGAAAGCCAAGGATCTACGTATTCGACGACAGTTTCAGCGCTCTGGACTACAGAACAGGAGCCAGATTGCAGGCGGCGCTGAAAAAGGAAACAGAAGACGCAACGGTGCTGGTGGTAACTCAACGAGCCGCAACTGCTATGAATGCTGACAGGATCATCGTTCTTGACAAAGGCACAGTGGCCGGATACGGAATCCACAGGGAACTTCTCAAAACATGCGAGATTTACCGCGAAATTGTGTCCTCACAGTTGTCAGAGGAGGAGATCGCGTGAGCCAGGACCGCAGCAGCAGGCGCCACAGACATGACCAGGATCAGGTAAGTGTGCCAACGCCCCAGGCACAAAACAAAGGCCATAGCGACCAGAGAGAAAGAGGTTCAGGAGCCCGAAGAGGCGGACACGGAGGGGGACCCGGAGGCATAGGGCGACCTGTAGAAAAGCCAAAAGACTTTTGGGGAACTCTAAAGCGGCTCTTAACTTTCTTTGGACCGCGCAAGGTTCAACTTCTGACAGTGTTCGTCCTTTCTGTTTTCGGCGCAGCTTTTGGCGTATTCAGCCCAAAAATTATGGGCAAGGCAACCACCAGAATATTCGAAGGCGTGACCCAGAAGGTGCAAGGTCTTCCCGGGGCCTCCATTGACTTTGACTACATCGCGCGCACCTTGATGACCCTGGGCGCTCTCTATGCCCTCAGTGCGCTGTTCAGCTACATCCAGCAGTTCATCATGGCAGGAATAGCCCAGGGCACCATCTACGACATGCGAAGGGATGTCAACGCTAGGTTGTCCCGTCTGCCCCTGGCATTCTTTGACTCCTATACCCACGGGGAGATCCTGAGCCGCGTCGTAAACGATGTAGACACCGTCAGTTCCACACTGCAGCACAGCCTTACCCAGGTAATGGGCCTGGCTGTAAGCCTCACAGGAAGCATTGCCATGATGCTTGTGATAAGCCCTGTGCTGACGGCCATTGCCCTGGTTACGCTTCCCCTGTCAGTGATTCTTACAGCCTTCGTAGCTACCCGCGCAAGAAAGTACTTCGCCGGTCAGCAGAAGCTGTTGGGAGAGCTTAACGGGCATATCGAGGAGATGTATGCAGGTCACCGTATAGTAAAAGCATTCGGTCTGGAGAAACAGTCCGTCGAGGAGTTTGGAACCATCAATGACGAGCTTTACGATTACGGATGGAAAGCCCAGTTCATCTCCGGGATAATGATGCCTCTCATGGGATTCATCAACAACATCGGGTACGTCTTAATTAGCGTGGCCGGAGGCGTCTTTGTCACACGGAAAGCTATAGAGCTAGGAGACATTCAGGCCTTCATCACATATTCGCGCACGTTCTCCCAGCCTGTCTCCCAGCTCACCAACATGGCCAACACCATTCAATCAGCTATCGCAGCGGCAGAACGCGTGTTTGAGTTACTGGACGAACCCGAGGAGACTCCTGACCCTCAGGACGCCCGGACCGTAGAGTCACCCCGAGGTGAGGTAGGCTTCGAGAACGTCAGTTTCTCCTACTCAAAGGACGTTCCTCTCATAGACAACATGAACATACACGTCAAGCCGGGGCAGAGAATCGCCATAGTAGGGCCCACAGGCGCGGGAAAAACGACTGTAGTGAACCTTCTGATGCGCTTCTATGATGTTACAGGTGGGAGAATCACTGTGGACGGAATCGACATCAGAGACATGAAACGCAGCGACCTGCGCATGATCTTCGGCATGGTCCTTCAGGATACCTGGCTCTTTAACGGCACAATCCGGGAAAACATTGCCTACGGTCTGGAAGGAGCTACCGAAAAGGAGATAGTAAGGGCAGCCAGGGCCGCTCAAGCTGATCACTTTGTCAGAACTCTCCCCGGAGGATACAACACGGTCATAGGTGAGGACGGGGGCAATATCTCTCAGGGGCAGATGCAGCTTCTGACCATCGCCAGGGCATTTCTGGCCGACCCCGAGGTTCTGATCCTTGACGAAGCTACGAGCAGTGTTGATACCCGTACAGAAATCCAGGTTCAAAAAGCTATGGACCGCCTCATGCGAGGCCGAACCTGCTTTATCATCGCCCACAGGCTGTCCACAATCCGTGACGCCAGCGAAATCCTGGTCATGGATAACGGCAGTATCATTGAGAGAGGCAGCCACGCTGACCTCCTGGCCGTCGGCGGATTCTACGCAGACCTTTACCAAAGCCAATTTGCCGCGGGCAATGCCGTCAACCAGGCTGTCTAGACTTATTAAGCGATGCCGGCTTTCGCCGCACCCATAGTGCAAAAACAATAGCGACGGCAATGACGCTGCACGACACATAGTAGACAGCTGAACTGACTTCGCTGGGGTCATACAGATTGGCCCCAATGAGCCCATAGAAGCAGGTTGCAGGAATGACCCCAAACACAGTGCCCAAAACGAAATCCTGATCCTTCACATTCAGCAGCCCTGAGGCAAAGTTAACCACGTCAAAACTGCCAAAAGGGACGAGGCGGGCCACAAGCACCCCCCACTTGCCGTAGCTCCTGATGAAACCGCGCATAGACGAGAGCTTTCCGGATGCTTCGAACCTTTCTGCAAGAGAATGACCGAAGTACCTGGTTAGCCGCATAGTCACATATCCGGCGATAACCTGGCAAACAATGCTGACTGCCACACCCGGGAAGAACCCCATAGCCATGGTGGAAGCCATCATGACGAAACACAAAGGCAGAATCGTGATTATGGCCTGCAGCAGTGTAAGCACGAGGATCATCAAAGGGGCGGCGAACCGGTATGACACGATGAGCTGCTTCAGCCTATGGGGGTCGTAAGCAGAACCAATCGCCCGGGTGATGAAAGATTCCACGCCTGGAACGTACAAATACAGACCGGCCCCTACAACTGCAGTCAGCAGAAGGACCAACCAGCGGATTGGTACCCTTCCTATGCCGGCTGCCCTGTTCAGGAGCACACTCAGAAATCCAAAGGGCTTAAGCTTCATTTCACTCGTCTGAGTTTGTAGCGAAAGTTCTCTACCATGATCAGCAGAAAGGCGATGTTGACCCAGGCCAGGATCCTCTGAAATCTGTTCAAGGGGACCTTGAACGCCAAAAGCAAAGCCGGGATTAAGGCCGGAAGCACGAACGGGAACACCTTGAGCACGCTTTCATATCTGAACGGATGTTTCTGTACGGCAAAGTACTTCTCCCACGCCAGAACATCCTGACCGGTTATCTCCATGACCCGGGGCCTCACAACCTCATAAATGTACTTGGCAACCGATTCCAGAGAGTTCTGGTTTGATTGGTAATTGTAAGCCAGCAAATCTATGACAATTGGCACTGCCAGGAGAAAAGTGATCAGCAATTCGTAAGACAGACCGCATGATATGAAGTAGAATACTGCGATCAGCGAAACGAAACAGAACACTATGGCCAAGTTTATCGTTTTGTGCAGAAAACTGATCCTGTCGTTGAGCTCGTTGCGCAGAGCTTCGAACTCTCTCATTACCCATTGGTTAGTCTCCATTTGTCCTCCGGTACCATCCTTCCCGTTTGAGTTATGCTGTGTTTTCATGCGAAACCTCTCAGGAACTAAGCTACACGCATTGACGGATCTTTACAAGGTTTACAGGTTACCACGTCTCTTACGAGTTTCTTACGAATCTCTTACACTAAGCGCACAGGTTCCTTCCACTACCGCGCAGGATTCGTCTCAGGCAAGTTGAAATGAATACCTGAGTCCTTGAATAGACACTTTGTAGGACGATATTGCAAGGGTGGTCAACGGTGAAAAGCAAGTGGAGGAAGCTGTTGGGCCCGATCATAACGACAGGGTTGGTCTTGGGTTACCTGGCTTCTTTTGCTATTCGGTGGGCTTCCATACCCCTTCAGGGATTCGGACGGTTCGTAGGCATCGCAGTCCCTTTAGGGTTGATGGGCGTCAGTGTGTACGTCTTGGTGGAACGAATTCAGGAGATTAGGAGCGGTGAAGAAGATGATCTTGGTAAATACTGACTACATCTCAGGAAAGGAACTCGAGATGCTTGGGCTGGTCAAAGGCGGCACCATTCAAACCAGACATCTCGGCAAAGACATTAGCCAAGCGTTTAAGCACATGGTCGGCGGAGAGCTTAAAGCTTACAGTGACATGATGAACGAAGCAAGAGCCATCGCCACCAAACGGATGGTAGCTGAAGCAGAACAGATGGGAGCCGATGCAATTGTGAACATTCGGTACGCTTCGGCATCAGTCATGTCCGGAGCGGCCGAAATCCTGGCTTACGGGACAGCGGTGAGGTTCAAGTAGCCTGCGGTGAAGGCTGCGAAACCTGCGTCAGGGAACACCGCATGAAGGTGTCGTACATCGGCCACAGCGGATTTCTGATGGAATGGGAAACATGCTACTGGCTCTTTGATCACTGTACCGGAGAGATACCGCAAATGGATGCGGAGAAGAAGGTCTTCGTATTTGTGAGCCACAGACACGGGGATCACTGGAATCCTAAGGTTTCTGATTTGCGCCATAAACACCGGTTCTCTTGAACACGGTAAATGTCAAGCGTGTCTTCCCCATGCATTTTGGCAGGGAGTTCTCGGTGATAGAGCGATATAAGACGGAAATGGCAGCGAGTCTTCGTGGAACGGTTTTGACGGATATTAGGCAGGCCGAGCAGGAGTGGGAGATCAATCTGTAACGAAGAATGGGTATTGGCTGGAGATCATACCTGATAGGCGGTAAATCAAGTGTTTGGAGATGAAGGATATTGCGCGCGGCGCGTCTAACATAATGCTGGAAAGGAGGCTCCGGTATGAAAGATGACGTATTCGCCGGACTTGGCGGTCTAGGAGCCTGTGCGCGTAATAGCCGAACAAGCAGGGACAGAGGTTTGTTTTGGCGAAATATCCATTACCATGGGAAAAGTATATAAGGACTACAACCAGAACCAACTGCTTTTGGTACCTCC
>JAPXLN010000002.1:0-219046 GCA_033809515.1 Bacillota bacterium
TGGGCATTAGCATATTGGGAACAGCTCTTGAGGGGCTGAGAACCTACCCGCCTTTTATGAAGCTCATGCTTGCGAGCGGTGACAGCCCAATCCTGGGAGTGATTGTGGGAGCGCTGTTTACCACCGCCATTCAATCATCTTCGGCCACCACGAGCCTTCTTGTGACCATGGCGTCTAAGAACCTTATCGGCCTGGGAGGAGCCATTCCCATGATATTCGGTGCCAACATCGGAACTACTTCAACAGCCCTGATTGCCTCGGTAGGCGCTTCTTTGACGGCCCGGAGGGCTGCTTTGGCTCACTTCATTTTTAACGTAGGCGGCACATTGCTGTGCTTACCGTTCCTGGGGGTTTTCGAACGCCTGGCCATAGCTTCCAGCTCTACAGTAGCCCGGCAGATCGCTAACGCCCACACCATTTTCAACGTGAGCGTAACTTTGATTCTGCTTCCTTTCGTGACCCAGTTTGCAGGGCTTGTATGCAAGGTCTTGAAAGGCGAAGATTCCATTATTGAGCACGGACCCAGATATCTTGACCCCAGGTTCATATCCACGCCCTTCAGCGCTGTGGCCCAGCTCCGCAAGGAAGTAGCCAGGATGGCCAAGCTCAGTCACCAGAACTTAGTGAGCGCTCTGGAGATCTTTACCGGCGACAGCAACCCTGACCGCAGACGGTTCCGGGATATTGAAGAGGTAATTGATGAGTTAGAAGAAGCCATAAGCTATTATGTGGCCAGGATATCCCAGCGAAGCGTTACCGACGACCAAGCAAGGATCCTGACTGCCATGATCAACGTAGCTACGGATCTGGAACGAATTGGCGACCATGCTACTGCAATAGTCGAGCTTGCCGACTACAAAGACGAACAGAACCTGCCATTTTCAGAAGAAGCCACACAGGAATTACGGAACATGATTAAGCTTGTAGTGGATCTTGTGGCGTATATGACTGAATGCCTTGAGACCTATGACAAAGAAAAAGCTGCAAGCATAAGGGGCATGGATGACATCATTGACGGGCTCGAAAAAGACCTTCGCGCTCAGCACATCAGAAGGCTTAACCAGGGCGTATGCTATCCGGCTTCCGGAATTGTGTACCTTGAGCTTCTGACACACCTTGAGAGGGTAGGAGACCACGCCGTGAACATAGCTGAGGCCATCACAGGCTAGATTCTGCAGGCTGTTTGCGAGGCGGAAGGAGGAGGCGACGGCACCCTATGGGCTTAATTCGAAGCGTAATTCTTGGGTTTATCCAGGGCTTGACTGAGTTTTTGCCTGTCTCAAGCTCAGGTCATCTGATTCTGGGAGCTTCATTGTTCGGATTGGATGCGCCGGGACTCTCGTTTAGCATTGTTCTTCACCTTGGCACAGCCCTTGCCACCATAGTCATGCTGCGTTCGGAAATCCTATGGCTCATTAGAGGCATCCTCGGGCCGAGAGGAGTTCAGAGGACAAGAGCTTTTCAAATGGCAGGATACATAGTGTTGGCCTCGGTTCCGGCGGCCCTTGCGGGAATTCTCGGGGGAGACCTTGTTGACAGGATGTTCTCTTCTGAGAAAGTAGCTGCTGTAGGTCTCATAATCACCGGATGCTTGCTCAGGCTTACTCGTTCTAAGAAAGACAGGGCTTTCTTGCCGGGGCAAATCACCGAGAACAATGGGTTTTCAGAGCATCATGATCTAGGGCCGGATATTCCCAGCTACAGGCGGGGCTCAGGCAGAGGAGGAACTCGTCTGGTTCGCCCGGGGCATGGCCTTGAGAAAGACCTGGGTCTTCAGTCAGTGAGTGCAAAGAGAGCTTTTTTGGTCGGCATTGGGCAAGCTGTTGCCGTAATTCCGGGAATATCACGTTCCGGGATAACCATGGCAACGGGGATTCTGGCAGGTGTTTCCCGGGAAGACGCGGCCAGGTTTTCGTTCTTGTTGTCTCTGCCTGCAGTGTTTGGAGCAGCTTTTCTTGATCTAACGAAAGCTGTTTCGGCAGGTCTGCCTCTTCTGTCTTTGGAGGATCTCTCCGGCGGCATAGCTGCTTTCATAGCGGGCGTTTTCGCCCTGGCAACCGTGTTTCGCCTTGTAAAGCGCGGGGAACTCAGCAAGTTTTCGTACTATTGCTGGTTTGTTGGCGCTGCGTTTCTCATTTCCTTGCTCTTTTTTCCATGAGTCACTTGAGGTGACGCCAGGGCTCATGTGTGCATAGGATGCTCAGGGGATCTTTCTATGTACCGTCCGGAGTTTTGGTCATATGCCGCCGTCCTCGGAAGGATTGTCATTGACCTTCCGTCCAGAACCCTAACGTTTCACTATTCGGGCCGTATATACGGTCCATACCCTGTGGGTCTCGGCAAGTACTCCACGCCCACTCCCGCAGGAAACTGGCATGTCATTGAGAAGATCGTTAATCCCTCATGGGAGGTTCTTGGTACCAGATGGATGGGCCTGGATGTACCCTGGGGGAATTACGGAATTCACGGCACCAACGCTGACTGGGCAATAGGAACCTATGTCTCCAACGGGTGCATACGCATGCACAACTGGGACGTAGAAACCATATACCCCTTGGTTGTCCTCGGGACTCCTGTTGACATAGTCGGCAGCTATCCTAAAGACTACCAACTTCGTCCCTGGTGGCAGGTACGCAGACAGTGGCGTGAGGCGCAAAGGCGAAACTGAACTTTCGTGGCAGGAAACCCCAGTAGCTCTGTGGTATTAAGCTTCTTGTCGCTGGATAGGCAATAAGCATGCATCACGGATCTACTGGGAGGAATGGGTTTTGAAGACAAAGGAATATCGGCTTGATAACGGGTTGAAGCTGATAACCCGGGAGATGCACCACGCGCCGCTGGCTGCTTTCTTCGTGTTCTACCGGGTGGGAGCGCGAAACGAGGTTCCCGGGATAACCGGGATATCTCACTGGGTCGAGCACATGATGTTCAAAGGTACGCCCCGGTTCGGCAAAGGTGAGCTAGACCGTCAGATCTCCAAGCATGGCGGGGTTTGGAACGGTTTCACCACCGAGGACTGCACGGCGTATTTTGAGGTTCTGCCCGCAGAACACCTTGAGCTTGCGCTAGATATCGAGGCCGACCGCATGGCCAACTGTTTGGTTGATCCCGGCGAGGTGCACAGCGAACGTACGGTCATCATATCGGAACGGGAAGGCGCTGAAAACAGTCCCGAATTCTGGTTGGAGGAAGCGGTCAACAGAATAGCCTACCTGGTTCACCCCTATGGCCAGGGGGTTATCGGGGCCAAAAGCGACTTAGAGTCTATTGCCAGAGAAGACCTGTTCAGGCATTACAAGACCTTCTACATACCTAACAATGCCGTCTGCGTTGTGTGCGGCGCCTTTGATTCGGATGAAGTGTTCGACAAGGTCAAAAAGCACTTCGGAAACATACCTCCGGGCCAGGAACCGTCCAGAGTCAGGTCAGTTGAGCCTGTGCAAGAAGGCGAGCGCAGGGTGGTCATTTCTCGCCCGGGCGGGGCAAAGCACATACAGATGGCCTTTCACGTTCCGGCAGCCAAGGATCAAGATTTCTACCCATTGGTAGTCCTCAACGCAGTCCTTTCAGGAGGCAGGCCTATTGCCGGATGGGGCGGCGGAGGCATGGGGAGGAGCTCCAGACTGTACAAGGCCCTGGTTGAGACAGGTCTTGCCTCGGAGGCCAACGCCTATTGCAGACCCGCTGTAGACCCGGGCCTGATGCAGGTCACCCTTACCATAAG
Source organism: Bacillota bacterium (assembly GCA_033809515.1). GTDB lineage: Bacteria > Bacillota > Sulfobacillia > Fermentithermobacillales > Fermentithermobacillaceae > JAPXLN01. The sequence goes on from JAPXLN010000002.1 coordinate 3,725, forward strand.
AGAAGGCGTTGAGACTGAAACTGCAGAGGCCAGGGTCCGCGAGGTGCTGGACGATTTGATCAGAAACGAGATCCCGGGCGACGAGCTTGAGCGGGCCCAGAAGCAGATTCGAGCTCAGATTGCCTATACATCTGAGAGCGTCCAGCAGAATGCTATGGCGTTAGGCATGTTCGATATGTTTGCCACCTGGGAGGAGCAGTCTTCTGGGTCTGAGAAAGTCGCACAGGTTACCGCCGCTCAGGTAAAAGACGTTGCCGCCAGGTATTTGACCCGTCAAAACAGCACTGTAGGTTGGTTCATCCCGGAAAGCCGGGGACGTTCAGGAAGCGGAGGTCCTGCACCTATGGGACGATTCTTCTATAAAAGAGCTGAGTCAGCCAATCAGTTCCCGGATGTGCTCTGTGCAAACAGCCTCTCTCGTTCTGTATCAGCGGGTTCCCTTCCGGGGCCGGCCACAATCAAGAGAAAAGTCCTGTCCAACGGCATGGTCCTTCTGGCATACAAGAACCCTGCAGTAGATTTCATGACTGCATCGGCGCTGGTTGACGCAGGTTCTTACGCTGCGCCCGGTGGCAAGGAAGGACTTCCGCGTTTTGCAAACCTGTGTCTTATTCGGGGAACGCAGAACAAGACAGCTTCTGAGATTAACCGTCTAACCGACAGTTTGGGCATGCGGCTGCAGGCCTCTTCAGGGGTGGACACGGCTGCAGTTTCGGTTACAGCTCTCTCAGAGGACCATGACAAAGCTCTGGAGCTCTTGGCTGAGATACTGAGGAGCCCTTCGTTTGAAACAGACGAGGTGGAACGGCTAAAGGGGCAGACCCTTACGGCCATCAGCCAGGCTGAGACAAACACCGCCTCTGTAGCCGAGAAGCATCTGAACCGGCTGGTCTATCCTGCCGGCCATCCCTACGGAAACCATGCGTTGGGGAGTCAGAAAGACGTGGCGTCTTTTGCGCCGGCGGATCTCAAGGGATTCCACGCCTCCTTCTATGCGCCCGGCAGGTCCATACTGGCCGTGGTGTCGCCCCGGGAGCCTGAGGCGGTCTTCGATTCTTTGGAGAGAGCTTTTGGAAGTTGGTCTTCTTCAGACACTCGAGAGATCCATAGACGGACTGAGAGGGTTGGGCGTCCACAAGGCAGGAATCGGGAAACAGTCTTTCTGCCCGGCAAGACCCAGTGCGACATTGCCATAGGAGTGCCGGCTCTAAAGAGGGAAGACCCAGACTACCTGAAGCTGCTGGTGACAAACACCATCGCTGGTCAGTTTGGCCTTGGGGGCAGGATAGGTCATAATGTTCGCGACGAACAGGGACTCGCATACTACGCTTTCAGCAGGCTTGCTGAGACCAAGGGGGTAGGCCTTTGGTCGGTACGGGCGGGAGTTAACCCCAGGAGCGTAGAGCGAGCGATTGAGTCAATACTCGAAGAGATCCACAATCTGCGCGAGGAACTTGTAAGCGAAGAGGAACTGGCCAACGTCAAAGGTTACCTGGTGGGTTCTCTGCCCATATCAGTGGAGACTTCCAGGGCGCTTGCTTCTTCTATGCTTAGTATGGAATATTATGGACTCGGCTTCGATTTCCTTGAGAAATACGCAGAGAGGGTTAACGCAGTTACCCGCGAAGATGTCAATGAGATGTCAAGGAAGTATCTCTCGTCTCAGGACTGCGTACTGGTTGTGGCAGGACCCGAACCCACCAGATAAAGACAAAGGATCAGGGTTGGTCTTGTTGAATTGTACAAGTCAAGGAGGAAGGTTCGTGAAGCTTTCTGCTCATTCCGAACGTTGCTCGGGCTGCAGGGCCTGTCTTCTGGTATGCGCCCTCGCCAATCACGGCCTGAACAACCCGAAATACGGAACTATCAACATACGCGGGCGATTTCCTTCACCTGGCGGGTACGAGGTCAGTGTATGCACCAGGTGCGGGACGTGTAAGGACGTTTGCCCCGTCGGGGCAATATCTGAGCACCCCGACGGAACCTACAGGGTAGACCCGGATATCTGCATTGGGTGCTGTCTTTGCGTAGAGTCATGTCCCGAAAAGGTAATCCGTTTCGTCCCCGAGAAGAATGTCGCTTTCAGCTGTGTAGGCTGCGGCGAGTGCATCAAGTATTGTCCTAAGGAAACCCTTGTAGACCCAGACGGGGAGGTGAAAAGGGTATGACTCGCGGAGGTTACATGGGAAAGTTGCTGGAGATAGACCTGTCAGCAGGTAAAGCTTTGGAGATAGATACTCCTGAGGACCTAATAGACAACTACACCGGCGGACGGGGTTTCGTGGCCAGGCTTCTGTGGGAAATGGTTCCCAGGGGCGCAGCGCCGTTTTCAGAGGAAAACGTCGTGGTTATGGCGCCCGGGCCTCTCAGCGGGGTATACCTTCCTGCATCGGGCAAAGTTCACATGGGAACAAAGTCGCCTGCCACCGGCGGTTACGGCGACTCAAATATGGGCGGCCATTTCGCCCCGGAGATCAAATACGCCGGGTACGACGGGCTGATCATACGAGGAAAAGCCCCTGTTCCCAGCATAGTCGTAATCGATGACGGCAAGGTTACCTTCAGGGAAGCAGGAGACATCTGGGGGACCGGATGCATTACCGGAGAAGCCAAACTCAAAGAACAGCTGGGCGACGACTTCCAGATTGCCATTATAGGGCCTGCCGGCGAAAACCTGGTGAAGTTCGCCTGTGTATCTCATGACTACGGCAGGCAGGCAGGCAGAACCGGGGTCGGAGCTGTTCTCGGGTGGAAGAACCTGAAAGCCGTTGCTGTGCGCGGCTCCAAAACCGTTCCTGTGGCCCGGCCTGCGGAGGCTTTTGCCCAGGGAAAGAGCATGTACGGGTCGTGTTTTCACAAGCCCGGGTTTAAGACGTGGACACCCTACGGCACTGCCGAGGTTGTAAACTGGGCAAACCAGGTTGGAGCTTTTCCCACCAGGAATTTCTCGACAAGCTACTTTGAAGGACACGAGGGTATAAACGGTCAAGCTCTTGTGGACCGGATCAGGAAGCACGATAAAGGATGCTTCTGCTGTCCCACTCCATGCGGGAAGTACTCCAAGGCTGTGACCAAGCTAGGAGAGATACTGGTTGAGGGCCCCGAGTATGAGACCATAGCTCTCTTAGGGGGCAACGTAGCTTTGGACAAAATAGAGGAAGTCGCCTACGCAAACTACGTGGCCGATGAGCTGGGGCTGGACACCATATCCGGCGGGAATCTGGCAGCTTTCGCTATCGAGTGCTTTGAGAAGGGCCTCCTTACTGAGGAACAGACAGGCATGAAGCTGTCCTGGGGCGATTTGCGTACGGTTGTGCACTTGCTGGAGAAGATCGCCAAACGGGAAGGCATAGGCGAGATCCTGGCAGAGGGCGTAAGAGACGCAGCCGAGAAAATCGGCGGAGGATCCGAGAAATTCGCCATTCACGTCAAGGGACTTGAATGGACAGGGTATGAAGCTCGATGGGCTCCTGCCATGATGGTCTCTTACACAACGTGCGATATAGGCGCACATCACAGCCGGTCATGGGCCATAACCCACGATGTAGCCACAGGTCGCGATAACCTGGAGGGGAAATCCGGAAAGGCGATTGAGCTGCAGCATGTGCGCCCCACCTTTGACAACCTGGGCATATGCCGGCTGCAGTGGGTTGAGATCGGCTTTGAAATGGAGAATTACGGGAAACTCTTCCCCCTGGTGACAGGAATTGACTGCACCCTGGAGGAGCTCCTGAGTGTATCGGAACGGGTCTGGAATCTGACCAGGGCGTTTACGGCCAGAGAGATTCCGGGGTTCGGTCGGTCATGGGACTATCCGCCTCCAAGGTTCATGGAGGAGCCTGTGCCTGACGGGCCGGCTAAGGGGAAACGGATTACCAGAGAACAGATGGATGTTCTTCTCGACGATTACTATGCTCAGCGAGGTTGGAACAAGAAAGGAATTCCTACTCGCGCCAAGCTGGAGTCCCTCGGGCTGACTGACGTTGCCGATGAACTCCAACGCTGTGGGTATGATCTGTCGGAGTAGAAGCCAACGCGAGGGCCGACGCAAGGGCCAACGCAAGGGCCAACGCAAGGGCCAATGTGAGGGCCGGAGTACAAGCTTGGGAGGGGGTTACCTGCCTAAAGATTCTCCTACCATAACGCTGTCGTGTGTGGGCCACACAGGGCAGTACTTGCCTGGAAAAGGCGCCGAAACAGAGGTTAGGGTTCTGCCTTCGGAGAGTATCGCGAGCCTGCTGAAGCGGCTCGACGTGGAGAAGGACTTATTCATGTACGCGCTGGTCAACGAAGCAAAGGTTAACCTGACCCATTGCCTTCAAGACGGCGACAAGGTAGTCCTGGTGTCGCCCTTGATGGGCGGTTGACAAGATAACACGATTGGCACCGGACTCACCGTGATGCCGGTGCCAATCACCTGGCTCAAGCAAGAACCTGAGAGCCAAGTTGCGCAGGAACGCACAACTTTTCCAGCATCCTGCCCTGAGTCGGTCAAAAAGGAAAGTTGCTCGTTTCACGAGCAACCGGGTCTTGGAAGGCGATAGCCCTAGAACGAGCCGGGGCTGGAGGCATAACTCTATGGCCAGATGACCCGCCACAGTCCTGCGATGATCCCCAGGATCCCCCGGATTATCCCGGCCACAATACCAAACCCCAGACGAACAAACCCACCTGCGATAGCCAGGCACCCCAGGATCAGCAATACGAATCCCAGGCACCCTCCGATGCATCCCAACATGATGAGTCCCTCCTAACCATGTGCCACCGGCTGTCATCATCGATCTTGTTTTACGCCGGCGAACGTCGAATGTCTGAGGCATTGCCTGATGAACTCCGGGCGGCATGATCTCTTAGAGGCAAGGGGTGCTTCCGGGGAGGGTGAAATTCAGCTTGGTGCCCGGCTGCCATTGAGGATTGAGGTAATCGTTGGGATTAGGCGAAATGAGCCTCAGAATCTGCGCCTGACCGTTGGAAAACTCCAGAACGAAGGTTCTTCCTTCAAAGTCTACAGTAAATAAGTTCCGCTTCTCTTCTGTTATCTCCTGGAGCACTGTTTCCGGAGGGTATATGGTGTATATGACCATCTTAATCACGCTCCTTGCTGGGGTTGTTGTGCAGGTTGTGTTTGAGCCTCGGGCTGTGGCTGGTTTTCCGGTGCTTGAGCCTGCGCCTGGCCTGTCTCTCCGGTCATTTCCTTCAGCTTGGATATAGCTTCGCGCAAACCGCCTACTTCGTCTATGAGTCCGACCTCTACAGCCTCATTGCCTACGAGAATGGTACCTATATCCCGGGCCAGTTCTCCGGTTCGAAACATAAGCTCTCTGAACTTTTCTTCCGGCACCTTTGAGTTCTCTACGACGAACTTGATGACTCTGCCCTGCATTTTCTCGAGGTACTCATAGGTCTGGGGCACTCCAAGCACTGTCCCGGCCAGTCTGATAGGATGAATGGTCATAGTCGCCGAACTGGTTATGAAAGACCAGTCTGCAGCTACTGCCACGGGAATGCCTATGCTGTGCCCGCCTCCCAGAACCAAAGACACAGTAGGTTTTGACAAGCTCTTTATAAGCTCAGCTATGGCCAAGCCTGCTTCAACGTCTCCGCCTACAGTGTTAAGCAGTATAAGGAGGGAAGAGACGTCAGGGTTTTCCTCCACTGCCACCAGCTGAGGCATGAGGTGCTCGTACTTGGTTGTCTTGTTTTGAGACGGAAGAATGATATGCCCCTCGATTTGACCGATAACAGGAAGGCAAAAAATGCTGCTTTTGTTGGAGGGCACGGCGGAAACTCCAAGCTCTTTTACTGCGTGAGCCTTTTCTTGCTCGTTTCTTGGCATAGACAACGACATTCACTCCCCTGAGTCGGCAAACCGGGTATCTGAGGCAAAAAAGCGTTGATCAGGACCATCCGGACGCTGCCCGGACGTAAGCTTTGGATAGGTCCATACCCCGGAATATGCTGTCTCTGTTTTCGATCTCGTTCAGAAAGACCGGGTCTATGGCGCCTTCAGAGATCTCGCGGAGCAACCTTCCAAGACGCCCGAGGTGGTTGACGAACCGGTTCTGTGCATACTTAGGCAAGCTCCCTGTTTTCATTATGAAAGGCCAGTCAGAAGACTGGGCCAGAAGCATTTCTCTGACAGCCTGGTCAAGGGCCCGGCGCTTAAGGCCTCTGGCTGATTCCTGCTTCTTGCAGGCATCCAGGACCCGGTCCTGCCAGTAATGAAGGTGACGGTACATCCAAGCGTTTACATCGTTGAGCCAGACTTCGTGGTATCCCTTGTATCCCCAGCTGGACGAGGCAGGTTGGGCAATCTGGTTCAGCGGATAGTACTGAACATACTCTCCGGGCGTAATCAGCTTCACGTTTCTGTTGTCAGCCAGACGCCGAAATAGCCCCTCGAGCCACATGGGGCCTTCATACCACCAGTGACCGAAGAGTTCGGCATCGTAGGGGGCGATCATTATAGGCTTTCTTCCCAGGACCCCCTCCCAGTGCTCAGCTTCTTTAGTGCGCCAGAAAGCGAAGTTCCCTGCGTGTTCCCATGCCATGCGCCCTGCGGAGATTGGTTCGTAGAGCTCCTTGTGGTCCTTTGTTCTGTCGGTAACCCGGTGGTACTTGATTCCGGTAGGGGCTCTGTGGCCTCCGGGAAGGGCGTCTCCCAGGTAGTCCAGGGGAAGCTCATAGCCAATGTCTCTGTAGAACTCTCTGTAGTTCGGGTCACCGGGATACCCTTCTTCGGCGCTCCATACCTGTTTGCTGCAGTCGGGATCCCGTCCGAAAGCCAGGACTCCTTCAGGGGTGACAAGGGGGGCGTGAAAGCCAAACCTTGGCCTGGGCGATGCAAAGAGCATTCCGTGGGTTTCGAGGACAAAGTACTGGACTCCCTGTTTCTTCAGCAGGGGACCTACTTCAGGCGAATAAGCGCATTCCGGCAGCCAGAAGCCTTTTGGCGTGTGGCCGAAGGTGCGGCGAAAGGCGGAGATTCCTGTTTCTATCTGGAGCGCTACAGACTCCTTCTGGAGAAGTAGAGGCAAATATCCGTGGGTTGCCGCTGAAGTGATGAGTTCTACGGTCCCTGCACTTTCCAGGGCCTTCCACGGCGATATAAGGTCTCGGCCGTACTTGTCGTTGAAATCTTTGTGAAGCCAGGTGAACCGGTTCCGGTACATTTCCGCCAGGCTGCGTAAGTGAGGGTTGGAGGAGTTTCGCGTAACCTCCTTGCCGGCAAGGACAATCAGGGTTTCCAGATAGGCGCTAAACCTTTCCTTCAGGAGTTCATCGCCGAGCATATCCAGAAGAGGAGGCGAAAGAGAAACAGTGATGCGGTATGGCACCTTGTCGTTTGAGAGCTTTTCCAGCACGTTCAAAATGGGCATATACGATTCTGAGATGGCCTGAAACAGCCACCGCTCCTCTAATGAGTCCCGGTATTCAGGGTGCTTGACGAAAGGCAGATGAGCGTGGAGCACAATGCTTAGAAAACCTTTATTCACTTTTGATCTTTCCTCCAAACCCCAAAAGAGCTGGTGCCGGTTTCCCGGGCAAATCGTCCGTAGTGCAGCTGCCAGTCCAAAGGAGCCCATTCCAGGGCGAATTCGTCAGACACGTCTCCCGGCGGTAGAGTTACTGCGTTTGAACGAAGGACCGGCACGAATTTGTCCGGGAATATCCTGCCGTATTCGGCTACGAACGTATGCCTGGGTCGTGGCATATGTAGGTACCAATTGTCGGCATAGTCGTTTAGGTAGTAGTCTACCTGACAGGGACCTGGGAAATCAGGGGTCATGTCATACAGCCTCAGGATGGGACAGGATAGCCCCCATTCTGTCAGGTGTTTTCGAAGCGTCTCCTGGTACCGTTCATGGGTTACCTCCCAATAGGCGTATATCCAGTTTGGGTCTCTGGCCATGAGAACAAGGCGGTCTTTTCCGTAAGAGCCTGGCAAACAGTATTCCTCAGGCTGGTTTTCCGGGGCCGCAAGGCTTGGTCTTTCCTTTGAGTCCGGAGATGAGTCCTGAGATGAGTCACGGAACTCCTCTTCGGGTGCCCAAGCCCCGGGCTGTATTTCAATTAGGTCTGACGCTTCCCAGGCAACTTCTACCTCCTTGGAAATGTTATCTTTTCTCAGCCGTCTGGTTCTCAGTCCTCCGTCATCTTCTACGGGCTCTTCCGGATGGTCACTTTTCTGCGCGGCCTGCCATTGGAAGAATACAACCAGCGCAGAGACTAACAAAAAGGCGCCCAGTATCCATGCCACGAATAGGAACCCCCCTGTCCGGCTAAAATCCGGAAGGCTCGCTCTTTGCGAGTTCACCGGAAACACTAACTGTAGTAAATATGAGGAATTAACTTGCCTTTTATTCTGCCAAAAGAGGGGCAAAGACATATGAGGCCTTGTGTGCTGGGAAACGGTCATTTTTATGTAGGTCTTGACGAAACGTGCTGCCTAAGGGAGATCTTCTGGCCCGTAACCGGCCTGGAAAACCACGCAGCTGAGACCAAGAGGAATCGTTTGGGTGTATGGTATGATGGCCAGTTATTTCCTGTAGGGGGCAACGGATGGCAAATACAGGGTGAGTATGGACCGGGCATGACATTTCGGTGGGAGGCCAGATTGGATCATATGGGGTTGTCCCTTTGGATATGTGATGCGTTGGACCCTTACGAGCCGGTGTGGTCGCGGCAGGTACGGATGCTTCTGCCCGGAACTAAACCTGCAGGCATGTATTCCAAACAAAGCTATAATCTCGGGGAAAACACAATCGGAGAGGGCGCGTTTTGGGACGAAGAACGCAAACGTCTGTATCACTACAAAGGCAGCGTCTGGGCGGGCATTTGCCTAGTTCCTGAGATTTCGGTCCGGGCAGGGGTGGCCAAAATGAGAGACGGCGGTGTCTACGTTCGTTCAGACCTTGGCCAGATCGTTGGACGTTCTGTAGACCACGGCCTTATCGAAAGCATCATAGGCCTTACGTGGGACGGCGCATCCGAGTTTTCAGCCGAATATATCCTTGCAATGGGCAAGAGCCGGCGCCAGGCCGACTCTTTCCTTGACATGGCCAAGACTTTCGGAACGCCCGGGGTGATGGAAAGGTCCAGACGGTATTGGGAAGTCTGCGGGTTTAGGAGAAGGACCCCTGCCGGGGATTCCCTGGACCCTCCGGGCCAATATGCGCAATTTGCGGATTTGTCTTTGAGGATCCTGGCATCTCATTGTGACGCAGGCGGCGGAGTCCTTGCTTCGTGCGACACGGACATTATGTCTGACTTCCGCGACCACTACAGGTACGTGTGGCCTCGTGACGCGGCCCTGTGTACGTCAACCCTGATCCGGGCGGGCCGCCCCGAATTTGCCCGAAGATACCTTGAGTTTTGCGCCAGGATTGTTTCCTGTGAAGGCTACATGTGGCAGCGGTACCGCCCGGACGGTTCCAGAGGCTCCGGGTGGTATCCTCCGGGCCCAAAGGAGGAGCCTCCCATACAGGAAGATGAGACCGCCCTTTCCCTTGTTACCGCCGGAGAGTACCTGGACCATCAAGGGGACCTGGATTTCTTGTGGAAGGTCTACCATGAGTTTGTGGCAAAAGCCGCCCGTTTCCTGGTGGATTACACCACCGACGGTGGCACTTTGGTGAAGCCCTCGTTTGACCTGTGGGAGGAGCGGTGCGGGATCTTCACGTTCACGCAAGCTTCGTGTGTAGTAGGTCTCGTGTCATCCGCATGCATTGACTGGACCTTGGGACAGGGAAACTGGCGAGACTACCTTCAAGGAGGGTTGCGTCTCCTAAAAGGGCTGGCAGAGCATCTTTCAGATGACCACGACGGGTTGGCCAGGGGGGTCGTCTTGCCCGAAACTCCGCAAAAGGACATAATTCAGGATTGGACGCCTGACGCAAGCCTTTTCATGGTACCGCTGCTTTTTGCCCGGGCAGGTAGTCTGAGCAGCAGATTTCTACGCGAAGCTGAACCGGCCATACAGGGGCAGTTCCATGACCTTCTGAGACTCCTGACGGCAAGAAGCAGGCGAACGTGGGATAGGCTTGCCGGAGCTCTCCTGGTTGAACTGCCCGGCGAAAGGCAGGGGGTGGCCAGGTACCCGGGGGACTGGTACTGCAGGGTTGAGGGCACCCGGCACCCCGGCAACCCGTGGCCTGTAGCAACCGTGTGGTACCTGCTGGCAGGGTATAAGCTGGGCATGCTCGACAAGAGCTTTTTGCTTGCCGGCGCCGACCAGATTATGAGAAGCAGCGTTTTCGGCGGGGTTTTGGCAGAGCAGTACCTTGCAGATTCGGGCATGCCGGCCTCGGTGGCGCCTCTTGCCTGGTCTCATGCTGCCTATCTGGATCTTGTTATGTGTCTGCAAGAACCGTCCTCTGACCGTTTTTGAGCCGGTGCCATGACATACCAGATTACGGGCAGGATCGCTAAGAAAAAAGAGGAATTTTGCCATTCAGGGCGAATATCGCCCACAGAGCGGATGCCCAGTTAGGCACGGCACTCCAGGAGGGTGCCGTGGCAAAATTCGAGGAGGGAGAAACTCAAATTGACGCTTCCAATCCTATCCCTTGAGGAGAAAAGACAAGCTTTGGAGAAGGCCCAGGCAATGCGGCGGGCACGGGCGGAGTTGCGGACCCAGCTCAAGAAGGGCCAGGTCAAGTTCGCTGACGTAGTTGACACAGAGGATCCCGTTGTCCAGAGGATGAAGGTATCGTACCTTCTCAGGTCTCTTCCCAGAGTAGGCAAGGTCAAAGCTGAGAAGATTATGGAGGAAGTAGGCATTGACGATTCCCGCCGGGTTCAGGGTCTAGGCAAAAGGCAGAAGGAGGCTCTGCTTGCCCGGTTCGGTGGGAAGTAGCCAGGAGGTTCCGGGATTTGTCAGGCATCCGCATGGTCAACATCGGATTCGGGAATCTGGTCTCAGCGTCAAGAATCATAGCTTTGGTTTCTCCTGAAAGTGCGCCTGTACGCAGGATCATATCCGAGGCCAGAGACCGGGGGATGCTGGTTGACGCAACACATGGAAGGCGCACCCGGGCAGTGATTGTGGCTGATTCAGGGCACATTGTTCTTGGAGCGGTGAACCCTGAAACGCTGGTAGCAAGACTCAACGAACAATACAGCGAAACATAGAGATGAAGGCTTGACTTGAACATGACACAAGGACTGTTATTCGTGATTACCGCCCCATCAGGCTGCGGTAAGGGTTCTCTCAGGCGTGCCCTTACTGCTGAAGACAGGGGTATCGTGTTTTGCCCTTCGGTTACCACCAGGTCGCCAAGACCTGGCGAGACTGATGGAGCTGACTATTGTTTCATTACCGAGCAGGAGTTTTTCTCGAGGGTCGAGAGGGACGAGCTTGTAGAGTGGGCCTGTGTTTACGGTAACTACTACGGCACACCCGGGAAGACCATTGACGCTGTTCGCTCAAAGGGAAGCGATGTCATAGTGGAGAAGGATGTTCAGGGTGCAAGGACCCTGCGGAGGGTATATCCGGAAGGCATTTTCATTTTCATTTTGCCGCCATCCCTTGAGGAACTTCGCAGACGTATTGAACAGAGAGGAACCGAAGAGGAGCATGAGGTGAATCTCAGGCTGGCAGGGGCCCGTCAGGAGATCTCCGATCTTTCCGCATTTGATTATGTTATCATCAATTCTGATCTCGATAGAGCGAAAGAAAGGCTGATCGCCATTGTGGCGGGAGAGCGCGTCAGGCGCCGGTTGGGCAAAGACGCAAAGCTGCCAGAAGGCGAGGGGAGGGCAAGCAATGGTAAACCCACCGCAGAGGGACCTACCGCTCGAATCACAGTACAAGCTTGCGATTGCGGTGGCCAAGAGGGCAAGAAAACTGGTCGCAGAACAGAACCCGGCTCTGTCTCAGGGCATGAAGCCTGTCACCATAGCCATGGAGGAGATCTCGGAAGGAAAAGTGGAGATCGTCAACAGCAAGCCGGGTAAGGAAAAGGGTAACGATGAAGGATGATTGTGGCAGGGCACTGTCCGGAGGTGCCCTGCCGCTTGTATGACGGAGGAAATTACGCCATGTTGACAGGAAAAACGGTGCTATTAGGGGTTTCGGGAGGCATTGCAGCGTACAAAGCTGTTGACGTAGCTTCCCGTCTTCGCAAGCTTAACGCCCAGGTGCATGTCATAATGACCAGGAACGCAGCAAAACTTGTGGGTCCTATTACGTTTCGCACTATTTCGGGCAACCCTGTTCACGTTGAAATGTTCGAAGAACCAAAGCGCTGGAACGTTGAGCACATTGCTCTGGCAAGCCGGGCCGATCTTTTCTTGCTGTGCCCCGGGACAGCCAATGCAATAGGTAAGATCGCCTCCGGCATAGCTGACGATTTTCTTACTACTGTGGTCATGGCCTGCACAAGCCCTAAACTCATATGCCCGGCCATGAATACAAACATGTACGAAAACCCGGCGGTTCAGGCCAATCTGGAAAAGCTCAGGTCCTGGGGATACCATGTCATGGAACCTGAATCCGGGCGTCTGGCATCAGGGGCCATGGGTAAGGGCAGGCTTCCTGAGCCCGAGGCTATCCTTGACGCGGCCCTCAAAATACTGAGACCCTGCCGGGATCTGGAGAACATAAGGGTGCTTGTGACTGCAGGACCAACCCGCGAATGGATTGACCCTGTGCGGTTTATCTCACCTCCCTCTACAGGGAAGATGGGATATGCCCTGGCCCAGGCGGCCCGGGACCGGGGAGCAGACGTCATACTGGTTTCAGGGCCTGTTGACATAGGGCCTCCTGAAGGAGTTCAGGTGGTGCAGGTTGAGACAACCAGGGACATGCTTGAGGCGTGTCTTTCCGCATACCCAAAGGTCCAGGTTGTCATAGGCGCTGCGGCCCCATCAGACTTTCGGCCTGTAGACAGGGCTGCCGGCAAGATAAAGAAGAAGGGCCATACCATTAGCATCGTTTTTGAGGAGACCGAGGATATCCTGGCAGCTTTGGGGAAACAAAAAGACCATCGCATCCTCGTAGGCTTTGCCGCTGAAACGAGCAATCTGATTGAGTATGCCAGGGCGAAGATGGTCTCTAAGAATTTGGATTTTGTGTGCGCTAACCGGGTGGACCTTCCTGACCGGGGATTTAGTTCACTTTCCAATGCGGTGACGCTGGTTTACAGAGACGGCACCATTGAGGAGATTCCGCTGGCCCCTAAGTATGACGTTGCCTGGGCCATACTGGACAGAGTCAGGAATATCCTTGTTGAGCGCTCAGGAAAGTAGCTGCCTATGGACATTTCGTACTGGGATGTCATAGTTGAGGTTCCAGCCCTGTGGGACAGGCACTTCACCTACAGCTGCCGGAGTTTGCTTGAGATCCCCTATGGAGCTAAGGTTCGTGTGCCCTTCGGAGCGTCAACTTGCGATGGATATGTGGTTGGCCGGGGCACGCCCCCCGGCAACCTCGACATAAAGGAAATCGCGGAAATATACGATCTCCGGTTTTTGCCGCCGCCTGAGCTCCTTTACTTCGGCCGGCTCCTGGCTGAGGGCTATTCTGCCCCTCTTACATCTGTGTGGTCTTGCTTCTGGCCGCCTGTTGCAGGCAGGAAGAAGGTTCCCGACGCAGATTTTGAGCAGGCCCCGCCGCCTGGGACCCGGCCGGCGACAGAGGACATATTCTCTCCTGCCAAAAAAGAGATGGGAAGGCCCCGTGAAGAAGGTTTGGAGGATGGGTGCAGCCAAGCCGTTCTGGTCAGGGGCACAAGGGAATTTCGCTGGAATCACTACCTTGACAGGATCAAAGAGTGCCTGGAGAAGGGCTTACAGGCCCTTATCCTTGTCCCTGAAATCAGCTGTATTCCCTATGCCGCAGAGCGTCTGAAAAGTCTGCCGGGCGACGTTGTGTCGGTGATTCACTCTGAACTGACGGGCGTCACAAGGCGCAACGCCTGGCTCGGGGTTCTGTCAGGAGAGAAGCCAGTTGCCCTTGGTACCCGTTCGGCGGCCTTTCTGCCTGTTACCGGTCTTGGGCTCATTGTTGTGGATGAAGAAGAGTCGGATTTCCACAAGTCGCCGGAGGGCCCCTTTTACCATGCCAGGACCGTGGCCCGTCTCAGGGCCCAGGCTGCAGGAGCAGAGCTCTTGTTTGGCACGTCTCACCCTTCAGTTCTCTCGTACCGCCTTGTCTCTGAAGGCAGGTTTTCGCTGGTGGATCAGGACCGGTCAGGAAAGAGCGTAGACTGTATTGTGGTTGACCTGAAGGGTATGCCGCGCTTTAGGGGGATCATAGCTCCCCAGACAGAACAGCACCTCAAGCAGACTTTTTCTTTGGGGGAAAATGCATTTTTGTTCCTGAACCGCCGGGGGGACTCAACCCAGGTAACCTGCGAAGATTGTGGCCATGTGCTCATGTGCCCTATGTGCAAAGCTCCCCTTGTGCGTCATTCGCGTAACTCTTACCTGGTATGCCATACGTGCGGAAGAAAGGAGAGCCCGCCGGAACGGTGCCCAAACTGCGGCGGACACAGGTGGCGCTTTTCCGGGTTCGGCATAGAGCGCGCTCAACGGGAGTTCGTTAAGAAGTTCCCTGATGTGCCGGTTGTACGCATTGACAGCGACACGGCCAGGGATGGGCCGGCAGATCGGGCCCTGCAGGGATTGGAGGGGGCCGGCCCTGTGTGTCTCCTGGGAACCCAGATGGCCTTGAACTTGTGTCGCGACGTGCCCCGGCTGGGATTGGTCGGCGTGCTGTCTTCTGACAGTTTGCTTAACTTGCCCGACTTCATGGCTTCTGAGAAGGTCTATCATTTGCTGTGCAAGCTCAAAGAGCTCCTTGAGGAAGGCAGGCCGGGTTCCGCTGTGGGTTCTGCTCAGGGTGCGAAGAAACGATTTGTCCTGCAGACTCTGAATCCCCATCATCATGCAGTGGCGGGCTTATCCGACCCGGTCGCTTTTTACGAAGAAGAGCTGGCTAACAGGGAAGCCTTAGGATATCCGCCTTTCGGGTCCATGTTCAAGGTCAGCTTTGTGGGGAAACAAGAAGGCAGAGTCGAAGAAGCTGCCGGGGTCTTTGCCGGGGAATGTATGAAAAGGTCCGGCGATATTAATGTTCTGGGGCCGTCACCTGCCCCTAAGTCAAAGGTGAGAGGAAACTATATATGGCAGGTGGCCCTCAGAGGACAAGATCAAAAGACGCTTAGCAAGGCATGCCTGGATGCCATAGCTAAAGCTTCCGGGGTTAGAGGAGTTCGGGTTTCTGTGGACAGCGATCCGGTCAGCATGTCGTAAAAGAATCTGTTAAAATGATAAAATAGCAGCTCCGAAAGGTGATGCATATATGGCTACGCTTCCCATACTTGGGTTTGAGGATAGTTTGCTGCGGAAGAAGTCAAGGCGCGTGCCCCACGTTAACAGGGCCGTCAGGAAGACCCTTGACCATATGATCGATACTATGAGGACCTACCAGGGAGTGGGCCTGGCTGCCCCTCAGATCGGTTTGCTGAAGCGAATCATTGTGGTTGATGTAGGCGAGGGTCCGTATTTCCTGGTTAACCCCGAAATTGTCTTCAAGTCAGAAGAAGAAGAAGAGGGATGGGAAGGGTGCTTGAGCTGGCCTGGATATATGGGCCAGGTCTCCCGGGCCAGCAGGGTCACTGTGCGAGCTTTGGACAGAGACGGCCATGAGACTTGGGTCGAGGGAGAGGGCTTTCTGGCCCGAGCTCTGCAGCACGAAATCGACCATCTTGACGGGATTCTGTTCGTAGACCGGGCAACTACGGTTACGGAGATTACAAGGGCAGAAGAGAGCTCTGAACCCGAAAAGAGTGAGGACGGCCCATCTGTCACAACCGTCTTTCTGGGAAGCCCGGACTTTGCCGTCCCTTCGCTGGATGCCCTCTGCAACGCAGGGGTTAGTGTGTCCCTGGTTATTACGCAGCCTGACCGCCCTTTTGGACGCAGGCAGGTTTTGCGGCCGACCCCGGTCAAGGAGCAAGCTTTGCGCCTGGGTTTGCCTGTGCTTACAGTTCCTTCGCTTAATGAGCCCGGCGTCATAGAAAAAGTCCGGTCTTTGAACCCGGATTTCATATCCGTTGTAGCTTTTGGACAAAGAATCCCCAGGGAGATTATTGACAGTCCCAAATATGCTACGCTTAACGTACATCCGTCGCTGCTTCCTTCGTATCGCGGGGGAAACCCTGTGCAAAGGGCGGTCATGGCGGGCGATAAGGTTACAGGAGTCAGCATCATATACTTGAGCGATAAGATGGATGCAGGGGACATATGTCTTCAGCGGAAGGCAGAGATTGGGCCCGGGGAGACTTTTGGGACCCTGGAGAAACGGCTTGCAGAGATAGGCGCTCACGCTCTCCTGGAAAGCATTGACCTGGTACTTGGCGGAGAAGCTCCCAGGATCCCTCAGGACGACAGTAAGGCAACTTTTGCCCGTCACCTGGGGCCCGGAGAAGACGCGGTGAACTGGAATTGCGGAAAAGATGCGGTTCACAACCTGGTCAGAGGTCTCTCACCCAGACCGGGCGCAGTGACTTCCTTCCGCGGCAAACGTATAAAAGTCTGGGAAACGTGCTCTTTGGATGGTCTGTACCAGGTGGGAGAACCTGGTGCTATACTGGGAATAGAGGGCGATGCCCTGGTGGTAAGCTGCAAGGACGGCGTTATCGGTGTTTCTGAGGTCCAGCCCGATGGCAAGAAGGTCATGTCCGGCAAGGCGTTTTACCTGGGTAGACCCGGGGGGTACTTGCGGTTTGGAACGGAAGAGTAAACACGTAAGTAAGGAGGGGAGAGGGAGATGGATGCAGGTTATGTTCTATTTGTGCTGCCGGCGCTCATTTTTGCGCTTTGGGCTCAAGGGAAAGTGACCTCGGCATACAACGAGTATTCGCGTCTCCAGTCTCGAAGCAATACGCCGGCTTACGAGGTAGCGGCTGCATTGTTAGCCCGTGCAGGCCTGGGTGACATTCGGATTGAGCGAATACCCGGAACATTGCAAGACCATTACGATCCCAGAAACCGTACGCTCAGGCTGTCTGACGGAACCTACGGGAGCTCATCGGTGGCGGCCATCAGCATTGCAGCTCATGAGGCCGGTCACGCAGTGCAGCATTCAGTAGGTTATGCTCCTCTTGGCATAAGGAACGGGCTGGTTCCCATAGCTCAGCTGACCTCAAGAGCGTGGCTGCCCCTTTTTTTTATAGGTCTAATGCTCAGGTCGGGAACCCTTATGGATCTGGGTCTTTTGTTCTTCCTGGGCGTTATGGCGTTTCAAGTCATAACGCTTCCTGTGGAGTACAACGCATCTAGGCGAGCAATGGATATGCTGCAAGCGTCGGGCTTTGTAAGCGAAAGGGACATGGTTCCTGTAGGCAACATGCTCAATGCAGCTGCTTTGACCTATGTGGCGGCAACGGCGGTCTCTTTAGGGCAATTCTTGCGACTCCTCATGATCAGAGGGAGGCGCGATTAGGGTGGGCAAAGGCGCCCGGGAGGTCGTGTTAGAGGCTCTTTCAGAAGGCCTTCATGCAGACTCCTGGGCCAATTGCTTGCAGTCCATACAGGATCCAAGAGATCGGGCCCTGGCATTGGAGCTGTTAAGCGGGGTGACCAGGTGGCGTAATCTCTTAGACGAGTACATTTGCGGGTTTTCAAACCGTCCCGTTGAGGCCATCTCCAATCGCCTGAAGCATGCCCTGAGGATTGGGGCTTTCCAGCTTCTTTTTCTAGGTATGCCGCCTTATACTGTCGATTCGGTGGTGAGCCTTCTTTCCCGGAAAGGTCAGCGAGGGTACTGCAATGCTGTTCTAAGGGAAATGGCCCGGTCTATAGGACATATTGAGCTTCCCGGCATAGATCAAGACCCTGTAGGGTACATGGCCAAGAGGTGGTCCTGTCCGGAATGGATAGCTCAGGTTCTTCTTGAGAGGTTTGGTCTGGAAGGCGCACTGAAGGTGCTTGAGAGGTCTAACCGGAGGCCTGTACTTAACCTGCGAGCTAACACTATGCGTTCTTCCGGTCAAGAGCTCTTGGAGCGTATGGTCAGTAAAGGGTATGATGCCACAAGAGGGCAACTTGATGCTTCTGTGCGGGTGCAACAAGGTGGAGCCGTTGAGGACATGCCCGGGTATGACGAGGGGTTGTTCACTGTACAAGATGAAGGAGCTATGCTGGTCTCCCTGGTACTGGACCCTAAGCCCGGACAGACCATATGGGATGTATGTGCTGCGCCCGGCGGCAAGGCGACTCACATAGCTGAGCTTATGGGGGGAACAGGCACAGTGTTTGCCACAGACGCAAACCAGTCAAGGGCCGGTATGATCGTTGAATCAAAGGAGCGGTTAGGCCTCAGAAACATTGAGGTACGTGTCTTGGATGGGACTTCCGGATGGCCTGGCGGTGAGAGGTTTGACGGGGTTTTGATAGATGCGCCCTGCTCCGGGTTAGGGGTCCTTGACCGCAACCCGGATCTAAGGTGGAACCGGCGCCCTTCAGACATCCCCAAACTGGCCAATCTTCAGCGGCGTATGCTGGAGGCTGCAGCTCCTTCCGTTAAGGGCGGGGGTACTCTGGTATACAGCACGTGCACGCTTACACAGGAAGAAAACGAGGGCGTTTGGGAGGCCTTTCTCATGGAGCACCGGGAGTTTGCTCCTTGCGAACCGGAACCGTATCTGAGAGGAGCAGGGTTAGAGTTACCGGAAGACTCCTTTGGAGGGCCTGGATACTGCCACCTGTTGCCCCATGTGACCGGGACCGGTGGGTTCTTCATAGGGCGGGCTGTCAGAACATAGGATGTGGCTGAACCTGGATGCCGGCGCCGGGGCTGTCAAGCAGGAAGGCGGCGAGCTCCGGTAGAAGACATATCTCCGGGAATCAGAGAGTTCCGAAGGGAACCCTTGTTGAGCTTGAACCCGTCAATGGTTGAGACAGACGGATATCGGGCTGTTGCTGCTGGAAAACGAAAAGACGGCGGCAGTTTGCGCGTGCAGACTGGATTTGGGGGGACCGGAATTGGAGTGGAGCGCAAGATCTTCCAGGGGACTTGTCCGACCGGATAACGAAGACTCCTGGACCGTTCGGTCGTTTTCCGGCTCCGGGGTATGGTTGGCCATGGTAGCAGACGGCATAGGCGGCTATGAAGGGGGCGAACTGGCTTCAGCCTTAGCCATAGAATGGGCTGCAGACCATGTTCAGCGGGAATACGACATGAAGTCGCCTGAAGAGCTTCTGAAGGAAGCTTTTCTTTTTGCCAACGGAAAAATACTTGAAGCCGCTTCGGGGAATAAGGGACTCTCGCAGATGGGGACCACGCTTACGGCAGCGCTGGTTCTGGAAGCAGAGGGTCTGTTGTATGTGGGCCATGTCGGAGACAGCCGGGCGTACGTTATGTCCCGGGGACAGATTCGCCAGATCACTGACGATCATTCTATAACAGGCGAACTCATCAGAAACGGGACGATTTCAGAGGCAGACGCAAGGAAGCATCCGGGCAGGAACCTTCTGACAATGGCCCTTGGAAGCCAGGAGGATATTGCGGTTTCCGTTTACCGGGAGAAGCTGTCTGAAAATGACCTGATCCTATTGTGTACGGACGGGTTGACCGGGCTTGTTGAGTCTTCTGAGATCGCTTCTATTCTGGCGGAAAGCTCCGTCACTGAAGCTGCTCAGACAATGGTGGATTTGTCTAACAGCCGCGGTGGCCATGACAACGTCACCGTTGTTGTTCTTTGGCCCAACAGCAGTGTCTTGGGTGGTGATTCGAGGTGAGAGGTGTGACATCCGGAGATCTCACGGGCAGAAAGGTCATGAACCGGTACAAGGTCGTAGAGAGGATAGGCGGCGGCGGAATGGCCGTGGTCTGGAAAGCTTACGATTTGGTCCTCGACCGTAATGTGGCCCTCAAGGTTCTCAGGCCCGAGATGAGCGAAGATGACGATTTTATAAGGCGGTTCAGACTGGAAGCTCAGTCAGCTGCGTCTTTGTCCCACAATAACATTGTCAGCATATACGATGTCGGTGAGGAGCAGGGTTTGTACTTCATTGTGATGGAACTGGTTGAAGGTCAAAGCCTCAGGGACAGGCTTAATGCCGAAGGAACTCTATGTCCCGAGGAAGCTTTGAGAATAGCTGCCGGGATTTGCGAAGGATTGGCCCACGCCCACGCACGCAGGATTATCCACAGAGATATCAAGCCACAGAACATACTTCTCACGAAGCAGGGGGCAGTGAAGGTAGCTGATTTCGGCATTGCGCGAGCTTTAGGAGTGAGTTCCACCACGGCCAGAGACGTGGTGGTCGGATCAGCTCCCTACATGGCTCCTGAACAGGCACGAAACGGTGTGGCATCGGTCAGGTCGGATCTATACTCAGTTGGAGTGGTTTTGTATGAGATGCTGACCGGGAAACCGCCTTTCACAGGTGACAGCCCTGTTTCGGTTGCACTTCAGCATGTCCAGGCTGAAGTACCTCCTTTGAGGCTGAGGAACCCCAACGTGCCTCAGGCAGTTGAGGATCTTGTGGAAAAGGCCCTTTCCAAAGACCCCTTGGGAAGGTTTGGGTCAGCCGGGGAGATGCTGCAAGCTATTGGTTCGCTGCAGTCTCCGGGGCAGCCAAGGCGTGTTGAAAGAATGGAGCAAGCTGATGTAGTATATAAACCCCCTTCGCCCGGAGGAGATGAGAAGTTGGCTCGAAGCAAGAAAAAGACCGAACGGGTTCCTACACCTGTTAGAGTGTTTCTGGTTTTCGCATTGCTGGCCCTAGCCGTTCTAGGTTACTCGGCATACCTCTTTAAGCAGTGGATGGCTGTTCCGACCCTGGTTGTGCCTGATCTTGTCGGAAGGACTCAGATGGAAGCTCAATCTATGGCCAAGCAAGCGGGGTTTGTCTTTCAGATATCAGGCGAGAGGTACGATGAGGAAGTTCCTGCCGGCGTAGTAGTGTCCCAGAGCCCACAGGGCGGGCAGGAGGCGAAGAAGGGCAGGGAGGTTTTGTGTCTGATCTCCAAGGGACAAGACTACGTGAGAGTGCCTGACGTTACCGGCAAGCTGAGGAGAGAAGCTTACGTAGAGCTTCAAAATGCAGGCGTGCAGGTGGGAACTGTCGACTATCAGTTCCACCCAACCATAGATGAGGACCATGTGGTAAACCAGAACCCAAAAGCCGGAGCAGATGTGGCCAGAGACTATTTCGTGGACCTGGTCATATCAAAAGGTCAGGAACCTATGGACACCATGGTGCCAGACATAATGGGCATGACCAGAGCGCAAGCAGAGGACAGACTTGCCGAACAGCTCCTGGACCTGGGAGGAGTGGCGGTTATCGTAGACCCCTCAGTGCCCGAAGGCACAGTCATATCCCAGAGTCCGCCTGCAGGCACTGTAGTTGCTCCCCGTTCCAAGGTCACCATTGTGGTCAGCGGCAAAGAGGTGCCGGCAAAAACCAACAATCACACAATGTCTTTGACAGTGCCGAGGAACATTGGCCCAGCCACAGAGCCGGTCAAGGTCAAGGTCGTCTTCACTGACGCAACCGGAGAGAACGTAGCGTTTGACGGCAGCATGTTGCCTGGCGAGAACCGGGAGGTCAGTTTCCGCTGGAAGGGTTCTTCTGCAGAGGTAAGGATAACCATCGGCAATGATACTACGATCAAAACTATACGGCCATGACAAACCGGAACTTGCTGAGGGGAGGTGCTGCGGCAAACCTTGGAAGGTAGGGTTGTGGCGATTTACTCAGCTTGGTGCGATGTAGCTTGCAACGACCAAGTTCTCAGGTGCAGGTTGCGCGGGCGTTTGCGCCAGGCCGGTTTAGATATTGTCGCTGGGGATCTGGTTTCCCTTGCCGGGACCGGAGAAGAGCTTGTAATCGAAAAGGTTCATCCTCGGAAAAATCTGCTTGCACGGCCCCCGGTTGCTAACGTTGATCAAGCCGTAGTAGTGACGGCAGTGACTCAGCCGCCGGCAGCTTTGCCCGAAATAGACAAGGTTCTGGTTCAGTTAGAGCAAGAGGGTATTCACGGAGTGGTCTGCGTGAACAAAAGCGACCTGGAAGACCCGGATTCCCTTGAGAGACTCGCCGGCATCTACAGGGCAGCGGGCTATCCATGTCAGATTACGTCAGCTTTTACGGGAGCGGGATTGGAAGAGCTGGCGTCGCTAATGGAGGGGAAGGTTACGATTTTGGCGGGCGCCAGCGGGGTTGGCAAATCCAAAATCCTTGAGGCTCTTCTTGGGATTGGCCTTGCGACGCAGCCCTTGTCGCGCAGAGGGCGAGGAAGGCATACAACCAGGGGTGTCACCCTCTACACGAGAGGTAGGGGAGGCTATCTTGCGGATACCCCCGGGTTCAGCAGGATTGACCTGGTTGATTGTGAACCCCACGAGTTGAGCTACTTTTACCCTGAAATGGCTCCTCACGTAGTTCACTGTCACTATCCGAGATGCTTGCACAATACCGAGGATCAGTGCCGTGTGAAGGATGCTCTTGATCAAGGGTTAGTCCATCCCGAACGGTATGCCAGCTATCTGATTTTGTTGGAGGAAAGCATCGAAAGGATGAAACGAAGGTATGTCTGAAATCAAAGTTGCACCATCGGTTCTGGCAGCTGATCCTCTATGCCTTGCAGAGGAGATTGCCACTGTCAAAGACGCCGGGGCCGATCTTTTGCATTTGGATATTATGGACGGGCATTTTGTGCCTAACCTAACTTTTGGGGTTGAGGCGGCCAGAAGGATGAAGCAGCTTGGCCTGCCTCTGGACATTCACCTGATGGTAGACTGTTTGGACTGGGCCATCTCTGCCTTTTCCGGGAGCGCTGAGTATCTTACCGTTCACGCCGAAGCCACCCCACACCTTCATAGAACGCTGCAGTACATCAAGAGCTTGGGGCTGAAGAGCGGCGTAGCTTTGAACCCATCCACTCCTCCTGATTTTCTGCCTTTTGTAGCAGACCAGGTGGATCTTGTGCTCATCATGACAGTAAACCCCGGTTGGGGAGGACAAGCTTTCATCCCTGAGATGGTTGATAAAGTATCATGGGTCAGAAGGTTCATAGTTGAACGCGGCCTTTCCGCTGAGATAGAAGTGGACGGAGGGGTTACAGCTGATAATGCCCGGATTCTCAGGGAGGCCGGAGCCTCGATTCTCGTTGCGGGTAGCTACGTTTTCAAGGCTGCCCACAGGCAGGCCGCCATTTCACGGCTGAGGTAAGCACTTTGCTGTAAGTTGAATATAATGTCCCGGAAGATCACTTAGTGGTGAAGCGGGGACTGGACGTGAGGTTTAGAAGTCGGGGAGTTACTACAAGAACCATGACCGCTCTGGTGCTGGGGCTGGCGGGCGCCGTAATGTTTTTGGTTGCCTTACCGCCTTCGATGTTGTTGGCCCTGGCAGGCGGGGGACTTGTGGCCACAGCCTGGCTTATCCACAAAGGCGGTCTGTAGCGGTCGGGGAGGGGGTGCATGGCGAACCTTCGCCAACCACATGAAAGTTCGCGTTCTGAGAGTTCCCAGGGCCCTATCGGGCGTAGTCAGAGCAATTCTGGCTCTTTTTGGATACAGGTCATAAAGCCCCTGGAATAGATACACCTCTCAAAGGATATTCCTTACAGAGAGGTGTTCTTCTTGACCGAACTAGCGAGTTGCCCGTTTGACTCTGCCTGTCTTAAGGCACTGAGTACAGACGTATATTCGACGAGCCGTGTCGCCCACCTTGACCCTTACCCTCTGAATGTTGGGGGACCACGTCCGGTTGGTCTTTATGTTAGAATGGCTTACGCGGTGACCATATGACTTATCTTTGCCGCAAATCTCGCACCTTGGCACGTAGAACTACCTCCTTGAGTCGCTCCGTATGACCTATCCATCTTAGCACAGAAGACCAGGGAGGAAAAGAAGGTGTTTCCATAGAAATAGGGAGAATCCATTGAAAGGATCCGGTTATTCCCGGAAGGAAGGATGGAAACCGTGTCACCTTTGACTGGAAAAGAACTGGAGACCCAATTGGGGAAGCTCATTCTCTCTGATGAAGCTATAGCTACAATAGCCGGGGCCGCAGCTATCGAATGCTATGGAGTTGTGGGGATGGCCGGGCGCAAGATGACTGATGGTATCTACGAGCTCCTCCGTAAGGAGAACCTGTCGAGAGGGGTTGTTGTTTCGGTTGAAGGCGATGCCGTCTACATCGACATACACATAATAGTCGGCTACGGGGTTCGCATATCCGAAGTTGCCCGGATGGTGGTGGACAAGGTCCGGTACACGGTGGAGAAGACTACGAGCCTTGAAGTCAAGAAAGTGACCGTGCATGTTCAAGGCATCAGGTTACTGGAAGGTTTGGGGAGTTGACCAATGGCATATCAGGCGCTGAACGGGGACCTTTTTTGCAGCATGATGGTGTCTGCCAGGGAGTATCTCAACCGGTACAAGAATCAAGTAGATGCTCTGAACGTATTTCCCGTTCCTGACGGAGACACAGGAACTAACATGTACCTGACCATTTCATCTGCAGTTGAGAGTTTGAAAGACATGGCCGGAATGAGCCTGGGAGAAGTGGCCCAGGAAGCCAGTCAGGGCGCCTTAATGGGCGCCCGGGGCAATTCAGGGGTCATACTATCTCAGATATTTCGGGGCATTGCACGGGGATTTGCCGGCAAAGAGGAAGCGCGCCCTGAAGACATAGTGAAAGCACTGGATGAAGCTGTTACCACTGCGTACAAAGCAGTGATGAAGCCAGTTGAAGGCACTATCCTCACGGTACTGAGAGGCATGAGGGACGGTGCCCGGGGAGCATGCCACCCGGAGGCGTCTGTGGACGACGTAATGATTGGGTGCCTAGCCAGAGGCAGAGAGGTTCTCGACAGAACCACCAATATGCTACCTGCGCTTAAGCAAGCGGGAGTTGTGGATGCCGGCGGCAAGGGACTTTTGTGTATCCTTGAAGGAGCTCTGCAAACGCTCCAGCAGGAGCCCGGGGTTAGGTCAGTGGGCAGCATTGCCGCCCCAGAGGTTGAGATAGCCGTGCCCGGTCATGAGCCGGAGGTTTCTGAGATAACCTACCCGTACGATACGCAGCTCTTAATTGCCGGCGAGGGTCTTCCCATTGATGAGATCCGGAGGAAGCTGGAGGCCTACGGTGACTCGTTGTTGGTGGTAGGACAGGAAACGCTGGTGAGAGTTCATATTCACACAGGGGTGCCCGGAGAGGTTCTGACCCTGTGTCAGCAGTACGGAAGCTTGTCACAGGTAACAGTAGACAACATGGTGGAACAGTCTGTGGCAGCGCGCAGTGCCCGCCAGCTTCTTAACGCTTCAGGGAGCGGAGCCTCCTTCGACAGGCCTGTGTATGTGCCTGCGGTTACGGAACAGCCAGGCCAGATGAAGGAAACAGGCATTGTCTCGGTTGCCACCGGTCAAGGGCTGAAGGATATCATGCGAAGCCTTGGATGCGACCTGGTCATCGACGGCGGAAGCACAATGAACCCTTCAACCCAGGAACTGGCATCAGCAGTGAAAACCGTGAACGCCAAGAGAATCATCTTCATGCCCAACAACGGCAACATATTTCTTGCGGCCAAGCAGGCCAAGAAACTCACCGGAAGAACAATGTACATTGTGCCTTCCAAGACTATTCCCCAGGGTATTTCCGCCCTTTTATCTCTCAACCTCAATGAAGATATGAAGTCGAATCTCAAGAGAACGTCCCGTGCAATCAAGCGAGTAAAGACAGGAGAGGTGACTTTCTCAGCAAGAGACGGCAAGTTTGGCAAGCATGTTATGAAGCGAGGGGACATTTTGGGGTTGATTGACGGCAAGGTTGAGATTGTTGGCTCCGACCCTGAGAGTGTTCTTCTGTCTGTAGTCCGGAGCATGGTCAAAGACGGCGATGAGATCGTCACAGTCTATTACGGCGAGGAAGTTGACCATTCCCGCGCTGAGTCTGTGGCCAATAGTCTGCGAGAGGCCCTTGGTCCTGAGGTTGAAGTAGAGGTTCACAGCGGGGGTCAGCCCCTGTACTACTACATCGTCTCTGCGGAATAGCTATGAGGAAATGCCTGGAAGACGCCGTTCGCTACGTGAAGGGTGTAGGGCCCAAGCGCTCTATCCTTCTTGAGGATCTTGGCATCCTTACGGTTAGGGACCTTCTTGATTACCTCCCTTTCCGGATTGAGGATTTCTCGAAAGTTTCATCTATTGGGAGCCTTTGTGCCGGTGAGAGCGCCACTGTGCGCGGAGCTGTGCAGTCTTCCGGCTTTGTAGGCAGCCAAAGAGGGCGAGCCTTCAGGGTTGCGGTGACAGACGGCACAGGTTTGCTTTACCTGGTCTGGTATAACGCCGCCTTTATGTACGGCGCCTTGAGACAAGGCGACCATGTGCTGGCATCAGGAAAGGTCGAATGGCGGCGCGGCGCCCTGGAAATGGCTCACCCGACATTCCGGAAAATCCCCAGCCACGAGGTAGCGGAGTCTGGTCCCGTAATACCTGTTTACCACGCAACCGCAGGGCTTTCGTCTTCCCAGATAGCAGCTATAGTCCGAAACGCCCTTGAGGAATATCTGCCTCTTGTAGACATTACTGTACCGCCTAACCTTGCAGAAGGTGAGGGCCTGCCCTCTGAACGAGAAGCCTATATGCATGTTCACAGGCCCGCCTCACCTTCCCAATGGCACCGGGGCATGAAAACTTTCGCCTTCAGGGAAATGTTCTACCTGCAGCTGGCTGTTCAACTGCTGAGAAGAGAAGCGAAAACGTCCAAAGGGCCCGGTCCTTTCCTGGATTTTGGGCTGGCTGACAGGTTTATCAGGGAATTGCCTTTCGCCTTGACCAGGGCCCAGGAGAAAGCTGTGGCCGACATTAGGAATGACCTCTCACAGAACAAGGTCATGAACAGGCTTCTCCAGGGAGACGTTGGCAGCGGCAAGACAGTAGTTGCCATGTATGCGCTCCTGGCGGCCGCAGGCAGCGGTTTCCAGGGGGCTTTTCTGGCGCCTACAGAGATTTTGGCCAGGCAGCATCGAACCACCTTTCAGTCTCTGGCAAAGGATCTTGTTAGGGTGGGGTATCTTACAGGGGCTGTAACAGGACCTGAGAGAGAGGCAGTTCTTGACGGGCTAAGGGAAGGGAGGATAGACATCTTAATCGGTACCCATGCAATGCTTCAGGGGAACATTGTCTGGCGAAAACTTGGTGTGGCAGTCACCGACGAGCAGCATAGGTTTGGGGTTAAGCAACGGCTTGCCTTGCCTGAGCAGACAGAAGGGCCGTCCCCGCATGTGCTTGTTATGAGCGCCACTCCGATACCTCGTTCCCTGGCTCTCACTCTGTACGGAGACCTTGACATTACGGTTCTGGACGTCATGCCTGAAGGCCGCATGCCCCCTGAAACGGTCCTTCTGCGGCCGGCCAACAGCTACAGGGCCTACAGAAAGGTCAGAGAGGAAGTATTCAGAGGTCATCAGGCCTATGTGGTATGTCCGGTCATACGCGAGGGCAAGACGTCCAGAAAGTCTGCTGAAGAGGTGTTTGAGAACCTGCGGCGGGGCAGCCTTAAGGGCTTGCGAATAGGGCTTATCCACGGAGCAATGGCTCGGACGGCATCTGAAGCTGTTATGGAGGATTTTGTCTTTGGCCGGCTGGATGTCCTGGTATCGACTACCCTTGTTGAAGTGGGAGTTGATGTGCCTAACGCCACGTGCATGGTTGTGGAAGACGCAGGGTCGTTTGGCCTGGCAACTTTGCACCAGTTGCGTGGGCGGGTCGGTCGCAGCAGGCACAAGGCCTACTGCTTTCTGATTGCACAGGAAGAGCAGGGCAGAGCATCAGAAGAGCGGTTGGCCGCCCTTACTCGCATAACTGATGGGTTTGCTTTGGCCGAGATGGATCTCAAACTGCGGGGTCCCGGCCAATTCTTTGGAACCAGGCAGCACGGACAGGCGGATCTGGCTGCAGCCTTGGTCGATTGCCAGGTATCGCTGGATCTGATCATGAGGGCAAGGGAAAGCGCTCAGCAAGCTCTGAACCTCATGGACAGAGGCGAAGCCGGATATTGGGGAGAAGCTCTCCTCGGCGAGGTAAGGCGCAAATTCGGGGATGTCTTCTCCTACAGTATGTCCCGGTAATGAACGAAGAGACAGACGCCTTGAGGCCGATCCTACTGGAGGTAGTCCAGCATCTCCTCTTCGGTTATGGCAGGTTGAGTAGCTTTGTTAATGGCACCGGCCAGGAGCTTAGACATCTCCATAATCTCCATATCAATGTCTTTGGTAGTAACCATGAGATCTGCAAGGTCCTGGCTGATGAAATCGTGAACTGAGTCCAGGGTTGCCATGGCATGGGGGTTGTAGCGATGGAAATATGCTTCAAGCACATCGGCCCCTATGGCGGCCCCTGACACCACTGTAGGCACACCTACAGCTACCACGGGTATCCCAAGAGACTCACGGTTTATGCCAGGCCTCTTATTACCCACTCCCGAACCCGGTTGAATGCCTGTATCGGCAATCTGAATGGTGGTCATGAGCCTTGCAGGTGAGCGGGCGGCCAGTGCATCTACTGTGATCACAAGCTGGGGCCTGATCTGCTCAACGATCCCCTTGATAATATCTATGGTTTCCATGCCTGTTATGCCCAGAACGCCTGGGGAGATAGCTGCCACGGGATTGAGCCTGCCGCCAAGCTCCTGAGGGACGTACTCTCTGATGTTTCTGGTGATCATAAGCTGGGAGATCACCTTTGGTCCCAGGGCGTCCGGAGTGGCCTGCCAGTTGCCCAGGCCTACAATAAGTACGTCGCCCTGTTTGGGCAGGTCTGCCAGGGCAGTCAGTTCCCGGGCCACGACTGCGGCCACCTTCTTGAGAGTCGCCCTGTTGCGGTAGCGCAGTTCAGGGCACTCAAGCGTGAAGTAACGCCCGGGAGGTTTCCCTATCTGGGCTGCCGCTTCAGGCGAAGTTACCTGCACTCTGGTGAGTTTCATCCCGTTTTGACTCTCTTCTCTGACAGTAAGTCCCGGTACTGAGCCGGCTCTTTCTCCGGCCATGGCGGTCCGTTCAAGGGCCAGGTCGGTCCTTGGGTTGTCCTGCAGGTACATCATTTTTGGATCCTCCCCGGAAGTTTTTCTTTGGATTTCTGAAACTGTTCCGGTGCTATACTACCCAGGATAACCGGGTAAGTATGTTCTTGTCGGGGGGATGAGCTTGCGCTTAGTTGCACTGGGCATAGCAGGGCTCTCGGGGGTATCCATGGCGTTGCAGGGGGCCCTTAACGCGGTCTTAGGCAAGAAGGTCGGTTCTTTTGAGGCGGCATTTCTGGTGCATCTAACAGGTTCGATTATTCTAGCCGTTATTCTTCTTACAGGGATGTCTCAGGGGCAGCTCAAGGCCGCAAGTTCTGCTCCCTGGTGGTCTTTCCTGGGAGGTCCTCTCAGTGTGCTGATCATATGGGGTGTCCTGTCCAGCATTGGAAAGGTAGGGGTGGGTTTTGCCACTACTGCCATTGTTGCAGCTCAGATCACCGCCGCGCTAGTCCTTGACATGTTTGGGATCACCGGCGAAAAGGTTCCCTTGGACATGTGGAAAGGTCTTGGCGCGGTCCTCTTTGTTTTGGGGGCGTATCTTTTGCTTCGCCGTACAGGGTAGTCTTCAGGGGTAATGAGAAGGTATTTGCTGCCTGCTCAAAGAAGTGATCACCTGTAAGAGAGGTATGAGCGCGAAAAAATGCCGCTTCTTTTCGGAAGCGGCATTGGGAGAGGAGAAACCGGAGGAAGAGCCTGTTGGGACAGCCTCACGGCTGTGCCCTGACTCTCGATGATTACTATGGACAAATCCGGTCTGACTTATACACTATTTACGGGAGAGGTTTTCTCAATTTGATTGGAGGATTGTCCTTTGTCTAGAGCAGTGTATCCCGGCAGTTTTGACCCACCGACTTACGGGCACCTTGACATCATCGAAAGAGCATCCCGCAGTTTCGAGGCTCTTAAGGTGGTTGTATTTGAGAACGTTCAAAAAGATCCCATGTTTACCGTTGAGGAACGAGTCTCATTGCTAAAAGACGCCTGTGCTCACCTTCCCAACGTTGAGGTGGAGTCTTCTTACGGACTTCTGGTGGACTATGCTTGTGCTAACGACATAAACATTGTTGTCAAAGGGCTCAGAGCGGTGTCCGATTTTGATTTTGAGTTCAAGATGGCGCTTATGAACAAGAAGCTGGCTCCGGAGATCGAGACCGTCTTTATGATAACGTCACTGAAGTACCTTTATTTGAGTTCCAGCCTGGTCAAGGAAGTGGCGTACTACGGCGGTTGCATACAGGAGCTTGTACCCCCGCAGGTCGCAAAGAAAGTCTTCGCGCGAGTTCAGGCGGAAAAGAACAGCAAAACCAGCAAAGGGGTCTGATGGCGGTGGTAAACATGGATGTTATGGATATTCTTGATAAGCTTGATGAGTACCTCTCAGAGTGCGCAAGACTGCCTCTTGTGGGAAAACTCGTTGTTGACGAGGACGAAGTGTTCAACCTTATTGACGACCTGAGAGCAGCTTTGCCGAAAGAATTGGAGCAGGCCCGTTGGGTGCTGAAACAGCGTGAAGAGATACTGCAGGATGCCCAGAAGCAGCGAGAGGACATGATCAAAGATGCTCAAGGGCAGATAGCCGCTATTGCATCTGAATCGGTTATTGCCAGAGAGGCCAGGGCTCAGGCCGACGGCCTTATGGGCAAGGCCAAGGAGGTGGCCCTGGAGATTAACAGGGGCGCCAGGGAGTATGCAGACGGGGTACTGGAACGGATTGAGAGAGTGCTGGAAGAGCTGCTTGAGACGACCAGGAGAGATAGGCAGCAGCTGGTGCCGGAACCTTCCGAACAAGATACTGAGGCCGCTGCGAGCACAGGTGATCTTTCCAGAGCAAGTGAAGAGCTCTATGAAGACTATGAGGAAGAGGACGACCAGGGCCTGGTAGCTTTCAAGAGACGGAGACGGGATAGGGTCAGGCCGTAATCATATACGCCGCCGGTTCTTTTTTAGGACGCCCTCAGCCAGCACTAACAGGCCGCCGCCGGCCATGATTCCTATACACATCAGGCACAGCTTGGTGGCTAGACCCAGATTCCCCAGCCATGCAAGGGACCCGGTTATGATGACGGGTTCGAAGGCGGGGAGGGCCCACCGTGCGCTGCTAGGCTTCATAAGGAAAATGGTGTAGATGGCAGCCAGAACTCCCTGTAGTGCCCTTGACATGGTATAGGGCCACACAGACATTCCGCTTGGCTGAATGACCGCTGCTACTTGAGCGTGAACCGAAAGACCGCTCCATGCGATTATGGCGCTGCATATGGCTGCCCTTGAGACCAACGATGCCTGCGCTGCGCTGGCAAGAGAGGTTCCTATGGTTATCTCAAAGATGCCACTGATGAGTGCGTCGTGAAGGGATGCAGGAAGGATGGATTCAGGCACTATCCTTGTAAGGAGGCGAGATAAGGCAGCCGAGGTTCCGGCGAGCTTGAGGATTTCGAATATGACCGAAAAAAGAACGATGAACCCCAGAATAACCAGGAGCGTGTTTATTGACTTTTTGACCGCGTCGCCAAGGAGTTCCCCAAAGGCCCTAGGGTCTTCTGATTGTGCTTTTTTCATAGCTCTATAGGCCCGGCGGAGCACAAATGCATTGTCGTCTACCTCCGGCAGAGGAGTCCTGTCAGTCTCGGCCCGCCAAAACCGCATAGCGACTCCAATCGTAAGCGCTGACAGGTAATGAGCTGCGACAATGATCAGTGCAAGGTCAGTTCTTTTGAACATTCCCACTGCCACTGCGCCGGTCATAAAAAGAGGATCCGATGTGTTGCAAAAACACATGAGTCGTTCGGCCTCGGTCTTGGTGGCAAGATTATCCTCCATCAGGCGGGCCGAAAGGGCCGCTCCGAGAGGATAACCTGATGCCAGCCCCATGGCCAGGGTGAACGAACCGGCCCCTGGAACGTTGAAGACAGGTCTCATTACAGGTTCCATGAGGACCCCCATGAAGTGGACGGTGCCTGTGCCCATCATCAGCTCTGCAGCTATGAAAAAAGGGAGAAGGGCCGGAAGGACTACCTCCCACCAAACGCCCAATCCTCTTTCAGCTGCTTTGAATGACGGCTCAGGGAGTAGTATCATTGACAGGGCTATAACGATCACGGTAAGAGGAACTCCGAGGGAGGCGAGAGCTTCTCTTCTTCGGCCTCTTGCAAGGAATAGTAGTATTATGGCAAGGGACAAAAATAGCGGAGCGGTCTTCATATTGAATCCTCCTAAGGTTCGCTCTAAATCTATATGGATGAAGGGAAAGGGGTATTCGAGAATTGACAAGGAGAACCTTGAGCCAGCGAAAGCGCCTGCTCATATGGACCATTGTGGCAGCTGTTCTTGTGAGCTTCCTGGTCGCTCCGTCTGGATATTTGCTGGTTCTCCCAGGGCCGGTTTCTTCTCTTAGTCAGGCAGTTACGGTTGAAGGGGCCCCTGCTTCCGAAGGCGGTTCGTTCTACATGGTGTCGGTGGTAGCAAAAGAGATCAGGGTAGCCAGGTTGATCCTCTCGTTGTTTGACCCCGGGGCAGCTCTGTGGTCAAAACGAAGCGTACTGGCCGGGAGGACTCTGGAGGAATACGAAGCAGACAACCGTGCGCTTATGGAAGAGAGCCAGAAGACCGCCTGCTATGTGGCGTTTCAAGCATGCGGGTTTCCTGTCACGCCTGGCGGACCGTTTCCTCGGACGGTTACGGTAGTCAGCGGCGATGTGATGGGGCCTTCGGCCGGGCTCACCTTTGCTCTGGAGGTACTGGCCAGGCTGAAAGGGTACGGCTTTGAAGGTCTGGGCAAGGCGGCAGCCACCGGGACCCTGGACGTGTGGGGTGAGGTCGGCCCGGTAGGAGGGATAGCTCAAAAGACGATTGCGTGCAGGGAGGAGGGCATTGAGCTGTTCCTGGTTCCTGCTTTAAACGAAGAGGAAGCAAGACGATATGCCGGTCACATGAAGGTAGTAGGCGTCAGATCTTTCCAAGAGGCGCTTCGGACCCTTCCGGAAGGATTGATTCCTTGACAGTAGGTTTTTTATGTAGATATAATCCGTTTGTATTCGTTACGTGGGGTGACCCTATTGAAACTTGATGTGTCTTCTATACTGAATCATCCAGGTTCGACTATTGCCTTCGAACTTGAAGAGAAGATCAGTTCCCCCGTTGAGGGCGTAAGCCTGCCGGAAGGGGTCAGTGTAAGAGGAGTGGCCACGTCTTTGGGCCAGCACGTTTACATTGAAGGGGAAGCTGCCGGCAGAGTTGAGTTGGTTTGCTCCCGGTGTCTGACAGATTTTGGGAGGCCTTTTGAGGTTGCTTTTGAGGGCAAGTTCGTCCCTGAGGAAATGCTGGAGGGATGGACCAAAGATGAGGATGAGACAGAAGTCTACGGACTGGATGGAACAACCTGTGACCTGTCTGTCATGGTCCTCCAGGAGATCCTACTCAACTTGCCTATGAAGCCTCTATGCTCTCCTGGCTGCAAGGGCCTTTGTCCCGTTTGTGGACAGAACCGGAATGAAGGTTCCTGTATGTGCCCGGAGACACCGGAAGACCTCACGCCTTTCGGTAAGAAGTTCATGGATGCGCTCGCGGAAAGGAGCAAGAAAGATGGCCGTACCTAAGAAACGGACTTCGTCTGCCAGACGAGATAAGAGAAGGGCCAATTGGCGATTGCGTGCGCCTGGGTTGGTTGCGTGTTCCCGGTGTCGCGCGCTGATTCTGCCTCACCGTGTATGCCCTGAATGCGGGTACTATGACGGCAAGGAAGTAATCAAGAAAAAAGCGAAGTAGACATCTATCGCTAAAAAAAGGCCGGCCTGATTGGCCGGCCTTTTTGCCATGCAAGACCTTTACGGCTCTTTGGAGAAAAGGATTGCACTGTGCCGGCAAGGGATATATACTTCATCTTAATACCAAGGTATTAGTACCAGGCCGTAATTCACAGGAGTGATCCATGTGACCCCCGGACCTAAAGTACGCAGGGAACACCTAAAGTCGATCTTAAGTGAGAACCCATTTCTTTCAGACGGAAAGCTTGCCCGGCACCTGGGTGTCAGTGTCCAGACTATTAGGCTCGACCGTCTGGCCTTGGGCATTCCCGATCAAAGAACTCGGACCAAGCAGGTGGCAGAGCGGGTCTACGGTCGTGTCAGAGCTTTGGGACAGAGGGAGATCATCGGTGAGCTTATCGATGTGGAGTTGGGAAAGTCCGCCATATCAGCCCTGGAAACTCTGCCTGACATGGCTTTTGAGCGTTCCGGCATAGTAAGAAGCCACTATATTTTCGCGCAGGCAGAGTCACTGGCTTTGTGTGTCATCGACGCCAAGAACGTTGTAACCGGAATTGCCAACCTGAAGTTTAAGAGATCTGCCAGAGTGGGAGAAAGGCTGATCGCCAAGGCACAGGTGATCAGGGTCAAGGGCAACAAGACAGTAGTCCTTGTTGAAACACGGGCAGGTGATGAGGATGTGTTTCGTGGGAAGTTCCTGGTCTTTGCGCTGGAGTGATTGCAGGACGAGACCGCCGGAGGTGACTACATGGCAAACCAAGCTTGCGAAAAGCAGCCAGTAATAGCGGTGGATCTGATGGGAGGAGACAGGGCGCCTGTCACTGCTGTTGAGGGATGCGTCACGGTTCTCAAACGAGGCTTCCGAATCCTGGCGCTTGGCAGCGAGGAAGCCGTCAACATGCTTCTTGAAAAGGGTCCGTTCGACACTCTCGAAACCCTCGTTTGCAGCCAGCACATACTTGCCGACGAGCCCCCCTTGCAGGCCATCAAAGGAAAACCGGATTCCACCATCTGCAAAGGGCTTGACCTGGTTAAGGAAGGACGTGCAGGCGCACTTGTGTCAGGTGGTTCCACAGGAGCTCTGGTAGCAGGAGGGGTCATCATACTCGGACGTGCTCCGGGCGTAGATAAGCCATGTCTGGGGACGGTGCTCCCTTCAGCCAACGGGCGTGGTGTGTTTTTCTGCGACCTGGGCGCCTCCTCGGATGTGCGCCCTCATACTTTGGTCCAGTTTGCCGTCATGGCGAAAACAGCTGCTGAATCTGTCCTTGGCTGGAGCAATCCTGGAGTGTATCTCCTGAATATTGGGACTGAACCTGAGAAAGGCAATGCCGTCATGCGGAGAGCTTTTGGCATGCTCCAGGAAGCTCCGGTTCGCTTCTGCGGGAACGTGGAGGCCAGAGACGTTATGTCGGGCATGGCGGATGTGGTCGTGACAGACGGTTTCACAGGGAACGTTTTCCTGAAAACGTGTGAAGGGGTAGCTGGGTTTCAGATGGGGGTTTTGCGAAGAGAGATTGAGTCGTCGATCTTGACGAAAGTGTCAGGGCTGGCCCTCAGGCCCGCGTTTAGAAGGGCCAAGGAGCTCCTGGACTATTCCAGCTATGGCGGCGCCATGTTGTTAGGATTGCAGGGATGTGTCGTCAAATGCCATGGAGCTTCCGGTCCCGCTGCAATGGCCCGCGGCATTGAGAGGGCCGCTCTTTTCCTTGAACGGGATGTAGCTGCCACCATAGTTACGGTCTTATCTGAAATGCCTGAGCAGACCCAAAGTCCACGGCGAGAGGGACACTGAATCTTTGGGCTATGCACAAAGGCCTAAGGGAGAGTAACTCATATGAGCGTTGTGAGACAGGTTAAGATCGCGGCCGTGAGCTCTTATGTACCTTCCGGAGTTTTGACCAACGCTGACCTTGAGCGGATGGTTGATACATCCGATGAATGGATACTGGAGAGAACAGGCATACGTACACGTCATGTTGCAGACAGCCAAACCGCCACTTCAGACCTTGCCAGGGAGGCTGCCCTGGAATGTCTGTCCAATGCAGGTGTCATGCCATCAGAACTGGATCTGATCATTGTGGCCTCGGCCACGCCGGACCACCTGTTTCCTGCAACGGCGTGCATAGTCCAACAATCTATCGGTGCTGCTCGGGCGGCAGCTTTCGACATGGAAATCGGTTGCACAGGGTTTATATATGCTATAGCTGCAGGTTCCCAATTTGTGGCCTCAGGCGTCTACGAAAAGGTTCTGGTTATCGGGGCTGAGACGTTGTCCAGGTTCGTTAACTGGTCGGATAGAACCACATGCTGCCTGTTTGGGGATGGGGCAGGAGCTTGTCTTCTGGTTCCAGGAGAACCCAACCAGGGCATTATCGGCATGAGCCTGGGTGCCGACGGTTCTTCATCCCATCTGTTGAAGCTTCCTGCAGGGCTATCCAGATTGCCTGCCAGTCATCAAACAGTAGATGCGGGGATGCATTACATCCACATGGAAGGAAAAGCTGTGTTTAAGTTTGCAGTGAAAATAGTCGCTGAGTCAGTCACCCAGCTTCTCAATTCCTGTGGAAAGTCACTGGATGACATAGACCTGTTCATCCCCCACCAGGCTAACATACGCATTATCGATTCGGCCCTTGGGCGGCTGGACATACCCCGGGAGAAAGTAGTCATCAACGTTGACAGGTACGGCAACACATCCTCGGCGTCGGTTCCCATAGCTTTGTCTGAGGCTGTCCGGGAAGGGCGTTTGAGAAGGGGCGACCTTGTGGTTCTGGTCGCCTTTGGCGCAGGTTTGAGTTGGGGGTCGTTAGCTATTATCTGGTAAAGAAAGGGGAGTTCAGCGTGTCCGGAGTGAGGATCGTGACTGATACAGCCCAGGACTTTGCCCCAGAGGTTCTCCTTGCTAAGGGGATTGCATTAGTGCCTCTTACGGTTCATTTTGGCGACGAGTCGTACCGGGATGCTTTTGAGATGCGCGGCAAGAAGTTTTACGACAAACTGAGAACGTCAAAGCATCATCCCCATACATCACAGCCGTCTCCGGCTGAGTTTGAGCGTGTGTTCAGAGAGCTAACCGCAGATGGAGACAAGGTAGTGGCCATTACCCTGTCGGCGGCCCTCAGCGGAACCTACCAGGCGGCATGTCTTGCAAGAAATGAGCTTCCCGACAGAGAGATCGCTGTGATCGACTCTAAGCAGGCATGCGGTGGTTACGGTATCATGGCTCTGCTCGCTCAAGAAATGGCCGGGGAAGGCGCCGATTTTGACGAGGTGGTTTCCGCTGTGGATAGTATGGTCCAAAACATGACCACATTGTTCTCAGTGGATACCCTTGATTACCTGGCCAGAAACGGACGGATTGGCCGGGCCCAGCACCTGCTTGGGACCATGCTCAACATGAAACCCCTATTGGCCCTAGACCGGGAGGGTTATGTTACTGCGCTGGATCGTGTCAGAGGCAAAACTAAAGTCATAGGGCGCATGCTGCAGCTGGCCCAGGACAGGATTCCCGGAGGGTCGCCTGTTGTTGTCGCGATTATGCATGCAGAGGCCCCACAGGAAATGGAGAATCTTAAGGTGGCCGTCAGCGATGTATACAGGGTAAACCGGTTGTTTGAGGGTGAGATCGGCAGCGTCATAGGCAGTCATGTGGGACCGGGCACTGTTGCCCTTTTTCTTTTGCCGGAGCGCCCTTCCTGAACGCATCACAGCCCATCCAGAAGGTGGGCCGCTCAAGGCAGCATACCGGCATTTGTGGGAGGTGGCTTTTTTGGCCAAGATTGCCTGGGTGTTTCCGGGTCAGGGAGCTCAATTTGTGGGCATGGGCAAGGAACTCTACAAAGAGTTCCCTCAGGCCAGATCAGTCTTTGATTCTGCTGACAGAGTTCTGAAACGAAGTCTTTCAGAGATTATGTTTCAAGGGCCGGGCGAGGAGCTGACCCTTACCTACAACGCCCAGCCTGCGTTGTTGACTGTGGAAGTTGCGTGCACGAGAATCCTTCAGGCAAACGGTCTTCAGCCGGACGTAGTGGCCGGATTGAGCCTGGGCGAGTACAGCGCTCTTGTTGTGGCTGACAGTTTAGATTTTGAAGAAGCTGTGATGCTTACGTACAAGCGAGGCGTCTATATGCAAGAGGCGTGTCCTCCGGGCCGGGGTGCCATGGCCGCCATTTTGGGACTGACCTGTGCCGAAGTTGAGGCTTTGTGCTTCGAGTCAAAGGATACAGGAGTTGTTCTTCCGGCCAACTATAACTGTCCCGGACAGACTGTGATTTCCGGTGAGAAGAGCGCAGTAGAGCATGTAGCCCGGAAAGCTCAGGAGCGGGGCATCAGGACTATCCCCCTTGCAGTCAGCGCGCCTTTTCACAGCCCTCTTATGAAAAGTGCGGCTAACAAGCTTGAGGCGGATTTGCTGTCTGTTGCAGTCAGAGCTCCAATAGTGCCTGTGTACTCCAATGTTCACGGAGAGATCCTGACTTCATCTGAGTCGGTCCGCTCTGCCCTTATCAAACAGGTTACAAGCCCTGTGCTGTGGCAAGTTTGCGTTGAATCTATGATCCGCGACGGCGCCGGAGCTTTTGTAGAGGTGGGGCCGGGCAAGAGTTTGGCCGGCTTTGGCAAGCGTATATCCCCGGGAATGCCTTATGCTTCATTTTCGTCTCCGAGGGACCTGGATTCAGTGCTTGCATTTACCGAGGAGGCTTTGCTAACATGATTTCTAGCTCCAGGTCAGCTTTGGTTACCGGGAGTTCCAGGGGCATAGGGAGAGCTTGTGCCATAGAATTGGCCAGGAGAGGCTTTAAAGTGGGCGTGAACTACTCCAAGGATGAATCCGGCGCCCTTGAGACAGTCTCCCTTATTGAATCCGGAGGAGGCGAGGCAAGAGCTCTTAAGGCGGATGTCTCCTCTCACGAGGAAGCTAAGGAGCTTGTTGAGGAGATTGAAGGCGTTTTTGGGCCTGTGGCAGTCCTGGTTGCCAACGCCGGGATAACAAGGGACGCTCTCTTTCTGCGCATGGCTGAAGAAGACTGGGACAGGGTTCTGGAGGTGAATCTCAAGGGGGTGTACAACGTCACGAGATGGGCAGCCCGGTCCATGGCCAGGCAAAGGTCAGGAAGGATTGTAGCTATTTCCTCTGTGGTTGCATTCACGGGTAATGTAGGTCAAGCTAACTACTGTGCCTCAAAGGCAGGGGTTATAGGGCTCGTTCGGGGTTTGGCTAAGGAACTGGCTCGCTACAGTATTACAGTTAACGCTGTAGCCCCCGGCTACATTCTTACGGAAATGACACAGGGCCTGCCCGGTGACGCAAGAGAGTCTTTCTCCGGTGGAATTCCTCTTGGCCGTCCAGGCACCCCGGATGACGTGGCATCATTGGTAGGTTTTCTGGCATCGCCTGAAGCGGCATATGTGACGGGACAGGTGGTGGCCGTAGACGGTGGTATGGCGGCAGGAGGACTTACATAGTGCTAGTGACAAGGAGGTGTGTTAGTTGGCTCAGGATCCGATTTTTGAGAGGGTCAAGAAGATAATTGTTGACCAGCTTGGCGTCGAAGAAGCTCTGGTGACTCTTGAATCTTCGTTCATAGACGACTTAGGCGCCGATTCTCTTGAGATTGTCGATCTCATTATGGCCTTTGAAGGAGAGTTTGGGATTACCATTTCCGACGAAGACGCAGAGAACATGTCAAGCGTGGGAGACGTAGTTGAATATCTGAGAGAGAACGTAAAAGACTAGGTGGCAAGTCCCGCGGCACCGCCTATGGATTGTATGTTCATGCCGGGTCGCCGCGGGACCTGTCTTGATCTGCGGGCGTCTGGGCGAGCGCAGACAGTCTTGGTGAGAGGATGTTGCCGAAGTGACTACCGGACGTGTAGTGATTACCGGTATGGGAGTGATCAGCCCCATAGGGACGGGATTGGAGGCTTTCTGGCAATCCCTTGTGGCAGGAAAATCGGGGATACGACCCATAAGCCGCTTCGACACAAGTGAGTATCCCTGCCGGTTAGCTGCGGAAGTTGATTTTGACCCCGGCCTTTACATTGAGAGACGGGAAGCAAGGAAGATGGACAGGTTTACCCAGCTGGCCGTGGTAGCTTCCAGAATGGCCATGGATGATTCGGGAGCCGGCGGCCGGTTGGTTCCGGAAAGAAGCGGTGTGCTTATGGGGACCGGCATAGGGGGTATGGAGAGTCTGGCCCGGGAGTTCGAAGTTTTGTCAAACAAAGGCCCTGGGAGGGTGTCTCCTTTTTTTATCCCTATGATGATCGCCAACATGGCTGCCGGGCAGGTTGCCATTGACCTCGGCCTCAAGGGACCCATCAACACGGTCATGACTGCGTGCGCCTCCGGCACAAGCGCCGTCGGCGAGGGGTTCATGGTGATCCGGAGGGGTGATGCTGATCTAATGGTCTGCGGCGGTTCAGAAGCTTCCATACTTCCTATGGCGCTGGCAGGGTTTTGCTCCATGAAGGCCCTTTCTTTCCAGAACCATCTGGGACATGCAGCTTGCCGGCCTTTTGACAGGCGGCGGGACGGCTTTATTATGGGCGAAGGCGCAGGCATTGTGGTTTTGGAGAGATTGGAACATGCTCTTGCCAGGGACGCGCACGTTTATGCCGAGGTGGCAGGTTTTGGCATGAGCGCAGACGCTTATCACATAACAGCGCCCGGTCCCCAGGGGGAAGGCGCTGCCAGGGCCATGAAGGAAGCAATGCGCGTTGCAGGAACAGAACCTGACAAGGTAGATTACATAAACGCACATGGCACTTCCACTCCTGCTAACGATGTGACTGAAACTTATGCCTTGAAGTCTGTATTTGGAGAGCGGGCATATGAGATTCCCGTATCTTCTACAAAGTCAATGATTGGTCACCTTCTTGGGGCGGCGGGCGCAGTTGAGACCATAGCTACTGTATTGAGCATGAAACGCGGGATCATTCCACCTACCATCAACTACGAAGAGCCTGACCCTGAGTGCGATCTGGATTATGTTCCTAACAAGGCCAGAGATTGCGAGTTCCATGTAGCTCTCAAGAACTCCTTTGGATTTGGGGGGCAAAACGCTTGTCTGGTACTGAAGAGATACTGCGGTTGAAATCCGTCCTGGAAGACGCTTTGGTGAGCCTCTCGCAGGAAATCATGACGGAGGCAGTCACCCACATTTCCTATGCAAACGAAAGATCCAAGGGGGCAGGATCAAACGAACGACTGGAGTACCTGGGTGATGCCGTTATCTACCTGGGAGTGGGGTACCTTCTATATCAGCGGTGGCCCCAAGAGCGCGAAGGCGAGCTAACCCGGATGAGGGCCCACCTGGTGTCGGGCGACACGCTTGCAACCGTTGCTGAGCAGGCAGGCCTGGGACAGCACCTCCGGCTGGGCCGTGGCGAAGAGGCGACCGGCGGGCGCAAGAGACCCAGTATTCTGGCAGGCGCTTTGGAAGCAGTGGCCGGAGCTGTATTCCTCGAAAAAGGCTGGGAAGCTTCCCTTCGTCTTGTGGATGATCTCATGGTTCCGCCGGACCTATTGCTTGTGCCCCTTGATGCCAAGAACCATGCTCAGGAGGTAGTGCACAGAACTACAGGCGGCACCCTGGAGTACCGGGTGGTCAGTGTGGAAGGCCCGGATCACAAGCCGTGGTACACAGTAGCTTGTCTGGTAAACGGTAAGGAGGTATCCCGGGGCACAGGTTCGTCGAAGAAAGAGGCTGAGGAAAACGCGGCCCACACTTTTTTGGAACAAAAGTCAGATGTGTTTACGCAGTATGAAGATGACTTTCCCGGTGATGTAGTCGGGGGATAATACACAAGCGTGGTCTGTGGCATCCACATAGAGAACAGCTTTATCCGGAAGCCAGTAGCGTCTGGCCAGACAAGTCTGGCCGCCGTGACTTCCCACCACAAGGTCTCCCTGTTTGACGGGAGCTTCAGGGTCCACAATGAGAAGATCGCCTTCTCTGGCAAGAGGTCCGTATCTACCCGAAGACAGGGGGAAGGCGAAGCTTCCGGGACTCAGCGCGCCGGCCATGTAGTCCTCAAGGTTGGCCCGGACCGGCTCTGTGCCGCCCGTATGCACCGGTATTCCCAGGGAGCTGGGGGCATCTTTTGCCAGCGGCCTGTGGGCTTCTCGAATTCTTATCGGAAAGGTGCCGCTCAGGACCGCCTTTCGGAAGTCCTTGATACCGACGAACCCTGCCTTCCGGAGCCAGTAATACACGGATTTCTGCTCAGCATAGCCCATTGTCTGCGCCATTTCTCTGGCAGTTATGCCAGGGTTGGACAATACCAGTCGGGCCATATCATCAATGATGGACAAACACGTTCACTCCCAGGGATTCCAAACATCCGGATAGAAAGCTTATATTCGAAAAGAGAGATTCCTTTACCTAAAAGGCATAAATGCAGGTACCCAATATGGGTATAGAGCGGGGGTAATGGTCCTTTGCTGAGGAAGATAACCGTTCACGGGTTTAAGTCCTTTCCGGATCGCACAGAGCTGCAGCTGGGTCCGGGCATAACGGCCATAGTTGGACCTAACGGATGCGGCAAGTCGAACCTTGCGGATGCTTTGCGCTGGGTGCTCGGAGAGCAAAATCCGCGGGTTCTTCGTTCATGGCGTCTTGGAGACGTTATTTTCTCGGGGACAGAGACTAGGAGGGCAATGGGTCAAGCCGAGGTACGTCTGCTCCTTGAAGGCGCAGGTGACGGCGCCGAGACTGAGGTAGTCCGGCGTTTGGCCAGGGACGGTTCTAGCGAGTACCGCCTGAATGGCAGACAGTGCCGCCTCAAGGACGTTGTAGACATGTTTTCGGGAACAGGGTTATCTCACACAGGATACGTTGTCATAGGCCAGGGTGCCATACATGATCTAGCCAGCGGGAAGCCTGAGGATCGCCGGGTATGGATTGAGGAAGCATCGGGTGTGGCCAAGGTCAGGCTGGACAAGCGGGAGACAGAGGGCAAACTGGAGCGGGCCCGGGCTTCTATTGTGAGATTGGACGATTTGCTTTTGGATCTTGCTGCCCGCAAAACCGTGTTGGAAGAGGATAGGAAGCTTGCCGGTGAGTACCGCCGGCTCACCGCCCAACGCAGGACCATGGAACTGGCCACCTGGCTCTACCAGGCAGAAGAGGAAAGCAAGAAACTGGTATCCCTCGGAAGAAAACTTCTTAAGACTCAGGAGGACCTTCAGAGGGGAAGGGAGACTCTGCCTGTCCTCGAGCAGGAATTTGCAGACCTGATCGCCGAGAGAGAGAAGCAAGCTTTCGTCAGAAGACAGGCCATGAGTGAGAGACAAGACGCAGCGTCCAAACTCCTTGAACTGGAGAAAAGGCGTGAACAGGCTCGAAGCCAGACCGGGCTGTTGAGAAGGGAGATTGACGCTCGGGTTGTCAGGAAAGGGGTCATAGAAAAAGACCTGGCCCGCATCGGCCAAGAGGAAAAGACGTTGAAGGCGGCGCTGGTTGAAGTCCAGGCCCAAGACAGGGAGCTTGCGGAGAAACTGGACCAAGCTCGAGCCGAGAGAGCGCGGTCGG
This sequence comes from Bacillota bacterium, assembly GCA_033809515.1. Taxonomy (GTDB): domain Bacteria; phylum Bacillota; class Sulfobacillia; order Fermentithermobacillales; family Fermentithermobacillaceae; genus JAPXLN01. The sequence continues at coordinate 47,073 of JAPXLN010000002.1, forward strand.
AGGCATTGTGGAAGGAACTGAGCGGAAAAGTGATCGGGGCAAGAGCTGAGATTGCTGCTTTGACCGGGGAGCTCAGTTCGTGGCAGCGGAAAAGAGACGAAGTCTCCAGGAAACTAGATGGGACCCAGGAGCAGATCAGCCTTTGCAGGGGCAATTTGATCACTGCACAGAAAGACAAAGGGCTCAAAACCAGAGAGCTTGCAGCTATTGTGGACGAGATCTCCCGGCGGGAAGATGATGTGCGTAAAACTCGCCATGCAGCAGCTTCTGTCGGCGAGAAAGCTGCTTCCTTGAGAGCGTCGCATCAAAGGGCGACCCTAAAGGAAAAGGACTTTGAGAGAACTGTCTCTGCCTTGTCAGCCAGAAAAAAGCTTCTTGAGGAAATGGAGAGGAAATTCGAAGGGTACAGCCGTGGACCGCGAACTATCCTTGAAGCTGCCGCCCAGGGCAGGCTAAATGGGGTATTAGGTCCTGTGAGCGGCCTTCTGGGGGCAAGTGAGGAATACATACCGGCCTTGTCGGCGGCCATCGGAGGCGCCGCTGAGAACATCGTTGTGCAGACAGAAGAAGATGCCAAACAGTCCATTGAGTATCTGAAGAAGGTAAGGGGCGGGCGAGTGACTTTCCTGCCTTTGCCTTTGTTAAGGCGTCGCTCTATGCATGGCCGGGCAGTGGGAGCTATGACGAGTCTTAAAGGCGTCAGGGCCTTGTCTGAGGTTGTGTCTTGTCCGAAGAGCCTGGAACCTCTGGTTCGCTATCTGCTTGGAAACGTAGTCCTGGCTGACACAATCGAAGTTGGGTTGGAGTTCATGAAGGCATCAGGTTGGGTAGCCAGGGTGGTCACACTTGCTGGCGAGATCATAGATCCGGGCGGTGCCATGACCGGTGGGGAAGCGCCCAGGCATGAAGTGCTGTTTAGGAGAAAACAGGAGCTTGCCGCCTTGGGACTGGACCTAGGTAGGGCGTCCTCTGAGCTTGAGGAAATCCGGGCCCAATGCAACAACCTTGCGCAGGAGTCGGCAGAAGCTCTCCTGCAGGTGGCAGCAGCTAAAGAGAGGCTTACTGAACAGATGGGGGCTCTGGATAAGGCCTTGGCGAAAAAGCAGACCCTCGAGTCTGACCTTGAGTCCCTTGAGGCTCTGATGGCCAGGACAACCCGGGAAACAGACCTCCTTCAGGAGAATGTCAAGGGCCTCGCCGAGGAAAGAGACTATTTGGTAAACCGGGAGAAAGAGATTGCCGGAAGCATTGGTTCTCTTCAAGAGCGCTTGCGGGATCATGAGGCAGCCATGGATGAGATAGGCAAAGACGATGAAGACGCATTGTCTGTTCTTCGCAATCTTTCCGGCCATAAGGAAAAAACTGAGCGCCAGCTGTTCGCTTTGACAAGACGGTTTGAGAGTTTATCGGGCGAAAGGGTTACTCTGGAGAGAAGCCTTGAAGAGGAGAACAAGGAGATTCTCAGACAATCGGGCTTGCTTGAGCAGGCACAAGCTCAGGATCGAGAGTACTCCGTGAAGATCCTTGACCTTGACGGGCAGGTCAAAACCCTGGTCGGGGAGCTGGTTGAGGTGGAGCGGCGTGAAGCGCACATCAGTGAGACCATGGCCAAACTGAAAGAGAACATGGAACGATTGGATACTGAAAAGGGAAGGCTGGAAGGGAGGATTCATGAGACTCAGGAAGAGATCGCATCTCTCCAGAAATCCTTTCAGGATACGTGCAACCTTCTTTCCACACAGTTCGGCATAGGGAATTTCCAGGAGTATGAAGGCCCCAGGATGCCCAGGGCAAGCGGACTTGCGGCCATTGAGGAGCTTGACATGGCCCTTAGCCGCATGGGAAGCGTCAACCTGAGGGCCGAAGACGATTGCAAGGAAGTCTCTGACAGGATCGGGTTTCTTACAGTTGAGAAAGAGGACGTTGAGAGAGCCATTGAAGAGCTCCTGAAAGCTCAGGTTCTTGTTGAAAAGGAGATTGAACGCCGGTTCATCACAACTTTCCAGAAGGTTGCGGCAAGCTTTGAGAGGGTGTTCTCAGACCTGTTCGGCGGAGGAACCGGACAGCTTATTCTGGCGGAAGAGACTCTCGGCGTAGAGGTTGAAGCTCAGCCGCCAGGACGTAAGCACAAACACATAAACCTTCTTTCCGGGGGAGAAAGGGCTCTGTGCGGGCTGGCGCTCATATTCTCGGTTCTTTCTGTCAGGCCGTCACCGCTTATTGTTCTTGATGAGGCAGACACTTCCCTTGACGAGGCCAACGTTGTGCGCTTTAGTAGATTTCTCAAAAGATACTCCCGGGAGACCCAATTCCTGGTCATTACGCACCAGAAAGCTACTATGGAAGTTGCCGATCTGCTCTATGGGGTTACAATGGAGGAGCCAGGTGTCTCCAAAGTGTTTAGCATGCGTCTTGACCAATCCCAGAACGCAGCGCACAGAGCGCCGTGATACACAGGCAGAGGAGCGTAAGCAATGAATCTCTATGATAAGCTCAAAGCTGGTCTGGCGAAGACCTCCAGAAACATCCTAGGTGTTCTTCAAGGGGCGTTTGGTGCAGGTAAGATTACCGAGGAAACCCTTGATATGCTTGAGGAAGCGTTAATTCAGGCCGATGTTGGAGTGCAGGCGGCCCATTTTTTCAGGGAGAGGGTCAAAGAGGAAAGCCAACGCGCAGGGCCGGCAACCGAAAAAGAGTTCTTAACTCTTCTTGAGAGGCTGGTAAAGGAAGTCCTTGATGCTGTGGTTGAGCCTTTGTGCGTTGCAGAGACAGGACCCACAGTGTATGTGGTTGTAGGCGTGAACGGTTCCGGCAAGACCACCACTGCCGGCAAACTGGCTCAACGATGGCGCAATGAGGGCAAGACCGTTATTCTTGCGGCAGGCGATACCTTTCGAGCTGCTGCTGCTGATCAGCTTGCCATATGGGCCAAGCGATCAAGTGCTACTCTCATAGCCCATCAAGAGGGGTCAGACCCGGGGGCGGTAGCCTATGATGCAGTGCGCGCAGCTGTGGCCAGAGAAACCGATCTGGTGCTGGTTGACACTGCCGGCCGTATACACACTAAGAAGAACCTCATGGAAGAGCTGAAAAAGATAGTCAGGGTGGTTAGCAGGGAGTTGCCCGGCGCTCCACACGAGATTCTTTTGGTCCTCGACGGTACCACGGGCCAAAACGGTCTGTCGCAGGCCAGAATGTTTACAGACGCAGTAGGAGTTACGGGCATTTGTCTGACCAAACTAGACGGTTCGTCGAAAGGCGGTATTGCCGTGGCCATAGCGCAAGACCTTGGGATCCCGGTCAAACTGGTGGGAGTGGGTGAGGGTTCCGGGGATCTTCTTGACTTTGACCCGGCAGCTTTTTCCGCCGGCCTCTTTGAGACTCCGGACCCCTAGAGGTCAGAGTTCCTATTGCCTTATCCGGTGCCCAGGTGTATTATCATGAGGTGTCAAGGTGTAGACCATGACATTGATTGCGCGGAGGTTGCCGGTTTGGCGGAAAGGTCTAGCATGTTGCCTGAAAAGATGCACCGTCTGAGTCTGCTGCGAGATACCTACGAGGGTCTTTTGCCGCCAAGGCAAAGGGAAGTTTTGCGCATGAAACTGGATGAAGACCTCTCCCTGGGTGAAATCGGCGAGATTTTGGGCATTTCCAGGCAGGCCTGTGAGGACGCTCTCCGGCGGGGCGAAAGGGCGATTCTTCGCTACGAAGACAAGCTCGGGTTTCTCAGACGGCAAATCGAGCAAGCGGCGCAGATTGAGGCAGTTGTGTCGAGTCTTGAGTCTATGACAGCGGAGAGCTGGAGCGAAAAACGGGATCAGGCGCTCCGGCATCTCCGGGACCGGGAAGACGGAGGTGAGAGATTCCATGGAATTTGAGAATTTGGCCTCGCGTCTGGCAGGTGTTTTTCGCAGACTGAGGGGAAAGGGCAGGCTTTCGGAAAAGGATGTGGACGAGGCCCTGAGGGAGGTAAGGCTCTCTCTCTTGGAGGCTGACGTAAACTTCAAAGTAGTCCGTGAGTTTGTCGCAGCAGTCAAAGAGCGGTGCCTGGCTTCAGATGTGCTTGAGAGTCTCACTCCCGCTCAACAGGTCGTCAAGATCGTAAACGAAGAGCTTACCCAGCTTCTTGGGGGAAAGACCAGTCACATTGATTTGTCCGGAAAGCCGCCTGCGGTCATTGCCCTTTTCGGGTTGCAGGGTTCAGGAAAGACCACGGCTGCGGGCAAGCTGGCGCTGCTTCTCAAGAAGAGCGGGCGGAGGGTGCTTACGGTCTCCTGTGACGTATACAGGCCTGCAGCTCAGCGCCAGTTGGAAATACTGAGCGAGAAGGCCGGAGCTTCATTCTTCACCATGGGCCAGGATGTTCCGGCTGACGTGATCGCCCGCCACGGCATTGAGAAGGCTGTGTCTTCGGCCCGGGATGTAGTTATCGTTGATACAGCCGGAAGACAGCAAGTGGCTGAAGACATGATGGATGAAGCGCGGCGCATTAAAGAAGCTGTGTCTCCCAGGGAATGCTTCTTGGTGGCTGATGCCATGACCGGCCAGGAAGCGTGCAAGGTCGCTTTGGCTTTTGATGAAGTCGTGGGCGTTACCGGAATCATACTGACCAAGGTGGACTCAGACGCCAGAGGCGGCGCCGCCCTTTCAGTGGCCAAGGTCACCGGGAAACCCATTAAGTATGTCTCCACAGGCGAAAAACTTGAAGACTTTGAGGTTTTCCATCCGGATCGCATGGCTTCCCGAATTCTTGGAATGGGAGACATGCTGACTCTCATTGAAAAAGCTGAAGCTTCTTTTGACCAAAAAAAGGCAGAGGCCTTGGAGAAGAAGATCCGGCGAAAGGACTTTACCCTGGAGGACTTCCTGGAACAGATGAAAGAGGTCCAGAAGATGGGTTCTTTGGGAGACATCCTGAGGATGATACCGGGCGCCGGCAGGATGAAGATTGACATGGACGTAGATCCCAAAGAGTGGAGGCGTCTCGAAGCTATGATAAGTTCAATGACGCCCTCTGAGAGACGGCAGCCTGAGATAATCGATGGCTCCCGCAAGAGAAGGATTGCCAAAGGAAGCGGTACCCAGGTCCAGGATGTGAACCGTCTCCTCAAGCAGTTTTTTCAGGCAAGGAAGATGCTTTACCAAATGGGTTCAGGAGGTAAGGCGGGCAGGATACGCATTCAGTGACCCCTGATTACTGTCCAAGGGGTTCAAGAAAGGAGAGTTGTTTGATTTGGCGGTGAAGATTCGGTTAAAGAGGATGGGTGCAAAGAAACGACCTTCGTATCGAATAGTGGTGTCTGATTCGAGAAATCCGAGGGACGGCAAGTCTATCGAGGAAATCGGGTTCTATGACCCGACAACCAGTCCTGCCACCTACAGTGTGCAGGAGGAAAGAGCAATTCTGTGGCTGGGCCGGGGGGCAGTTCCCACCCCAACGGCCAGGTCAATTCTCAACCGTGCCGGTGTCCTGGAGAAGTGGCAGACTGTAAAGAACGAGAGATAAACTTCTCAAAGGAGGACGTATATGCTGGATGATTTGGTCAAGTTCATAGCTAGCGCTATTGTCGACAATCCGGACCAGGTGGAGGTTAATGAGGTTCAGGGCGAAAGGACCGTAGTGTACGAGCTAAGGGTTGCCCCCGAAGACATGGGCAAGATCATCGGCAAAAAAGGCCGGGTTATCCATGCCGTTAGGGCGGTGGTTCAGGCAGCGGCAGCCAGAGAAGGGAAACGAGCTACGGTAGAGATTCTTGAGTAACTGCGCGCCAAGGATGGTGAGGTCAAATGCTCGTCTCCAGGGTTGTGACGGTGAAGTCCAGGGTAACCCCTGGGTTACGCGCCCAGCTTGGTGTTGAGATCCAGAGGTCCTTGCGAGAAGTGGATCAGGAGATGACCGGTATCATGTCCCAGCTTGACAAGGCACAGGCGACTCTTGGCGAAAAAGAGCGCGCCCGGTTGGAGAAGGAAAAACAGGAACTGCTTGCGCGCAGAGAAAACCTTACGCGGCAGTTAAGGGATATTGCCAGGCTTACCGATGGTCAGGAGCTGTCAAGAGGTCAGATTCAGGGGTTCTATGACCTTCAGGTGGGAGATCCGTGGCCTGACGTTTTGTCGTGTGAAGTAGTCATAGAGGACGGCAGGGTTGTGGCTATGCGAGAGAGCTCGTCTGTGACTGCGTTTGTCCCGGACCGGCAAACGCCTCAACCGGGGGAGACCTCTTAGGCCGCCGGGAGGTAGAGCTTTGAGATTTTACGTTCTCACTCTCTTTCCTGAGATGTTCCATGGTGTTCTCGGTTCCAGCATCTTGAGCCGGGCACGCCAGGAAGGCCTCATATTCGTTGAGCTTGTGAACATCAGGGATTTTACCAATGATCCCCATGCCACAGTCGACGACTATCCCTACGGTGGGGGACCTGGTATGGTCATGAAGCCTGAGCCTATATACGAGGCAGTTGAGTGGGTTGAGAAGGATCTGGGGGAGCGCCCTTATGTGGTTCTTCTAACTCCGCAGGGAAGAAAGTTTGATTCAGGCTTGGCCAGGGATCTTGCCGGGAGGGAGAGCATTGCCCTGATCGCAGGGCACTATGAGGGATTCGACGAGAGAGTGAGGCACATTGCGCAGGAAGAGGTCTCAGTAGGTGATTTTGTGCTTACCGGAGGCGAGATTCCTGCCATGCTGGTGCTGGACGCGGTGTCCAGGTTTGTCCGGGGGGTTTTGGGCGACAGCGAGTCTGCGGACCAGGATTCCTTTTCAGAAGGGCTCCTTGAGGGACCCCAGTATACAAGACCGCCTGAGTACAGAGGGATGAAGGTCCCGGAGGTGCTGCTGACAGGTGACCACCGTGCCATAGAGCGGTGGAGGCGAAAGGAAGCTATTCGGAGGACTTTCAACAGAAGAAAGGATCTCCTGAATAGTGCGTGTTTGACCTTTCAAGATATGGTTCTGCTTGAAGAAGTGAAAAGTGAAGAGGCAAGCAAAGAATAGACGACAGGTCATATAGGTCTTTAGGAGTGATTACAGTGGACATGGTTAGGCTTATCGAAGAGGCTCAGATGAGAAAGGACATTCCTGATTTCGGTCCCGGCGATCGTGTGAGAGTACACTTCAGGGTTGTGGAAGGCGCCCGCGAAAGGATTCAGGCCTTTGAAGGGGTTGTCATCCGGCGTCAGGGCGGAGGATTGAGGGAGACGTTTACGGTACGAAGGGTTTCCTATAACACCGGCGTTGAGCGGACTTTTCCGGTGCACTCTCCCAGGATCCAGAAGATTGAGGTCCTTCGCCGCGGTCGTGTGAGGAGAGCGAAACTGTTCTACTTGAGAGGTCTCTCAGGGAAATCTGCGAGGATTCCGGAAGCAAGGCGATAATATATGCAGACCGTACGGGATATCCTGGAAACCGTACTCATAGCGCTTATCCTCGCTGTACTGATACGTTCTTTTGTGGTAGAGCGGTTTGTGGTTGAGGGTCGTTCCATGGAGCCCACCTTGCATAGCACTGACATGGTTTTGGTACTGAAGACGGTCTACAGGCTTGGACCGGTCAAGCGAGGCGATGTGGTTGTATTCCGGTATCCCTTCGACACTAGCAAGGATTATATAAAACGCGTGGTGGCTGTAGGCGGGGACACGGTTCAGATACGCCTGGGCAGGGTGTATGTTAATGGACAGCTTAAGGAAGAACCCTATGTTCAAGATCCCGGATTCTTCGAAATGAAGAGTGTTCACGTGCCTGAAGGCTCAGTGTTTGTCATGGGAGATCATAGGACTGACAGCGAGGATTCGAGAAGCTTCGGCCCGGTCTCTGTGGACCTCATGAAGGGGAAGGCTGTGGTGAGAATATGGCCTCTAAAGGCCGCAGGTTGGCTAAGGTAGGTCCGCCCGCCAGGAAGGAACATCCCGGGTTTCCGGGGGGAAGAACCCTTAAGATGGTCGATCTAATACTGTTCCTGGCTGATTCCAGGATCCCGTGGACATCGGTAAGACTTGCCGAGCCTTATCTGGGTGCGAAAAGACGGGTCTATGTGCTTACCAAGCCTGACCTGGCTAACAAGGGTCTGACTCAGCAATGGCTTGAGGTCTTTTCAGAAAGCACACAGGCTTTTGCGGTCAATTGCAGGTCAGGCCAGGGTCTTCCTGCGCTTTTAAGGTATCTCCGAGATGCATGGCAAGATCTGGGATCCCCCGGCGGGGGGGCGGTGGAGAAGAGGCCACTCCGGATCATGTTGTTCGGTGCCCCTAACGTCGGAAAGTCATCTTTAGGCAACCGCCTTCTGGGAAGTCAAAAAGCGCCTTTTGGGGCCAGACCCGGGTTAACCAGGGGAAGCCACTGGCTTAAGGGGAGAGAGTTTCTCCTTGTGCTGGATACGCCCGGAGTCCTTGATACTTCCCTGGTCAAGGGCACTGCCAGGACAAAACTGGCAGCAGCGTGGGCACTCCGGGAGAACGCCTATGACGCGGAAGAGGTTGCCCTATGGTTAGCCGGGAGAATTTCGGGTCCTGAGCTGAAGCCCCTGGACTACTTGAAGGAATTCGGCCGTTCACGTGGCTTTCTGGGCGCAGGAGGCGCGCTTGACATGACAAGAACATTCCAGGCATTTGTCAGAGAGTTCCAGGAAGGGACTTTGGGATCCTTTACCCTGGAAAAGCCCGAAGATTTCCCGGCATCGCCCGGGCCTCCAGGTCATTTGAAGGGCGCTCCCGGGGAACAATAGCCCCGGAGGCTGTGCTTCGCATGGGAGAACCACTTCGCTTGTCATCAAGGCACTGGTGGAACTATGGTTTTGTGGCGGCCATCATACTCTTGGGAGTATCCTGGCTTACGCCTGTTATTGACGGCAGAGGTGTGGCGCTGGGCCTTCTGGCATGGGTTGTTGTGGGATGGATCTTTGCGCGGACGCTTCTGTACGAACACCTTGGTTTCTTTGAGCGTCACATTGCTCATGATTATGCCAAGTCTGCCAGGTTCTACAGGAAGTCTGTGGACTCTGGTGAAGGTACTCCTCAGTGCTACGCGGCCCTTGCAAGTCTTTGTCTGGCCGAAGGAGATACACTTGAAGCTGCCTCTCTCTTAGAGCAAGCCACACCTTTGCTAAAGTCCGACGCCTATGCCTGGGCTTTGTTTTCCAAGGCTTTGCTAAAAGCCGGAAGACAGAAGGAGGGGCTTGAGGCCGCAATGCAATGCCGGTCCCTGGATCCCAAGGGTCCTATAGGCTATGTTGCGCTGGGTGATGCAATGAAAGCTTCGGGCAATCTCGTTGAAGCAGCTTCTGCCTATCAAGAGTCGCTTAAGCGCTGTACTAATCTGCATGATTCCAGAGTGAAACTAGCGGAAATCTACTTTGCTTTGGGTTACGCGGAAGAAGGGCTGAAGGAAGCAGAACGCGTACTTAAAGCGCGTCCGCGTGACCCGGACGCGCTTTACTGGTACGGCAAAATGACCCTATCAAGAGGCGATTACTCGCGGGCCCGTCAGAGTCTTCATGCGGTCCTGGAGAACCGGTCCTTCAGTGATCGTTTATACTCAGTGCCGTACGAGCAAGTCATTGCTGCAGTGGCAGACCTGGGTCTTTTGGCCGGCGGGAACTACATGCCCTCATCTGGTCAAGACGTAAGTAAGGCTCATTAATCGAGTTCGGTCCACCTCCAGAGTCACTGTTTCCTGGATGCTGCCAGGTTCGGCCGTCCCGGTGAAGACCACCGGATAAGAACCGTCAGACACTTCAGAGGACAGCCGGAAGGTGTTGTGCCACAGGCCGGTTTGAGGGTCCCTGACCAAGGGAATCTCTTGCCCGAGGAGATGGCATAGGACAGATACTATACTGTCGGCAGCCCTGCAGTTAAGATGCAAGGTCACAGGCGGACAGGCAGGGTTAGGTGTGATATCCGGCATCAACCACAAGCTTTGTTCGTGTGTAAATGAGAGGGTTGCTTCTCTTCTTGCCCGGGGAAATTGAGCTACAATGGTAAGCCCTTGGCTGCCATAGGGTAAGCTCGGATCTACAGCAATCTCAGCGGTCCAGACCGTGTTTCCCGGAGAGGGTACCAGGGGCCATGTCCGCCCGTCTGCAAGAACAGCTCTGACGCTGACCCCTTCAGGCCGGGTATATGCGCGTATTGCCAAAGTGGTGCCATCTTTGCACACAGTCGGAGAAAGGTAAGCTGTAAGGGAATGGGTCTGAATCTCCAGAGGCAGAGGTATCGAAAGGAACTGCCTATCACGCCTATCCTTAACCCATGCTTGATAGTAGTATATGCCGTCAGCCGACTTATTGCCGTTGTCATCTTTTCCGTCCCAGGTTAAGACGGTAGGAGGTGCTCCCGGCAGTCCCTCAGGGTTGAACCTCTTGACTGTCTTTCCGGATGCCGTGGTCACAACCATCTGCCACTCTGAGATCCCTCGGTTCTTGAGGTACCCCAGAAGGAAATCTACGGTATCGTCAACGCCATCGCTGTCAGGCGAAAACACGTCCAGGGACGCCTGTACCCGGATAAGGCAGCACCGGTAGATGACAGTTACAGCTTCTGCTCTTGTCATGTTGTGCATTGGCCTTATGGTCTTATCATCAAAGCCCCTGATTATGTCGAGCTTTATGGCTGATGCCATGGATTTCCGGCGTTCGGCGCTTACCTTGTGGCCGTCTTTGAAGCGGTTAAGAAGGTACTGTACTTCCTCTTCTGGCAGAGACTGGGCATAGCCGCAAAGATTAAGAGACCGGATCAAAAGCTCTACAACGTCCTGGCGAACCATGTACGAATCCGGGCAAAACAGTTGTCCGGCAGGCACAAAGAGGATTCCACCTGCCAGAGCTCCTTCTATCCACTTCCAGGCGGGTTTTCGCCGGTAAATCTCGTAGCTGCGAGGGACATCGGGGTATGAAGGTATAGCCGGTTCCCGAGGTGAGCACGAAAACACTTTGCATAGCAACGTCCCGAGCTGTGCGTGAGTAATGTGGTGATCAGGGTAGAAATAGGCCGTGTTTGCCCCAAGCACCAAGCCGTCAGTAACCTTTTCCTGCCATAGCGTATAGAGGTAAGGGCTGAACCATTGGAAGTCTCCGTCTCTGTACCACGGCTCATATTGCTCTTCTTCCTCCAGGGCAAAGGCGATTCTTGGCGAAAGACAGGCCATAAGCGTCAAGGCTGTCAGTGACAAAATAAGACTTTTCTTCTTCATGGGAACCCTCCTAGGGCCGCCGGCATCCGTATTATACCATTTCATGACCGCAAAACACCAGATTCTAGCAAAATTGCAACTTACTGTTGACACAGGACGCAACGGTATGTAATATTCTGGGTGATGGTAATAGTTACCAGAAGGCCGTGCCCGGTCAGTTCCGGTACGGGCCCACTGAAAGGGGGTGTAACCGGGCCCCGACCGCAAATACCTGGCGATCATTCGCCGCCGGCGCCCTTCGCAGCCCTTCCCGGCCGGGTACGGCTACCCATCAAGAGGTGATGAGCTATTCTCAGGAACGCCATTAAACGACATAGGATGCTTATAGCTGCCGTCGCGTTAGGGATTTCAGCAGCATGTCTGTGGTTTCAGATTACTGCGTCATACGTGAAGACAGGAAGCGTGATCACTGCCGTCAGGGACATTGACGCTTTTCAGCGACTTGAGTTGTCTGATATTCGGGTAACGGAAATGCCGGTTAAGGCCATTCATCCGGCTTCTCTCACAAGGATCGAGGATGTGCTTAACAGCTATGCTCGCACCAGGATATGTGCCGGACAGGTCATCCTGTCCGGCCATGTTATTTCGGGGATTAAGGGGGCCGGCCGGTCTATGGATATACCTCCCGGGAAAAGGTTCATGTTTGTTTCAGCCAACCTGAGCCGTGCAGTCGGAGGCCTTCTTAAGGCGGGTGAGCGGGTAGATTTCATTTTTGCCCTGAGATCAACCGGTTATGGTACAAGTGGTCCCCATTCGGCCACCATTCTTAGAGATGTTCTTGTTGTTGACGTGCTGCAAGATTCCGGAGGAGAACTGCAAGGAGTGCTTATCCAGGCCTCCCCCGACGAATGTGAGCTGCTGGCCGGTTATCTGGAGGTCGCGTCCGTCTATATCACTTTAGGTCCCAGGTCGTCTCACTCTGCCGCTGGCAGCCGGGAAACGGAGGTCGAATCTGGATATGAGCGGTAAGCCTTCTTTGCTCATAGCAGGAAGTGGGACTTTTGAAAGCCATGCTCTGGCAAGATGGCCCGGAGTACGGTTGGTGGGTTCAGTTCGGGATCTGTCTCTGGTGGAGTTCATAGTGTCAACATCGGTTGTTGACTTAGTGGCTGTAGACCCAACTCTGTCCCCTAAAGGCGAAACCTTTCAAGCTTGGGCAAGTCGCTTCAGAGCGGGTTTTCCAAATGTCTCCCTGGTAGTGCTGGAAGAGGGCCTCCAATCCGGCGGGGCACTGAGTGTCCGTACAGGTGAAGACGGTGTCAAGACAAATGTCCTGACTTCTCAGACCATAGTTATATGGAGTCCCAAAGGCGGGGTTGGAAAGACGTTTCTCGCAACTAATCTGGCCTGTGCTGCGGCGGTGGCCACTTCCGGAAAAGCGGTGCTTTTGGACCTGGACCTTTGTTCCGGTGATGTTCCGGTTCACCTGGATCTCATGCATGGCCCCACAATCACCGAAGTTGTTCCTAACCTGAAAGACATGAGACCGGACGGGCTGGGCAAGTATGCCCAAAGGCATGTCCCTTCAGGTCTGAATGTAATTTGCAGCCCTCGAAGGCCTGAACTCTATGACCTGGTCAATCATGAGCATGTAAGGTGCCTTCTTTCCCTCGCTGCAAAGAAGTGGGGTCTGGTGTACGTAGATACGCCCCCGGACATAACCAGTGACGTAGTGGGCGAGTGCGTAGATGCAGCCTCCAAAGTGGTCCTTGTGGTTACGCAGGACATTGCCACATTGTGGCAATGCAAAACCGCAATAGACATTCTGATGAAGCTGGGCTTGCCAGGCGATTCGGTGGCTGTGGTTCTCAACCGTGTGGCCAAAGAATCCATCATGCCTGAAAGCAAAATCCAGGATTTCCTGGGCGTGGACCTTGCCGGGTCTATTCCCGACGATCGCAAAGCTGTCGAAAGGTCCGTCTATGAAGGCAAACCCGTTGTGCTCTATCCCAAGAACGAAATGGCTGATGCTATATGGCAGATCGCCGTCAGACTCACACCGGGACTCCCAGTGGAAAGAGAAGAGCTGAGACCCAAGAAAGTAAGGAGGGGATTCTTTTGGTGAGCATTCTCAAGAAGCTGGAGTCTGAAACGTACCGCGCAGCTGAGTTCCGTCAGAATGCAAGGGAGCACTCGCTGGAAGACGTAGTTGAATCCGTCCGGGAGAAGGTGCTTGAGACCCATCACGAGCTGGTCGTGTCAGCTAGGATGTCCAGAGACAAGCGAGACGAAATGGTAGCTTTAGTCTCTGAACTGATCGTTTCCGAAGACCTGTACGTAGGCAAGCTGACAAGGAAGGATCTGGCCGAACGCATAGTCCAGGAAATATGCGGACTCGGTCCCATAGACGAGTTTCTCAGTGATCCTTTGATTACCGAGATCATGGTGAACGGGCCTGATGAGGTCTACGTTGAGCGGGACGGCGCAATCGTGCAAACTCCCGTCCGGTTTAGAGACCATGCCCATGTGCTGGACCTGATCAACAGGATCGTAAGCAGCGTTGGACGGAGGGTAGACCGCTCAAGTCCCTTTGTTGATGCCAGGTTGCCCGACGGGTCCCGGATTAACGCTGTCATACCCCCGCTGGCCCTCAACGGACCTGTCCTGACTGTGCGGCGTTTTCCCAGGAGGTACCTGTCAACTGCTGAGCTGGTAGATCTGGGCTCAATGCCCCGGGAGATCGCCGGATTTCTGGAAGCTTGTGTGAGCATGCGCTTGGACATTGTGATATCAGGGGGAAGCGCCAGCGGGAAGACGACCACCCTTAACGTCCTGGCAAATTCCATCGACCCTGCAGAGCGCATTATTGTAATCGAAGATTCCTCTGAAGTACGGGTGCAAGGTCATCACGTTGTATACCTTGAGACACGCCCTGAGAACCTCGAAGGGAAAGGTCTGGTGACCATAAGGGACTTGCTTCGAAACGCCCTGCGGATGCGGCCCGACAGAATCGTGATCGGAGAATGCAGAGGCAAAGAGACCCTGGACCTCATCTCTGCTATGAATACAGGTCACGAAGGTTGCCTGTCTACAATACATGCCAACTCATCCAAGGATTGTCTTGAGCGCCTATGTGCCATGGCCATGATGTCAGAGGAAGGTGTTCCCCTGCATGTGCTCAGGTCATGGATAGCCAGTGCCCTGGACATAGTTGTCCACCAGACCAAAGGACCGGGAGGATCCCGGTTGGTGGAAGAGGTGTCTCTGGTGGGAGAGTCTGCAGGCGAAGTCATAGTGTACCCTGTGTATACCCTTGAACACGGTCCTCTTTCGGGTTCGCCCCCATCATGGTTTCAGGCCAAAATCGGACAAGATCGTGCCCTAAGACTGTTTTCGCTGCTGACATTAAGCAATAAGGGTGAAATACAATGACTGCACTGGTCTCCACACTGATCGGAGCGGCTGTTATGCTCGCGACCATGCACTTTGTCGGAACAGACCGCGTACGGAGCCTTGCCGGCGCCTATGGGGCAAATCCGGGTTCCGGATTCTGGGACCGTGTCCTTGCACGGCTGAGGGACCTCCCCAAGAAGGCGCTGACGAAGGACAATGACTCTGCCTCCTGGGAGGAAGCTGCGTTTTCGCTGGCGTTTCATCTGAGGGCAGGCGAGCCTCTTGCGCAAGCGCTCAGGGCTGTTGCTGAGGAAGGAGAGGGGTTTGCCCAATCGTGCCTCATGAAAGCATACAGAAGGTACGAGGCAGGCGCTGCATTGCCTGCAGCCCTTAGTGACACCGGAAGTCATATCCCGGAAATGTCGTATATGTCGGGCATATTTGAGGTCGGTTTGGCCAGCGGAGGGGACTTGCCCGCCCTTTTGTGCCATGCCAGCGAAGCTCTTCGTCGCCGGAGGCTTTTCCAGAAAGAAGCAAGCTCCAAGCTTGTGGAGGCCCGCCTGACAGCATACCTGCTGGCTGTGCTTCCATGGGTGATAGCGTTTGCCACGTTCAGGCAAGACCCGAAACTGTGGCGGATGTTGGTGGACGACCCACGTGCCCAGGTCTTGGCTCTGGTCAGTCTGATCCTATGGGCTGCCGGAAACATGCTGGTAATCTGGTTGATCCGTTCCGCCGTGCCCAGGGTGAGGTATTCATCCGGGAGCGCTGAAGGGGGCGACCGCCGGTGAACGTTTCCACAGTGACCGGGTGTCTTTTGGGTCTGTCAGCTTTTCTTGCAGGGTACTCGGCCTTGACTGCCAGGGAGAGACGCCTTTCTTACCGGACTTCCACAGCATATGACAAAAACCGGTTCTCGTTTGGGCTGGGAGAGCCTCCTGCCATGTACCTGGCCTGTGCTTTTGTTCTTGCCATCCTGCCGGCAAGAAAAAACGCCTTTGCATCCAGGTTCGTTCCTTACTTCCTGGTCTGGCCCGGGATAGTGTTTGCAGCCCGGCTGAACCGGCGGCGGGCAGCCCGGAAGAAGATTGATGAATTCAGTGCCGGTTGGCCCGACTTATTGGAAAGCATGGCAGTGGCGGCCCTATCAGGAGTTGATCTGACCACCTCTCTTGAAGTGGCAGCAAGAAGAACCGGCGGGTGCCTCAGAGAGGAACTGGACAAGGTGATCTTAAGGGCATCAAGCGGCCAATCTGTGGGTCAGGCTCTGGCCGCCCTGGAGAAAGACATGCACGTTGTTTCCAGACTAAGGTCTACTTTAATACAGGCGGAAGTATTGGGCACGCCCGTGGCTGAGGTGCTCAGCGCCCTTGCAGAAGAGTACTACACAACCAGGAGGCAAGAGGTGGAACAGCGCTTTAACGCTCTTCCCGTGAAACTCACTGTTGTGACAGTCCTGTTTCTCCTTCCTCCGGTTCTCATTATCTCAGTGATGCCCCACTTGCTGGCGTTTATGGGCACAGGCTGGTAAGAACCCCGGCCATGCCAGGCCGTCCGGGCTGAAGAAATGCTTCAGGAGGGAGGTGACAAAATGCTGGAGATGTGTGTGAAGATGATGTGCTTGCGCAGCAGGTTTCAAGACACGTTCAGGAGGGTATTGAGACGGGAAGAAGGGGCCACTGTGGCTGAGTATGCGCTGATTTTGGCTGTGGTGGTTACCGGCCTTATCCTGGTTCTAGGGTCGCTACGAGAGAAATTGGCAGCAAAAATCACTGAGATCATGAATCAGATCGATTCTGCACCGGTAGGGCCCGGGTCTTAGAGGTTCCATTCACTGTTAGGTGTTAAGAACGGTTGCCTGCCAAGTTGCTGTATCGAGAAACTTGAGTTAGGGAGGATGCCGTGTGTGGCCAAGACCGGGTAGCAGCTGTAGGAAATCCGGTGAAAGGGAGAACCTCGTGAAAGGGGAAGAAGGACAAGCTGTTGCTGAGTTCAGCCTGGTTCTGTTTCTTCTGGTGCTCATGCTTTTTGCCATTTTGGAGACAGGTCTTCTTCTCAACGCCAAACTGGCGCTTAGCTCGTCTGCCAGGGAAGTTGCCAGGCTTTGCGCAGTGGAAGGCGGCAACACCCAGAAGGTCAGGGAAACCCTTGAGCATATTCTTGCAGCGGCGGGGCTTCCTCCCGGCCAAGTGGAGGTATCTATCCGGCCCACTCAGGCAATCTACGGCACGACCCTCTATGTGGACATGCGTCATGAGTACGTAATCAAGAGTCCGGTGGTGGCGGCCTTTACGGGCCCCACCATCGCCATAACTGCAAGGGCGGTGACCAGAAGTGAGTTTGTGCCCAGGTAAAGTAAAGAAGCTGCAAAGCAGGGCAGTTAAGGCTGCAGGCAACCAAAAAGGCAGCGTCGTCGCCCTTGTCGTTCTTTTCATGCCTGTGGCCCTTGCGTGCGCAGGGATAGCGGTGGACCTGGGGCTCCTCTTTACGGCCCGCAAATGCGTACAGGCGGCGTGTGATCTTGGAGCTCTTGCGGGAGTTCAGGAACTGGATTGGGAAGCATTGGCTGAAGGCCGGGTAGTAATCAGGGAAGAAGACGCCAGAAACAAAGCTCTGGAAATAGCGTGGCTGAACATGGCCAATGCAGAGGGATTGATCGAGGACGTGATTCTCAGCGTTTCGGTGTATAACTCTCCGTCCCGGATGGAGCCCTGTGCGGTTGTGGAGGCCTCCTTTGGCGTGCGTGTCCACTTCACCCAGTGGCTCTTCGCTCAGGACCAGGGCAGAAGGTTTTCTGTCTCGGCAGAAGCATCGGTAGTCGAAAGGACCAAGTGGTAATCTCGAAATCAGGCTTTTTTGCAGAAGAAGACCATTTCCCCTGATTCGGCGGTTACAGGAACGTCTTCCAGGAGTGAGCCCTGGGTATGGAAGACTGCCAGACCGGCGCCTTCGATGAGGATGCGCAGCTCTCTGGGAAAGTAGTAGGTCATTGTCTGTCGGCATTCTGCTCTTTGCAGGAGAGTCTTACCGTCGTACTCTTCAACGACTATGTGTTCTCGCTGCAGCTGCTTTACGAAGTCGTAGTGAACGGTGAACCTGTCAACTATGCGTGTGCCCCTGATAGGGTGGATGAACTCAAAAACCCTTTCCCTGCCGTTGACGCTTGCCATGAACTCTACGTTGGGGATGCTGAAATCTACTATGAAGGTGCCGGAATCCTTGAGGTGGCCCTTTACACAGGTAAGGGTTTTCCTCACCTGATCCGGCTCTGGCAGGTGGTTGAAAAGGTTGCATGGCGCAATGATAAGGTCGAATGAGGTATGGAGGTCAAAGCAGGTGATGTCAGCTTTTTTGTTTCTGAGCCTGGATTGGACAGAACACGGCTCATAGGCCATTTTGGCTTTCAGGCGAGCCATCATGTCGTCTGACCGGTCAATACCGGTAACCTCAAAGCCTGCCCGTGCCAAAGGGATCAAGATCCTTCCGGAACCTGAGCCCAGTTCCAGAATCCCGGGACCGTACCGGCGTCCGAAACTGACATAAGCTTCTACATCGGGAAGCCCCATGTGAAGCAGGTCATAAAACTCAGCCAAAAAGCCTGCATATTGGTTGTCGCTTACGAAGCTGCCAAACTCAAGCCCTCCTTTGGAAGCTGTCTCATTCCCGTCATTTCATCAAGAGTGACCTGTAAATATTCTCGTGTTCACCGGTAACCCGGGCAACAGAATGGCGCCTGAGGACAACTTCCCTGCCAAACAGGCCTAACTCTTGCATTCGGGCAGGGTCTGACAGAAGGTCCTCAATCTCCCGGGTCAGAACCGCCGGGTCACAAGGGATGGGAGCATTACGGGATGTGAGATTGCGTTCTTCAAGGAGATCAAGGATCTCCTCTCTGACGGCACCGAAGATACCGCCCGGACCTGCGATAATAGTTGGCCTGGCTGTAGCCATGGCCTCGAGAGCGACTCTGGACATGCCTATGACAAGGTCACTTGCTGCGTACAGAGCAGGTGTGTCTACCACAAACCCCAGGCACCTCACTGCCTCCATGCCGGCCCATGCGTTAATCTCAGCTGCCCTGGTCCTTACCTTTTCGAGGTTGTCGCCGTCTCCGGCAATGAGGAGCAGGGCCCGGGGGAACTTTTCGCGCACATTGCGAACAGCGTCTGCTACTGCTACTGCGGTTTCAGACAGTTCCCTGTCCAGGCGTGAGACGTATGCGATGATGGGTCCCTGTGCGTGCTTGAGTCCAAGCTGCTTTCTTGCGCGGCCGGTTTCCTCTTCGGAGGGAGGGTGGTAAAGAGTTGTGTCGATGCCATTAGGGATAATAAGGACTTTGTCAGGTGAAAAGCTGAAACTGTCTATGACGTAGTCCTTGATATCCTGGCTTACTGCAATAGTGAGGTCTCCGGATCTTGTCACCATGTTCCAGGGGAAACCTGCGGCAAAGGCACCGTGATATGTGGTGACCAAGGGGATCCCTTTCTTCCGGCAGATGCTGCTGGCGATCCATGCCGGGATCCTGGCGTGGGCATGTATAAGACCAATGCCGAACGTGTCCACAGCCTGGGACACGAGGGCATAAGCTTTGGCCATGAGAAACGGCCGCCGGGAATGGAGCGGGATGAGCAGGTGGCGCGCGCCTGAAACCTCCAGCTCCTGAACCCGTTCTCCACCGTGAGAGCCTACATACACCGGCCACGTTCTTTCACTTAGGCTGTTTGCCAGTCCGATCACATGAGTTTCTACGCCGCCGATGCCAAGGCTCATAGTTAGGTGCAGGACGGGGACTTTGCCTGTCTGCAATTGGTGATCACCTTGCCCTTCAACTGGAGCCCGTAATAAGGCTACTAATCACAGAGGCCCCGGTCAAGGGTTAGACTTGAGTTCTGCTGTCTTGGTGCCCCTCAAGTGTGTTTGGTGTACACTGGGAGCAGGGTGCTGCAATCAGCTATGGATGGTGCCCGTTCAACCACATTGGCATTTGGAGGTTTGAAGGTTGCAGAAAAGACCGCTCGGGAAAACCGGACTCTTTGTATCGGAGCTTTGCTTTGGGGTCTTGCCTATGGGACCCAGCCAACTAGGGCTCTCCCCGGAAGAAGGCGGACAGCTTGTTGCAGAAGCAGTATCAAACGGAGTTAACTTTCTGGACACCGCCCAAACGTATAGGACCTACCCGCACATTAGGTACGCACTGGACTCTCTTGGCGTCCGCTCTCACGATGTGGTCATATCAACCAAATCAGCTGCGGCTGACTATGAGGGGATGAAAAGCGCCGTTGAGGAAGCACGAATTGCCCTGAACAGAGACGTTATTGACGTGTTTTTTATGCATGCGGCAAGGGTCACCGGCTCTGTGTTTGAAGACCGTAAGGGAGCCCTGGACTGCCTGGTGGACATGAAGGCCCGGGGCGTGGTGAGGGCCGTAGGGATTTCCACTCATTCTGTGGATGTAGTGCGCCGGGCAGCTTCCATAGACGAACTGGACGTCATATTCCCAATAATCAACGTGCAGGGGTTGGGCATTCTACACGGTACCAGACAGGATATGGAGCAAGCTATTGCTGGGGCTTCAACGGCAGGCAAGGGTCTTGTGGCCATGAAAGCTCTGGGCGGAGGCAATCTGATTCAGGACGTTGAGACTGCCTTCGCCTACGTCAGGGGTCTTCCGGGCATATCCTCTGTGGCAGTAGGTATGGTTAGAGAGGATGAACTCCTAATGAACCTCAGTATTTTTGAGGACCGGGCGGTGCCTCCCGAACTTGCCGGAAAGAGCAGGAAATCCAAAGCCCTAACAATCCAGGCTTTTTGCGTGGGATGCGGTACGTGTGTGAAGACCTGCCCTAACAACGCCATGAAGATTGTGGATGGCAAGGCAGTGAACTTAAAGGAAAAGTGCATCCTGTGCGGCTACTGTGCGCCTGTTTGCCCTCAGTTTGCCATACGGTTGGTATAGAAACAGTATTGACAGAAACACGGTCCCATGTTAGTGTTCTCACCATATAGTTCATGACGCATATGAGCCAATGCAAGCAAACAAGTGAATAGGGTTCTGGACCTTATCAAGAGCAGGCGAGGGACTGGCCTTATGACCCTGCGGCAACCGGCAAACCCAGCCAGGTGCCAATTCCAGCAGAACCGGTCCAGGTTCTGACAGATAAGGGGATATGAAATGCCTCTCTGCTGTCAGGGAGGCGTTTTTGTGTCCCAAACGGGGGTGTTTCAGGTGATCCAGGTAGAAGATCTGTCTAAGACTTTCAGATCCGCTTCAGGTCCGGTGTTTGCCCTCCGCAACGTATCGTTCCAGGTGCCAAGGGGTGAAATCTTGGCTGTCTGCGGCCCCTCGGGCGCCGGCAAGACAACTCTTCTGCGGTGCCTTGCGTTTCTCGAGAAGCCTGATTGCGGCCGGATTATCTTTGACGGAGTCGATGCACTTTCGCTTTCGGCCAGGGAAATCCGGGAGTTCCGTAAGGGAATCAGCGTAGTGTTTCAAGGGTTCAATCTTCTCAGCTCAAGGACTGCCACGGACAATGTCTCCCTGGCCCTTGAGATACGCGGAATAAAAAGAGAAAGGGCAAGGGAAGAGGCCCGTTCGTACCTGGACATGGTCCATATGGGCCACAGGCATGATTTCTACCCGTCCCAACTCTCAGGCGGTGAGCGGCAGCGAATTGCCATAGCAAGAGCTCTCGTTACGCGCCCAAGGGCGCTCATACTGGATGAGCCCACTTCGTCCCTTGATCCTGCCACGGCCAGATCCATTCTGAACTCAGTTCTTGACATAAACCAGAGGTCAGGTCTGACAGTGATCATAGTCACCCACCAAATAGACCTGGTGGGGGCTATTACTGATAGGTCTGTGTTCATTGAGGGCGGCAGGATCTCAGAAGCTGAATCTGTGCCGTGTAGGGTGCCAGGCGACACCGGGAAAAGACCCGTTGCCGTGAGTCCGGGAGCCGCAAGTTCAGGAGAGGACAAAGGGGTGATCTGGGGTGCTGACCGCGTCTAGCAGTATCATTCGCATTGCCAGGCTGGTGTTTCCTGCTGTGGCGCAGACAGCCCTAATGGTATCTGCCTCCTTGGCCTTTTCGCACCTGATTGGAATGCCGTTAGGGGTCCTGCTGGTGTTAACCAGACCTCAAGGCCTGAAGGAGAACAGGGCTGTATACGCCGTTCTGAATTGGTTTGCCAACATAGGCAGGTCAGTGCCATTTGTGGTGCTAATGTTCGCCATTATCCCGCTGACGCGGTGGCTCACAGGAACCTCAATTGGAACTGTTGCTGCCATTGTTCCCCTGTCTGTCTCTGCTGTGCCTTTTGTGGCGCGCCTTACAGAAACAGCTATGCTCGAGGTCGGTCCGGGTCCTGTAGAAGCCTGCCTGGCCATGGGAGCAACGCCCTGGCAGATCGTAAAATACGTTCTCTTTCCCGAATCCTTGCCGGCTCTGGTTTCGGGAGCGGCCATTACGGCCGTGAATCTTGTAGGGTACTCGGCCATGGCCGGGGCCGTAGGAGGAGGTGGTCTTGGCGATGTGGCCATACGCTATGGTTACCAGCGCTGGGAACCCCAGGTAATGTTCGTGTGCCTGGTGGTCCTGGTTGCCATGGTTCAGATGATTCAGCATACGGGAGACGTGTTCTCCCGTAGGTTCCGGCATTAGCCATAATCTGCCGAGGAGGCGATTTCAGTGAAGAGAGTTGACGGAAAAGCTTTGAGCTCATCACGCCAGGTATTAGGGATAGCAGCTGTCTGTCTTGTCATATTCGTGGCAGTAGGGCTTGCAGGGTGCAGCAAAGGCGAGCTCAAGGTAGGGGCCAGCGACGTTCCCCACGCAGAGATACTTGAGTTCATCAAACCGTTGCTGGAAAAGGAAGGCGTCAAGATGACGATCATCGTTTTTGATGATTACGTTCAGCCTAATCTGCAGCTGGCAGACAAGCAGCTCGATGCCAACTACTTCCAGCACATACCGTACCTTGAGGAGTTTTCCGCTTCAAGGAAACTTGATCTGACGTGGGCATGCAAAGTCCACATCGAACCTATGGGCGTGTATTCAAGCAGAATTGAGTCTCTTTCGGAACTCGGTCAGAAAGCTAAGGTAGGGATCCCAAACGACGTAACTAACGGAGGCAGGGCTCTAGCTCTCCTGGAAAACGCAGGACTGTTGAAGCTCAAGGACGGTCTGGGCGTAAAAGCTACCCTGCTTGACATCGAAGAAAATCCCAGGGAACTGGAGATAGTTGAGTTGAGCGCTGAAATGTTGCCTCATGCCCTTCCCGACCTGGACTGTGCTGTCATCAACGGTAACTACGCCATTCAGGCAGGTCTGTCTCCTGTGGAGGATTCCCTGTTTCTGGAAAGCAAGGAGTCGCCCTATGCCAATGTTTTGGCTGTGCGGAAAGGTGACGAGGACAAGACGGCAATCAAGAAGCTGGTCAAGCTCCTTCAGAGCCCCGAGGTAAAGAGTTTCATCGAGGAGAAGTATGGGGGAGGAGTAGTGCCCGCTTTCTAGCTTCATAGACGAGACCCTGGCCTCCGGTGCCGGTCCTGCTGCCAACGGATGCGGCACCGGAAGGCCCAGTTCCAGACTGCAGGATGGATAGTGTCGGTGATACAGCTTTGTTTGACCCCTGAATGAGTCAGTGGATATAATCTGTTTAATCTTTATGAGGTGTTGCCTTACACAGACGGAGGATCAGTCCCATGCGAATGACACAGAGGTTTGGAAAAAACTTGCGTGAAATCCCCGCGGAGGTCGAACTCCCTTCCCACGGTTTGATGTTGAGGGCCGCCCTGATTTCCCGGGTAGCGGCAGGCATATATGACTACTTGCCCCTGGCATGGCGAAGCATCAAGAAGATCGAAGACATCATCCGCAAAGAGATGGACGCCATTGAGGGACAGGAGCTGAACATGCCTGTGGTTCACCCTGCTGACTTGTGGCAGGAGTCAGGAAGGTGGTACGACATTGGGTCGGAACTGGTGCGTTTTAAGGATAGGTCCGGCCGGGACATGGTTTTGGCCATGACCCACGAGGAGACCGTTACCGACCTTGCCCGGCGGCACATTGACTCTTACAGGCAGCTGCCGTCAGTGGTCTACCAGATTCAGACGAAATTCCGTGATGAACCCAGGTCACGGGGAGGTTTGATCCGGGTACGTGAGTTCATAATGAAGGATGCGTACAGCTTCCACGACTCGGCCGTGGATCTTGACGACTACTATCCTTCCATGTGCCGGGCATACAGGCATATATGTACCTGGTGTGGAATTCCGGTGGTTCAGGTCCTTTCAGACGTGGGCATGATGGGCGGGAACCTTGCCCATGAATTCACCTATGTAACAGACTACGGTGAAGATACTCTAATCCTCTGTTCTCATTGCGGTTACGCTGCCAACAGGGAAGTGGCCACCATAGGAAAGGGCAAAAGCCGGGCCGGGAGTTCGGCCAAAGATACGTTGGTGTCTGAGAGTAGGCACGAGTCCGGACCTCCTGAGAGAGTCCACACTCCCGGTTGCGATACCATTTCTGCAGTGGCTGAATACCTTCACTTATCCCCACAAGAGACCATCAAGACCATGGTCTATGTCACCTCCGGCAAAGACGCGGTCATGGCAGCTATTAGGGGCGACCTTGAGATAAACGAGCGCAAACTGGCAAACTTCCTTAAGACCCCCGAGGTAAGACTGGCTGACGGCCAGGAGATAACAGGCTTCGGTCTTGTTCAAGGTTACATGTCTCCTGTAGGCATTTCCAAGATGAAAGTCGTAGTTGATGACAGCCTCTTCGATTCTCAAAGCTATGTCGCAGGAGCAAACCAGGAAGGATTCCACCTGAAGAACGTGGTTCCGGGACGGGATTTTGTCGCCAAAGAGAAGATCGATGTGACGTCTGCCCGTGAGGGAGACGCTTGCCCTACCTGTGGAATGGGCTTAAGCGTTAAGCGTGGCATAGAAATAGGGAACACTTTTAAGCTGGGCACCAAGTATTCAAAGACCATGGGAGCTTACTATCAAGACGAGCAGGGGAACCTGCAACCTCTGATCATGGGCTGTTACGGCATTGGAGTGGGGCGGCTTCTGGGGTGTGCCATTGAAGCTAACCACGACCACAAGGGGCTTGTCTGGCCTGCAACCATTGCACCGTACCATGTCTACCTTGTTGCTCTGGGCAGAGACGACAGAGTCACAGTGGTTGCCGAAGAGGTCTACTCGCGCCTGACAGACAGGGGGGTCGAGGTTCTCTACGACGACCGGGACGAATCTGCCGGAGTGAAATTTAACGATGCAGACCTTCTGGGCCTGCCTATCCGGGTTACGGTTTCCCGGCGAAGTCTGGACGCCGGAGGCCTGGAAGTAAAACTGCGCCGCCAGGAGACAGGTACAGTGATCTCTGTGGACCATATTGAGTCCTCTCTGGAGTCTATGATACAAGCGGAGATCCGCAGGTTTGAACCTGAAAGGGAGGGGAACTAGGTGGAAGAAAGTCCTGGCAGGCCAAAGCTTTCCGGTGAGATCAGAGATGCCTTTCTGAAATACTTTGAAGACCTTGGTCACACGGTTGTTCCCAGTTCATCACTAGTGCCCCACGGCGACCCGACCCTTCTGTTTACTAACGCGGGTATGGTGCAGTTTAAAAACGTATTTCTGGGGCTGGAGCACGCTGCCTTCAGGAGAGCTGTCACCGTTCAGAAGTGCGTAAGAGCCGGAGGCAAACACAATGATCTTGACAATGTAGGGTTTACCGCAAGGCACCATACGTTTTTCGAGATGATGGGCAACTTTTCTTTCGGGGACTACTTCAAAGAGGAAGCTATTAGCTATGCGTGGAGGTTTCTTACAGGAGTTCTCGGTCTTCCTAGGGACAAGCTTTACATAACCGTGTTTCACGAAGACCATGAGGCAGAGTCGCTTTGGAAGAAGGTTGCAGGCGTTCCTGGGTCTCGCATTGTCAGGATGGGCGAAAAAGACAACTTTTGGTCTATGGGAGACACGGGCCCATGCGGCCCCTGCTCGGAGATTATCATTGACCGCGGTGAAAAGTTTAGCTGTGGCGTGCAGTGTGGCATAGGTACCTGCGACTGTGACAGATGGTTAGAGCTCTGGAACCTGGTGTTTATGCAGTCTATGAGGGATGAGACAGGTTCTTTGAGCCCTTTGCCCAGGCCAAGCATTGACACAGGCATGGGCTTAGAGCGAATAACAGCGGTTCTTCAGGGCAAGGACTCAAACTACGGCACTGACCTTTTTGTACCGTTAATAGGCAAGGTCGGAGACATTTGCGGCAGAAAAGCTGCAGAAACCGGGGATGTTTTTCCGTTTCACGTAATAGCAGACCATGCAAGGTCCTGCGTTTTCCTTGCTTCAGACGGCGTTTCGCCTTCAAATGAGGGCCGGGGTTACGTCTTGAGAAGGATTCTCCGGAGAGCGGTGCGGTTCGGGAAAGTGCTTGGGATCCACAGGCCGTTTGTGGAGGAGCTTGTCCCTGTTGTAGCTGAGACAATGGGCAAAGCCTATCCCGAACTCACAGAGAAACAGGGGTACATTGGCTCGGTTTTGGCCCAAGATGAAGGCCGTTTTTTCAAGACCCTCGAGCAAGGCCAGGACAAAGCCCTTGAGATCATGGAGCATGCATTGGCCGGAGGAACGAAAGTCCTATCGGGCAGAGATGCGTTTATATTGTACGACACTTTCGGGTTCCCTATAGACCTGACAAAGGACATGGCCCGGGAGAAGGGGCTGGCTGTGGATGAAAGCGAGTTTGAACTTGCCATGGCTGAGCAAAGAGAGAGAAGTCGCAAGAAACGGTTTGGAGCCGGTATAGACTTTGCATCTTTCCAGGAGTCTTTGTCGGGTCTTCCTGCCACCGAGTTCACCGGGTACGCCAAACTGGTGGACCATGCTGTGGTACTGGCCATTCTGAAAGGCGGCGATTTGGCCACAGAACTTGACCCGGGTGAGGAAGGATTGGTGGTGCTTGACCGGACGCCCTTTTACGCCGAATCCGGGGGGCAGGAATGGGACACGGGCGTTTTTGCCCTCATTATGCCCGGCAGGGACGCTCCGGCCAAAGCAGGGTATGTACGCCACGTGCAAGAAAGTCCCGGCGGAGCTGTACTTCACACGGTCAAAGCGGACATGCCGGGAATCATGGTAGGGCAGAAGGTAAGGTGTATTGTGGACAAGGACAGGCGTCAGGGGCTTGAGCGGCACCACACGGCAACTCATCTTGTTCACAAGGCGCTGAGAGAAGCGTTGGGTCCCGGCGCTCTGCAATCAGGGTCGTTGGTGCAGGAAACGAGAATGAGGTTGGATTTTGCCCACCTTGCCGCCCTCACTCCTCAGGAGCTTCACAAAGTGGAGGATCTGGTTAACCAGGCCATAATGGAAGACCTTCCGGTCACTGTCCGGGAAGTCTCACGTGAGCAAGCGACGGACATGGGCGCAACAGCCCTCTTTGAAAGCAAGTACGGCGACACGGTCAGGGTCATCGATATTGGAGGCTATTCTCTGGAGCTTTGTGGCGGAACCCACGTTAGGCGGACAGGTGAGATTGGCCAGGTTCAGATCATCTCCGAATCTTCAGTAGCTGCAGGCGTGAGAAGAGTGGAAGCTGTTGCCGGTTGGGCGGCACTCAGGAAAAGCAGGGAAGCAGCCGGACTGATTGCGGACCTTTCCCGCCGGTTGGACGTGCCTCCGGAGAGTCTGCCCGCTGAGATCAATGCCCTGAAATCCCAAATACAAGACCTCCAGGGACGGATCGAACTCATAATGCATGGCAGGATCCGGGCCCTTGCCGGCGAACTCATAGACAAAGCACTGGTAATATCTGAAGCAGGGAACCGCAAGGTGGTTGTTTCACGTCAAGATCACATGGAAACAGGCGAGATCAGACGCCTTGGAGATGAGCTCAAGGAACGCGGCTCTACAGTCTGTATACTTGGTTCAAATTACGATGACCGCAGCTACCTGCTGGTTATGTCTGCGCCTGAAGCTGCTGCATCAGGTGTGGATTCTGTCGCTATAGTCCGGAAAGGAGCCCGGGTTCTCGGAGGCTCAGGAGGCGGAAAAGCTCACATGGCCCAGGCAGGAGGGAAAGAGCCGGGTGCCCTTGATCAGGCGCTGAATGCAGCTTTGGAAGAAGCGAAAGCACTTTTGGTTAGGGTCTATGGTGGTCCGGACCTGAATGACAGGTAGGGATTTGGCCCACCGGCGGCGAAAGAGGTAATCACTTGGGGGGGAACGTGGAGATGGCTGAGTTTGAGCAGACTAGGTTCTTCAAAGTCAGACCCGAAAAGGACAATGAGACCAGGAATCTGATTCTGCTGGTTTACAAAGCTCTTGAGGAGAAGGGTCATAATCCGGTCAGCCAGATCGCCGGATATCTTCTTTCAGGGGATCCCACCTACATCACCAGTCACAATAATGCACGCAGCCTGGTAAGAAAGGTCGAGCGTGATGAGATCCTTGAGGAGTTGATCAGGGCTTACGTAGAGTCTGTCCACGCCTAGCTGTTTTTGCCTGCATCACTGCGCCGGGAGAGCTGTGGGGGTGAACGGCAGTTGATATACCTTGTGGCCTTTGGTTCCGGGGCGGTGTTGATGGGCCTTGAGATGGTCGCTTCCCGGATTTTGGCCCCTGAGTTCGGAAACTCCGTGTTTGTGTGGGGAAGCCTTATTGGCGTAGTCTTGCTGGCTCTTAGCCTTGGGTATTACGTTGGAGGGCTTATGTCTGACAAGAGGCCCTCAAGCGAACCGCTGGTCATCATCCTCGGCCTTTCAAGCGGATGGATTGCACTGACACCGTTTTTTGCAAGGAGAGCGTTGCCTGCACTGTCCGGAGCTTTTCCCGGTAAGACCGGGCCCCTTGTTTCCGCGTTTGCCTTGTTTTTTGTACCGTCTTTGCTGTTGGCCATAGTTTCACCCTGGTGTATGCGGCTTCTGATCCGGTCGGTGGAGAAGGCGGGCCACTCGTCGGGCCTTCTGTATGCTGTTTCGAACACTGGCAGCATCTTTGGTACGTTCGTCACGACGTTCTTCCTGATACCCAGAATAGGCGCAGAGTCTATCCTTCGGATTATGGCTTTGGTCTTGCTGGGGTTGTCTTTCATGACAGCAGCTCTTGCGTCATCTCGCCGAAAACCCATTACTATGGCTGCTGTGGCGCTGGCGGCAGGGGCCTCGCTTATATCAGGCGCTTTTGCGTTTGTCCCGGCTGTAACAGGAGGGGTAATTTACGAAAAGGAAAGTCTTTATAATCACATATACGTCATTGAGCGGGGCGGGACCAGGCTCCTAAAGTTTGATAATTCCATTCAGGGTGGGATATACGTTGACAGGCCCTATGATTCATGTTTCCCTTACGCTGACTTTTTCCATCTTGGCCTGTGCTTGAAAGAAGACATATCTGATGTGCTTGTCATAGGACTGGGAGCCGGCCTTGTTCCCAAGCGGTTTGCCAGGGACTACGCCGGGGTGAAAGTGGAAGTGGCTGAAATCGACGAGGAAGTGTGCAGTGCGGCCCGGAAGTATTTCGGCTTTCCAGGCGATGACCAGGTGCCTGTGCATATCAAAGATGGGAGAATGTTTCTCAGGGATTCTCGCAGCAAGTACGACATCATTATGGTAGATGCATATTACGCCGACTCTATCCCGTTTCACCTTGCTACAATCGAGTTCTACCGCCTGGTAAAGGAGCATCTTAGACCCGGAGGCCTTGTTGGCTACAACATTATCGGTGCGCTGTCAGGTCCCCAGGCAAGACTGTTTCAATCGATGTATAAGACCCTTAAGGCGGTCTTCCCACACACATACGTGTTTCCTGTCAATTACCAGGAAGGCACAGAAGAGGCCTACCGAAATGTTGTTGTTTTCGGGGTCTTGCCGGGTGAACCCGGCGGGCCCGGTCACATGAGGCTGAGCAGGAGTGCGGTCGTGGCCAGGGCCGAAGAGCTGGCCCGGGAGAAGGTGACCGTGCCCGGATTCGCCAAGATGGCCGGGACCCTTTATGAGAAGGAAATGGATCTTGAGGGCGCAGTCGTATTGACTGACGATTACGCTCCAGTGGACTCGCTGCTTCACCTGTACTAGCCTGCATCCCTTTAAAATCATGTGGGATACGGTAGAATGAATGTAGCGGGCCCGGTTGATTGCAGGCAGGGCAGGAAGAAGGGAAACACGTGATACCCATTAAGGATACTCAACGGACGTGGCGACGTCCGACGGTCAACTGGCTTCTCATTATCATTAACCTGGCGGTTTTTGCGTATGAGCTGTCGTTGCCCGACATTGCGCTTCAGGAGTTTGTTATTAGGTGGGGGATGATACCCAGGGTGATCACTTCTCCGGGTTCTTTTCCCCGGGAAGTCCTTGCTGTGACTTCCGGGCCGTGGTCCCTGGTAACTTCGCTTTTCGTTCACATGGGCTGGGTACATATTCTTGGCAACATGCTCTACCTGTTCATTTTCGGCGACAATGTAGAAGACCTCCTGGGCCACTGGCGCTACCTTGCTTTCTACGTTGCGTCAGGGGTCTCGGCATCGCTCATACATGTCATTTTCAACCCAACGTCCCTTGTTCCCACAGTAGGCGCCAGCGGAGCTGTGGCAGGAGTGCTGGGGGCATACTTCGTTAATTTCCCGCGTTCACGGGTCCTAGCCCTGATCCCCATAGGTTTCCTATTGCCTATGGTGGAGGTTCCGTCAATCGTCTTTCTGTTTCTCTGGTTTATCACCAACCTGTTCTCGGGCATGGCGTCCCTTGGCGTTCAGGCTCAGGGAGGCGTAGCCTGGTGGGCACACATAGGCGGATTTGTGGCAGGAATGTATCTTTCTGTCGTATGGCGGCGCCGCAGGGTCCTCAGTTGAAGAAGATCCAGTTTGATGTAGTCTTTTGAAGTTGCCCCCGAGAGTAGAAGGATTACTCGGTGGCAAAGAAGAAGTCTTCAGCGTGGTTTCCAACAACGAACCGGGAGGAAGAGTAATTGTCTAAGATCACGCTTTCTGTGATAAAGGCGGATGTGGGTGGCTACGTAGGCCATTCCAGCGTTCATCCCCGCCTTTTATCCACCGCCCAGGAGTACCTTGCAGAGCACGGCAAAGGACTTCTGGTGGATTTTTACGTCACTCATGTCGGTGACGACCTAGAATTGGTCATGACTCATAAGCGAGGGATCGATGACGGCGATATCCACAAGCTGGCGTGGGATGCGTTTGTCGCTGCCACGGAAGTTGCGAGAGAACTGAAGCTGTACGGCGCGGGCCAGGACTTGCTAAAGGATGCATTTTCCGGCAACATAAAGGGCCTTGGGCCCGGCGTGGCCGAAATGGAGTTCGAAGAAAGGCGGTCGGAACCGGTCATAGTGTTCATGGCCGATAAGACTGAACCCGGCGCCTGGAACTATCCTCTGTACAAGATGTTTGCCGATCCATTTAACACCGCAGGCCTTGTCATCGATCCTAAGATGCACCAGGGCTTTAGTTTTGAAGTGCATGACCTTATTGAGAACAAAAAGGTGATTTTTCACTGTCCTGAGGAGCTTTACGATCTCCTGGTACTGATCGGAGCTCCCGGAAGGTACTGCATTAAGTCTATCCATTCAAGAACCCTCAACGACATAGCGGCAGTATCCTCCACTCAGAGACTGAACCTGATGGCAGGCAGGTATGTCGGTAAGGATGACCCCGTATGCATAGTCAGGTGTCAGAGCGGCATGCCTGCTGTGGGCGAAGTTCTCGAGCCTTTTGCACATCCCCACCTGGTAGCGGGCTGGATGAGGGGATCCCATCACGGGCCGCTTATGCCTTGCAGCATGGAGCAGTGCAACCCGACGAGATTTGATGGGCCTCCTCGTGTTATAGCTCTTGGCTTCCAGCTTGCTAACGGGAAGCTTCAAGGACCTCAGGATTTCTTTGCAGATTCTTCTTACGACAGAGCAAGGGATCTCGCTAACCGGTTGGCAGATTACCTGCGTACTCTTGGACCCTTTGAGCCTCATAGGCTTGGACTTGATGAACTGGAGTACACCACTCTCCCGGATGTAATGAAGAAGCTTGAGGGAAGGTTTGATCCGATAGTATAGCGAACGCGGGTCCCTTCTTTTCCGGAAGGGACCCGGTGAAGCGGTGATTCTGTTGCGCTACTCTAAGCTGGGCTCTACGGGACTAAGCGTATCAGCCCTCTGCTTCGGTTCTTTACCCATAGGTCCTGCACAATACTCTCTTTCTCCGGATGACGGCAAAAGTATTGTTGACTTTGCCTGGAGCATGGGCGTAAACTTCTTTGATACCTCAGAGTTCTATTCAACTTACCCGTACCTGAAGGCAATAGCTCGCAGGCCCGGAGCAGTCATTTCCACCAGAAGCTATGCTTACAACGAAGAAGGCATGAGATGCAGCCTTGACCTTGCCAGAAAGGAATTAGGCCGGGATGTAATAGATATCTTCGGACTGCATGAGCAAGAGTCAGGTTTGACGCTAAAAGGGCATAGGGGGGCCCTTGAGTACCTTTGCCGGGCTAAGGAGAAAGGGGACATAAGGGCCATTTCAGTATCTACGCATTACACAAACTGTGTTCGCTCTGCAGCTATGCATGATGAGGTTGACGTTATCCTGGCAATCCTCAATATGGCGGGCCTGGGCATAAGAGGCGGTAATCTGCAGGACATGGAGAATGCTCTTGCGTTTGCCAAGAGCATGGGAAAGGGCATATACATCATGAAAGTGATAGGCGGCGGACACCTGTACAGAGATCCGGGCAAGGCCCTTCGCTATGCCAGGGATTTTCCCCATAAAGACAGCGTTTGTGTTGGCATGAAGAACCGCTACGAGGTAGAATTTGCTGCGAAGGTGATAGCAGGAGAAGATTTCCCGGAGACCACTGAGAAGGTATCTGCGGCAGGGAAGCGCCTCTCAGTGGAAGACTGGTGTCAGGGATGCGGTCGGTGCCAGGAAGTCTGCGGGTTCTCTGCCATACATGTCATAGGAGGCAAGGCAGTAGTTGACCCGGAAAAGTGCATGCTCTGCGGTTACTGTGCCAAAGCGTGTCCGCACTTTTGCCTGAAAGTAATATAAGATTCAGAGGAGGGTTACGCCTGAAGGGGGAAACTTGTCGCATAATCGGCATAGACCTGGGCGAAAGGCGAACCGGGGTATCTATCAGCGACGATCTGGCCATTTTCGCTCATCCCCTGTGCGTAATAGAGGGAAAGAGTCAAAAGCAGCTCATTTCCGATCTGCTTGGTATAGCTGAGAGAAATGGGGCAAAAGCTTTTGTGGTGGGAATCCCGAGGAATATGGATGGTACCGTCGGCGAACAGGGCAAGAAAGCTATCCGGTTTGCCCGGAAGCTTCAGAACAGGGGCGGACTCCCGGTTACACTGGTAGACGAACGCCTGACAACGGTTCAGGCTGAACGGGCGATGATCAGCCTCGGAGCGTCGAGAAAACGCCGTCGCATGTCTATAGATGAAGTGGCAGCAGTCTTGATTCTTGAGAACTACTTGAGGCAGAATCGCTAAAGCCAGGATTCACCGGAAAGGCAGTGATAGAAATGAACACTAAGGATCCACGAAACCACCGGCAGGGCCAGAATGAAGGCGAAGACCAAGAGGATTTTAACTGGGACGACGAGAACATTCTTGTTCTAGAAGATGAAGAGGGCCGGGAGTTGCGCTTCACAATCCTCTTTGACGCTCTTTTTGTGGGAGAGAAGCAATACGTCGTTTTGATGCCGGTTGATGATACTGAAGCCGAAGAAGCTGAGATGGTAATCCTGCGTGTAGACGAAGGCGAAGACGGCGAGAAAACCCTATCTACCATCGATGACGATGACGAGTGGGCCCGGGTTCTTCAGGCATTTGATGAGTTGGACATCGAGGAAGAACTGGCTGACTACGACATCGTTCTAGAGGAAGACGATAAAGATGCGGGCAAACCTGCACCAGAAAACAAGAAAAGAGAAGACCGGAACAGATAAGCTGAAAGCAGCCGGCTTAATCCTTTTTGCCTGCTTTCTGTGCTTGTCCTGTCTGACGTTCGCGGCATCTTGTCCGCTCCCTGAAGGCAGTGACCCTGTGGTGGTGTGTGTTGGGGCAGGTTTATCCACAAGGGATGTGGCCGATCTTCTGGCTGACGCCGGCGTGATCCGCAGTTCTTTGCTCTTCCGGGTCTTGGCCCGGGTTTCCAGGGCCGATGGCCGTATGCAGGTGGGAGAGTACAAGTTCGAGCCGGGGATATTTGTCTGGGATGCCCTGCGCAGCCTCGTCGAAGGGCGAGTCATCTATTACATGCTGACTGTGAGAGAAGGGCTCTCAGTTGAGCAGATCGCTGAGTTAATCGAAGAGCGAGGGTTTGGTTCCAGGGATCGGTTTCTCGAAGAGGCTCACAACAGCTCCTTGCTGCCTGAGTTCGTGTCGCCGTCTGACTGCTCAGGAGCGAGGTATGTTCTTGAGGGTTACTTATTTCCCGACACTTACAGCATCACAAGAGGCATGTCTGAGAAGGATTTAGCCGTGATGATGGTCAGCCGGTTTTCTCAGGTTTTCTCTGAGGAACTTCAGAACAAGGCACGAGCTATGAATCTGACTCCTCATCAGGTTGCGACCCTTGCTTCCATAGTCGAGAAAGAGGCCTGTACCCAGGAGGAGAGACCTATCATTGCCGCAGTCTACCTGAACAGGCTGAAAATAGGCATGATTCTTCAGGCGGACCCTACGGTCTTGTATGCCCTCGGCAAGACCCATGGTAACGTGCTCTGGAAAGACCTTGAGGTCGATTCTCCCTATAATACCTACAAGTATGCAGGTCTTCCCCCGGGTCCAATCAGCAATTTCGGCAAAGCTTGCCTTGACGGTGTTCTTAACCCGGATGATATCGATTACCTCTATTTCGTAGCTAAGAACGACGGGACAGGCACCCACGCCTTTGCCCGTACCCTTGCGGAGCATGACCGTAACCGGTTAACGTACCAAGGAAACTAAGGCTCCCATAAACCGCTCAAGATCAACTGGTCTTTAACCGCTTGAATAACCCCAGGCCTTACAAAGGCATTCTAGGGATGTACCAGTTTTCCAGGGGAAGGGATGGACATGAAATCGAAGGTACGAGTTTTGGTTATGCTTTGTTTCCTGGTAGGTATTCTGACCTTGACCGCTGACTGCCCCAGGTGCCTTGCAGTTCCTGAATGGGCTTTGGCGGCACCGCAAGGGTGGTGGGACGAAGTTGACCTTTTGTCAAGGCTGGTTATGGGCGAAGCAACCGGTGAGCCGTTTACAGGTCAGGTAGGGGTCGCAGCAGTAGTCATCAACCGTACACAAAGCCCGCTTTTTCCGGGAACTGTACCGGGAGTCATATACGAACCGGACGCTTTTGAGTCGGTTAGCAACGGACTGATCTGGTCAAGGTCTCCGGCCACAGAAGAGGTCAGAGCTGCCGAGCTTGCTTTGAACGGGTGGGATCCCACCTATGGGGCCCTGTTTTTCTGGAATCCGTATAAGCCTGTCAGCCCGTGGATCTGGACGAGGCAGATTATCACACAGATCGGCAGTCATGTATTTGCCTATTGAACTGATCTGCCGTCTGAATAGGGTCAAGGAGGTTGGGATCTCATGAAATGGAAAACAGCCGGTCTCGGACTCCTGGCAGCTATCGCTGCAATTAGTCTGGTATTTGGTTTCGGCCAGTACAGACAGGCCCAGGCTGCGAGGATCCAGCTAGAGGGCATGCGACAGCGGGCCATTTTCAGCTTGATCTCTCATGTGGAAAACATTGAAGCTGACCTGGCCAAAGCTAGAGCTGCATCAACGACCGGACAGCGTACAGCTTTTCTGACTGCGTGCTGGTCTCACTCGGAATCGGCCAGAGACAGCTTAGGTCAGATAAGCGTTCCCGGAGCTGACCTCACTTCAATGCGACAGTATATTGCCCGTGTAGGAGACTATTCAAGGGTGTTGGCTCAGAAGCTTTCCCGGGGCGGTACGGTTACCCCCAAGGAATGGTCGGATCTGGAAGCGCTGGAGAACGGGATCAAGGATCTATCAAAGGCTTTATCGGAAACTGGAAAGAAGGCGCTAAGCACAAGCAGCCCCAAGACACTTAGGGGAGTCGCCGCCGTTATGGGATTTGCCTGGGCTGCCCCTAAGGAGTCGCCCTTGCTCGAAGGTTTTTCAGAGATGGATACCATGTCTCAAAGCATTCCTTCTCCCGTCTACGACGGTCCTTTTGCTGAAAGAAACCAAGCGCTCCTGGCTCTTGCTCGACCCGGGCCTGCTGTCTCCCTTGAGGAGGCCAAGAAAAGAGCGATTGGTTTTATGAATCCGGAAGATAGATTCGAGTCGGTTCGGGTGGAAAACGTAGACGGTGCCATTCCCGGATTCCTTGTGACAGGAAAAAGACCTGATGGCAGCGAGGTGACTGTCTCGGTGGCACTCCAGGGAGGGGCGGTTGTGTGGGCAACAGACAGCAGAGTTGGTCGTATGCCCGCCATTGACATAGATACAGCCCGTAAGAAATCCCTGGATTTCCTCAAATCCAAAGGGTTTGAGACTCTGGTTGAAACGGGTTGGCGAAAGCCCGGTCCGGGAGCGGGCAGGGTAACCTTTGCGTATGTCCCTGTAACAACCATTGCGGAAGGCAATTCCCGCAGGGAAGTGAAGCTTTACCCGGACACAGTCAAAGTGGAAGTGGCGTTGGATACAGGCCAGGTCTTGTCGTTCGATCAGAGGGCTTACCTCACAACCAATGACCACCCGTCGCGGGCCATCCCTGCCCCTCTGGTCACCCTTGAAGAAGCTCGAAATGTGCTTAAAGACGATCTCAAAGTGCTGGAAGGCGGAGGGAACCTTGCTGTCGTTCCTCTTCTTCCCACAAGAGAGATCCTGGCCTGGGAATTCCTAGCTCAACACGGAAGCGACATGTACCTCATCTATATCAACGCTATGACAGGGGCAGAGGAGATGATCTTCAAGGTTATCTCCGACGATACAGGTTCCCTCACCACTTAGGCTGCGGAATACAAAAGGTCTGCAAGAGGCATGCTAAAGTCCGGTTCGGAAGGGAGGTGACCAGCCTTGCCCCTTACTCAAACAGAGACGTGGTACCTCAATGAATGCATCAAAGGGGAGACGCTTCTCTGTCAGAAATTGGCGTTCTACGCAAACCAGGTTGAGGATCCCCAGCTACGAGGGCTCATCGGAAACCTGCAGATGACTTGCCAGCGTCATGTAGACATGCTGGCAGGTCACATACGGTAATGATCCCGATTCGCCAATGTAAAAGGAGGTAAGCGGTGTGTCGCAGATGTTCGGTAGCGTCGGAGGGCGAAAACTCACTGACAAGGAAATAGCTGAGGACATTCTGACAGGGCAGAAGTACATGCTCAACTACTACTATGCTCCTGCCATACTTGAAGCTTCCGCCAACGATCTTAGGTCAACGTTCCAGCATGTGCACAACAATAAGCAGAGCGAAGCGAAACAGGTGTTTGACTACCTCAATTCCAAGGGCTGGTATCGTGTTCGCCAGGCCGATAATCAGACAATGAATGATCTCAGGAATACTGCTCAAGAAGCAAGGCAGATTCTAGCCTCTATCGGACCTTCCGGGGGCATGATGGGGCAGCAGACATGGACCGGTACCCAGGCCGGTGAAGGGCAAAGCGGTTACGGACCCAGCAGTCTGTCCCAGGGCGCAAGGTGGGGCGGACAGCCCAGCCAGATGGGAAGCACCTACGGGGCAAGTCAGTGGACCGGTACTCAGACCGGTGAAGGGCAAAGCGGTTACGGACCCAGCAGTCTGTCCCAGGGCGCAAGGTGGGGCGGACAGCCCAGCCAGATGGGAAGCACCTACGGGGCCAGTCAGTGGACCGGTACTCAGGCCGGTGAAGGGCAAAGCGGTTACGGACCCAGCAGTCTGTCCCAGGGCGCAAGGTGGGGCGGACAGCCCAGCCAGATGTCAAGCCAGACGGGTTCATGGAGTCAACGAGGACAGCATGCCGGAGTGCAGGAGTCTGTCACTTTGCCATCCTGGACTCGAGGAAGCAACATTTCTTCCGAAAGCGAGAGGTCCACATTCTAGAGACAAGATAAAGCTCAGAACCGGGTGGGAAGGGGTAGCTGCCTGTCTACCCCTTCCTGCAAAAACCGTCGAAAGGACGAATCTCTTTGCCTGAACTTCGTTTTCACATGCTTACCGGGGATTTTGTTATCATAGCCACCGAACGGGCAAAACGACCGTCTGAGTTCCGTGCCGCCCAGCTCGACGAGGGTCCTGTCAGAGAACACGATCCCAAATGCCCGTTTTGTCCGGGGAACGAGGGGCAGACGCCTCCTGAAATATATGCCCTTAGGGAAGGGACTGCTGCAAATGAACAAGGCTGGAAAGTGCGAGTGGTTCCTAACAAGTTCCCTGCTCTTCTTCCCTTAGCTCAGATTCATCCCTCCGAGGTTCAGGGACTGTCCTCTTCCTTGGGGGACTCGCCGGGCGTTGGCGACGCGGAAATGTACTGGCAGATTCCTAGTGTGGGAGCTCATGAGGTTGTCATAGAATCTCCCAGGCACGACGGAACTCTAGGCACTTACAGCATCGACGAGATCGTTTCTATTCTTGAGGTTCTGAGAGATAGGAGTTTGGTCCTATATGACCGCAAGGAGATCAAGTACGTGCAGATATTCCGCAACTGGGGCAAACTTGGCGGAGCCTCCCTTTCACATCCGCACTTTCAGATAATGGGACTCCCTGTAGTCCCGCCCCGGATCGTGAACGAGACTTCCAGGTTCAGACTCTATGAGCATAAGACCAAGCGATGCCTGATCTGTGACCTAATAGAAAGGGAACTGGAAAAGGATGAACGGGTGGTCGCACAGACTGACGCCTTCGTTACACTGTGTCCCTACGCTTCCGAGTTTTCGTTTGAGACTGCTCTGGTTCCCCGAAAACACAGCGCCAGCGTATTTGGTTCAACTGCAGGGTTCATAAGAGAACTGGCTCAAGCCCTAAGCGACTTATTTGCCAGGTACGAGAGGTCTTTTTCATCTCTCTCGTACAACCTGATCTTTCACGATCTGCACGATCTGGGGCGTGACAAGTCAAACGCGCCTTTTCATGGCCACATCCACGTGTATCCAAGGTTGAACGTAGAGGCCGGCCTTGAGCTTGGCGCAGGGGTTCACATAAACCCATCGCCGCCTGAGGTGGCAGCTCAGCAGTTGCGGACTCAAATATGACTAAGAGGAGGCTGTGGATGTGCTGGATACAGGGTTAAAGATTCTGCTGATTTCGTCTGAGGTGGCGCCTTTTGCCAAAACCGGAGGGCTGGCTGATGTTGCCGGTTCCTTGCCCAAAGCTCTTCTTCTACAGGGCAACGATATTCGTGTTGTACTCCCCAGGTACCGCAGTATCCCGGCCCGGGACTATGTGGCGGACTTTCCGGTACAGGTAGGCGACCGGAAGGAGACCTGCATAGTTCGGAGCGACAGCATTGAAGCCAAATCCGATGGGGTACAGGGGCGGATTCCGGTCTACTTTATCGATAACTACCACTACTTTGATAGAGAACGGTACTATGTTTTCCCTGATGAGGCTGAGCGATTTGCTTTCTTTGACCGGGCATGCCTGCAGATGTGTGAAGCTCTGGACTTCATACCGGATGTAGT
This sequence comes from Bacillota bacterium, assembly GCA_033809515.1. GTDB lineage: Bacteria > Bacillota > Sulfobacillia > Fermentithermobacillales > Fermentithermobacillaceae > JAPXLN01. The sequence continues at coordinate 86,231 of JAPXLN010000002.1, forward strand.
CCACTGCAATGACTGGCAGTCGGGGTTTGTGCCCCTGCTGGTCAGGTTAAGAGGTCAAGAGAATCATGTCTGGCGCGATGTAGCAACAGTCTACACTATACATAACCTGAAGTATCAGGGTCGGTACCCCAGGGAAGTTCTAGCGTACCTGGGTGTGGGTCCCGAGTACTTCCACCAGGAGGGCGTGGAGTTCTACGGCGACGTAAGCTTCATGAAAGCCGGCATCGTTTATTCAGACGTGGTGAACACTGTTTCGGAGACCTATGCCAGAGAGATTCAGACCCCTTCTTTTGGCGAAGGATTTGAGGGAATACTGAGAAAACGCGGGCGCGATCTGTACGGAATAGTGAACGGTATCAACTATCACGAGTTTAACCCAGCTTCTGACCCAAGAATCTATGCTACATACGATGCTTCCACCCCTGCAAAGAAAAAGGAAAACAAACATGCCCTTCAGCGAGAGCTCAACCTTGAAGTCAGCAATGCCCCCTTGATGGGCATGGTATCAAGGTTGGTTGATCAGAAAGGGCTGGATATTCTCAGGGACGCCCTTCCTTCTACTCTGTCCGGTGACGCGCAGTTTGTGCTGCTGGGAACGGGCGATGGGGAACATGAGATGACTTTTCGCCAAATGGCATCAAAGTATCCCGGCAAGATGGCCGCGATCATAGGGTTCAACGGAGTGTTGGCCCAGAGGATCTACGCCGGCGCCGATCTGTTCCTGATGCCTTCACGGTTTGAGCCGTGTGGCTTGGGTCAACTGATTGCCATGCGCTACGGTACCATTCCGGTGGCCAGGAGGACCGGCGGCCTCGCAGACACTGTAATTGACTACGACCCGAATACGGGAACAGGGAATGGGTTCTCATTCTCTGAGTACAGTGCCAAGGCCCTTGCAGGAAGCATTCGAAGAGCCCTGGCAGTCTTCAAAGAGAAAGACTTGTGGTGGAAACTGGTATCTAACACCATGAACATGGATTTCTCCTGGAACAGGTCAGCGGCAATGTACACGGAACTGTACCTGGAAGCTTTGGGCAGGCGAGGGCGGGTTGAGCGTCCGGCCTGAAACTTTTCCCGGTCCTATAGCAAAGAACAGTAGCACTCGAGAAGGCGCCTGGCGCAAACCTCCTTGGAGAAAGATTCAGAGTTCTTTCGTGCTGCCTGAGACATTTCCTCAAGGACTTCAGGGTGATTCAGTAAATGGGCAGCCAGCTCAGCGATCTTATCCGGGTCGTTAGGGCTTAAGTATCCGTCGACCCCATCTTCAATCATGTCTTTGGGCCCAAGGGCAGCCACAGCTACTGCAGGAACGCCTGCTGCTTTGGCTTCGACCAAAACCAGGCCTTGAGTGTCAGTCAGGGAGGTGAAAAGGAACAGATCCGCCCCTGCGTATACGTGGGCCATCAGGTCAGGATCAACGGACCCGGCAAAAAAGACATCTGAGCTTACGCCAAGAGCTTTCGCGTAGTCTGTCAGCGCAGCTCTTGAGGGGCCGTCGCCGACGAGAACGAGGCAAGCTTGAGTGGTCTTCCTCAGACGCGCGAAAGCATCAAGAAGAACGTTGAGATTCTTCTCTGCGGCAAGTCTTCCGCAGGTCAGAATCACCGGTACGTCTTTGGGCAGACCGTAACGCTCTGCCAGAAACCCCGGGTCTCCTGACCTAAACTGCTCCACGGGTATTCCGTTGGGAATAGCATAGACCTTTACACCGGCGTTGTGTTCCTGCAAGTACCTGGCCATAGTGGGTGAAGGTGTGATAACTGCATCGACGGACCTAGCTACACGGAACGCCGCGTCCTCAACCGCTTTGGATACCTTGTCGCCTACAACAGGAATATAGTGGGAGTACATTCGGTACATTGTGTGGTAAGTAAAGGCAACCGGTATGTTTCGCCAGCGAGCCAGGTTGAACCCGTACTTGCCTAAGTTAAACGGCGAGTGGATGTGTACTACGTCGGGACAGAGAGACGAAAACTCGGTATAGGCTCGTAGAGATAGGGGCAGAGCAACGTAGTAGTCTGGATTTGTCGGCGACTTGATTGACGGAAATCTGTAAACTTTGTCTTCGGCCTCAACCTCGGGATAGTCAGGACAGAAGATGGACACCTCATGTCCCATGGTTGAAAGGGTCTCTTTCATTGTGGCGACTGCTCTGGTAACCCCGGATATGTATGGATAGTAGCTATCGGTCCACATGGAGACATGCATGTTGGCACTGTTCCCCTTAGTGTGACCGGTCTTAGGTTTGGCCATAGGACCAGCAATCCTTTCTTTTGTCTATAGATTATGTCCGCAGTGACGGCTCTATTATCTCCCCAACTTTGGTTCCGAAGCAAACTTTTGCGTTTGCCCTCAGGCTAGATAGAATAGGGGTGAATCATTGGTTGAAAGGAGCGGCGCCAATGCCCATCAAGAAAGCGGTGTTGCCGGTAGCAGGACTTGGTACCCGGTTCTTGCCTGCCACAAAGGCACAACCCAAAGAGATGCTTCCTCTCGTGGATAAGCCCACAATACATTATGTTGTCGAAGAAGCGGTGGAATCAGGCTGCGACGACTTCTTATTTGTGACGGGTAGGGATAAGAGGCCGTTAGAGGACTATTTTGACCACTCGGCTGAGCTTGAGCACCATCTGGCTGATAGGGGTAAGTCTGACCTTCTCGAACTGATCCGGAAAATTGCTTGCATGTGTCACATTCATTACGTTCGACAGAAGCAGCCTCTGGGGCTTGGGCATGCAGTTTATTGCGCAAGGCAGCATGTGTCCAACGGTTACTTCGCGGTTTTGCTTGGGGACGATATTGTTATGTCCAAGGAACCCTGCCTTGCTCAGATGATCAAGGTGCATGAAAAGACAGGAAAGCCTGTGATTGCCGTTCGAAGGGTGCCGCGCGACAAAGTTTCGTCATATGGGGTAATCTCTGCAGAGTTTGCCGGCGACAGGATGTGGGAGGTTCGCGATCTGGTAGAGAAACCACGCCCTGAAGACGCTCCATCGGACCTGGCGGTAATAGGGAGGTACATATTGCCTTCAGAAATATTCCCGATTTTGGAGAGACTGGAGCCTGGAGTAGGCGGTGAGATACAGCTGACTGACGCCCTGAGAGAGCTGGCAAGAAACGGCGGAATTATCGGCTATGAGTTCGAAGGCGTAAGATACGATGTAGGGGACCCCAAGGGGTTTCTCAAAGCAACCATCGAAATTGCCCTGTCTCGACCTGACCTGGGTCCGGATTTGTCGCGATATCTCGCTCAACTGGTACAAGACAGAGGGTTTACCTGTGGGGATTCGTAGAACCCGCTCCCGGTCTTACTTTTATGGCTTCCTTATGCCGTATGTGTTTGCATAAAAACAGTGTTTTGCTCACAAACATAATACGGTAGCTGAAGGAGGTTTTTGACATGGCAGTATCTCAGGCACGATCCAGGTACCGGTGGAGAGATGGCAAGGATAGGGAGCTTATGGATTTCGTTGGAGAGCGAGTTGAAGCAGGGGTGCCGGTGACAACAGCTCTGAAGGAGTTTGGAGAGGCCAACGGAATATCGTGGCTCACTGCACGATGGAAGTACTATCAGATGAAACGCATGACGGAAGGGACAGAAGAGACAAACGTTCAACATGCACCAAGACCTATCTCTCTTGATCTAGAGATGCAAGAGGAGGATTTCATTGGATATCTGGCAGATTTCGTAGGTGTGTCAGGTGAGTACGGAGCAGACATTGTACCGTTTGTTAAGGGACTCTCACAGATGGCACGGCAATCAAGAGAAGCCATAATCCTCAAGAGGAAACTGGCTGAAAGCGAGACTGCACTCAAAGCAGCCCGAAAGGAAGCTGCTGATGCCAAAGCCTGCTTGAGAGAAGCAGCTACAAAGTATTCGGGACTGTGCAATTTGCTAGAAAACTGGTTGAGCCTTTCCCAAGTTGAAAAAGTGGCGGAGCTTAAGGTGTTCGTTGCCCGAATTGCCGAGGAACTGGGCAAGGTGGGCGATCTAAGAGGCAAGGCGGCAGGCGAGGGTGCCATTGTTTGACCCTGAAGACCTTTTGACAAGAAGACGGCTGCACTGGCTTTTGAAGATAGCAGGTGCAGTTGTCCTTCTCCTTATGGGAGTCTTGTTGAGATATCAGGTAATCAGCCGTATCCAGGAGGATTCTCTGGCAAGGCCGGCCTCGAACCAACGACAAAGAGGAGTGGCTGTTACCCTTGCCAGGGGCAGCATCCTGGACCGGCATGGGGTTCCCCTGCATTGTCCCACCTGGTCTCAGTCATTGCTTCTGCTTCCTCCGGGAGTTCGCCATAGCTGTGAGGACCTGGCTGATCCGGAAGGCTCCTTTGTCCTTGCCGCATTAGGGCTTGAGGACATACTGGGTTCTGTTTCTTCAGCTCCTGTTAAAGTTGTTGTACCTGCGTTGCAGCCTAATGAATATGCAAGGTTTCTTGAGGGCGGGATCTCCGGAGTTGATGTGGTGCCCGATGAAGTCAGATACGGTCCGGGATCAATAGCTCGTCATGTGGTAGGCTACGTTCGGTCCGGGGCAAGAACAAACTCCGGAGATAACGTAGGCGAAGACGGCCTGGAAAAGTGGTATCAGCGATTGCTGGCAAAAGGCCCGTCTTCCTGGGCTGGCATTACAGCTACAGGAGAGGGGACAGAACTACCGGGGGCAGTCCTTAGAATCGCTCCGCCGGAAGGACGTTCTGCCGACCTCACCACTACCTTGGATGCGGCAGTTCAGCTTGCTGTCGAACAGGTGCTCGATGAAAGGGACATCAAGAAAGGTGCAGTTGTGGTTCTGGATGCGCTAAACGCAGAGATAGTTGCTATGGCGTCAAGACCGTCTTTTGATCAGAATGCCCCTGAGATGTACCTGGGTCTTGAGACTCAACCTCTTCTCAACCGTGCAATATCTGAGTTTGGCCCCGGCTCTGCATGGCTTCCGGTAGTTGCAGGTTTCTTTCTGGAGAACAATCATGTACCGGTCTGCATGAGTTTGGATGAGGTGGTGGCCGAGGCAGCGTCCCTCTTAGACCTCACCGGTTTTTTGGAGTATGCTACAGGTTGTGGATTTGGTGCAAAGACCGGTGTGCCTCTTCCAAACGAAAGAGACGGTGCTTTGCCGGAGTATCATGGCGACGGAGGCGAACCGGTTTGTGTTTCCGGTACCATGAACGGTTATGGCTCAGTCTTGGTTACTCCTTTGCAGCTTACTGCGTTCTACAGGGCAATCATAGGGGGCGGAAGATGGCTGTGCCCTATCCTTATTCCAGGGACTTACCAGGAGACACGGGCAGCTTTCTCGCCGGTAACAGCTGAGCGGCTGGAAAAAGAGCTGTTGGCTGAGACCCTGCACCACACGAAGGGTGTAGCTTGGGTTCCGGTTTACGGGTCGGCCGGCAAGGCAGGCACCGCCCTGGCCGGCTTACCGGAACCCCAAACTTCTGAGCCTCAAGCTTTCGAGCTGGTTACAGATTCATGGTTTTGCGGTTGGACACCTCTCCTGGCTCCTCGCTATGTACTTGGAGTGTTTGTCCAGGAGACAGAGGACCATGATTGTGCCGCCAGACTGTTTCGTCAGATCTCTCTGAGAATACTGAAGCGCTGAAGAGTCTATGGTCTATCCCGCCTATGGCAAGTCCCTCCAATTTGCCGGGAAACTGCACGCGTCCTGCCTACTTCTGCATAGTATGTAGGGTCACTGTCCTTGGGTTTCTGATGGGGGGATGAAGGCGTGGTTGAAGGTATCTTGTGTCTAGCTACAGCCCTTATTAGGATTCTTGGGACTTGTCTGGGATACCTGGGAGGCAACCATTTTCCTCTGCCGCTGTCTGAAGAAGAGGAAAGAGATTGCCTGGAAGCTTTCAAGCAAGGCGACGTGAAAAGCCGGAACAAGCTGGTTGAACATAACCTTAGGCTGGTCGCCCACATTGTGAAGAAGTTTGATCCAAATCCACAGGAAATAGAAGACCTAATATCTATAGGCAGCATAGGCTTGGTCAAAGCTATTAACACATACCGGGATGACAGAGGAACCAGGTTGGCGACGTATGCATCCCGGTGCATAGAGAATGAGATCTTAATGCATCTGAGAGCTACAAAGAACGAGAAGTACGAACTATACCTGTTTGATCCGGTGAGTCCGGAAGATGATGAGGGCGATGTTTCTTACATGGATATTGTGCGCGACCAAGAGCCTGATGTAGCGGATCTGGTCAGTGCCAGAGTGCAATCTGAGAGCGTGCTGCATCATCTGGCAGGCTTGGAGGAAAGAGAACGGGAAGTCCTGGAACTTAGATACGGTCTTGGGGGGAGACCTCAGAAGACACAAAGGGAAATCGCCCGGCAACTAGGGATTTCCCGTTCGTACGTAAGCAGGATAGAGAAAAGGGCCCTTGCCAAGCTTTCACAGGCCTGTCGTTACTGCCTCCAGTAAAGGAATAAGCGTAGAGACTGCTTGGGGCGCATTCCCTTCTTTGGTATCATTAGAAGGGGTGTTTGATTGGACAGGTCACAAGCAATGCAAGTATCTGATGGCAGAGGGCCTATGAGGCTCCTTACGCCTTCGCTGCGCATTGCCACCATATACGATCTCCCCTTGCAGTGGCTGCGGGAAAGATCCGTACAAGCTATTGTCAGCGACCTCGATAACACCCTGGTTCCTTGGCGTGACTACAAAGTAGCTGAGGAGCTCAGTGACTGGTTCTCCTTTCTGCACGATGAGGGCTTTCGAACAGTGATTCTTACTAACGCCCGGCCTTCGCCCACCATTAGGGAGATGTCTCAACAGCTTCAGACTGAGCTGGTGATTGGAGCTCGCAAGCCTGTACAGCGGTTTTTCCGGGAGGCTCTCAGGAGAGTCCGGGTCTCACCCGGTCAGGCATGTGTGGTTGGAGATCAGATGTTCACAGACATTCTTGGCGGAAATCTTATTGGGTGTCACACGGTGTTGGTTGACAGGATCGGCAGCAGGGAATTCTTCGGGACCAAGATAACCAGAGTCTTGGAGCGGGCTGTTTTGAGGCACCTTGCCAGGAGGTCAGCGCCTCTGCCCTGATGGGTACCGCTACACACAGGCCTCGTTATCACGATGATAACTGTAGATGACGAGTGTAACGGAGGCGTCCGCACTGAGAATACTGGCAGCTTACTCAAACGGATTATGGCAGCAGAGGCTTTGTGCATCCCTTGCGCGGGATGCATCAAAACAAGTGATCTATCTGGATATGCGTGTCAGCTCCCCTTTTCCTAAGGTCTCTTTTGAGGTGGTTGTCTTGCAGACCCGGAAAGACTGTCAATCAACCCAGAAGGATTTCTCTAGGCTAAAGGATGTTTACCCTGAGGCTAAATTCGTGGTTGTCCTGGAGCGGTTAGGCGTTACCGACATCGCCGGCGCTCACTTTCTGGGGATCTCAGCTTTTCTGGATGAGAAAGCCACCGGCAGGCAGATCGCCTTGGCCCTTGAAGCTGCAGCGCGAGGTGACGTCTACGTATCCTCGCTTGTAGCCAGAAGGAGTCAGCTCTACCGGAATGACCTGAGAAATGGCGCTAGCGTGGCCGCAGGGGGTTCAAGGGTTGCCCTGAGCCCACGCGAGACAGAAGTGCTAACCCTGGTTGCCAGGGGCTTATCCAATAAAGCCATAGGGAACACGCTCTTTATCAGCCAGAAGACGGTGAAGAATCACCTGTACAGCATCTTTAGGAAGCTGGGGGTGAAAGACAGGACCAATGCGGCCCTGATTGCGTCAAAGCACGTGTTTCCCGTTGAAAATGGGCCTTTTGACCCTGCGGAAGTCTTCTGCGAGCTCGATGATCAGAGCTGAAGAATGAATTGTTGTCGCCTGTTACCCCCCCGAGGTGCGACAACAACTTGTGGGTAAGCCCGGGATCTTTCCCGGGCACTCTTTTACGGAAAAAAGCCGTGCTGGTAGAAGTAGTACCACGCAAACCCGGTGGACGTGACTGCAAGAACGACAGTCCAGCAGCCTCCTGCCACGTTGCCGTTCTTGAATAAGACACGTGCCCAGTTAAGAGTATAGACGCCTATTCCTGCTGCAAGTAAGATCCCAGTAAGATGCATACATGTATTCTTGACCGGATCCGTCCTTGGAATTCAGGCGGAAAGCCCTACGTGTTGCGGCGATCAGCCTTTGATGGGATAATTAGGGGACGGTACGAAGGGAGGAAGCGCGGCAGCTAGAGCGCGATCTAGGATGAAGAGAGTGTTTTCGGGCATTCAGCCTTCGGGGGCCATTCACATCGGGAATTACATTGGGGCGATGAAACGTTGGGTCGACCTCCAGGATGATTATGAATGCTACTACAGCGTTGTAGACCTTCATGCGATTACGGTTCCGCAGGACCCCAAAGAGCTGGCCCACAACATTGAGGATGCAGCTACATACTTTCTTGCTTCCGGACTCAACCCCGACAAGGTGGTACTGTTCGCTCAATCGGATGTTCCGTGCCACGCTGAGGCTAGCTGGATTATGGAATGTACCGCGACCTTTGGAGAGCTTTCCCGCATGACGCAGTTTAAGGACAAGACCGAGGGAAAAGAGTCCTTTTCCGCAGGGCTTTTCACCTATCCTGCGTTGCAGGCTGCTGACATCGTGTTATACGATGCTGACTTTGTTCCTGTCGGCGAAGACCAGAGGCAGCATGTTGAAATCACGCGCGATCTGGCGATTCGTTTTAACGGTCGCTTCGGTCCGGTTCTAAAGGTGCCCGAGCTCATGATTGGGGAATCCGGGGCTCGTATCAAGTCCCTTCAGGATCCCTCCAGAAAGATGTCCAAGTCGGACCCTAACCCCTTCGGGTACATTTCCCTGGCCGATTCCAGGGACGAAATATCAAGGAAGATAAAGAGAGCAGTGACTGATTCCGGGCGTGAGGTCATATTTGATCCTGAAGAGAAACCTGCTCTGGCCAACCTGATCACAATCTACTCAGCCTGTTCAGGGGAGAGTATCGAGCATGTTGCCACTAAGTATGCGGGCAAAGGGTACGCCGATTTCAAGAAGGATCTGACTGATGTTGTTGTGGCAATGATTGACCCGGTCCAGCAAAGATACAGAGACATAAAGGCGTCAGGTGACGTCAGGGGAATCTTGACAGACGGGGCCAGGAAAGCCAATAAGGTGGCGTCCCACACTCTGAAGAGAATGAAGGAAGCCATGGGGCTGTCTACAGCAGTTAATCCGGCGGAACGAGTGATCTGAAACTGCGTCCGGGGCAAACAGATGCAGGGACCCTCGGTGTCTCCGAAGGTCCCTGCAGCATGTCAGACTCTTATTCTCGTCCAGCGACCTGAGGCGAAGCGGCGGTCCATGAGGATCGCTCTGACCATCATGTCCAATGCCATGCCGATCCACGCTCCGTACAAGGTCATGTTCATCTTAATGGCCAGAATGTACGCAGTAACCACCCTTATACCCCAGATTCCCGCCAGTGTGATGTAAAGAGTCCACTTTGTGTCTCCGGCGCCCCTCAGCCCACCGGCCAGGATGAAGTTACTGATCATGAATGGTTGAGCTATGGCTATGATCTTCAGAGCGCCGGCGCTGAGAGCGATGACCGTGGGGTCATCGGTATACATCAAGACAATGTATTTCCCAAGGAAGAAGAACACCAGGCCCATGACGGTGGCAATAGCGACTCCTATCTTTCTGGCCTCCCAACCTACGCGCATGGCCCGCTCTGGCTGCTCAGCGCCAAGGTTCTGTCCTACCAGGGTTGTTGACGCTATCTGAAAAGCTTGGCCCGGAGTAAAAGAGAGCCCTTCGATGTTCATAGCTACCTGGTGAGCGGCATAGGTGACCGTCCCAAAACTTGACACTATTCTGGCAAAAGTCATGTTACCCGTACGCATGACCAGTTGTTCGCCGGCAGCAGGCAGTCCAACCTTGAGTATCCGCTGGATAATCTCTATGTCGGGCTTGAAAGAGTCGGAAACAGACAGTTTTATGGCTGCGCTGTGGTGGGTGTTAAACACCTTGTACATGACAAGACAGCATGCCGTTAACCTGGAGATAGCGGTAGCTATGCCGGCGCCGGCAACCTCAAGCCGGGGAAAACCGAAATGCCCGTGGATCAGAATATAGTTGCCAACCAGGTTTACTATGTTAGCTACCATGTTCACTGTCATGGGTGTACGAGTGTCTCCGGCTCCTCTCAATGAAGCGCTGAGACTTATAGATGGCCCTTGAAACATAAGGCCAATGGCCGCAGCTCGCATGTAAGCTGTACCAGGGCCTATGACGTCAGCTTCAGCTCCCATCCAGACAAGAATCTGTTCTGCCCAGACAAAGCCTGCAAGGCCTAGGATTATCCCCATGCAGGAAGCAAGCACAAGCCCTTGTCTTGCAGCTGATGCCGCGTCCTCAGATTTGCCGGCTCCGATGGAACGGGCAACCAGCGCTGTGGCACCAACGTTAAGGGCCAGGAAAACTGAGAACGCCACAAACACAGGCTGGTTAGACAAACCAATGGCAGCTGTAGCCCAGGGTCCCAGCCTGCTTACCATAATCATGTCGGCCATAGACACCAGAGTCATCAGGCTCGACTCAGCCAGAGCGGGAAGAGCCAGAGTCAGAATCTGTTTCCTTAGGGTGGGAACTTCAATGTCAACGACTGCTTCCGGCACCCCATTGACCAAGGCTTCATCTGAATTGTCTCGATCATCCAATTTGGGAGTCTCCTATTCTTTAAAGTGAGGAAGAGGGATATTTCTGTACACCAAATATCTTACAGGTATGCAGCGTGCAACACAAGGGGCTGTAAACATATGCTTGGCCAGGACATTTCCTATGCACGTGCGAACCGGTCATGGATCCCTGCATTTGTAACGCTTCTGCGTCTGTGATACATTATCGCCAACAATGCATTCACAGAATGAGAGGGGCCGTCAAGGTGACCGGGATCCGCTTCTTTAACACTCTCACCAGAAATAAGGAGGACTTTGTACCTCAAAGCCCTGGAAGGGTAGGCATGTACACCTGTGGCCCAACGGTTTACGAGTATGCCTCCATTGGCAACATGCGCGCTTACGTGTTCGCAGACATTCTCAGAAGGACCCTTGAGTACAACGGGCTTGAAGTCAACATGGTAATGAACATCACCGACGTAGGGCACCTGGTATCCGACGCTGACGAAGGCGAAGACAAGATGATGATCTCAGCGCGGAGAGAACGCAAGACCCCCTGGGAAATAGCTAGGCACTACACTGAGGTGTTCCTGGACGATACGAAGCGGCTGAACATCAGGCCAGTTACTGTCCTGTGCTATGCTACGCAACACATCCCTGAAATGATAGCTATGGTGCAGGAACTCGCAGACAGGGGATACGCCTATGAAACAAGCGATGGGGTGTACTTCGACATAAGCAAGTTCCCCGAGTATGGCTGCTTGTCAAGGATAAACCTTAGCGAGCAAAAAGCTGGAGCAAGGGTGGAGGTTAACCCTGAGAAAAGGAATCCGGCTGACTTTGCCCTCTGGAAGAAAGCTCCGGCTGAGCACATTATGCAGTGGGAGAGCCCGTGGGGTATGGGTTATCCCGGTTGGCATATTGAGTGTTCCGCCATGGGGCGTCAATACTTAGGGGATCAGTTCGATATTCACACCGGTGGAATCGATCATATTCCGGTGCATCATGAGAACGAGATTGCCCAAACTGCAGCTTGCACCGGGCAGCCGGCGGCCAGGTTTTGGATGCACGTTGAGTTTTTGCTGGTCGATGGCGGTAAAATGTCTAAGAGTTTGGGGAATGTCTACACAGTCAGCGATCTGGAAGCAAGGGGCATTGAGCCGCTGGCTTTTCGGTATCTCTGCCTTGGCGCTCATTACCGTGCAAAGCTGAACTTTACCTGGGAAGCTGTGGCCGGCGCTCAAAAAGGGCTTTTTGCTTTGAGGCGGGCGGTGCAGAAAGACTCCAAGGAAGATCGGCTTAGGGATGTTCAGGGCAGAGCCCTTTCGCACAACGCGTTAAGGTTCAGAGAAGATTTCCTGCAAGCTGTCAATGATGATCTCAATACCCCTCAGGCCCTTGCAGTGCTCTGGGAGGCTACCCGGTCCGGTCTGGGATCTGAACTGCTTGAGTTGGCCAGAGATTGTGACCGGGTACTCGCTCTTGACCTTGCCAAAGGCAGATTGGGACCTGACGTGGATATTGCTGCAGGTGATCTGCCCGACTACGTTCGCGCCCTTCTCGAGGAAAGGCACCAAGCTAGGCTGGCAAGGAACTGGAAACGGGCTGATGCCATCAGAGATGAACTGGCCGGGCTAGGCTATGGGGTGAAGGATACCCCCGGGGGGTATCAGGTAACCAGGATAGTTACACCGGACTCACACTAGCTCCCGCCTGATTTGTCAGCTATTGCCATATTCCGTCCCTCTATGGTAATATGTGGTAGACCATCCGACAACTGCTAGTTTCCATGGAGAGATGCTTTTTGTTTGCATGGGTTAAAAGTGCAACCGTACTGGGCATTGACGGAGTTCCGGTCACCGTCGAGGTTGATGTATCTGGAGGGTTACCGGGCCTGGAGATAGTTGGCATGGCCGACACTTCTGTCCGGGAGGCCAGACAACGGGTCCGGTCTGCACTCCGAAATACAGGGTTTGACGTACCATCCAGGCGTATTACGGTTAACCTTGCCCCGGCAGGCATTCATAAGGAGGGAACCCAGATGGACCTGGGCATTGCCGTGGGAATCCTTGCAGCCTCCGGACAGCTCGGTGACACCTTACGCTTGAGGGACTATGAGTACCTGGGTGAGCTTGCGCTGGACGGAAGCATCCGCCCGGTGCGAGGTGCATTAGCTATGGTTTTGTCTGCACAAGAGAGATCCTCCAAAGGAGTAGTCGTGCCGGTAGCCGGACAAGAAGAGGTAGCTTCTTTGCCGGGAATTGACGTGCGGGTTGCGCGTCACCTTGGCGAGGTGGCTGAATTCGTCAAGGGAGCTGGCAACCTTCCCAGAGCGGCCGGATCACAAGAGGAATCGCCCGGAGCGCCAAACCCTGACTTCGGGGAGATTAGGGGGCAGCGGGCCGCGAAGAGGGCCATTGAAGTGGCATGCGCCGGCGGGCATAACATTCTGCTGACAGGCCCGCCGGGAGCGGGGAAGAGCTTGCTGGCCCGAGCCATTCCCGGCATACTGCCTGACCTTACCCTGGAAGAGTCGCTAATGGTTACGCGTATTGCCAGCGTAGCAGAGGCGCTTCCTTCAGGCAGCGGGCTTGTGCGTTCAAGGCCGTTCCGGGCGCCGCACCATACAGTTACGGCGGCGGCCCTTGTGGGAGGCGGAGCTAATCCGTTGCCCGGTGAAGTCACCCTGGCTCACCGGGGCGTGCTTTTTATGGACGAATTCCCACAGTTCTCGCACTCAGCCATAAACGCCTTGCGACAGCCGCTGGAATCAGGGGTATCTGTTGTAACCAGGTCCCGTGGGACTTTCACATTTCCATCCAGGTTCATGCTTGTAGCGGCGCAGAATCCGTGCCCATGCGGTTATTGGGGAAGTGATGGGCACGAGTGTACTTGCACCGAATACCAACGAAGGCAGTATTTGTCCAAGATCAACGGGCCCATTCTAGACAGAATTGACATGTATATGCCGGTTGAGAGAGTGGAAGCAAGCGATTTGTCTCAGGGCTGGTGTGCAGAAGCCAGCTCTCGGGTGAAGGACAGGATCTCGGCAGCCAGGAGCCTTCAAGAACAGCGTCTTGGGGGAACGGGGCTGTTGACCAATTCGGAAATGGGCCCCAAAGAGCTGTCAACCCTGCTAAGCCTTTCAAGGGATGCTCGCAAGCTCCTGCTGGAGGCATATGAACGGATGAGACTGTCTGCGCGAGGATACTACCGGGTAATAAGAGTGGCAGCTACGATCGGGGATCTGGCCGGTTCAGCAAGGATAGAGGAGGAGCATGTTGCAGAGGCGCTCTCATACAGGCAGAGGACTTCCGAGCTTTGACTCAAAGCTTCCGGGAAGAGCTCGCTGTGAAAGGTAACAAAGCTGACAGGCCAACGTCCAGGGAACTGGGCTTGAGAATTGAAGATAAGGCGTGTCAGTATCTCGAGGGAACCGGGTACCGTATTGTCTATCGAAACTTCATCTCGCCATATGGGGAGATTGACATCATTGCCATGGATGGAACAACGCTTGCGTTCGTTGAGGTCCGTTACAGAAGACCAGGCTCTCTGGTGACTCCTGCCGAGTCATTGGAGATCAGAAAGATAAAGAGACTAAAGCTGGCCATACGGGATTTCCTGTCAGCCAGCCGTCGAATCCTGGGACATAGCTTCCGGCATGATGGAATGCGTGTAGACCTCTGCGCCGTATCAGGTTCCCCGGAAAGCCCTACGTTTCAGTTGATTAAGGACATCATAGAGTTCTGGAATTGCTAGACCAGGGCTTTCAGGTTATCTTCCCGGTTGCCCGGCAGCAAATCTACGGGGGCGACTTCTCCCAGACAGTAAGCTCCAGGAGGGATCCTTGTAGACGCTCTGGCCGCCGAAACCATAACCTGAGATGTGGCCGAGGGGTTAGTCAGCCTCATCTTTAGCTCGAGGACCTGATTTTGAGCTGAACCCGAACTGCCGTAGCGTTCCATGTGCACCCCATGGCCCATGGCTTCTATGTCTTGGATCGAGTCGACCTGGGTGACACGTGTCTCGTCGTTGATGAAATAGGGGTCTGCCTTGATTCTCTCTGCGATGTCCTGGAAATCTGCGTCATCATGGATTTCCACGTACACGTCTCGCTTGTGCCGTCCAAATCCTGCCGGGAGAGTCATGGAAAGAGCGTCTTTCACTCCGGGAATTGCCTTGACGGCAACTGTGTGTCCCATGCTCATACCTGGACCGTAATTGGTATAAGTTATGCCTCTTGGCGCAAGGGCTGTAAAGATCATTCTTACCAGTGAGTCGGTTCCCGGATCCCAGCCTGAACCTATAATAGCTACGCTGCCGGCCTTCCTTGCATCAGCATCCAGTTGGCGTCGCAGCTTAATGACGGCATGGCCGTGGATGTCAAAACTGTCAACTGTGTTGATGCCTTTCTGAAGGTAAAGAGGAGCTATCTTAGGTACTTCTCGTGAGGGAACAGTGAGGATAGCAACGTCTACCTTGCCCAACTCAGAGACATCAGACACTACCGGGGCATCCAGCCCGGGATTCACAGGGTTTCGTCTAACAAGCCCCACAAACTCCATGTCTTCGGCCTTCCGAATGCATTCTATTGCCTCTTTGCCCACATTTCCGTACCCTACAACGCAGACTCGCCGTTTCATGATTGATCGACCTCCAGGTGAGAAGATCCGTTTGTTATCTGTTTTCGATCACAGCCCTTACCGGCGCGAAGGACCTTCTGTGAATGGGTGAAGGGCCTCGCTCAGTCAGAAAACTAAGGTGAGCTTGAGTGCAGTATCCCTTGTGCCGCGAGAATCCGTATCCCGGATAAAGGGTTTCGTACCGGAGCATAATGCGATCTCGTATGACTTTCGCAATGATGGACGCACAGGCAACCGATGCGATCTGTGAGTCGGCGCGTACCAGGGCTTCTTGCTGGACTGCAAGATCCGGAATCGCATATCCGTCAACGATTACGAGGTCGGGGATATATCCCTTAAGGGCAAGCATCTCAACAGATATCTTCATGGCTGAAAAAGTAGCCACAGCTATGCCCACAGTATCGATGTACCTGGCTGAACGTATGCCTACGCCGAAGCAAAGGCATTCCTCGGTAATGACATCAAAAAGGCGCTCACGTTTTGGCCCGGAAAGCTTCTTGCTGTCATCGATGCCCGGTATCTCGGGTCTTCTGGGCAGAATAACGGATGCGGCCACCACGGGTCCTGCCATGGGCCCTCTCCCTGCCTCGTCTACCCCTGCTATGTACCTAAATCTCTCACGCCGTGCGTCTTCTGCTTGATACAGAGTATATCCCAAAGCCAAGTCAGCTCCTCTGGCTTTTCACTGAATTCGCTCTGGTTTGGCAGAGTTCCTGCCGGGCACGGACTACCGGGGCTCAGGACGGCGGAATGTAAAGCCTGAGGTGAATATGAATACTTTGACGTCAAACCGTGCTGTCACTTCCGGCAAACGCGACGGGAAATTGAAAACCTCCCAGTCAGGGTAGGAACGAAACTTTCCTTGAACAGACTTACCAAGCCCGATCGCATCTGAACCTATGGACTTTAGGGCTTCCAGAGTGTCGGTTAATAGTGCATTGAGTTCCTCTGCGCCGGTGATGCACAAAGCTTTTCTGAAGGCTGCAGAAGGTTCAGTGCCATGCAACCCTATTCGTGCCTCCTCAAGGCTGCCTGTTAAGCGGACTGTGAAAGCAAAATCAACTGCATCCTGTGAGACTATGACCTTGGCTCTGGCTGATGAATGATGCAGAAAAAGGGTTGCCTCCTGATCTCCGCCTGGCATGGCAATATCGAAGCGCCCTTGACGGAAGTTATTCCTTAGAATGAGCGCTCCGAAAGTCTGATAGCGGTCAAGAAACCCAACCATTTTCTGAACCTCCCCTTCTTTTCCAAAGACCGCAGCGCCTTTTACAGCCACGGTCTTTTCTGCCGCAATCTCTTGACCTTTGTCCAAGTCTGTATTGTCTCCGCCTTCTCTGGACTTATCTGCGCTTTCGGGGGATTTTTCTTCAGAAGGATCCGGCGCCGCAAGGGCCAAATAGGGCGCCCAGGGATCTGCTCCCAGGACTGTATAAGCTGATATGAACTCATGCATGGTAACCACCGGGCAGGCGCCTAGAGTTAGGTTGGCGGTGTTAATCAGTTTGGAGATAGCCGTGGAAGGTTCGGCTTCCTCAAGAGAGGTGAATTCCTTAATGAAGTCCATAGCTCTACCCTGAGAGACGGCCACCAGGGTGTTGTCTCTGAATTCGAGGCTGCGCGTAAACACATCGATTACCGGAGCGATGTCCTTCTTTGCTAAGCCTTCACCTATTATTACTACGGCAGCGTGGATGGGGGTCACGCGCCGGGAACTCATACTTTCGATGTTATCCAAAGCATCGAAAAGGTCTCGGCCTTCGGCAGACAGCATAGTAGCTGAACCTTTTCCTCCGCCTCCTCCGCTGCCCTGCATGCCTTTTGCCGCAGTCCTTGGTACGGCAATGACCGTTGTGAGAAGGATTTCGCTTTTGTCACCGTTGTCGATTCCCAGAAGCGTAACGAGAGAGCGGTCTTCAAGCTCCAGCTTTCCCCAACATCCCGGAGCAAGGGCTGTCGTAGCTACGACTAACGCAACCAGGAGCAGGCCAAGTTTGGATATGTGCTTAGGGATTTTCATGTTGTGTTTTTCCTACTCCTCTTAATCGTGCCACCAGAAGAAGCACCCAGCCAAGAATAACGTTAAGGCTTCCCCAGTATACTAACGCATGGTCCCAGAGCTCTCCTGCCCGGTACATGCTTTCGGGGGTAGATGCCACCCCGAAGATCAAAGAAAGCATTGCGGGCAGGAAAGGCCTGTATGTA
Source organism: Bacillota bacterium (assembly GCA_033809515.1). GTDB lineage: Bacteria > Bacillota > Sulfobacillia > Fermentithermobacillales > Fermentithermobacillaceae > JAPXLN01. The sequence continues at coordinate 103,719 of JAPXLN010000002.1, forward strand.
TTTGTACCGGTCATCTGACTCAGGATGAGAAGGATTACGGTGATAGCGAAACTTGCTTGAACTGCCTGAGCGAAAAACCACGTAAACATGAACAAAGCTTCAATCCTTTGTAGAAACGGTCCGAGATAGACAGCTCTTACCATTACCCCTAGAGGTTCCACCTTCCAAGCGCTCATGGGGTACGGAAATACCGCTATCACAGCCACCAAGCCTGTGATCAGGAGGACACTTGCATAGACCACTCCTCGAACGCTGCCTTGGACAAGGTCTTCACTGCTGCGAACATAGGTCTTCATGACCATAAGGGCAGGCAGTGCCCCATAAAGCCCTGTATGCAACGCCCCTTGCATAAGAGTTGTACGAGCTCCCAGACCCCAGAAAGGCAACAGATTTCGAAGATCAAACATTCTGTGAGATGCAAGGAACATGGTGATCATAGATCCGATAGTCAGCGGCAGAAAAAACACGGCAGATCGAGCTACTGTTTCCAGGCCAAGCCATGCGGCATACAGGGCTGCAATGATAGCTATGGCAAGCAGAATCTCTAATGGGAATTCGGGCAAGAGTCCTATGACGGCACCTCCTGCGAAGATCCTCAGGTTTAGGGATATGGCGGCTACAAAGAAACCCAGGAGTCCGGCGGCCAGGGTATCGCCCAAAAAGCGTCCAAGGGTAAGCCGTAGTGCAGGCACAAAGCCCAGGCTGGGCGTTTCGTTAGCCCACAAGATCCATCCCCATAGTCCGGCAAGAGCCACGAGGGTGGAGACTGCAGTTGAGATCCAGGCAGCGCTGCCAGCTCTTTCGATCAGAAACGATGGAGTAGTCAAAAGAACCTTGACTCCGAAGAGAAACGTTACCAGCGATGTTAGTTCTCTTGTGTTAATGTGACCTGCAGATATTGTGTCAGTGGTCTCCCTCTGGCCTTTCCTACCGGTCTTTTCGCTTACTCCGGGGTTTCCTTTTTGGGCTCCTACTGCTATCACCTCCTGATTTGCGGCCTTCTTTGCCTTCCGGAGCTGGCTGCAGGGTCTTTCCCTCGTCCCAGAGCCTGGATGTGTCCAGTGCTCGTTGAAGGTCCTTGGGCCTCAGGAACGAGGGTCTGTATTTCATGCGCCATACGGGAGGCTGTGCCAAAGTAAACGCTGTAGCAGGGCGTTTAGGCGCCAAAGGCGAAAAATAGGGAACACCGAGGCTTGTCAGGGAGAAAGCATGGCACAGCAAAGCGTAAGTGGCAGCAACCAGACCGAAAAGCCCGAACAAAGCCCCGAAGATGATAAACATAAGTGTGCCTATTCTCGTAAACATGGCCAGTTCCTGGTTGGGGATGGAAAAAGAAGCTACGGCTGTGACCGCGATGACAATGACCAAAATAGGGCTGACTATGGATGCGGACACCGCAGCTTCGCCTATAAGAAGCGCACCTACTATGCCTATGGTAGGGCCAATGGGAGACGGTATGCGAATACCCGCCTCTCTTATCAGTTCAAACCCCAGGTACATGAGAATGACTTCGAATGTCAAAGGCAGAGGAATCGGTTCCCGGCTAGCGGCAATGGCCATAAGCAAAGTGGTGGGCACCATCTCAGGGTGATAGTTTATGGTTGCCACGTAGAAACCAGGGAGGAAGATAACGGTGATCAGCGCCAAATACCTAATGGTTCGTACTATGTTGCCGTACGGCCACCTTACATACTCGTCTTCGGGGCTCTGAATAAGGGAGAAGACGGTAATAGGAGCTACAAGGGCAAACGGATCACCGGCAACCAGCACTGCACATGCTCCTTGCATCAGATAATAGGCAACGCGATCAGGCCGCTCGGTGCTCATGGTCGTAGGTAAGAGGCTGTGATGGGTTTCAATGTATTGCTCCAAAACGCCGCTTGTCAGGATCTCTGATGCTGCTATGGAAGATATCCGCCTTCTCATTTCCGCGATTATCTTGTCATTGGCAATATTGGCCATGTATAGAAGGGCACACTTGTTTTTTGATGTCAACCCAATGTCTATGCTCTCCACCACGAGGTGGGGACTTTGAACCAGAGAGCGCATTACCGCCGTGTTGACCCGGAGAACTTCAACGAAACCCTGCTGTGGACCACGTACGATCCTTTCTGTTACAGCAGTATCAACTGTCCGGTGTTCCCATCCTTTGGTTTCTACGGAAAGGGCTCTGGACTGGTTTTCTATAAGGATCACCGAGTCTCCGGAGATCATTGATTCCACCAGTTCGTCAAGGGTCGTTTTTTCTTCAACTTGCCCGCTGGGGACCAGAGCGCTTTTTATCTCGTCTACCGAATCTCCTCCTCTGGGTTTCCGCAAGGGCGCCAGCAACATCAGGGGCTGAAGCACCGATGCATGGATCTTGTCGAAACTGCTGATTCCCTCAATATACCCAATGACTATCCTTGCCTTTGGAGCAGGGCAGATGATCTCCCTGAAGACCACATCCGAAGAATCGGGCACATGGAAGATAGCTTTGAGGCCCTCGACATTTCTGTCTAATTGAGCTGTCAAGCTTGTTCCTTCTTTGGATTTGGCGCTTTTGGAAGGCATTTTGCCATGAATAGGCCGTTTTCCCAGGGAGAACCGAGTTCTCTCTGACCGTCCCCTGGGCGGCCCCAAAAGCGCCTTGACTACCTTCCACATGCTCAATCAGGCACCGCCTCTCTTGTAGTGTTTCTAGCTGATCTTCTCCATGCGGGGCAAGGGTTATGAAAGAGAATCTCGACACAAGCTTCCCGTTCTTCACAATATATGGTATACATGTACTAAATTGGAGAAACCTGTCCTGTCGTGTCCGGACAAATCCTGGAAAGATGGTGCCGCTTGTTATGGAAGTACCGGAAACAAGACTGATAGGAAGGGATGAGTGTCTGTACCCTGAAAACCTGAGAAGCATTCCTCAGCCACCTGAGAAGCTTTACGTAAGGGGTCAAGTCCTGCCTGCGGACAGGGTGGCGGTAGCCCTTGTAGGAACAAGAAAAGCTACTCCTGTAGGACGGCACATTGCCTTTGAGCTCGCACGGGATCTGGCAGGGGCAGGCGTGGCGATAGTCTCAGGGTTGGCAGGAGGCATCGACACCAAAGCTCACGAAGGAGCCCTTGATGCCGGCGGGAGAACTCTCGCGTGTCTGGCCTGCGGTTTGGATATGGTGTATCCTCCATCAAACCGGGAGTTGTTTCTGCGAATTCTGTCTTCAGGGGCACTTCTCTCAGAGTATCCCAACGGAACGGCACCTCTTCCGTGGCGGTTTCCCGCAAGAAACAGGATCATATCGGGGCTGGCTTTGGGCGTGGTGGTAGTAGAAGCTCCTGAGAAGTCAGGGGCCTTGATAACAGCTGATTGGGCTATCAAACATGGGCGGCCGGTCATGGCCATTCCCGGAAGCGTTAAGTCGGCGGCCAGCAAAGGGACTAACAGGCTGATACAGGAAGGAGCTTATCTGGTAACGTGCGCGGAAGATGTGCTATCCTTTCTTAGTCGAGAGGATGAATACGTTCCGGATCTGCCGGAGCGTTCCAGCCCTCTCTGCGTGACGCTGGAAGAATCGGTTATAATGCAAAGCATGTGCAACGAAGCGCTGACGGCCGGGGAAATCGCAGAGCGATTGAGTTCCTTTCCTGCAGGCAAGGTGATGGCTGTTCTTGCTTCCCTGGAGGTAAAGGGGCTTGTCGTCAGGCTGGGCGGTGGGAGATATGTTGCTGGCAAGAACTCATTCTGAAGGAGCGGTAAAGAGCATGGCAAAGGAAGCTGGACGTCCTTTGATAATAGTGGAGTCGCCTACCAAGGCCAGAACCATTTCTCGTTTCATGAAAGCAAAGTATGATGTTAAGGCGTCGCTGGGACACATCAGAGATCTGCCCAAGAGCCGGCTGGGAGTGGATGTCGCAAACGGATTCGCTCCTCAGTACATAAACATTCGGGGCAAAGGCCCGGTCATCAAAGAACTGAAAGATGCCGCCAAAAGGGCCAGCGAAGTCTACCTGGCTACCGACCCCGATCGCGAAGGCGAAGCTATATCATGGCATTTGTGCAACATACTCGAGATAGAGCCTGAGAAGGCCAGAAGAGTGAGTTTTCATGAGATCACTGAGCGAGCCGTGAAAGAAGCTTTTTCTGAACCAGTCCCCATAAATGCCCACCTTGTTGACTCTTACCAGGCTCGAAGGGTGCTGGACCGTCTTGTGGGATATAGTCTCAGCCCGCTCTTGTGGCGCAAGGTCCGGCCGGGGCTTTCGGCAGGGCGTGTTCAGTCAGCAGCTCTTCACCTGATCGTCTCACGCGAACAGGAAATTGCAGGTTTCCAGCACGTTGAGTACTGGACCCTAGATGCTGAATTGCAGGGCGCAGAAGGCAACGTCAAAGCTCGCTATATTGGGGAAAACGGCAAGAAGCAGGAACTGAGCTCAGAAGCTCAGGTCAACCGGATTATGGAAGACCTGGACAACAAGGAGTTTAGGGTTAGTTCGATTGCACCGAAGACCAGGAAAAAATCACCCCCTTATCCCTTCATCACATCTACCCTTCAACAGGAGGCAGCGCGCAAGCTCGGCTTTCCTGTGCGCAGGACTATGTCTTTGGCCCAGACTTTGTACGAAGGAGTGGAACTGGGTCCACACGGGTATACAGGGCTTATCACATACATGCGCACAGACTCTGTGAGAGTGTCCCAATCTGCTACCGGTGAGGCCAGGACCTACATTGCCCAGACTTACGGATCTGAGTATTTGGGTCGACCGCGACAGCCAAGGCGCAAGCCAGGGGAGCAGGGAGCTCATGAGGCCATCAGGCCGACGAGTGTCATGAGGCAGCCTGAGGAACTCAAACAGTATCTAAAGCCTGAGCTGTACAAGCTTTACAAACTCATTTGGGACAGATTCGTGGCCAGCCAGATGGCACCGGCTGTATATGATACTGTTAGCGTTGAGATAGACGCCGGTGGACACACCTTCAGGGCAACCGGCTCTCGTCTGCAGTTTGCCGGGTTCGAAAGGTTGTATCAGGAGAGTTTGGATGAGCCCGTCGAAGACGATAGGGAGATCATACCCCTGTCACAAGGCGAGGTTCTTGCGCTTTTGGGACTTGATAAGGCTCAGCATTTCACCGAGCCGCCGCCTCGATATACGGAGGCTTCCCTTGTTAAAGCTCTGGAGGAAAACGGCATAGGGAGGCCATCTACCTATGCGCCCATCATTGCTACCCTCTCTGAGAGAGACTATGTGAAAAGGGAAACCAGACGCCTAGTGCCTACAGAGCTGGGCGTTACCGTTGATAAGCTGATGCAGGAGAACTTCCCGAGCATTGTGGATCTCAAGTTCACTGCCGGCATGGAGAAGAAACTTGACTCAGTCGAAGAAGGAAAAGAGGAATGGACCTCCCTGATACGGGAGTTTTGGACTCCTTTCAAGAGCCAGATAGACAAGGCTGAGAAAGAGATCAACCGGCTTGAGATAGAGGATGAGCCAGCAGGCCTAGATTGCGACAAGTGCGGCAAGCCTATGGTCATAAAGCGAGGGCGTTACGGGAAATTCATAGCTTGTTCCGGCTATCCGGAGTGCAAGAATACAATGCCCTTTCACGAGAGGATCGGGGTTTTGTGTCCCAAGTGCAAGGGAGACATTGTTGTCCGGAGGACAAGAAAGGGACGCCTCTTTTACGGGTGTTCAAACTACCCCGCGTGTGACCTTACGTCGTGGAAAAGGCCTTTGCCGGGTGCCACCTGTCCTGTTTGCGGGTGGTTCCTGGTCGAGGCCGGGGGGAAAGGAAAAGGCATAAAGTGTGCCAACCCAGACTGCAATTACGCTAAACCTCTTGAAAATTGAGAATATGGTTGCGTGGGGTAAAATGTAGTGATAGTATACGTTTGTGGCTGGGGCATGAGCCCACACTGCCAGGGAAGGTGCATCGTTGAGCCGGAGTTTATTTGAATGGCGAGAAGACTTCCTAGCGGAAGTTGCGATCTCGAGAACCCAAAGTCTAAGCACTCAGGTTGCCTACGCCGGTGACCTTGACCAGTTCTTTGGGTTTTTGGCAGAAAACGGCGGCACCGCACTGCACGAACTGGGTACTGAGGCCATAACTCAGGACAGTGTCTCACGTTTTGTGCGTTACCTGGCCCAGAACAACTACAAGGGATCTTCGATTGCCCGGAAGACTTCTTCCATACGAGGTTTCGTGCAGTTTCTTCACAGGCGTGGGGCCCTTGAAGAACAGCCTATCGGCAAGATCCCTCAGCGCAAACTTGGCAAACCTCTGCCAAAAGTCCTGTCTCCCCAACAGGCCGAGATGCTTGTCGTAGTTCCAGACACTAGTACGCCTCTGGGTAAGAGAGACAGGGCAATTCTCGAACTGCTCTATGGCTGCGGCTTACGGGTAAGCGAGCTCGCAGGTCTGAACATAGGTGATATAGATTATTCCCTGGGCTTTGTTCAAGTGAGGGGAAAGGGCGGCAAGGAGCGCTTTGTGCCGGTAGGTTCTCTGGCCCTTGAGGCGCTAGGGGATTACCTCACTTCCGGCAGAAAAGTCCTTGAACGGGGAGGCAAGGCCGGAGAAGAGCAAGACTTTGAGACAACCCTTCGAAAACCTCTGTTTCTGAACAGGTTCGGCAAAAGGCTTTCCGACAGGTCCATAAGAAGGGCTGTAGACAAGCACCTGGTGGAGGCAGGCATTGATCCTTCCAGGTGTTCCCCTCATACCTTGCGGCATTCTTTCGCCACACACCTGCTTTCAGGAGGTGCCGATCTTCGTTCTGTCCAGGATATGCTTGGGCATTCGAGCATCAGGACAACACAGATTTACACCCATCTAATGCCTAGCGCTCTGAAGGCCACGTATTTGAAAGCTCATCCCAGAGCCAGGGAGCGAAGGGCTGAAGACGACAGTAGTCAGGAGGTGGAGTGAGTTGGCTGAGGGCCTGAGTATTGTGGGGACTACAATCCTTGCGGTAAGAAGGGGCAAGAAGGCTGCCATGGCCGGAGACGGTCAGGTGACGCTTGAGTCCAGCCATACTGTTCTAAAGTCCGGGGCACGAAAGGTCCGCAGGATCTACAGGGGGCAGATCCTTGCAGGGTTTGCCGGGTCGGTCGGCGATGCTCTTACCTTGTTTGATAAGCTGGAGGGGCATCTTGAGGAAACGAGAGGGGATCTTTTGAAGGCTGCAGTGAGCCTGGCCAAGGAATGGCGTACAGATAGGGTACTGCGCCAGCTTCAGGCTATGCTCCTGTGCATGGACAGCAACCGGATCCTGCTGGCCAGCGGAACAGGGGAGGTCATTGAACCTGATGAGGATGTCCTTGCCATAGGTTCAGGAGGACCTTATGCCATGGCCGCTGCCACCGCGTTACTCCGGTTCACTGACATGGATGCCCCGGAGATCGCCAGGGAATCGCTAAAAATTGCAGCCTCTATCTGCATATATACAAATGAGAACATAGTGGTGGAAGAGATTGGTTGAAATCAGGGCTTTGCCGGCAGGGAGGCAGAAATATGGATGATCTGACACCCAGGCGTATCGTTTCGGAACTGGACAAGTTCATAGTCGGACAGGATAAGGCCAAGAAGGCTGTTGCCGTTGCCATCAGAAATCGCTTGAGGAGACAGAAGGTTCAAGGCACTCTTCAGGATGACATTGTTCCCAAGAATATTCTCATGATTGGTCCAACGGGAGTGGGAAAGACCGAGATATGCCGGAGGCTTGCCAGGCTAGTGAACGCTCCTTTCATCAAAGTGGAAGCGTCTAAGTTCACTGAGGTTGGCTACGTTGGACGCGATGTTGATTCAATAGTCAGGGATTTGGTTGAGTCAGCCATAAGAATGGTCCGAAACGAAGCGTTTTCGCAGGTTAAGACCCGTGCAGAAGCTCTTGCGGAAGACAGAATCATAGACTGTCTTTGTCCCCTTCCCAGGCGACGGGAGCATGGAAGAAATCCCTTTGAGATGTTGTTTAACCCGCCCGTAAGGGATGATGTAGACGAAGACGACGATTTTGACGAAAGAGCTCGTCGTTCTCGTGCCCAGCGGCGTATACTGCGCGAGCAGTTGTCCAGGGGCGAGTTGGAAGATAATGATCTGGAGATCGAAGTTGAGGATACTTCAGTCCCTACCCTGGAGTTCTTTGACGGTTCGTCTATGCAGGAGATGGGCGTTAACATGCAGGATATTTTGGGAGGCATGTTGCCCAAGCGCCTCAAGAAAAGAAGGGTGAAAGTCAAGGAAGCCCGCAAGATCCTTGCTCAGGAAGAAGCTACCAAATTGGTCGATCAGGATGCCATTACTTCCGATGCCATAAACCGGTGTGAGAAGCTGGGAATTGTGTTCTTGGATGAGCTTGACAAGGTCGCCGGCCGTGAAAGGGGAACTGGGCCGGACGTTTCCCGCGAAGGCGTACAGAGGGATCTTTTGCCTATTGTTGAGGGCACCACAGTAGTAACCAAGTATGGGCCGGTGAAAACAGATCATATTCTTTTCATCGGCGCCGGTGCCTTTCATGTATCAAAGCCTGCGGACCTTATACCGGAACTTCAGGGGCGGTTCCCCATCAGAGTTGAGCTTGAATCGCTGTCCGAGGAAGATTTCATCCGGATACTGAAAGAGCCGGAGAACTCCCTTACCAGGCAATACAAGGAACTTCTTGCCACAGACAAAGTGAGCTTAGGTTTCGCAGAGGATGGCATTGAAGAGATAGCACACATGGCGTTTCTTGTGAACCAGGAGACCGAGAACATAGGGGCGAGAAGACTGCATACAGTCATGGAGAAGCTTCTTGAAGATATTCTTTTTGAGGCTCCCGATGCCGGGGAAAGGGAAGTGATGGTCGACAGGGCATACGTCAAAGACAGGATCCAGGATTTGGTCATGGATAGGGACTTGTCCCGCTATATCTTGTAGCGCAGGGCGCTTTCGAATTTTGGGAGGAATGTACATTGCAGACATTACTGGATAAGACACGCAGAATGAACCAGCTCTTCTTCATGGCAGCAAGTGAAGTGGACTTTCATGCCAGTGCCCGGATTATTCGGGATTGTATCGGATGCAACGCTTACGTGCTTGACAAGACAGGGCAGGTTCTAGGGTATGCTCTCCTCAACGATTTCGAGTGCAAAGTCATGAAAGATGATGTCCTTGCTGAAAAGGAATTCCCGACTTCGTACAATGAGATGTTGTTTATGTACAAGGAGACCACCGCCAACATTCACCAGGAAGCGGGAGCATGTGTGTTCAAGGAAGGCATGTCTTGCATTTACCCTGAAAAAGTCACTACGATTCTGCCTGTTTTTGCAGGCGGTGAACGTCTTGGCACCCTGGTTCTGGCCCGTACCGAGAGGGAGTTCCACATTCCGGATCTCATTTTGGCCGAGCACGCAGCTACTGTGGCGGCCATGGAGATCCTGAGGTACAACCAGCTGACCGTAGAGGAAGAAGCCCGGAGCAGGACTGCAGTACAGGTAGCCCTGGGCACTTTATCTTTTTCGGAACTAAATGCCATGAGGCACATCTTTGAGGAATTAGGCGGAATGGAAGGGTTTCTGGTTGCCTCAAGGGTAGCTGACAGAGTGGGAATCACCCGCTCGGTCATAGTCAACGCCCTCCGGAAATTCGAGTCGGCAGGCGTCATAGAATCCAGGTCTCTGGGCATGAAAGGAACGTACATCAGGGTGCTGAACCCAAAACTCTTGGAAGAGTTGAAGAAGCTGCGTTAGCAGATGCTGGGTAAGTCAAAAGGCGGGATTCATATTCCGCCTTTTGATTTGGGAGAAATGGCGAAAAACTTCCGAAAACTATCTTGTGAAAGAAGGATTTTCCGGAGCTGTGTAGAAGTAAGGGTGCAAAGTCAAATATTGGGTTAGATACCGCATACCGATAAGGGCAAAGCTGTCGAAAGGCAGCGACGCAAAGCCACGGGTCTACGGCATAGGCACTGACGGTGCCTAGCTATGACAGCCGGGTTTCCGAAGGGCGGCATTTGTTTACACGCCTTCTTGCCGGTGCGGAAGGCGTGTTTTCATTAGCGGGAGGAGGGATGGTCCTATGAGGATGACCGCTCTGATGCAGAAAGCGCTGGATGGAGCTTGGTTGCGGCATGAGGTTCTTGCGGAAAACGTGGCCAACAGCGAGACACCAGGCTACCGTAGGCAAGATGCGGATTTCCGGACCGCTCTTGCAAAGGCTGTTGAGCCGCGGGTAACCTTGCTAACCACCAGCGGGCGGCACGTTGACTACCGGGGGTCCGGGGGAATTCGCGTGACGCAAGACGAGGGATGGATTACCCCTGACGGAAACGGAGTGGACATGGACAGAGAGATGGCGGAGGTAAGCGCCAATGCCATGTATTACGCAGCGGTTTCGCGGCAGCTCTCCGGATACTTGTCCTTGATTCGCAAGGCCGTCACTGAAGGGAGGCGGTAGACTATGAGACTGTTTTCGGCCATGGAGATAAGCGCTTCCGGGTTGACGGCAGAAAGATTCAGGCTGGATCTCATCGCCTCCAATCTGGCCAATGCTGAGAGCACGAGAACCGAAGACGGAGGCCCTTACAGACGTAAAGTTGCAGTGTTTGCTCCCAGGAGCGCCAGGTACTCGTTTGGTCAGATCCTGGCCTCTCGTTTTCAGTCGGAACCGGAGCTTTCAGGGGGAGTAGCAGTGGCAGGAGTAGCAGAAGATGCGAGGCCTTTCAGAATTGTACACATGCCCGGACATCCGGATGCCGACGAAACAGGGTACGTAGCCTTTCCTAATGTTGATGTCGTCACGGAAATGGTTGACCTGATGGCTGCCACAAGGGCCTACGAAGCAAACGTCACCGCCATTGAGGCAGCTAAGCTTATGGCCCAAAAGGCGCTGGAGATTCTCAGAGTATAGAGCTGCAGATACAAAAGAGACAGACATTGGATGCCCCAAGTTGGGCGCCGAAATCGGGGGGAGTATCTATATGTATGTTGGTCCTGTTTCCACACCTCGGGTTGCGACGTTCTTGAGACAAACGCCTGCATTACAGAGCAATGCTCCACGGGTAACGTCATTTGGCAGTGTCCTTGAGAAAACCAAAGTCGCATTGGCCAACCTAGACCAGGAATCTACCCAATCTCAGCTTGCGCTTCTTACAGGCAGCGCAAGAGACATGCATACGGCCGCTTTGTCAGTGGAAAAGGCCGGTTTGGCCCTTGACCTGGTCATAGCGGTCCGAAACAAGGCCATCGAAGCTTATCAGGAAATCATGCGGATGCCTGTTTAGTGGGCCGGCACCATGCGTCATGGGCAGGTGGTTAATGTGTCTTCAAACATGAATTCGCTTACAAAGGGCGTCAGTCAGGTCTGGGCGGGCCTGAACAAGACCCAAAAAACCATGGTCGCCTCAGGGGCGCTGCTGGCCTTGGTGGTTTCACTGACGATGATCGTGATTTCGTCCAGGGGCGCTTCCTACGAGGTTCTGTGGTCAAATCTTGATCCTCTGGACGGGGGCGCCATAATAACTGAACTTGAGCGACAGTCCATTCCATACAAGCTTTCAGGCACCGGAACCATCATGGTGCCTTCGGATCAGGTCCACAGAACCCGTCTTACACTGGCGTCTCAGGGGCTTCCTGCTTCCGGCGTCGTAGGTTTTGAGAGCATGAGCACAAAAGGGGTCTTTGCTACTGACTTTGAGCGCAAGGTTCAGTACGTAAGGGCGCTTTCGGGCGAGCTGGCAAGAACAATCAAGACCATATCGGCGGTTGAAGACGCACGGGTACACATAGTTATGCCTGAGTCTTCACTGTTTGCATCACAGAAGCAGCCTGCCACTGCAGCTGTTCTGGTAAAGCTCAGACCTATGATGGAGCTTTCAGCCTCGTCTGTGAACGGTATCGTCCACCTTGTTGCAAGCTCGGTTGAGGGCCTTTCTACTGAGGAAGTTACAGTCATTGATGCCCAGGGCAAGTTGCTTTCACAAGATTACGGGAGCCTATTTCCAGGAGGCGAGTCGCTGCAGGCATCAGGCGCTCTGTTTGAGTTGACTACCAAAGTGGAGCGGGAGCTCGAAAGACGACTGGTCCTGCTTCTTTCGCCTGTGATGGGGGCCGGAAACGTTGCATGCCAGGTGCGCGCTGCTTTGAACACAGATCAGGTTAAGGTTACCACCACGTCGTATAGCACTGAGCCCGAGGGCATTCTCAGAAGTACACAGGAGACCCGCGAAGCCTATTCGGGCACCGGAACTCCGCCTGGGGGCAGTGCGGGGGGGTTGGATGTACCTACGTATACGACCTCAGGAACCGGCGAGTCCAGCTATAGCCGAAGCGAGTCAATCAGGAACTACGAGGTAGATCAGGAGACCCGGGAGACCATTGTTATGCCCGGTTCAATCAAGAGCCTTTCAGTTGCCGTCATCCTCAATAGGAATCTAGACGACAAAGAGCGCTCGGTGATATCGGAAACAGTATCTGCCGCATTGGGCCTGGATCCCCTAAGGCAGGATAGGATTTCGGTAACCGGCATTCTGTTCGATACCAGTCTGGCCAAGAGACTCGACCAAGCTCTGGCGCCCGATTCAAAGGTACCGGGCAGGTGGCATATTTACGCCCTTGCTGTTGGCGCAGCATTGGTCCTGGGTACCTTGATAATCCTTCAGTTGAGAAGAAGCCGCAGGGCTGAGGAGAGCTCTCCCGGACCGGCTCTTGTGGAGCCGGAAGTCATCATCTCTCCTGAGACCCTGGCCAGACAGAGATCACGGGAGACTGCAGAACGGATGGCCTCTTCAGACCCACAATCTGTTGCATCGCTGGTGAAATCCTGGCTCATGGAGGATGAAGGAAATGTCAGGGTATAGGGCAGCTCTGTCGGGCAGGGAGAAAGCAGCTATACTCCTGATATCTCTTGGCCCCGATCTTTCAGCGAAAGTCATGAAACACCTACGGGAGGATGATATCGACCTTTTGACTCTTGAGATCGCGGCAACCCGGAAGGTGGACCAGGAGACCAGAGAACAGGTCCTGTCTGAGTTTACCCACATGTGTCTTGCTCAGCAATATATCGATGAAGGCGGGATTGAGTACGCCAGGACGGTCTTGGAAAAAGCACTGGGCTTGGAGCAAGCCTCTGCCGTCCTACGAAGACTGACAGCGTCACTGCAGGTAAGGCCGTTTGACTTTGCCCGGAAAGCTGATCCTTCCCAGCTCCTCAATTTTCTTGAAGGTGAAGCGCCTCAGACCATAGCGCTGGTCCTCAGCCACCTTCCTCCTGCTCAGGCAGGATCCGTAATGGCTTCTCTTGGCCCCGACCTGCAGGTGGAGGTGACCAGGCGGATCGCCTCTATGGAGGGGACCAGCCCTGAGGTTGTCAGGGAAATAGAGAGGGTGCTGGAGCGTAAGATCGTGAGCCTGGCCGGGGCAGACTATACGATAACCGGAGGCATCCCGGCTATAGTGGAGATCCTCAATAACGTAGACAGGCAGACGGAAAAGACCATTTTGAGCACCCTGGACGTGGAAGCTCCTGAACTGTCAGAAGAAATTAAGCGCCGCATGTTTCTTTTTGAAGACATTATCTACCTTGATGACCGGAGTGTGCAGAGGTTCCTGCGCGAGGTAGACCTATCCCGGGAGCTGCCGCTGGCTCTCAAAGCTGCTTCCGATGAAGTAAAAGACAAGATCTTCCGGAACATGTCTCAGCGAGCAGTTGAGACCCTGAAAGAGAGCATTGATTACCTGGGTCCTGTAAGAATGAGGGACGTAGAAGAGGCCCAGCAGCAGATCGTCGGCATAATCCGCCGCCTGGAAGAACAGGGCGACATTATTCTGGGTCGGGGAGGAGGCGACGAGATCATTGTCTAGGTTGTTCAGAGCTCAGGTTACATCACCAAGGCCGGTACTGGGGACGGCAGGAGGCCCGTCAGGCAGCCAGGAACACCTGGATCCAGCCGCAGTTTTGAGAAAAGCCCAAGACCATGCCCTCGCCCTGGTGGCTAAGGCGAAAGAAGAGTCTTCACAGACGGTGGAAATGGCCAGGCAAAGAGCCGCGGCCAAGTACAACGAGGCCGTGCAGGAAGGTTACGACAAAGGCTACGAGCAGGGGTTTCAAGAGGGCACGGAAAAAGCGCACAGACTGGTTTTGGAGGCTGAAATGGTCCTCCAAGCCGCCAGAGATGCATTTGACGCCATGCTCAGGGAGGCAGAGCCCAAGCTCCTGGTCCTTTCCCTTGAGGCCGCAAGCAGAATCCTTCGCCGTGAGTTTCAGACTGATCCGGGCCTGACGTTGCAGGTTATTCGCCAGGGCATGGCAGCCTTGAGAGACGAAAGGGAGTTCTCACTTGTGGTTAACCCTTCTCTGCAGGAAATGGTCGGAGATGCCTGTGAGGTCCTCAAGCGGGAATTCGGCGCCTCCGCGGTTGAGGTGGCAGCTGACAGCGAGGTTAGGGACGGAGCCATAGTCCGGACTCCCGGAGGTTTTGTGGATGCAACGGTTGAAGGGCAAATCAGGAATCTGGCCCTGGCATTGGGCGAGGCGCGCAGGATAAATCTAGGGGTGGCAGGGCAATGATGGAGCTGCAGCTGGACGCCTACAGACAAACCATCAGTGAAGCCCGAACCTTGACCTACGGAGGCACAGTCAGAAACATGGTAGGTCTCCTCATAGAATCTGCAGGACCTAGGGCGCGCATGGGCGAGATCTGCAAGCTGGTGCCTGTTTCCAGAGAGCCTGTGCTAGGTGAGGTTGTGGGTTTTCGCCATGGCCACGTGCTCCTAATGCCTTACGGTGACCTAAACGGGATCTCTCGGGGGACGCTTGTAGAAGCTACAGGCAAGGACCTTCGGGTGGCAGTAGGCGAAAACATGCTGGGGAGGATCTTGGATGCCCTTGGGTCGCCCATGGATACCTTGCCTCACTGGCCTGTAGAGACCTACTACCCGGCCATGGAGAAGCCTCCCGGGCCTTTGGAGCGTGGCAGCATTGAAAAGCCGGTCACCACGGGCATCAAAGCTATTGACGGGCTCTTGACCATAGGAGAAGGCCAGAGACTCGGGATTTTCTCAGGATCCGGAGTTGGAAAGTCGACCCTCATGGGCATGATAGCTCGAAACACATCTGCAGACGTAAGCGTCATAGGCCTCATTGGCGAGCGCGGCCGCGAAGTCAAGGAGTTCATCGAGAGGGATCTGGGCGAAGAGGGCATGAAGCGCTCAGTGGTTGTAGCAGCAACCTCTGACGAACCGCCTCTCTTGCGCATCAAAGCTGCCTGGGTAGCTACAGCTGTGGCAGAGTACTTCCGGGATAAGGGGCTTTCGGTTCTTCTCATGATGGACTCTATTACCCGCTGGTGCATGGCTCTCAGGGAAGTAGGGTTGGCCGCCGGAGAACCGCCTACATCAAGGGGATACACGCCTTCGGTGTTTGCATCTTTGCCTAGGCTTCTTGAGCGTGCGGGCAAAGTCGTTTCGGGCAGCATTACCGGTATATACACGGTTCTGGTCGAAGGCGACGACATGGACGAGCCTATAGCTGACGCGGCCAGGGGCATACTCGACGGGCACATTGTCTTGTCCAGGCACCTTGCTGAAATGGGTCATTATCCTGCTGTGGACATCCTTGGTTCCGTATCGAGGCTGATGCCTCACATTGTTCCTCGCCAGCAGGCCGATCTTGCTCTGAAAGTGCGGCGGGTGCTCTCAACCTATCGCAAGGCCGAAGACTTGATAAACATAGGGGCTTACGTGTCCGGCGCCAACAGCGGCATAGATGAAGCTCTGAAGCACATTGACAAGGTCAACGTTTTCTTGAGGCAGACAGCCCTTGACCGCGTTCCAATGGAAAAGACCGTGGAAGAGCTGGCCAGGATCTTCGAGGAGGACTAGGTTGCGCGCAGGCCTGACGTGCAGGCCTCGCTTGCAGACAGAGTGTTTGGGAAGACATGATCTTCCGATAAAGGGGGGGAGAGGCCGTGAGGAGATTCAGGTTTGACCTGCAGAGGGTTCTTGATATCAGAGAACTCAGGAAGCTTTTGGCTGAAGAGAACCTTGGACGATGCCTCAGAGAGGAGAAACAAGCACAAAGCAGACTAGACCAAGCTTACACACTTCAAAGAGACGTCTGGGACCGGCAGCGAGCTGAGGCAGAAGGAAGGCTCGAACCCTGGACCCTTAAGGCCCTCCTGAGGTACAGGACGTTCGTGGAAGAGGAAATAGGCTGTTTAGAGGGGGAGTTGCAGGGCAAAAAGGAACTGACCGGACAAGCCAGGTCCAGGGCCATAGCCTGCGCCAGAGAAGTAGAGTCCTTGTCAAAGCTCAAGGATAGACGCAAAAAGGAATACCGGGACCTTTATTGGTGGCAGCAAGGCAAAGTCCTGGACGAAATAGCTGCCCTTTGGTTCAACCAAGGGAAAAGGAGGTAGAAGACCAGTCGCATGTTATCCCAGGCAGTTTTGGAGAACTCTTCTGTCTGTAGAGAACCCCGGTTGCATGCCTCACGCCGGCAAACAGGGTGCGAAGGAGCATTTGGATGGATTATGACAATGCTCCTCGCCAAGGTGGGAATTCCGGGGCAGGTGGGGCCGGCAGGACAGGATGCCCCTTCCCCGGCAATGCAGTCAGAAGCCGGGAACAGCGGGCTTTCCGCAGCCGGGCAAGGTGTCTCACGCGCCCTCTTAGGGGCGACTGAAGTCTCCTGTGAGGTGACCGCCGCCTTTGAGACGGGTTACCTAGAAGGGCTGACTTTTCCGGGCGAAACGGCGCCCGTGTTTACCTCACCTGGTTTTCCTGTACAGACCGTGGATGCTCACCGGGGTCAAGAAGCTCATGCATCCATTCCGGAAGAGCCGGGTTTCGCTCAGGTTCTGTTCAGTGACATTCCGGTAAGTGCGCCGCCTGTGAAACCTGAGACCGGACAGATTGAACCCCACGAGCCCAATCTGCTGGCAGCCCCTGTAGATGCTTCTGAAGAAAGCCTGGCACCTGAAGGCCGCCGGGAAAAGATGTTTGACGCAGGCAAGCTTCCAGGCGAGCTTCCAGGCAAGCTTCCAGGCGGGGCCGGAACTCCTGAGGCTGTATTCCTTGCGCCCCCGCCTAGGGCCGACCATGTCAAAGAAGCCTTTCACCTGGACAGGCCCGGTGAGATCGCAAGGTTCCTGATGGAGAAGTCGTGGGAGAACTTGCCAAAGACTGTTGAGCTGAGAGTGGAACCTGCAGGATTTGGCCGGCTCAAGGTCCTTCTCTCTCAGAGAGGTGAGGAAGTCACTGTGAAGTTTGTAGTTCCTTCATATGACGCCCGCAGAATCCTGGAGTCTGGCGCAGGAGAACTCCGGCACGCTTTGAACCAGCATGGACTCATGCTTGCAGGTTTTGGTGTAGATGGACGGGAACAGCCGCCTCCCAAGAGTTCAGGCAGAAGCTACTCTGGAAAAGCATGGCCTGCAGGCGAAAGGCCCTTTTTGGGCATAGCAGGAGGGCACAAGCTTGACTTCCCAACCCTGAAGAGAGGCGTCTTTGATTGTCTGGCATAGAAGGAGGGAGGATATTTGCTTTACGGTATTGCCGGAAACGCGAGCTCATCCTTTGGGTCCCGTGAGGCCGCACCTGGACCTCAGAGTGAGCTTCAGGAGCAGTTCATGCAAATAATGCTGGCCCAACTCAGGCACCAAGATCCCATGGAACCCATGAAGGAGCAGGAGTTCTTTGCCCAACTGGCTCAATGTGCGGTAGTTTCGGAGGTTCAGACCCTGAACCGCGATCTGACACGTGCAGTGTCTGCGCTTCTATATGGCCTGGAAAGCCAGCGCCTTATGGGAGCTGCTTCTATCATCGGCAGGCACTGTGAGTGGCAAGAGGGAGCCTGCTTGTACGAAGGCACCGTTGAGGCAGTGATGTACAAGGATTGCAGGGTGTTCCTGAGGTCCGGGGAGTGGGAGTTTCCGGTGGAGCACCTTACTTTTGTGGGAGGAGTCGAACATGGAGATACGGACAGTTGACCAGGATTTGAGAGTAGGCCGCCCAACCGGCGGACAGTCTCGGGTTAGGGGTGATAGGGGCAAGCCCCAGGATGCATCTTTTGCCAGAACCTTGGCAGAGGCCCAGGAAGCTGCATCGATAAAGTTCTCTCGACACGCAGAATCGCGCATGCGGTCCTGGGGCCAGGAACTCGGGCAGGAGCGAATAGCTCGTCTTGAGGGTGCAGTTGACGCAGCCCTTGCCAAAGGAAGCAGGACTGCCCTGGTGCTCATGAAGGATGTGGCCTTCGTGGTAGCTCCTCAGACCAGAACTGTAGTCACTGTAGTTCCCGAAGAGCGTATGAAAGACAACGTGTTTACGTCAATAGACAGCGCTGTGATCCTAGACAACTGACTTTCCGCGGTTGTTCGGGCCGGACCCTTTCAGGGAGGCCATGCGCTTCGGAACGGACGAAGAAGCGCCGGAATCGGGAGAATAGAAAGGGGAGTATCACCAAGTATGATGCGTTCGCTTTTCAGTGCTGTGTCGGGTCTTCGGACTCACCAGACCAGGATGGACGTGATTGGAAACAACGTTGCAAACGTGAATACGCCTGGTTTTAAGGCAAGTCGCGTAACGTTTCAGGAAGTGTTCAGCCAGACTTTGCGAGGAGCCAGTTCTCCCTCTGACCTGAGTTTGACCCAAAGGGGCGGCATGAACCCTTTGCAGGTAGGTCTTGGGGTTAATGTGGCAGGGATCGATACAAGTCACACGCCGGGCAACCTTCAGCCAACTTCACGTACGACCGATGTTGCCATAGAAGGTCAAGGGTTCTTCCTTGTAAGAGAAGGAGGGATAAATGCGTTCACACGGGTGGGCGCATTTGATACCGATGGAGACGGTGTTTTGGTAGACGCAGAGGGACGGAAGGTTCTTGGATGGATGGCAGACTCCGGCGGCATGCTCCCGTCTGATAGGTCTTCGCCCAGTCTCCTGAGCCCCATAAGGATAGCTATCGGTTCCAATATGCCCGCATCGGCAACTACCGGAATCAGATGGGAGAAGAACCTCAACACCGCAGCTGAAGATGGTTTTGTGAAGACATCTCCGGTGACCGTATACGACTCACAAGGTCGATCCCATACGATCACCGTGTTGTTCACAAAGGCTTCCACACATAACCAGTGGAACTGGGAAGCTGTCTTTCAGGGGGCGTCCCTGGGAAGAGGATTGCTGGAGTTCGATTCCAGCGGACGCTTCGTGGAGAACAGAGGCCCGAATCCGGGCGATCCTCCTGAAGCTCCTGAGTTTGTGCTGGATATTCTGCCGGGAGTAGACCCAATTCATGTGACACTGGACTTTGGCGCCGTAACCCAGGTTGCCGGTCCGACTACTGTAGACGCTCCGACCGTCGATGGATGCCCTTCGGGTTCTCTTGAGTCATATACCTTTGATTCCAAGGGTGTTATAACCGGATTCTACTCCAACGGACAGACACGGGTTCTGGGACAGCTGGCCCTGGCTAACTTTGCCAACCCGGGAGGGCTTCAAAAGGTTGGAAAGAGCTTGTTCCACGAGTCCAACAACTCGGGAAGGCCCGAGATCGGTGAGGCGGGCACCTCAGGCCGGGGTATGGTAGCGCCCAGTTCTCTGGAGATGTCTAACGTAGACCTTGCGGAGGAGTTTACCCAGATGATCGTAACACAACGAGGGTTTCAGGCTAACTCGAGGATTATCACTGTGGCTGACGAGCTTCTTCAGGAGCTTGTCAACCTCAAAAGATAGAGGCATCACGTAAAAAGGCCCGGCAGGGAAGTTAACCTTGTTGATACCATCAAGCGAGGTTTCTTCCTGCCGGGCAGCGGAAAACGGAGGTTTCTCTCTTGGACAGAGCAACAGTACTCGGCCTGGTATCTGGCTTTGGTATTGTGCTTTTGGGCATGGCTCAGGGAGGGAGTCTGAAGGCCTTTTGGGATGTGTCGTCAATTTTCATTACTGTGGGAGGCACTCTGACTGCAACTCTGATGAGCTATTCAATGAGTACATTCCTGGAAGTGCTCAAGATTGCCGGCAAAGCTTTTCGAAAACAGGAGACAGACGTTGCCGAGACAATTAACACCCTAGTGAAGTTTGCCGATAAGGCCAGGCGTGAAGGGCTCTTGGCGCTGGATGAAGATGCTGAAGTGCTTGAGGACCCTTTTCTTCAGAAAGGCATACGTCTGGTAGTTGACGGTACAACCCAGGAGCTGGTCAGGAACATCCTTGAGACTGAGGTGACCTTTGTCTCCGAACGACACCGGATGGGGCAAAGCGTGTTCGAAACTATGGGAGCCTTTGCTCCTGCCTTCGGTATGCTGGGTACCCTCATCGGTCTGATTCAGATGCTACTTGCCCTGGATAACCCGGAACAGATAGGGCCGGGCATGGCCGTTGCCCTGGTTACGACCTTCTATGGCTCGATTCTGTCGAATCTGGTGTTTCTCCCAATAGCCAATAAACTCAAAGACAACGATGCCCGGGAGGTTTTCGTTAAGGAAGCTATTATTGAAGGGATTCTGTCAATACAGGCCGGTGACAACCCAAGGGTTGTACAGGAGAAGCTGAGGTCTTTTTTGCCGCCCAAGGAAAGGGAGAGGATTACCGTACCTACGAGACAGAGGGAGGCACAGCAAAGTGGCGCGCAGGCGGGTTCGTAGAGAGGACCCACCCAGAAATGTATCATGGATAAATACCTACGCCGATATGGTCACACTGCTGATGACCTTCTTTATCCTCTTATTCTCCATGTCTGCGGTCAACGCCAGGAAGTTCGAGGCTGTCCTCAGTTCGCTGCAGGGCGCCTTCGGAATCCTTGATGGGGCACAACATGGTCCTCCTGCGCCAGGTCCGGTGGACCCTGACACCCTTGATCCTGAGCTGAGCCTTATCGCTCAGGAGATTGCACGTCTTGAGCTTATGGCTGAGAAGCTCCGTCAGGAGCTTGAGGAAATGGGTCTCGCAGGGAAGGTCTCCCTGGAGATGGAGGAGCGAGGGCTGGTCATAAGGTTCGCCGATTCGGTCCTCTTTGACGTGGGAAGCGCAGATATCAGAGAAGAAGGCCGGGACATCCTGACACAGGTTGTGAATCTTCTTGAATCCATAGACAACAGTGTGAGAATAGAAGGCCACACAGACAACTGGCCCATAAGCACAGAACGCTTCCCCTCTAACTGGGAATTGTCCACTGGCCGCGCCGCAAGCGTAATAAGGTTTTTCCTGTACAACTCAGAGATAGATCCCGGGAGGTTACAGGCTGCAGGTTACGGTGAGCATCATCCCATTGCCTCCAATGATACACCGGAAGGGAGACAGAGAAACCGCAGGGTGGATGTGGTCATTTTGAGAGCGTCATTGTCCAGGATGGAACCGCCTTAACTATGCTTCTGGGGTGTCTCGCCTCTATGGGGAAGCGGGAGTTGTGAAGGAGGTGCTCAAAGCGAAGAAAGTATTGGCGTTGGCAATTGCCGTGATAGTCGTGTGCGCGTCAGGGTACGTAGCTGCTGCCAAAGTCTGGGGTTTCTCTATTCTTGGCCTTGCTGCAGAACCCGGCGACCAACGACCGCAGAAAACTTGTGTCATCAGCCTGGGACAGTTCACAACAAACCTGGTGGATTACGGAAGGTTTGTTCGCGTCACTGTAGACCTTGAGATCTATTCTTCAAAGGCCCAGGAAATCACGGGGATGGTCAGTGAACTGAAGACAGACATATACGCGCTTCTCAGGTCAAAAAGCTATGCAGAGCTTGGCGGGGAAAGCGGTCTTCGCGCCCTCCAGCGGGATATGCGCGAGATTCTCTCGCGAAAGTGTCCGGGTGCTGTATCAAATGTATATTTCGCAGAGTTTTTGATTCAATAGGTTTCCGTCGCGTTTGCAGTCAGGGGGGGATTAGTCTTGGCACTCACACAGAAAGAGATAGATGCGCTCATAGATTCGGTGTTGAAGCGTCAAACCGGGGATAAGCTTCAAGTAGCTCAGGGCCGGTTACGTGTATATGACTTTAGGAGGCCTGACAAGTTCTCCAAGGATCACTTGCGAGGCGCACAGCTCATTTTCGACAGCTTCTGCAGGCAGACCACCTCGTACTTTTCCGGCCTGTTTAGAATGGCCGTTCACGTTGAGGTGGAATCTATTGACCAGCTTACATACGCCGAGTTTTCCAGGGAATTGTCAAACCCGTGCTGTGTCGCTATCGTCAAATTGGGGGATCTTCCGTCAAGCATGCTGGTTAACGCGCACTTGCGGGTCATGTTGCCCATGCTCGACAGGCTGTGCGGCGGAGAAGGCAACTCACCGGGCTTCTCAAGGACACTTACAGAGATAGAGATCTCTATGGCCCGGCGCATACTCCTGGCCTTAACTGGAATCTTCGGTGAGACCCTCGAAGACTTCAACATGGGCCACAATCGACCTGACATATCGTCAATTGAGGTTAACCCGTACTTCATTCAGCAGATCATGGGTCCCAGTGATATGGTTCTCTCGGCCAGTATCCTTGTGAGGTTTGGCGCTCAAAGCGACCGCATTGAGTTCTGTCTGCCCTATGTCACCCTTGAGCCTGTTCTGCCCGCCTTTTCCCTTAACCGCTGGTTTCGAGAGAATGACGGAAGTGACGACAAGGGTGACGGACACAGTGTTTCGCCGGCAATAGAGAATCTTGAGGTGCCGATCTCGTGCAGGCTCGGCAAGACTGTGCTTCAGATGAGTCAGGTCGTGTCTTTACGTGAGGGCGACGTGATCGAAATGGACCTGTCCAAAGACGGTCTGGCCACCTTGTATGTTTTCGGCAAAGCTAAGTTTTCCGCGGAAGTCGGTACTCTGGGAAACCGCCTTGCCGCGCGAATCTGCTCCCTGTGGGAGAACGGAGAGGAGGATCCAGTGTAGATGAAAGACGAGAATGCTTCCCAAGAAGCAACGGCGGGCCCTCAGATAAAGTCCGTGGCTTTCGAGAAATTCGAGGAAAGCCCAGGAGGTCATGAGGAACCTGTGGCGGGGATGGAAATCCTTATGGACGTCCCTCTCACCTTAAGCGTAGAGCTGGGAAAAGCTAAGTGCTATGTAAAGGATCTTTTGAACCTTACTACAGGTTCAGTGGTGGAGCTGGACAGGATCGCAGGTGACCCGGTGGACATTCTTGTAAACGGTAAGGTCTTCGCTTCAGGCGAAGTTGTCGTCATAGACGAAAACTTCGGAGTGCGGATTCGGGAGATTTACAGCAACAAGAGATCCCAGGGAGGGGTCAGGAAAATCACCGGCTGATGTTTCTGTGCGCTGGACCAGACGCGGGAGATAGAGAAAAGGGGGGAGCCCGCACTTCACGGCGATGCTATGGGAACTTCTATGAGTACGGTCGTTGTCAGGATTTTCATCTTTCTTGGCCTGCTTGTAGCCATTTGCGCCATGGCGGTAAAGCTGCGCAATCTCAGAGGAAGCTTTCGTTCAAGGGGTTGTCTTAGAGTAACAGACTTGTTATCCCTTGGGGGAAACAGGTGGCTGTGCCTCATAGACAGCGGGGAGTCTTTGCTTCTGCTTGGGGTTACCGATCACAGCATTACGCTTATTAAGGAACTGGCGCAGAACAGCAAAGCAGACGAGACCCAACGTCCTCCCTGGGACGACCAAGGACGCAGCCCTAAAGGTTTGAACAAAGGATTTTTCCTTTGCCTAAGAGAGGAACTGAAGAGAGCAAAGACCTTCCTGTTTGGGAATTCAGACCTTCTTGCGGCCTTGTGCATTGTTTTCCTCCTGGCTTCTCCGGGCGCCAAGTTTGCTTGCGCTGCACCGGCGCCGCTTCCGGTACCCGAGATTAACGTCACCTTTGAAGGAGCTGAAGGCGGCGGTCCCTTGATCACTGCTTTGGGGATACTTGGTCTGCTTACAGTGCTTACCCTGGCGCCGGCCATTCTTATTCTGACCACTTCCTTTACGAGAATAGCAGTGGTGTTTTCCTTTCTCCGGTCAGGCTTAGGCACTCAGCAGACTCCGCCAAATCAAATCATCGTTGGGTTAGCTCTGCTCTTGACCTTTTTCGTGATGATGCCCACATGGTCATACGTAAATGAGATAGCGTTAAGCCCCTACCTGTCGGGCGAGATCACCGGTGCACAAGCGTTTGAACTGGCCTCTGCTCCCCTCAAAGAGTTCATGCTGCGTCAAACCCGGGAAAAAGACCTTGCCCTGTTTGTTGATTCCGGGGCAGAAAAGATTGGGTCTCCCGAGGACCTTGGAGTTCACCAGGTTGTGCCCGCCTTTGTGCTTTCGGAGTTAAAGACGGCGTTTCAGATAGGTTTCATGTTGTTTCTGCCTTTTTTGGTGGTGGATATGGTCGTGGCATCAACCCTTATGGCTATGGGGATGATGATGCTCCCGCCTGTGCTGATTTCTCTGCCTTTCAAGATACTGCTGTTTGTCCTGGTCGATGGGTGGACCCTTGTTACCGGGTCGTTAGTGGCGAGCTTCAGATGAGAGCAACTGGGGGGATTTCATTGACAGCAGATCAGGTTATGACGTTTGGCAAGGAAGCTTTGAGCGTGGCAGTCCTGGTGGCCATGCCCTGCCTTGTTGTCTCAGTAGGGGTCGGGCTGGTGATCTCGATCTTTCAGGCTACCACACAGATCCACGACCAGACTCTCAGCTTCGTGCCAAAGATCCTTGCGGTCCTTGCTGCACTGTTTCTGTTTGGTGGTTGGATGCTTCGCACACTGTCGGATTTTACGCTAAGGGTCATGGAGAGCTTGCCGGGAATCATGTGATTTCGCTGGGGGGCTGAGACTGTGGAATCATGGGCGCTGCTGTTTCCGTTTATGTGCGTGTTTTTGCGCACGTTAGGGCTGGTGCTCACCGCGCCGGTTTTCGGATCCAGGCATGTACCGGGGCAGGTTAAGGGCCTGATTTGCCTGGCCTTGTCACTGGTCCTATGGTCCCGGCTGCCGGCGGCAACTGCGCTTCCCGGGACTTTGGCTCAGATGGCCTCTGGGGCTGTCTGTGAACTGCTTGTTGGCATGGTAATCGGGTTTTCTGCGACGCTGATAATGGCTGCCCTGGATATGGCCGGGCACGTTATGGACATGGGGATGGGTCTTGGCCTTGCCAATGTCATGGATCCCCAGTTTGGCGGACCGGCACCTCTTATGGGTATGCTCAAGCAGCTGATGGTTACTTTGATCATTCTGGCCGTAGACGGACATCACCTTTTCGTTAGCGCTCTTACAGACTCCTTTGTGCTCATGCCTGCAGGGTCTGCGTTTGTCCCTCAGGCCTGGGCGGTCCTCAACCTTAGGGCCGCAGGGCAGATGTTTTGGACAGCTCTTGTCCTTTCAGCCCCTATCTGGGCGGTTTCTCTGGTTGTGGATGTATCTTTGGGTGTAGTGGCCCGGTCGGTTCCACAGATCAACGTGTTTGCTGTAGGGATACCTGTGAAGACCCTTGCAGGTTTGCTTACTCTCCTGGCTGCCGTGAGCTTCTATGATGTGGTCACCCGGGGACTTTTTGCTTCTATGAAAGGTCTGCTCAATTCTTTGCTGGGAGTCTTGATACCATGAGGCATGACTTTGACCTGCAGCTTTTTGCTGAGGAAAAAACAGAACCGGCAACACCCAGGCGCCGGCTTGTGGCCAGGCAGAAGGGCCAAATCGCTTTCAGCCAGGATCTATCGTCTGCCGTAGGTTTCTTAGGGGCTATCCTGGCCCTTCGGGTTAGCTTTCATTCTGTGGTCCGGTTTCTTCTTGACCGGTCCTCTGCAATATGGTCGCATATGTCCTCCGATGAACCAACTCTAGGGTGGGCACAAAGTGTATTTCGGGCCATCCTTATGATGGTTGGGGTGGCTTCTATTTCGGTCCTGCTTTCGGCCGTAGTATGGGCAGCTGCAGCAGCTGTCTGTCAGACGGGACTGGTTTTCAGACCTGCGGCGTTGTCGCCGGATTTCTCCCGGCTAGACCCGGTGGCAGGGCTTACAAGGATGTTCTCCAGAAGGTCTGTGGTCCACTGCGTAGGAGCTCTTGCCAAGGTTACCATTATGGCCACGGTCGCTTGGAACATTATGAGGAAGGCCTGGCCTGAAATGTCGTCGTTGTTGGCCAGGGATTTGACAGACTCGGTGGCGGTGGTAGGCAGCGTTATCAGCAAGCTTGCGCTTTCAGGCGCCCTACTGATGGTTTTGGCAGGTATTATTGACTACTGTTACCAACGGTGGGAGCACGAGAAAAGCCTCAGGATGACTCAGAAGGAACTCAGAGACGAAATACGCGAGACTGAAGTCAAACCGGAGATAAAGAGCCAGATTCGCGCCAGGCAGAGACAGATGGCCAGGATGAGGATGATGCAGGATCTGCCTTCTGCCGACGTTGTGGTGACCAACCCGGACCACTACTCTGTAGCTCTACGATACCATGCCGGCAAAGACCCTGCTCCGGTCGTAGTAGCTAAAGGGGTCAACGAAGTTGCCCTGAGAATTCGGCAAGTGGCCGCAGACCACGGTGTGCGGATCGTTCAGAACCCGCCCCTTGCTCAAAGCCTTTACCGGGTGGTTGATATCGGTGACGTTATTCCCGAGGAACTCTACAGGGCGGTAGCGGAGGTCCTGGCCTACGTGTACAGACTTTCAGGCAGGGTGCCTGGGAAAGGAGGGGCACCTTGAGGAAGTTTGCTGAGAGTGCAGCGTCTATTCTCATAGTAGTCATTGTGGCCATGATGGTCATACCGCTCCCATGGTTCATCCTGGACCTTCTCCTGGCGGCCAACTTCAGCATAGCCATAGGCGTAATGCTTCTGACTATGTATACGAAGGAACCTCTTGATTTCTCGGTGTTCCCGTCACTTCTGTTGGTTCTGACCTTGTACCGGTTAGCCCTGAACGTCTCATCCACCAGGCTTATCCTGCTTAACGGCATGCCCGGACGCATCATTGAAGCATTCGGGACATTTGTGGTAGGCGGAAATGAAGTTGTTGGTTTTGTGGTCTTCATTATCCTTGTCATCATTCAGTTTGTGGTTATCACCAAAGGAGCAGAGAGAGTGGCGGAAGTGGCGGCCAGGTTCACCCTTGACGCTATGCCCGGCAAGCAGATGTCAATTGACGCTGACCTTAACTCAGGAGCTATTACTGAAGAACAGGCCAAAGAAAGGAGACGTGATATTGAAAGAGAGGCCGACTTTTACGGCGCTATGGACGGGGCATCCAAGTTTGTCAAAGGTGATGCAGTTGCAGGGCTCATTATTACGGTTGTGAACCTTCTGGGGGGCTTCGGAGTAGGCATTTTGCAGCAGGGGCTGTCACCGGCTGACGCGTGGCACAAATACGCCCTGTTAACAGTGGGAGACGGACTTGTTAGCCAGCTGCCCGCCCTTATTATTTCAAGCGCTACCGGAATAATCGTTACGCGCAGCGCTTCCCGTGAAAGCCTGGGGGCCGATGTCACCAGGCAGTTAACGTCTTCGCCCAGGGTCCTGGCCTATACGGGCGGTGCTCTCTTAATGCTCTGCCTGGTTCCGGGTCTTCCGAAGATTCCTCTATTGGTTCTAGGAGGATTCTGGTTGGTCACAGGCTTTCTGGTGAGCAGGACTCGATCTGAAGAGGAAAGGCAAGAGCGCGAGGAGATGCTCAAAAAAGAACTTGAGGATCAGAAACGGCCTGAAGCGGCCCAGAGCTTGGTAAGGGTCGATCCTCTGGAGATAGAATTCGGTCTTGCCCTTCTTCCCCTGGCTGACCCGGCTCAAGGCGGTGACCTGATGGACAGGATCGTCATGGTCAGGAGGCAGCTTGCCTCCGACCTGGGCATCCTTATTCCTTTCGTCAGAGTTAGAGACAACTTCGCCGGCCTTGGCCCCAATGCATACTGCATTAACCTAAGAGGTGTGGAGATTGGCAGCGGTCAGGTGTACCCTGACAGAGTTATGGCCATGGAGACTCCGGGAGTCACAAAGACGGTGTCCGGCATACCCGGTCAGGAACCTGCGTTCGGCCTCAATGTCACGTGGATCCCCAGAGAGTCCAGGGACGACGCTGAACTCAAGGGATACGCTGTCATAGAAGCTTCTGCGGTTATAGCTACCCATCTTGCTGAAGCCCTCAGAAGAAACGCCCATCTCCTCTTGACACGACAGGAAACCCAAAGACTTCTGGAGCTTGCCAGGTCTGAAGATGCGGCCTGCTACGATGAGGTAATACCTGATCTTTTGAACCTGGGGGAGATTCAGAAGGTACTGCAAAATCTGGTGCGAGAAGGGATTCCCGTCAGAGATCTGGTTACGATCATGGAATCCCTTGCCGACGCAGCCCGGGTTTCCCGGGATTCAGATTACCTCACCATGCGCGTTCGTGAAGGACTGTCGCGTTTGGTAACAAAGACAGTGGGTCTGGACAAAGGACCGTTTCCAGTAGCTACGCTTGATCCGGCGCTTGAAAAAGAGATTTCGGAGGCCACCAGAAAAGGAGACAGAGGTTCGTATGTAGCTCTCAGTGCAGAAAGGTTGTCTAGGATAATGCAGGTCATCTCATCTGCCATGGCTGAACTGGCCGCAAAAGCCAAGAGGCCTGTTCTCCTGGCTTCTGCGGCTTCCCGAAGTCAGGTGTATGAGATTGCCAGCCGGGTTGTTCCTGATATTGCAGTGGTAGCTTATGAGGAGCTTGATCAACGGGCCAACGTTGAAGCGGTGAAGGTGATCCACCTTGACTGACAAGCGAAAAGACTTCTCTGCCGGATTGCGACGCAGACAGGATAGTTGGGATTGTTCTTAGCGAAGGATTGGGGAAATGCCATGATGATCTCTTTTACAACTGAAAAGGTGGGGTCTGATGAGCTTTGGATGAGATACAAGCTCAGAGATGATAAAGCTGCCAGAGAGGCCCTGATTGTGCAGTATGCTCCGCTGGTCAAATACGTTGCCGGAAGAGTTTCCGTCAACTTGCCCAAGAACGTAGATGAAGGTGACCTCATAGGTTACGGCAGTCTCGGGCTTCTTGATGCTGTTGAAAGGTTTGACCCTGGACGAGGGGTCAAGTTTGAGACATATGCCATTGCCAGAATCAGGGGCGCCATGATCGATGGACTGAGGTCCATGGATTGGGTTCCGGTGTCCGTGAGACAGCGAAACCGCATTCTAGAGGAGACGGTGAGGGATCTTGAAAACAGACTGGGCCGGTCAGCAACTGACGCAGAGATTGCATGGGAGGCTGGCATTACGGTGGAAGAGTACCATGCAAGGTTGCAGGACATGGCTAGCTCTGCCATCTTGTCTCTGGAAGACGTCCTTGGGGGTTACGATGACGCCGACAACAACAGAAGGACAGAAGTAAGAGATGACAGAGCTCCGGACCCTGTGGACGAGGCTGTGTGGTCTTCCCGTAAGGAGTCTCTGGCCGGAGCTATTGATAGGCTTCCGGACAGAGAAAAACTGGTGGTTGCCCTTTACTACTTCGAAGGGCTTACTGTAAAAGAGATTGCTCATATCCTCAAAGTGTCTCCGTCCAGGGTATCGCAACTGCATACCAAGGCTGTTGTGCGCTTGAGGGGAGCTCTTGCCGGTCCGGAGGGAAGCTGATTGCCTCCGGTATTTCTGTACCCCGAAAAAGGTGTCGTGTTAGGGGTGAGGGTAAGTGAATCCCATTGATGTTACCGGTTTGCCCCGGTCTTTGGAAGTGGCAAAAGCTGCTTCGGTTCAAGGGCGCCAGGGTGAACTCCAGGTACAAAGCCAATCAAGGGTGTTCGTGAGGGAAATGGATGAACGTTCACAAGCTGTAAACGAGACCCCGGAAACGGGCGGGCGCAAAATCCAGTCGGATTCAGGGAGCCAGGAAAGGTCTTCGTGGCAGGAGGGTTCAGGCAAAGGCAAGGGTAATGAAAAGGGTCAAGAGCAAGCTGCAAAGACTGATCACCCCGCGAAAGGGAAGATCCTGGACATACGTGGAGCTTGAGTTTCGAGAATGTGATATACTACCTCGGGTTAGAAAACTGATCACACACGGTACCGGAGACGCTGTATGGTGCTCCAAGGAGTCACAGGAATCTATGAAGGTACCGGCGGAAGAACCATGGAGGTGTATTATTTGTCAATCGTCTCAATGAAGCAGCTCTTGGAAGCAGGCGTGCATTTCGGTCACCAAACCCGCAGATGGAACCCTAAGATGAAGCCCTATATCTTCATCGAACGCAACGGAATCTACATCATAGACCTTCAGAAGACAGTCCGCATGATAGAAGAAGCCTATGACTTCCTTCGCAGTGTTTCTCAGGGAGGCGGCCGCGTCCTGTTTGTGGGCACGAAAAAGCAGGCCCAGGATGCAGTTGAGTCTGAGAGCAAGAGGGCCGGGGAGTTCTATGTAAACCAGAGGTGGCTTGGAGGCACGTTGACCAACTTCGTGACCATAAGGAAGAGGATCGAAAGGTTGCTGGAACTTGAGGAGTGGGAATCCTCAGGATACCTTGACCGGCTTACCAAGAAGGAAGCAGCTCTTCTCATGAAGGAAAAGGAGAGACTGGAGCGCTACTTTGCGGGCATCAAGGGCATGCAGGAGCTTCCTGATGTCCTCTTTATAGTGGATCCTCGCAAGGAACGTATTGCAACCCTCGAGGCCAGGCGGTTGGGCATTCCTGTAGTAGCTATTGTGGACACTAACTGCGATCCTGACGAAGTTGACTATGTTATTCCGGGGAACGATGATGCCATAAGGTCTGTGAAACTCATTACGAGCAAGATGGCTGATGCGATCCTTGAAGGGAAACAAGGAGTCCAAGTTCAAGAGGAGTGAAACAGTGTCGTGAATGTGACAGTGGACATGATCAAGGAGCTTAGGGCACGTACGGGAGCTGGGATGATGGACTGTAAGAAAGCTCTTGCGGAAAACGACGGCGATATGGAGAAAGCTATTGACTACCTCCGGAAAAAGGGGTTAGCTCAGGCCGCCAAGAAATCTGTTCGTAAGGCCGAAGAAGGCGTTATCGAAGCTTATATTCACCACAACGGTAAGGTTGGGGTAATGGTTGAGCTCAAGTGCGAGAGCGATTTTGTTGCCAGAACCGAGCAGTTCAGAGACCTGGCCAGGCAGCTGGCAATGCATATTGCGTGGGCAAACCCTGAATATGCAGCCGGCGAGGATGTCCCCCAAGAGGTCATTCAACGGGAAAAAGCTATTGAGGTTGAGCGGGCCAGAGCTGAAGGCAAACCTGAAGCAGTGATCGACAAGATCGTTGAGGGAAAGATTGCGAAGTTCCTGGAGAAGGTCTGCCTGCTTGAGCAGCCCTTCATTCGGGATGACTCTAAGAAGGTAAGAGAAGTGATAGCTGAAACTGTTGCCAGGCTTGGCGAGAACATCGTAGTTGGCAAGTTTGCACGCCTTGCTGTCGGAGAGGAATGACTCAACCACAGGAGAGGATGACGGGGGTGGAAGGCAGACCGGCTAAGTATCGTCGAGTTGTCCTCAAGCTGTCAGGTGAAGCTCTTGCCGGAGAAGCTGGGTTTGGGTTGGACCTGCAGGTAGTTGAGGGCATAGCTCAGCAAGTCAAGGATATTGCGAACCTGGGTGTGGAGGTATCCATTGTCGTAGGCGGAGGGAACTTCTGGCGCGGGTCAAAGGGCGAATCCGAGGGCATGGACAGGGCGACCTCTGACTACATGGGGATGCTTGCTACCGTCATAAACGGTATGGCTCTTCAGGAAAGGATGGAACGATTGGGCCTTGATACCCGGCTCATGACCGCCATCGACATGAGGGAAGTCGGTGAGCCCTATATACGGCGCAAGGCCATTTCGCACCTGCAGGCCAAACGGGTGGTTATTTTCGGCGCAGGCTCGGGAAACCCGTATTTCACAACCGACACAGCAGCTGCCCTCAGAGCGGCGGAGATAGGCGCCGACGCCATCCTTATGGCAAAGCAAGGTACTGACGGTGTGTATGATTCGGATCCCAACCAAGATCCTAATGCTCGAAAGTTCGATCGCTTGGACTATATGGAGGTTATCAGCCGGCGCCTGCGCGTTATGGACGCTACTGCTACTACTCTTTGCATGGACAACAGAATTCCCGTGATCGTATTTAACCTGGATGTCCACGGTAATATAGAAAGAGCTGTTACAGGGGAGAAGGTCGGAACCCTGGTTGGGAGGGAATGAATTGGACGAAGCTGCACTGTATGCTGAGGCGGAAGACAGAATGAAGAAGGTTATCGATGCGTTCCAGCGAAGTCTGGCTTCTATTAGGGCAGGCAGGGCTAACCCGGTTTTGCTGGAAAGGGTTACAGTTGACTACTACGGGGTCCCGACGCCGGTCAACCAGGTAGCCAGCGTGGGAGTGGCGCCGCCAAGGACTCTGGTTGTACAGCCCTGGGATAAGAAGATGCTTTCGGCGGTGGAGAAGGCGCTGCAAAAGGCAGATCTGGGAGCTATGCCCGTAAACGACGGCAATGTAATCAGAGTCACCCTGCCGCAGCTGTCGCGAGAGCGACGTCAAGAGATTACAAGGACTGTCAGAAAAGACAGCGAAGCTCAGAAAGTGGCCGTACGGAACATCAGGCGCGACATTAACGCCGAGATCAAGAAGGCTGAGAAAGACAAACTCATATCTGAAGACGGTGCCCGTAAGGTCCAGGACAGGATTCAGGAACTCACAGACAGATACACTAAACAGGTCGATCAACTGGTCGAATCGAAAGAAAAAGAGATTCTGGAAGTGTGAGAATGCCGGAGTCTGGCCACAATGCCGGCGGTCGGGGTGAAGAGAAGGCCTGGCTCGAGCGTGCGCTTTCAGGCAAGATCCCAGGCCACATAGGCATCATAATGGACGGTAACGGTCGATGGGCCCAGAAACGAGGGCTGCCAAGGGCTGAGGGGCACCGGGCAGGGGTGAAGACCCTGAGAAGATGTCTACCCGCCCTCACTAACCTGGGAGTGAAGTGTTGTACGTTTTTTGCTTTTTCCACCGAAAACTGGAAGCGCCCTCGAGCAGAAGTTAACTTCCTGATGAATTTGATCCTTGAATACGCATCATCGGATGTCTCTGAGCTGATTGAACACGGTGTGCGTTTGTTGCCTTTGGGACGATGGAGGGAATTGCCTCAGGCTGTCGTAACAGCTCTTGACCGGATTGCATTCCAGACCCGTGACTGCGCCAGCCTGACAGCCTACGTTGCCATTAATTATGGGGGTAGGCAGGAGATAGTCGATGCGGCGTTGCGCATGGCCCAGGAGAACGCCGGTCTCATTAGCTCGGATCTGGTGAAGGAAGCGGATTTTGCCCGATTTCTTTATGCTAGCTCCATGCCTGATGTGGATCTACTTGTCCGGACGTCCGGAGAACAGCGTATCTCCAATTTCCTTTTGTGGCAGTCGGCATATGCGGAACTGGTATTCACAGATGTGCTGTGGCCGGATTTCGGCCCTGTTGATATCTACAAGGCGGTAGTCGAGTTTCAGGGCCGAGACAGGAGGTTCGGCCATACGGGCAGAGGGAAAGGGTGAAGACCGTTGCTCAGACAAAGAGTTCTTTCCGCCCTGGTTTTCGCCCCCTTGGTACTGGGGTCGTTTTTTCTCGGCGGAGGGTATTTCATTGCCTTTGTCCTTCTGCTTTCTGCGGTAGCTGCGGTTGAGTTTCGCAGGGTAGTCCGTTCTGCGACTGAAATACCGCCCGTGTTTGTGCCGGTATGCATGGCAGTTTCCGTGTCAGGGTGGGCAGACGATACGGGCCGCTTTCTGGTGACACTCTTGGGAGGGGCCCTTGTTCTGTTGTTTGTATGTCTGCTCCGAAAGAGCGCTCCTTCAGCCGTATATGCCCTGGCCGGAGAGATGTATGTAGGTGGGCTTCTCGGCGCCTTGAGTCTGCTGCGGTCCGGTGATGAAGGAAGAGTATGGAGTTTGTTTGTGCTCCTTGTCACATGGGCTACCGATACAGGGGCGTATTTCGGCGGGCTCGCCTTTGGAAAACGTAAACTGGCTCCTGCCATAAGCCCGAGCAAGTCATGGGAAGGGGCTGTGAGCGGAGTTGTTGCCGCTGCCCTGGTATCTTTGGGCCTGCCCAGATTTCTGGACGTACCCTGGCCCATAGCTTTCATAACCGGCGTTAGCCTTGGAGTTCTGGCTGAGACCGGCGACCTGGTAGAGTCGCTTCTAAAGCGTTTTGGGCAGGTCAAAGATTCGGGCAGAGCCATTCCCGGTCATGGCGGGATTCTCGACAGGTTCGACAGCCTGTTGTTCACGGGGGCGGGGGCTCTTGTGATTCACGCCATCTACAGCTTATTTCGGTAAGGAGAAGGGAGCGTGAAGCTTGTGACGAGGAGGACCATTTTTCACTCTGCGTTGTTGATGGTCTGCTTGTGGGTATTCTTCAAATTCCTTGTACCGGCTTTGCTGCCTCTTGTCTTAGGCGTCATACTGGCGTTTGTGTTGGAGCCTCTGGTCAGGTACCTTTCCGGCTTGGGAATTGGAAGAGGCGCATCGTCTCTCATCGCCGTTTTGCTAATCCTTTCCCTCCTTTTTTTTGTTCTATCTTTCTCGGTTACACGGATTGGCATTGAACTTGGCGACTTGTACGCTGAGCTGCCTAAGCATCGTGACGAGTTTAACCGGGTGGTTGCACAGATAGTCAGGGTTGCCGGCGACATATCACAGCAGCTTCCGGAGCCCATTGCAAGAGCTCTTCAGGACCAGTGGAACAGGCTGGCCGACTTGCTGGCGGCGTTGGTTACCGGAGCAGGTGGGCTGGTAAAAGGGGTGCCGCGATTCTCTGCGCTGACAGTTTTCACGTTTTTCTCAGCTTATTTTGTGTTGAGAGACCGGGAAAGCATTGAGGCTTTCCTGGGGTCTTTGGTGCCTTCAGAGTCTAAGAACAGTTTTCAGCGTATGGAGACAGATATCCTTGGCGGAGTAGCAGGGTTCATCCGTGCTCAGTTAGCTCTGGTGCTTCTTACAATGATGGTCAACGTCATCGGGCTAACCCTAATGGGAATAAACTACGCAGTAGCTGTAGGGTTGCTCTTGGCTGTCCTTGATCTTCTCCCTGTGGTGGGTCCGGGTCTGGTCTATGTGCCTTGGATACTCTACCATGTACTCTCAGGCAGCCCCGGAATAGCCGTGGGCTTGGGAATCTTGTACGGCGGTGTATCCATTCTCAGACAGATCGCCCAGACTCACCTGGTGGGACGTGAGATGGGTTTGCATCCTCTTGTCACGCTCACATCTCTTTACATCGGTTTCAGGATCTTCGGACCTATGGGTTTGGTCTACGGACCGCTGTCGGCCATCATAATCAAGACCATGTGGTTGGTCGGCTTCATACCACATGAAGGCGGTGATTAGATCTGCGATCCGTTTCTGTTTTGGGTTCTACCGGTTCAATCGGTCTGCAAGCTTTAGACGTGGTGAGGCGTACGCCAGGACTTCAGGTCATATCCCTTGCTGCAGGATCCAGGTGGGAGTCTGCCTTAAGGCAGGCAGCCGAATTCGGAGCCAGAGTTTTGGCTTTAGAGGATGCAGAGGCAGCTTCAGAGGCCCGAAGACAAAAGAGCTCTTTTGGCATGGACGACCTGGAGGTCCTCAGCGGACCTGAAGGTGCGGAAAAAGCTGCCATCTTACCGGATGTGGATGTTGTCCTTCATGCCATACCCGGCTTTGCCGGAGTAGGGCCGCTTCTGTCTTCGCTGGAAAAGGGTAAACGCATAGCTTTCGCCGGAAAAGAAGCGCTGGTTTGCGCAGGGGATCTGTTTTCAGGGTACATAACAGGCAACCAGCGCTTTGTGCCTGTAGACTCGGAGCATTCGGCCATATTCCAGTGCCTTGTAGGAGAAGACCCGTGTGAAGTCTCTGAAATTGTCCTTACTGCTTCCGGCGGCGCTTTGAGGGATCTCCCGGAGGACCGGCTGTCCTCAGTGACCCCTGATGACGTTTTGAAGCATCCTACCTGGCAGATGGGCAAGAAGATCACCGTAGACTCGGCGACTCTCTTCAATAAGGGGCTTGAGGTAATCGAAGCTCATTACCTATTTGGGCTGCCTTATGAACGGATAAAGGTGGTACTCCACAGAGAGAGCATCGTTCACTCTATGGTCACTTTCAGAGATGGAACCACAAAAGCTCAAGCATCACGGCCTGATATGCGCCTGGCCATATCATACGGTCTGACATATCCCGGAAGAATGGATAGAGTCATCCCTTCCCTTGCGCCCTATCGTGGTACACTTACCTTTGAGGAAGTAGACACCGTCAGGTTTCCAAGCCTTTCTCTGTGTTACCGGGCAGGTGAGATAGGCGGAAGTGCCCCATGTGTTCTGTCGTGTGCAGATGAAGTGCTTGTACAGGAGTTCCTT
Source organism: Bacillota bacterium (assembly GCA_033809515.1). Classification (GTDB taxonomy): domain Bacteria; phylum Bacillota; class Sulfobacillia; order Fermentithermobacillales; family Fermentithermobacillaceae; genus JAPXLN01. The sequence goes on from JAPXLN010000002.1 coordinate 139,944, forward strand.
TCGGGGAGAATCGGTTTTTCGCACATCCCGGCCGTTCTGAAGGAAATACTTGACTCATATGACCCTAAGAAGGTGGATGGAATGGAGACTCTAATAGAGGAACGAAAGTGGGCTGTGAGAAGAGTGAGGGAAATCCTGAACGGCAAAGAATGGTCAGTATAGGGAGACGATGACGATTGCAGGAAGTAATCCTTTCGGTTATGCTTCTGGGCATTTTGGTTTCGTTTCATGAGCTCGGTCACTTTCTTGCCGGAAGGCAGGCAGGGGTCTTCGTTCATGAGTTTGCCGTAGGCTTCGGCCCTGTTATTTTCTCGAGACAGAAGGGAGAGACCAGGTACTCTCTTAGGCTCATTCCCATCGGGGGATATACGCGGTTTGCCGGGGAAGACAGGGCAGCGGCTGAAAAAGATGATGAGATGAAAGTCCCGCCAGAGAGGCGCCTAGACAATCAATCAGCCGCAAAGCGGGCCTGGATAGTGCTGGCCGGACCTCTGGCTAACCTGCTGTTGGCTGCGGTAGCGTTCTATGCGGTGTTTTCCTTTGTAGGCATAATGAGACCTACGACTCAAATAGCGGAAGTCCTTCCGGGATACCCGGCTGACATGGCAGGGATCAGGGCAGGAGATCAGGTGATACAGGTTGATGATAAGGCCGTTGAGTCGTGGCAAGACCTGGTCGTGATTGTTCAGGGGAAAGCCGGCGTACCGACATCAGTCACCTTCCGCCGGGGAGAAGACATTAAGGTGGTCTCTTTGACTCCTGTAGCATCAGGCGGCGTAGGGCTGATCGGCATCAGGCCCGGCGCAGTGAAAGTGCGGTCCAATCCTTTGCGCGGCCTGTGGGACGGTATTCTTGAGACTATCGTAGTCAGCGTAGTCTGGATTCAGGGAATAGTAGGCATGATCCTCGGAAGAGTTCCCGCAGACGTCCAGGGCCCGTTGGGCATTACGCAGATACTGGGAGAGGCAGCGCGCATGGGTATGGCAGAGCTTCTCTACCTGGCAGGTGCCCTGTCGGCAAACCTGGGTCTGATTAACCTTCTGCCCATACCGGCGCTGGACGGCAGCAGGCTTATTTTCTGTGCCATCGAGGGCATACGCGGAAAGCCCATCGACCCCGAGAAGGAAGGGTTCGTTCATTTCATCGGTTTTTTTGTTCTGGTAAGCTTGATGATATTTGTGACATACAAAGACATTTTACGCCTGATTAGGTAGGCAGGCAGACAAGTGAGGCTCAAGTGACGTGATGGGCAATGCCGCCGGCAAAGAAGCCGGCACTTCGGTTTTCGTAAGACGTGAAACGGTTGCTGTCAGGTGCAAGGATGTGATCATAGGCGGAGGAGCTCCTGTATCCATTCAGACTATGACCAAGACCCTTACCTATGATGTAAGCGCTACGGTGGAAGCTATTGAGTCCGCTGTTTCGGAAGGCGCTGACATTGTGCGACTTGCGGTGCCTGATGAAGAGGCCGCCAGGGCCTTTGCAGTCATCAGGGAGAAGGTGAAATGCCCTCTGGTGGCAGACATTCACTTTGACCCGAATCTGGCTCTGCTGGCGTTAGACAGCGGAGCTGACAAGATCAGGGTCAATCCGGGAAACATCGGCGGACAGGGCCACCTTCTTAGAGTGGCAAGAGCAGCCCGGGACAAGGGCGCATCCATTCGAGTAGGAGTGAATTCGGGCTCTCTTGAAAAGGACTTGCTGGCCAAGTACGGCGGTCCGGTACCTGAGGCCATGGTGGAGAGCGCCGTGCGGCATCTGAAGTATTTGGAAGACTCAGGGTGCGACGGACTGGTCGTGTCTTTGAAGTCGTCAAAAGTAGAAGACACAGTTCGGGCCTACAATCTCCTTGCCCCGCAGACAAAATGGCCGTTTCACATAGGCATTACTGAGGCAGGCCCGGGTCTGTCAGGAGTTGTCAAATCAGCGTGTGGAATTGGGTCTCTCTTGGCACTGGGGTTAGGGGATACCCTCAGGGTTTCACTGACAGGACCGTCCACAGAGGAAGTGGCTGTGGCAAAAGAGATTCTCCAGGCCATGGGGAAGCGGACTTTTGGGCCAGAGTTGATATCATGCCCTACCTGTGGTAGGACTCAGGTCAACCTGGTTCCCATTGTCGCCGAGGTTGAAAGCAGGCTCAAAGCCTTCAAGGCACCTATCAAGGTAGCTGTCATGGGTTGTCCTGTGAACGGACCCGGTGAAGCTCGAGAAGCTCATGTGGGGATAGCGTGTGGAAGACAAGGAGGAATCTTGTTCTCCCATGGACAAGTCCTTGGAAGAGTGGAAGAGGGGGATATGGTTGAGGCCCTCTTGCGTCTTGTAGAGGTAGAAGAGGAGAAGAGCCGGAGGTAAGGGATTGAGCCAGATTAGGGTTGAACCGGTGTCAGAAGGACTGCGCCTTGCAGGACTTCCTGATGTATTTGACACGGACAAGTGGGAGGCCAAGGACAGGGAGATTCTCTCGCTCTTTAACATCGAGGCCATAGATGTGAATCCCGTAGAGGCCAGCTGGACGGTTATGCTTGGTATCCCCGATAGAAACTCATGGGTTAAGGCCGCGCAAGGAATCACCCGGGATGAGTTTGAGGCTGTTCTTGCCACTGTCCGTCAGGAAATAAGAAAGAAAGTCGCCGGACTGGATCAGGTGCGGTGGGTTGTGCCTGAAGACAGTTTTGCCCACTTCCGGGTCGAGCGGCAAGGGGAAAAGGATACCCCCGGCAAGCGTAACGGTGGGAGAAACGGCGGGAGAGGGCGCATTCAGAAGGGAGACGCTATCCCTATCAGTGAGGTGACAGGTGGCGAGAAAGAAAGGGTAACAGTTTACGGCAAGGTCTGCGACGTCAACTGGAGACAGAATCAGACCGGCAGGTTTGACGCCACTTTTGTGATTACCGATCCGGGCGGTTCTGTAAAGGTCAGGCTTTTCTCTCAGGAAGAGAAGATTGATGAGTTGGGTGAAGGCTCGTGGGTGCTTGCAAGAGGACGAACCGGCACAGACAGATACGATTCGGAACCTGTAGTGTTTGTGACAAACTGCTCAGATTTGGTTTTGGTCGAAGCTGTATGTCGGGCTGACCAAGCTCCTGTCAAACGAGTAGAACTCCATCTGCACACAAAAATGAGCGCTTTGGACTCAATTCTCGACCTTGAAGACGCTGTGCTGCGTGCCCGGACGTGGGGGCACCCAGCTGTGGCGGTTACAGACCATGGTGTTGTGCAGTCCTTTCCCGAAGCCTACAAGCTCGGCAAAAAACATAATGTCAAGATTATCTACGGCCTTGAGGGGTACTTAGTCGAGGACGAAGACCCTAAGGGCCATACTTATCATATTGTCCTCCTGGCGAGAAACCAAGAAGGGCTCAGGCATCTCTATGAGATAGTTACTGAGTCTCATCTCAAGCACTTTTACAGGACCCCCAGGATTCCAAGAAGTCTCCTGGCAGAAAAGCGGGAGGGGCTCATTGTAGGATCTGCATGTGAAGCAGGCGAACTTTTTCAAGCTGTTCTGAAGTCAAAGCCTGCCGGCGAATTGGAGAGGATTGCTTCTTTCTACGACTATATAGAGATCCAGCCTCTGGCCAATAATGCATTTTTGGTTTCCGGCGGCCAGGTTGCGGATAAGGCGTCCTTAGAGGAGCTAAACAAGAGTATCTACAGGTTGGCCGGGAAGGTGAAAAAGCCTTGTGTAATGACTTCCGATGCCCATTACCTGGACCCGGAAGACGGGATTTACCGTACTGTATTGCTTGCAGGCAAAGGAATGGAGAACAAAGAGCAAGGCGCTGAAGTCTACCTCAGAACCACTTGTGAGCTTCTTAGTGAGGCATCCCGGTATCTTGGCGAGGAAGCTGCCTACGAGGTTGTGGTGGCAAATCCCAATGCCATCGCTGAATCCGTGGAGGATGTTGTCCCTGTTCCCCTGGGATTCCACTACCCTACGCTGAAGGATGCCGGTGTCAAGCTTCGCCGGTTAGCTGAAGAGGGCGCGAGAAGAGTGTACGGAGAGAGACTGCCCCCTATAGTGAAGGAGAGGCTTGACAAGGAACTAGATGCGATTGTGGGCAACGGTTTTGCGTCCCTTTACCTGATTGCCGTTGGCATGGTGGAGAAATCACAACAGGATGGTTACCCGGTTGGTTCCCGGGGCTCGGTTGGTTCGTCATTGGTTGCCACGTGTACCGGGATAACTGAGGTAAACCCTTTGGTGCCTCATTATGTGTGCCCCAAGTGCCACTGGAACGATTTTTCCCCGGACCCAACTTACAGCTCAGGATTTGACCTGCCGGGGAAACAGTGCCCTTCGTGCGGCGAAGCTCTTCTTAGAGACGGGCAAGACATCCCTTTTGAGACCTTCATGGGTTTCCACGGTGAGAAATTCCCTGACATAGACCTGAATTTCTCGGGGGAAGAACAAGGGACCATCTTCAAGTTTGCAGAGGAACTGCTGGGCTCAGATCAGGTGTTCAGGGCAGGCACTATAGCCACAGTTGCCACCAAGACCGCTTTTGGTTTTGTCAAAGCATATGCAGAGTCCCGCGGACAATCTTTGCGGCGTGCAGAAGAGACAAGGTTGGCCAAAGGGTTGGAAGGCGTAAAGAGAACCACCGGTCAACACCCCGGAGGTGTAATGGTCATCCCGGCAGGCATGGATGTGCTGGATTTCACTCCCCTTCAGCATCCGGCCGATGACAAGACAAAGGGCACTGTTACAACGCATTTTGACTACAATTCCATATCAGGCCACCTTGTGAAGGTGGACATACTTGGCCATGATAATCCGACAATGCTCAAAATGCTCCATGAGCTCACAGACTTGGACCCGGCAAGAGTACCTATGGACGACCCGGAAACCCTGGTGCTTTTTTCGGGAACATCGCCTGGCGACGCCGTTGGAATACCTGAATTCGGTACAAGGTTCGTCAGAGGCATGCTTGCTGAGACACAGCCTAAATGCTTTGGCGATCTGGTCAGGATATCGGGTTTGTCCCATGGCACCGACGTTTGGGCCAACAATGCCAGGGACCTTATCAGAGATGGTGCTGCTACATTGGACCAGGTGATTGCAACCCGGGAGGACATCTTCTTGTATCTGATGAAAAAAGGCATGGAGCCATCTTGTGCCTTTGCAATCGCCGAAAAGGTCAGGAAAGGAAAGCCTCTCTCCGGTGAGGATATTGAGGATCTCAACAAGCTGTCTCTACCTGATTGGTACGTGGATTCATGCAAGAAGATCAGTTACCTTTTCCCAAAGGCTCATGCTGCGGCCTACGTAACGGCAGCCTTTCGCATAGCTTACTACAAGGTCCACTATCCCTTAGCCTTTGCCGCTGCGTACTTCTCTTTGTCAGGTTCGGCGTTTACTACAGTCTTCCACCGGCAGACGCCGGCTCAGTGGATGAAATACATTGAGAAGGTTAACGCATCGCCTAATGCTACTGCCAGAGAACAGGACACCGCCTCTACGCTGGAAGTCGCCCTTGACATGGTCAATCGCGGAGTTCTGTTCGAAAGAGTCTCCTTATACCGCTCCGACGCCACTAAGTATGTTATCGACGGAAAGGCGCTGGTTCCTCCGTTTACTTCTATACCGGGTCTGGGAACCCATGCTGCGTCAGCAATTGCAGCTGCACGCAGGGAAGGCCCATTCACCTCAGTAGACGATTTCAGGAGAAGGACGAAAACCGGCAAAAAACTTTGTGATTCCTTGCGAAAAGAAGGTCTGTTCGAAGGTCTGTCAGAAAGCGAGCAGCTGTCGCTTTTCTAGTGTCCCTGCGTTTCCTTAGTGGAGACCACTTTGACGCGGAAGCAGCCCCATCGCTGTGGCGTTGACTAGTAACGCTCTGACCACAACGGTATATACAGGGACTTCCACGAAAAACCCTACAATGCGTGGGATCATGATGACCCTGTAATCCATACCAAAAAGGGAGCAAAGGAAATATGGGGTTAGACTCAGGGATACAAGCACATTTCCGGCTGCTACGGAAACGGCCAGCCTGGTCCATGTAGGAGGACGATCAGAACCGCCGGTAAGCCGAAAAACCAAACCCGGTATTGCCCCCGCAAGCGCGGCGGTCAGAGTGAAGTGAGGCATGTAGCCTCCCATGGAACTCATAAGGAATCCTGCAATGTCGGAAACGGCGCCTGCAAGCCCTCCGTAGAGAGGCCCTAATGTGATCCCGGCCACGATGTTGGGAAGGCTCCCCAGGCCAATACGTATTCCTTCCACTCCTGCAAGAGATATGCGCAATGATGCGAACCTGGTGAGGACTACGGATAGCCCTGTCATCATTGCCGCTAGTATGACTTTTCGAAAGTGTTTCACTGTGGTACCTCCCCTGGTCGCCGTGATGCACCCGCCAATTGTTTCCAAATATAGATCTGCTTTCATCTGGCACATGACCAACGATACATGACTAATGATACAGGTAATGCTGTGTTTCAGGCAACATAATGAACTCGGCTTGTATCGAATGAGAATGCATGGGCATAGTCCACAGGTAGAATACTTCATCTTGCGAAGCTAGGGATGCAGGTGGTAAGATGATGGTGCTCGCAGATTTCAGCCTGCGAGAGGATTGAGTACCCTGCTGTGTGCGTGGATCACGGTGAGTTTGAGCCAACACCGTGAACAAGGGAGCCTGGTCTCCGTTGAGCGGCGTGCAGACCGCTTGCAAGGCGGAAGCACAGATGCCGCGGGAGGGCACCCACCTGCTTGAGCAGGTTCAACACCCTCCGGATTCACGGCATGGCGGGGTGCATTGGTAAAGGGTTCTTATGGTTGTAAAACCTCTATCGCCTGTGGTAAACTAGGCGATGCAAGTGCCGAAGTGGTGGAAATGGCAGACACGCGGTGTTCAGGGCGCCGTAGGTGCAAGCCTGTGTGGGTTCAAATCCCACCTTCGGCACCATTTTTTATGCTCCTGCACAGTCACGTCACGTGTATCGCTTATGACGGGGGTGGTTAGAGAAGCGGATGTTCCTGGATACGCCATGAGCTATTCGGGTGCGTTGGCATACATTCCTCAGTGTATACAGCAAAGCCGTGCCCTTTCAGAAGAGCTGCCAGCACACCGTCGCCTGGCACCTCTGTCCTGTTGAAGGTCCCGTCATAGATGCGGCCCCAGCCGCAAGCAGGGCTTCGAGCCTTGAGTACGGCCCGGTTGCATCCTGCTTGAAGGGCGATGTATAGGGCTTTCCAGGCGCCGTCAACATAGGCGCATGTCATATCGTGGCCCTTGATGTTGATGACTCTTGCTGTGCCTGCCAGGACTTTGTTTCCGCCGCCTCCTGCAATCTCACATGGGTCCCTGGGCACCGGCAGTCCTCCCAGAACTTCCGGGCATACCGGGACAGCCTGTCCGGACTTGAGCAGATAGTCGACTTTGTCCGAACAAGACGTTCTTCCGTCATAGCGGCAGGGAAATCCGCATAAACATGCCGAAACTACATACATTGAGGTTACCTCCTCACAAACATTATTTCAGTCTTCGGAGGTCGGGTCTATGTTCAGTCTAAATCGTTCTACAACCGGCAAAGCATCGATTATCTTGACCCTGGTCGTCATTGCTGCTTCGCTCCTGGTTCAAGCTCCAGTGCCATTGGTTCACGCCGCAGGGGCTCCCCCGGAAATAGGCGCCGAGAAATGCCTTGTGGCAGATCTCAAATCGGGAAGCATCCTCTATGCAAAAGATGAGGATCTGCCGCACGTCCCTGCCAGTTTGACCAAAATAATGACGTTGTACATAGTGTTTGACGAAATCTCCCTGGGCAATGTTGCCATGGACGACATGGTCCCTATTTCAGAGGCGGCCTGGGCCACAGAAGGCTCAAAAATGTTCGTCCTGGTTGGCACGAAAGTTAAGGTGAGCGACCTCATCTACGGCGTTACTGTTATGTCGGGTAACGACGCATGCGTAGCTCTGGCCGAATATATATCCGGAAATGTCACATCGTTTGTTGACCGGATGAACCGGAAAGCAAGGGATCTGGGTCTCTCGACCGCTCAGTTTGTGGACGTACACGGTCTTTCTGATGACAATAGGATTTCAGCAAGAGATCTCTTTACCTTAACCAGTTCCTACGCTGGCGTACATCCGGAGGCTTTGGCTTTTCATGAAGTCAGGGAGTTCACGTATACTGCGCCGGGTGAGGCTGAAAAGGCACCGCAGTTCAACAGAAACCGCCTCCTTTGGTCATATCCGGGCACATATGGGCTCAAGACAGGGTTTACGACCCGGGCAGGGTTCAACATGGTCGCTCTGTGTAACCGCTCAGGTTTTGAGGTTATTGTCGTTGTCTTAGGGTCTGCCAGAGGTAAGTCTATAGACCAGGGTGAAAAGGAGCGCGCTGCACAGGTTACGTCTCTTTTGGATTGGGCCTACGGCAACTATGTTCACGTCAGTACGGACGAACCGGGTTTTGTGGCCGGCAAAGTCCGAGTGTGGAAAGGCAAAGGGAAGTGGGCCTCTGCCGTCGCTCCTGCAGGCCTGTCTACCACAGTGGAGAAGGGCAAGGAAGACAGGGTCGCCTACAGAATCGAGCTAACCAGCGGTCTGCAAGCCCCTGTGGCGGGAGGCTCCAAAGTAGGCGAAGCCATCTTTACGTGTGAGGGTGAAGATATCAGCAAGGTGGATTTGGTTGCAGACAGGGACGTGCCGAGGGGTAACCTCTTTAGGGTCGTTTGGGACAGTATCCTGTGGGCCCTAGCTCGCGCCTTCGGTCGCGTCTAGCGAGGACTTGCCAATCAGCGTGAATGTCAGAGCTATGCCCAGGACACGCAGCGCAAAACTTGTGTTCATGGCAAAGTTCATGCCGAAGCTTTCATAAAGCCAGACTCCGAAAAACGGCCAGACGACGCCTGAGACTCCCAGGGCCACGTTGTATGAAGCAACGTAGGCGGGTCTGGCCGTTGCCGGAGAGAAGTCCAGAAGTGCGTTAAACAGTGCCAGGCCAAAACCGGCGCCGAAGAACCCTCCCAGGCAGCTCAGGCCTATGAACACATACGGAGATCTCCAGTATGTGTATATAACGGGCAAAGGGATGTGTGCTGCGGCAGTAGCAGCCAGAACCTTGAGGTTTCCGTGATGGCCGCACCATTTGCCCCAGCTTTTGTATGAGAGAAAGGAACATATGCCTGAGGCCATGGAGAAAGCTCCCAGCCACGCATTGCTGAGGTTCATTATCCGGACAAATAAGATGGTCCATAAACTCGCAGGCACGTGAAAGCCAACGTGTATTGTCAGCACTGCACCGACAAACTTCAGAAACGCTTTGTCGTTCCGGACCAGGATAAAGCCTTTGCCTCCCCTTTCAGAGGAGATCCTTTGGTCCTCAGCAAGGGGAGTCTCCTTATGTTTCGTCAGATAGTAGAGGGAGCCCATGACCATTGCAAAAGAAACGGTGTAGAGCACAGCGTAGTTGGCAGGCCAGGCCATACTGTCCAGGAGAGGACCCGCCGCTGCCGTAGACAGAAGGGTAGTGAGCGTGCAGATCATATTCCGGTCCCCGAAAATCCTGGCTCGCAACCGGGGGTCGAACAGCTCGCCCATGAGAGCCGTCCACGCAATGCCTACAGTTGTTGCAGGGAAGTTCATCAAAGAGAACATCAAGATAAAGGTCCAGGCTTTAGCAATGTCTTCAATAGGAAGCAGAACTACTACGGCAAACAGAAGATAGAAAATCCGGTGAGCTGCGGCCCAGATCAAAGTGGGCTTCAGCCTGTTGTCGTACCTATCTATTATGAGGGCCGAGGGAACCTGGGACAAAAGCCCGACCGCAGCAGGGAGTGACGAGAGAAGCGCAAGCATATAATCGGTAGCTCCGAGCTTGATTGCAGAGGCGCCCCAGAAAGGACCCGTCAAGCCGTTCATTACTGAAAATAGCATGCCATCTTTGAGACTGGTCAAAGCATTGTGCCTTTCAGTCTCGTTATGCACGTAGTCGTAGAGCCGGATTTCTTTCAGGCGAATCCCCTTCAAGTGCATTTGCTTCACCTGACTGTTCATTGGTCAGCCGCTTCAGAGGGAGTCTTCCGGTCTCAGGAGAATCTATTCTCCGCATGGCGCATTTTACCCTTCTGCCTGCCGGCCGGACGGCTCTTGCTTATGCACACGAGTGGGTGTATAGTACCTTTTCGGGTGATCTCACTTTGAAATCAATAGTCATTGCGCTAGGGGGAAACGCAATTCTTCAACGAGGCCAGAAAGGCTTCGCAGAGGAACAGATTCGTAACGTTCAGTGTACTGCCCGGGAAATAGCATCTCTTGTTGAAGAAGGTTATCGTGTAGTCCTTACCCACGGAAACGGTCCACAGGTGGGAAACATCCTCATACAGAACGAACTTGCTAAGAACGTTATTCCGTCTATGCCTATGGACATATGCGGAGCACAGAGCCAGGGCATGATCGGTTACATCATGCAGGCGCAGATTGGCAACGCCTTGCGAAGGCGAGGTATCGTCGATGTACCGGTTGTGTCCGTGGTCACTCAGACAGTGGTAGACCCCCACGATCCGGCGTTCTCCAATCCCACCAAACCTGTAGGCCCTTTTCAGGACGAAGCATATGCCAGGGCCAGGCAAGAGGAGTTCAAGGAGACCTGGATAGAGGACAGCGGAAGAGGGTGGAGAAGGGTGGTTCCTTCCCCGGACCCCAAAGCTATAGCAGAAGCATCTTCCATTAAGGCTCTTGTTGAAAAGGGGCATGTAGTTATCGCTGTGGGAGGCGGCGGTATCCCTGTCATCCAGTGCGATGACGGGCTGTTTCAAGGTGTTGATGCCGTCATTGAGAAGGACCTGGGAGCTGAGAGACTGGCAACGGCCGTAGGTGCAGATACACTTCTCATACTCACCTTTGTCAACGGCGCCGCCCTTGACTTCGGTACTCCTCAGGAGAAATGGCTAAGGGACGTAACGGTGGAAGAACTCAAGGAGTATGCCAAAGAAAGCCATTTCCGTAAGGGCAGCATGGGACCGAAAGTAGAAGCTATAATCAGGTTCATAGAACATGGCGGAGAGCAAGGCATCATTGCTTCTCTGGACAAAGGTATTATGGCCCTGCAGGGCATGACGGGTACAAGGTGCATGCGCCGGGCTTGAGCTCTAACCGGTTTGCGCTAAGCCGTACTTGGTGCCGGACAGTTTAGGCTGATTCCAATGGAGGTCTCCATCTCTCCTGCATAAGGTATAGGGGAGGGGACGGCCATGCGAAAATGGGGACTTGCGTTAGGCGGCGGAGGGATTCTGGGTTTTGCCCATCTTGGAATCTTACAGGTCTTGGAGGAACATGGATTCTGGCCTGATGTTGTAGCTGGCACGAGTGCAGGTGGTGCTGTGGCTGGCCTTTTGGCTGCGGGTTTTGACTTCGGCGGTACGGATCTTGAGGAGGAAGTCCTGAGGGTTCTTTCTGAAGAAGATGCTTTGGCAGTTGAGGCCCTTCCATGCGAAAGCCACGCAAGACCCTTGACCATTACAGGGATCCTTAGGGGCGACCTGTTGGAGGCCATGTTTCGCCGGTTGACCCTGGGAAAGCACCTGTGGGAATCGGAAATCCCCGTATCTATTTCGTCTGTTGACATTGAATCAGGATCCATTGTGGTTTTCACCAGTGCATTACCTTTGCGCAGAGCTCACATTCTCTATACTTACCGGTCACGGGCTTACGTTTGCGATGCAAAGATCTCAGAGGCCATACGGGCAAGCACTTCAGTTCCAGGCGTGTTCAGTCCCAAGAAGTTTCGGGACATGAGCCTTGTGGACGGAGGCATACGGGATATGGTGCCCGCCTATGAAGCCAGGCGCATGGGAGCTTGTGAGGTTATTGCAGTTGATCTCGGTCTGCATGCAGTGCAGTTTCAGAAAACCGGTGACGTTGTTTCGATTCTGTCCAGGAGCTTTGCCCTGGCAGCACGAGAGTCAGTGGAACGCCACCTTAACGAGCACGCATCCTTGATTTTGCAGCCGGAAGTCTTTGATGTTGGGTTTCCCACGCCTGCTAAGGTAAGAAAGCTTATTCAGGCCGGAAGAGAATGCGCAGAGAAGAACCTCTTTCGGATTGCTGCCATAGCTGGCTGACTTTCAGAGGACCTGTCTCCAGAAGGAGAATCCTCTGTGATCTAGAACCCTGCAGTAGTGGACAACAAGAGAAACAGTCCGGTCATCAGGCCGGGAGTGCCAAAGGAGAGGTGCAACAGATGCCTGGACGCGAAGACGGAATCACCACAGACGATTTGATGAAGATAGCTGTGAACATGGCAGGTCAGACAAGCATTCCTGCAGATTCGAAGATTCATGTTCCCGGCGGAAACATAAGGAAGATCCTCTTCGGCATAGACATGGGGGTACCTGAGATCCTGGTTGGAAAGCATCTGGGAGTAGACTGTGTAATGGCTCACCATCCTGACGCCGGCCTTCTGACCTATCCCGAAGTGTTGAGTCTTCACGTAGACCTTGCTGTTTCGGCAGGAGTACCCAGAGAGCAAGCTCACCTGGTCGTAGAAAGGATGAAGACCGCCAGCGCCTACAGCCGGCATTCGGTAAACTATGACCATGCGCCGTCTTTTGCAAGGTTACTGGACATGCCCTATCTGAACATCCATAATCCACTGGATGAAATAGGCAGGAGGATCATGCAAGAAGCTGTCGATTCACATACAGGGCCCGATTCCACGGTTTCCGGCGTAGTTGACGCCTTGTACAGCCTTCCGGAGTTTCGCAATGCTCCTACAAAAATCGAGATTCGCCTGGGTCAGCCGTGTAACAGAGCCGGAAAGAGTGTGGTGGTACATGGTGCGGGCACCAATGGCGGCGCCGCCATGGCCCGCCTGTACTTCCTCCACGGCGTTGACACGGTCATATACATCCACCTTGCCAGGGGTGATCTCCTGAGACTCCAAGAGGAGTTTCCGAAAGGCAAGAACCTGATTGTGTCCGGACACATAGCTTCCGACGCAGTGGGCATCAACCCGTTCATTAAGAACCTTGAGTCAAAGGGCATTACGGTCATTCGCGTAAGCGGTCTGTAACTTGCTTCGGAAAACCGGCTCGGTGGCGAGCTCACTGCTAATGCCATGGACAGTCATTTCGGGCAGACATAGTTGACAGCGGTTGTGGCGGCGAGTATAGTGTTACTTGCTGATCACCGCATGTGATGTGTCGGAGTGGCGGAACCGGCAGACGCGTACGCTTGAGGGGCGTATGGGCACACCCGTGGGGGTTCAAGTCCCCCCTCCGACACCATCCGTTCCAGGCATAAAACCTGTCCAAGACATACATCCTTCCCTTGTTCAAACCAGTGCCTGTTTGCAGGGAGGCAGCCCATTTGACAAAGACTATTATGGTAATAGGGAGTCTGAACGCTGACTTCGTTGTGAGGGCGCCCAGGCGACCGGCACCTGGCGAGACTCTCTTTGGAAGGGAGTTCCGGATCTATCCGGGAGGCAAAGGGGCTAATCAGGCCGTTGCGGCGTCAAGGGCCGGAGGAAGTGTGTTCATGGCCGGGCGGACCGGAGACGATATCTTTTCATCTGTGGTTACTTCTACCCTCAAAGACGCCGGTGTTGACTGTACTCATGTGATGACGTCAACAGAGGAGGCAACGGGTTCGGCGTTTATTGTTGTAGACAATGCCGGCGAAAACGCGATTTTGGTAGTCCCAGGAGCAAACCGGCTGGTTACCCGCGCTGATGTAGACGCGTTAACGCCTCTTCTAGGGAAATGCTCGGTTCTTCTTCTCCAACTGGAGATACCCATTGATACAACGGCCTATGCAGCAGAAGTTGCACAAAGGCTGGGTGTTTTCGTTATGCTTGACCCTGCGCCTGCACAGGCCATACCTAAAGACCTTTACCCGCGCCTGGACGCTATCACGCCCAACGAGCACGAAGCCAGTTTTTTGACCGGCATGCACGTAAGCCATGCGGATAGCGCCAGGGCGGCTGTTTCGAACCTTCTTGGGAAAGGAACCAAGCAGGCTATAGTCAAGCTTGGGGGTAAGGGGCTTGTGTACGGCAACCGGGATATAACTGAGTATCTGCCTGCATATGCCGTGGAAGCAGTTGACACTACGGCGGCCGGAGATGCGTTTTCAGGGGCTCTGGCTGTGGCAATGGCCGAGGGACAGCCCCTTGGGGAAGCGTGCAGATTTGCCTCCGCCGCAGGAGCTCTGGCGGTAACCAGGAGAGGAGCTCAGAGTTCCATGCCCTTCCGTCGGGAGATCGAGAGACTGATAAGCCATTGATAGGCTATAGTGGGATGGGAAGGTGGGGTACGGTGTCTTACGGCAAACCTGTGCTAATTGATTGCGATCCTGGCTATGACGATGCTGTAGCTTTGATGCTGGCCTTTGGTTCCGGCCTGGACGTTCTTGGCGTAACAACGGTTGCAGGCAACGCAGCGGGGGCCGACACCTACAGGAATGCCCTGAAGATTCTTTCGTTCCTGGGGGCGCAGGTCAAAGTTGGGAGGGGCGCTGACAAGCCGCTGCTGCGAGACTTGGTCGTTGCCACCAACGTACACGGTGAAAGCGGCCTTGGCGGACCTTGCCTGCCTGAACCGGAATTACCGGATCAAGCGCAATCTGCGCTGGGCCTAATCATCGGCACTATTGAGTCATGCCCGGGCGAGGTGACGCTGATTCCCACAGGTCCCCTAACAAACGTAGCTACGGCATTACTGGCCCGTCCTGACTTGAGAGAGAAGATCCGCAGCATAGTTCTTATGGGCGGGGCAGCCCATGAGGGGAACGTAACACCTGCTGCCGAGTTCAACATGTATGTAGATCCTGAGGCCGCGCGCATAGTGCTTCATTCGGGCGTGCCGGTTACCATGATCGGTCTGGACGCTACACACCAAACGCTGATTTACCCGGATGAAATCGAAAAACTAAGATCCATGGGCGGCGCAGGGAAAATCGCTGCTGAGCTCATTGATTTTTCGTCTCCCTTTCATCGGAAGCAAGGGTTTTCCGGAAACCCTGTTCACGACGGCCTTGCCGTTGCAGCAGTTGTAGACCCTGGCGTCGTATCGCTGGAGAGCTTGTATGTAGACGTAGAACTCCGGGGAGAGATCACGGCCGGGCGCACGGTTATGGACTTTAGGGGCGTAACCGGCAAAGCTCCCAATTGCCGGGTAGCGCTGAAGGTTGACCGGGACAGATTCATCCGTATGCTGTTTGAGGCGATGGCCTCCCTGAACAGGATCGGCACTGCCGGAGGTTGCCTTTGAGGGTCAAAGAAACTCCCGGAAGATCCTCATATGGCAGGTACGGTCCTTATATGCCAAGGGCCAATTGCCATCCTTCGCGGATGGCCTCAATTGCCTTGCGTACCTGTCTTGCGTCACCTATCACGTAGACATCGGTCATACCTGAAAGCTCTGTGGCCAGGCTGTCTTCAGGGGCAGAACCCATGGCTGCGACCAGTCCGTCAAAGCCCCTTTCCCGGTGAAGCTGGCCGTCTTTTTCGTATGAGACCCCATCTTCATGGATTTCCCTTATCTTTGCGCCTGTCAGGATCTTAGCACCTTTCGCCCTAAGCCTCTTGAGAAGGAAGAACCGCTGGGATGATTCGAGATCCTTGGCCGGTTCGTCAAGCAACTCGATTATGGCCACCTCCTTGCCAAGCTGCAGCAAGTGATCTGCGGTTTCGCACCCGGTGGCGCCCCCTCCCATGACCAAGATTCTCTGACCCAATGAGACCCGGCCCAATAACACATCGGCAGCCATCACAGGGGTAGAGTGCTCGCTAACGGTTATACCTGGCGGGATGCGGTGCTTGGAACCGGTGGCAACCACTACCGCATCGGGTTTCATTTCTGCAACTAGGTCCCGTGTCACCTTGGTTCTTGTGCGTATGGTCACCCCTACCTTCAGGCACTGTTCGGTCTGCCACCGGATTAGCTTTGCCAGCGGCTGCTTCTCGGGAGGAAGGGCGGCAATCCTGAACTGACCGCCCAGTCTGTCATCCTCTTCGCACAGAACGACGCTGTGCCCCTTCAGGGCCAAAACCCTCGCTGCTTCCAGACCTGCAGGACCGCCTCCGGCAACCATCACTTTTTTCTTTACCGGCGCTTTATGTATGGAGTAGTCATGTTCCTTTCCTACCGATGGATTGGATAAGCACGACATTTCCATTTCGGGGCCGTTAAGTCCGCCTATGCAGCCTTGATTGCAGAATATGCATGGCCTTATGTCGTTGTAGTCTCCGGAGGCGGATTTCCTTGGAAGGTCAGGGTCTACTATAGAAGGTCTGCCAATGGCAACCAGATCCGCGCGCCCGCCTGAGACAACAGACTCAGCCATCCAGGGACCTGGTATTTTTCCTGCAACGATTACAGGGATTCCGGTGTGTTCTTTTATTGCCCGGGCGTCTTCTACGTTGAGGCCGTTAGGCAGGGAAAAGGGCGGGATAATGTAGGGCATGCTGCCGTACACTCCGGTGCTTACATGAAAGGCGTCTACGCCGGCGTCTTTGAGGATAGACGCGATTGTGAGAGTCTCCTCAAGGGTAAGCCCGCCCGGAACTCGTTCCCTGGCGGAAATACGGTATATAACCGGGAAATCAGCTCCCACTCCACGCCTTACAGCAGCAATGATCTCCAGGGGAAACCGGAGTCTTCCCATGAGGGAGCCTCCGTACATATCAACCCTTCTGTTGGAGTAGGCCGAAGTGAACTGTGCCAGTAGGTACCCGTGAGCTCCGTGTATTTCGACGGCGTCGGCCCCGGCGTCTCTGGCCCTTTCTGCGGCTGAAGCAAACGCACTTACCAGTTTCCGTATGGCGTTTTCGTCCAGCTCCACCGGTACTTCCTTACATGAGGGGCAGGGAAGTGGCGAAGCTGAGACTACCTGTGTTCCTGCCACAGCCGACAGAGTCTGTCGTCCTGCGTGGTAAAGCTGAACTGACAATTTTGATCCGTGATGATGGACCACCCTGACCAACCGCGCCAGGCCCTCTATTTGGGTATCGGACCAGAGACCTACTTGCCGGGGGAAGCCCAGGCCTGACCTAAGCACTGCAGTAGCTTCCAGGGTAATGAGGCCAAACCCGCCCCGGGCTCGTTGTTCCAGGTATGTTATGTGTCGGTCTGTGATCTCTCCTGCTTCATTGCCGTAGTTGGTAACCATGGGAGGTACTACCAGCCTGTTTTTGACTGTCATCTGGTTTATGGTGATGGGAGAGAACAAGGAGTTAAACAGTATGCTCACACCTTTCCTGAAATGCGATTCTGCCTTTGTAGACTGCTCTTGTGCGCCTGTACCCATACAGAGACCGGCCCTGGCTTGCGGCGAAGGGGTTAATCGAAAAAGCACCTTCCAGTGAGCGGGGTTTAGGTAAATCCGGTTTGCGCTAGCGGTTTGTCCAACAGTTGCCCGCCCGGCCTGGTCGGCGAAGGTTTTGTTCTTGTATTGACTTTCGCAGGCCAGGGCATTATGATCTGAGCTTGGATATGAAGTCCGAGCCAACCTTTAATCTGTCCTGTGAGGCGAGAAGGAGGCGTAACAAGTGAAGATTACGCAGCGGGAATCTCCGCAGGGGCCAGAGGCGCCTGAGCGGAGTTTTTTTATGCCCGGCCCCTGGACGAGCGTCTAACCGGCCAAACATAAGGAGGTTTCATCCGGTGAGTATGATTGAGAAGGCGGCAATCATGGACAAAGAAGGGATGCGCCGAGCTTTGGTCCGGATTGCTCACGAGATCCTCGAGAAAAACAAGGGACTTGATAATGTAGTTGTGGTTGGAATACGAAGGCGCGGGGTGCCACTTGCCAGACGCCTGGCAGATATCCTCAGTTCCATAGAGGAGCAACCGGTTCCAGTAGGCGAACTGGACATAACTCTGTACAGAGATGACCTTACCCTGCGATTTCCCCAACCTCGCGTAGGCCCGACCCATCTTCCGGCAGATATTTCCGGGAAACGAATCGTGCTTGTAGACGACGTTCTTTACACCGGGCGTACGGTGAGAGCAGCTCTTGACGCTCTTATGGATATGGGACGCCCTGAAAGCATTCAGCTGGCTGTCATGGTCGATCGAGGTCACAGAGAACTGCCTATAAGGGCTGACTACGTGGGTAAGAACGTACCTACTTCGCGTAAAGAGGCGGTCCATGTGTGGCTAGAGGAAACCGACGGCAAAGACCTGGTTGTAATCGCAGAGGAGGTATAGATCTTGGCTCTCAAGGGAAACGACCTTCTATCTCTTAGAGATATGACTGCAGAAGACATGGAACTCGTGTTGTCTACAGCTCAGTCCCTTAAGGAGATCCTGTCGCGTCCTATCAAAAAGGTTCCTACCCTCAGAGGTAAAGTCGTATGCACGCTGTTCTATGAACCTTCAACCCGAACCCGTACATCCTTCGAACTGGCGGCCAAATACATGTCTGCTGATACCGTATCCATAGCTGCCTCGACTTCGGCCATGCAAAAGGGCGAGACTCTTGCCGACACTGGCAGAAATCTGGAGGTCATGGGCACTGATGTGGTCGTTATGCGGCATTCAGCCTCGGGAGCGTGTCACTTCCTGGCCAGAGTGCTGGATGTCCCGGTGATAAATGCAGGCGACGGCATGCATGAACACCCGACTCAAGGCCTCTTGGACATATTCACAATCCTTGAGCACAAATCGAGGATTCGCGGACTCAAGGTGGCCATTTTAGGGGATGTGCTCCACTCGCGAGTAGCCCGGTCCGGGATTTCCGGTCTTACGAAGATGGGGGCCGAAGTCGCTGTGGCAGGTCCGGCCACGCTGCTGCCGCCGGGAATTGAAGACCTTGGAGTTAAGTCATATGCACGGGTAGAGGAGGCTCTTGAAGGCGCCGATGTTGTATACGTTCTAAGGCTTCAGCTGGAGCGCCAAACCAGGAGCTTCTTCCCCTCCAAACGGGAATATGCGGAAATGTTCGGGTTGACTCGAAAGAGGCTTGAGCTTGCCAGGGAAGACGCTTTGGTTATGCATCCTGGCCCGATGAATCGCGGCGTCGAGATAGCCACTGATGTTGCAGATTCGCCCCGGTCGGTAATACTGGATCAGGTCATAAGCGGAGTAGCTGTGAGGATGGCTATTTTGTATCTCATCCTGGGGGGTAGAGAGTGATGGGGAAGAAACTGCTGATACAAGGAGGCAGGGTTGTGGACCCTGCTTCGAAAACCGACCAAATCCGCGATGTTCTCATCGTAGATGGCAAGATTGCCGAAGTCGCAGGCGAGATATCTCCTTCGGATGGGGTAGAGGTACTTGATGCCCGGGGGAAAATCGTTATGCCCGGGTTTATTGACATCCATGTTCACCTGCGAGAACCGGGTTTCGAGTACAAAGAAGACATTGAAAGCGGCACCAAAGCTGCTGCTGCCGGCGGTTTCACGGCTGTGGCGTGTATGCCCAACACTGAGCCTGCCATGGACAACGATTCAGTGGTAAGCCGCGTGGTTAGGCGGGCCAGGGAGGTTGCGTGCGTCAGGGTTTATCCTGTAGGCGCTGTGACGAAAGGTCGTGTCGGCAAGGAGCTGGCTGAGCTGGGTGAGATGAAGGCAGCGGGGGCTGTGGCTTTTTCCGATGATGGTTCGCCGGTGTCTACAAGCGAGGTACTTCGATGCGCTATGGAGTACCTGAAATCCTTTGATTGCGTTCTTATGGATCACCCTGAGGAGCTCGCTCTGTCAGAAGGAGGAGTAATGAACCGGGGTCTTAACTCTACTCTGGCAGGCTTCCGGGGAATCCCCAACGAAGCTGAGGAAGTTGCCGTTGCCAGAGATATCCTGGTGGCAGGCCTTACAGGCGGCAGGATTCATCTGACCCATGTGTCTACCAAAGGGGCCATTGAGCTTATCAAGGAAGCGAAATCCCGCGGCGTCAGAGTCACCTGCGACGTAACGCCCCACCACCTGTTCCTTACAGATGAGGCGGTCCTTGAGTCCGGCTACGACACAAACACCAAAGTGAACCCGCCCCTGCGGGCCAAGGAAGACGCTGAGGCACTCATACAGGCTGTGATTGAAGGCGCCGTGGACGCTGTCGCCACAGACCACGCCCCCCATCATATGGACGATAAGTGGGTGGAATATGAGTATGCTGCGCCGGGCATAAGCGGCATTGAGACTGCTGTCAGTCTGATGGTTGACCGCTTGGTCTTGCCGGGGCATTTGTCGTGGCTGAGGTTGGCCGAGGTAATGAGCTTGAACCCTGCCCGGATTCTGGGAATTCCAGGAGGGACTTTGGCGTTAGGCCATCCTGCAGACATTACTGTTGTTGATCCTGGCCTGGAGCATTCCGTTGACCCCAACAAGTTCCTGTCGAAAGGCAAGAATACGCCCTTCGCCGGCTGGCGGCTTACAGGGGCGCCCTGGGCTACGATTGTAGGCGGCAACACCATAATGATACAGGGTACGGTGCTTCCATGAGCGTGATATACGATGAAACGGCCCGAGTGATATCGGTGGAACCGTGCGCCCGGGATGCTTTCAGATGCCGCTTGCACGCCGTCGGTATTGCCCGGGCAGCTATTCCTTTTCAGTTCGTGAATGTCCTTGTGTCACCTGGCACGGATCCCTTTTTGAGGCGGCCGTTTAGTTTGTCGGGAATAGACAAGGAGTCAGGGGTCATAGAGATCACCTGGGCGGTTGTGGGAAAGGGCACGCAGTTGATGACTTTGTGGGAACCTGGCCGGGAGGTCATGGTCCTGGGGCCTCTTGGGAATGGACTGAACCCGGAGCTTCTCCCCTCAAATCCAGAGCATAGCTTTCCCGGGAAGGCGCAGGAAAAAGGCCGTATGCTTCTTGTGGCAGGAGGAATGGGGGTAGCTCCTATGGGTCCTCTTGCGGAAGCGGCCACAAAGGCCGGATGGAAGGCTACCCTTTTTTACGGCACAAGGTCATCTGTCTGCGCTCTGGACGTGTCACCCTTCAAGGCTCAGGGATGTCAGGTGTTTATGACCACTGACGACGGAAGCTTGGGTCTGCAGGGTTCTGTGGTCCAGGGGCTGGCCTCATGGCTGGGGAGGGAACCCCTGGAGGGGGAAAAAGACCCTTTGCTTGCAGTGGCATGCGGCCCCAGACCTATGCTTGCGGCGGTCAAGAATCTGTGCCAGGCTCAAAACATAAGTCTCTATGTTGCGCTGGAGGAACGCATGGCTTGTGGCACAGGGCTCTGCAAAGGATGTGCCGTGAAAGCGGCCCAAAAAGAAGAATACTTGCATGTCTGCACAGATGGTCCGGTGTTTCCGGCCGGCGCTGTTGCCCTGGAAGGCGGCGGTGACCTATGACACAGGGTTTGACTGTTGATTTGTCGGTGGAACTGGGTGATCTCCTTCTGAGAAATCCGGTTATAGCTGCTTCAGGCGTATTCGGATACGGAGAGGAGTACTGCCGCCTGGGGGATCTGCAGTGGTTTGGAGCAGTTACAGTGAAAGGAACCACCCTGCGTCCCAGACCGGGAAACCCTCCGCCCAGGATCTGCGAAACCCCGTCGGGCATGCTGAACTCCATAGGCCTTGAGAATCCCGGAGCCCGGGCCGTGATTGAGGAGAAACTGCCATGGCTTGCGGGTTTCGGAGTGCCGGTCATCGTTAACGTCTCAGGCGATACCTACGAGGACTTTGAGGAGTTGGGCGCTATGTTTCAGGGAGCCCACGGGGTCTTCGCTCTTGAGCTTAACGTGTCGTGTCCTAACGTTCAGGCCGGAGGAATAGCTTTCGGAGTGGACTCCAGGTCTTGTTACCGGGCTGTTCGCTCAGTCAGAAAGACCTGGAAAGGGCCGCTTCTTGTGAAGCTTACCCCTACCGCCCCGGATCTTGTGGCAGTTGCCAGAGCTGCAGTTGAGGGAGGGGCCACAGTGATCTCACTGGTCAACACAATTCCTGGCATGGCCATAGATGCAAGGAGCAAGAAGGCGGTCCTTGGAACGGTAACCGGAGGCCTTTCCGGTCCGGCAATCAAGCCTGTGGCCCTGAGATGTGTTTACCAGGTTTCACAGGCTGTAGAGGTTCCTGTAGTCGGGATGGGGGGTATTGTCTCTTCTGAAGATGCTCTGGAATTCATGATGGCAGGGGCAAGCGCCGTGGCAGTTGGTTCCGGCCTGCTGGTAGACCCGGAGCTTCCTTTGAAGATTACTTCCGGGCTCAAGGAATACGCTTGCGCCCACGGGCTTTGCGATCTTAAGCAGGTAGTGGGCGCAGCATGGCAGTAGATCCTAGGGAAGGGAGACCACTATAGTCTTTTGATTGGTATAAGTAACGAACCCTGGTGAGCTTCCCCGGACCTTTCGCACGTAAGGGGCAGGCACAACGTCAACCTCAACTTTGCCTGAGGAGGCTGCTTGTGACCGGGTTGCGGCAAGCTTGGCAGCTTCCATCAGAGCTGTCTCTGAGACATGGCCTGACTCAGGAGGTCTGGCCAAGACGTGGGCCCCTTTCGTGCCCCGGGCGTGCAGCCAAAGGTCGTCCTTTTTCTTGAGTCTGGTGGCCAGATAATCGTTGGCCGCGGCGTTTTTGCCTACGTATAGGGTTGTTTCGTCAGAAGCAGATATCCTCTCGATGCCCGGAAGGTGCCAGGAGTCGCCGTGTTTCCAGGACGAGGCAGGCCCTTGAGCTCTGAGCTTCCTGGCCTGGCCTTTGAACACGGCTCTTGTGCCAAAGTCTTCAAGAAAACTCAAGGTTTGCTCCAGCTCGGCCGCATCCTTTGCCTCCAGTAGAGACTCCCGAGCTAATGCCAGTTCTGCCAGGAGAGACTCCTGGTGTGCTATTGAATCACTGAGGATCCTTTGTGCCCGGGCCATCTTGTTGTATTTCCGGTAGTAGATTCCGGCGTTATCTTTTGCCGAGTATTTCGGATCCAGGGGCACGTCAATCCACGACGGCGGATCTTTGTAGTAGTCCAGGACCTGCATGTCTTTTCGGCCGGGCGGATGATCCTTGCCTGAGGCGTATATGAGTTCTCCCCAGACCTTGTACTTGGTCAAATCCTGTGTTTCCTCCAGGTCAAGAAGCTGGGCCTCATACTTGGCGCGAAGCTTCTTCTCAATGCGACGGCAGAGTTCCTGGGCCCGGGATTCCAACCGCTCCAGTGCATCTTTTTCGAGGTATGCAGTTCTGTATTCACACGCTCCCTGGATGACGTCATGAAAGGTGCCCAGAGTTTCCAGATGGGGAAGAAAAACAACGTGAAAGAGAGTGTCTCCCTTGCCCGCACGGTAAACGGCCGGCCTGAAAACGCCTGCCGTGAGATCTTTTCGTAGGTTTTCCAGCGCGGCCAGGGTTTCTTCAGGCCCTGTTCCAAGCATGGAGATTTTCTTGGCCAGTTCCTTACCCATTCCCTGGATAAGTGACTTAAGGCCTTCGCCTGTTGGGCCGGGGGATGCTTCGAGACTGTCCAGGACCTCCCGGATACCGTCTCTGCGGCAGGTCAAAAGGTTAAGCTCCTGGCTTGGAGGGGGAACGTAAGGCGCTTTCGGAGAGAACCTGGTGCCGTCCGGAGCTTTCAAGGAGGCTATGAGGCCGTTTTCCGGATCAAAAAGCCCTATGTTAGCCTTTCTTCCCGCCAGGTCTATGACCAGAGTGTATTCGTGCCGGTTGCTCAAATCATCCCGGCCGGTTACATCCAGGTAGAGAACTCTGTCCAGACCTTCCTGACGTACCCCTTCTATGGTCCCTCCTTCCAGCAGTTTGCGCAGCCTTACGCAAAAGGCCGGCGGGCCCGGAAGGTTTCCCCTTTTTTCGGGCGACATGCCGAAAAAAGGTTGGGGGGCAAGAGACAGGACTAAGCGGCCCCTAAAGCCCGGGTTCCACACGGAAAGGCAGATCTCATTCCTGCTGGGCTGACCTATCTTCTGTATTCGCAAAGGCAGGTATTTGCCTATTTCGTACCGTATAGCATAGAGAGTGATTCCGTCCAACAACGCGCCTCCTCTGGTTGATTGCGGTTGCACCGGACGGTTCAAGTATATGCTTTTTTGGGCAGCAGGCTCAATGCACCTTTGGAAAAGCCAAAGAGAGTTGAGGCGGTTCAGTTGAGAGGCATCTCAGTTGAGAGGTGGTTCATTGGAAGTCAAGAGCAGCGATTTTGCCAGATCCGGTGAGGTCTTGTCTGAGTCAGGTTTTGAAGTGTTCTCTCACCAGGGAAGGATGAAGGCCGTCAGAGGCCTGTGCCAGGTCTATGTTTGTCATGGGGAAAAGGGCATCTCTTTGGCAATTCCTATTGTGCGGCTTAAACAGTCTGCAGGGATCCCGAGAGAGCTCCTTGAGTACCTGCAAGACAGGAATCTCAGACACAAGGGCCCGGGGCAATTTTGCATTTTTCAGAACATGGTCTGGTACTGGGCTTGTGCACGCGGCGAAGACGACCTGGCGAAAACCGCCCTGGCTGCCCAGGAGACCGCAGAGAAAGCGGGTCCGAAAGTCCTGAACGTACTGGGGTACATGATTTGATAAAGATGCTGGCTTGTGATTTCGACGGTACCCTTGTCGGCCCCGGTGACAGGGGCCTTGACGACACACGAAAAGTGATGGAGCTTTGCGCTTTGCAGGGGGTCCGGTTCACCATAGCTACAGGGCGTGCTTTCGGGGCTATAGAGAAGTATCTCAGAAGCCTGCAGATAAGCGGCCCGGTCATAACAAACGGCGGGGCCATGGTATCTGCTCTGGATCGGGACCCTATTATGGAGCAACCTATTGATCCCCGGGTATGCCGTGAGATCGTAAGTGAACTCAGGAGGACAAGAGTTCCATTCTATTTGACAGTAGGTAAGCACATGGTTACCGAGTGGGACGGTCCCGAGACCCTTGACTACTCCCAAAACCTGGGGTACGCAATTCGAACCGTACCCTCCCTGAGCGGAAAGGAGTTTTCTCCCACTCAGATAGTGGTACGGCTTCCTGCAAACCGCCGGGATTTGGCAGACCTGATAACGGCAAGGTCCTGGGTTCGAGACAGGTTTGGCCCCGGCGTAAGCGTTATTCGGAGCCTTCCGCATCTAATAGAGTTCCAGGCAGAGGGGGTATCAAAAGGAAAGGGCCTTGAGTTTCTTGCGTCCGGCATGGGCCTCTCGGCTTCCGAGGTCCTGGCAGTGGGAGACAGCCTTAACGACCTGGACATGCTGGCCTGGGCCGGACACAGGGCATGTGTGGCAAACTCTCACCCTCTGGTGATGAAAAGCGTGCCTCTGGTATCCGGGGAGAGTTATGCTGCAGGAGTACTTGAAATCGCCAGGCAAGTGCTAAGATAATACTGCAGGTAGGGGATTATAAGAGACTACCGGGGTAGTGCAAATAAAAGGAGGTTCTGGCATTGGCCGAAGAAACGATCAAGGCTCCTCGCGGGAGCAGTCTTTCATGTAAGGGGTGGCAGCAAGAAGCTGCCTTGCGCATGCTTATGAATAACCTTGAGGTAGCTGAAAGGCCGCAGGATCTTATCATTTACGGAGGCACGGGCAAAGCTGCTCGAAACTGGGAATGCTACCATGCCATCGTCGAGGCCCTTCGCAATCTGGGCGATGAGGAAACCCTGCTGGTCCAGTCCGGGAAGCCCGTAGCGGTTTTCCCAACTCACAAGCTGGCTCCGAGAGTACTCATTTCCAACTCCATGCTGGTCCCCAAATGGGCCACATGGGAGCATTTCTGGGAGCTCGAGGGAAAAGGCCTTGCAATGTACGGACAGATGACGGCAGGAAGCTGGATCTACATAGGCACTCAGGGGATCCTTCAGGGAACCTTTGAGACATTGGCGTCTTTGGCCGGGATTGAGTTCGGAGGCAGCCTCAAGGGGAAACTAGTGCTTACAGCAGGCCTTGGAGGCATGGGTGGAGCTCAACCCATGGCAGTGACCATGAACGATGGCGTGTGCCTCATAGTTGAAGTAGAGCCTCAGCGGCTGGAGCGAAGGCTGCGCGAAGGCTACGTGGACGTTCAGGCCAAAGACCTGAACCATGCCGTTTCACTGGTAAAAGAGGCAGTTACCCAGGGCAAGCCGCTTTCAGTGGCGCTTCTCGGAAATGCTTCAGAGATCCACCCGGAACTCCTGAAGATGGGCGTCATCCCCGACGTTGTCACCGATCAGACGTCAGCTCACGACCCTTTGAACGGATATGTTCCTGGGGGAATGACCCTGCTCGAAGCCTTTGAGCTCAGGAAGAATGACCCGTCAACGTACGTTAAGAGATCCATGGAGTCTATGAGACGGCACTGTGAAGCTATGGTGGAGATGCAAAAGCGCGGCGCCGTTGTCTTTGACTACGGGAACAACCTTCGTGGCCAGGCCAAAGAGGCAGGCTACGAAGAGGCGTTTGCCTATCCCGGTTTTGTGCCGGCCTACATCCGCCCGCTGTTTTGCGAGGGCAAAGGCCCGTTCAGGTGGGCAGCCCTCTCAGGCGAACCGGAAGACATTATAAAGACTGACCAGGCCGTTCTTGAGATGTTTCCGGAGAGTGCTTCCCTTCGAAGGTGGATTACCAAGGCTGAAGAGCACGTTCCCTTCCAGGGCTTGCCATCCAGAGTGTGCTGGCTGGGATATGGCGAAAGGAAGAAGTTCGGGCTCAGAATCAACGACATGGTCAAAGACGGCACACTTAAGGGGCCCATTGTCATCGGACGGGATCACCTGGACACAGGTTCAGTGGCATCTCCCTACAGGGAGACAGAATCGATGAAAGACGGCTCCGATGCTGTTGCCGACTGGCCGATTCTGAACGCACTGGTGAACGCTGTTTCCGGTGCAAGCTGGGTATCGGTACACCATGGAGGCGGTGTAGGCATGGGCCTGTCCATCCATGCCGGGATGGTGGTAGTCGCAGACGGTTCAGACGAAGCAAAGTGGCGGTTGGAACGGGTGCTCAATACCGACTCGGGCACGGGAGTAGTACGCCACGCCGACGCAGGCTACGAAAAAGCGATTGAGACAGCAAAGCGTCACAAGATGAACATGCCCATGCTGAAGTAGGGGTTTCTCAGACTGCTGATCACATGGCCCGGCCCGTCTGCGCAGGGCGAGTAGGTTGGAGAGTGGCCCTTGCCGGCAAGTCCGGGCCGTCTTTATCGTGAACCGTTATAGACGGGCTAATGAAGGAAATAGACAGGTTATAGAGAACTCTTGGTAGAGAGGGCCTCTCAGAGGATACTCCCATGACAGTAAGGATATATTAAGACGACCAATTCGAGACTAAAGAGGAATCTTCTAGGTGCCCTGAGAGTGCTAGCTCAGACGCCGGGACACAAAAGAGACAGACATAGGGAGTAAGAGGTCATTGCCCGGCATTTCAGGAGGTTGAACACGATGCCCGGACGACGGTGGTTCTGGATACTTGTCGGGATTGCTGTGGCCTTGGGACTGGCAGCCACAGGGATTGCCACTTTCTATACAGACATCCTATGGTTTCAGGAACTGGAGTATTTCCCTGTATTTCGACGGGTGCTTACCGGCAAGTTATTGACGGGACTGGTGGGCGGGGCTTTCTTTTTCCTGGTAACCTACGTAAACCTCAGGCTTGTTCTGGGAAGGCGGAGACAGATCAACCTGGTGGGCGGCCTTGTAATGCCGGTGCCGGTCTCCATGCCGGATAGGGCCAGACAGTGGGCTTTGGCGGCCTCGGCGGTCGTAGGCGTTCTCGGCGGAATTGCAGCTTACACTCAGTGGCACGTGGTGCTTGCATACTTCAACGCCACGCCCTTTGGGATTAACGACCCGTTTTTCGGGAAAGACGTGGGTTTCTATATATTTAACTTGCCCTTTCTTAGGCTGATCCAGCAGCATTTGTTCGTGTCGTTTCTTGTGGCCGGCCTAATCTCGGTGATAGCGTACTACGCCTTTGGAGACCTGAGGCTTGCCCTAAGAAGGGTCCTGGTGAACCGCAGGACCAGGATTCATCTGTCGGTGCTGGCCTCCATCCTTTTTGCCCTCAAGGCATGGGGGTATCAGATAAGCATATGGGATCTGATGTATTCGCCCAGGGGTGCCGCTTTCGGCGCGTCTTATACTGACATTCACGCTCAGGTTCCTGCGTACAGACTCCTCATAGGAGTCGCCCTGGCTGGCGCCGTCGTTTCTCTCCTTGGCATCATGGTCCAGAACCTTAGATGGGTGGGGTTTGCGGTTCTCGGGCTTACGGTTTTGTCGGTCCTTGCCGGTTACGCCTATCCCGCCTTTATGCAGCAGTTTACCGTGTCGCCTAACGAGCTGGCCTACGAGATCCCTTTCATCGAACACAACATCGCCTTTACAAGGGAAGCTTTCAACCTTGATCGCATAGAGACTACCCAATTTCCAGCTACCGAAAATCTTACCATGGCGGATCTAAAGCAAGTGCCCGGAACTGTCAGGAACTTCCGCCTATGGGACTACAGGGTCCTGAGAGATACGTACACACAGGTACAGGAAATACGCATGTACTACAGGTTTAACGATGTAGATATCGGGCGGTACATGGTAAACGGCGAGTACCGGCAGGTTCTCCTTTCTCCCAGGGAACTGGACATAAACCTTTTGCCTACGGACGCCAGAACGTGGATTAACCTTCACCTCAAGTACACTCACGGGTACGGAGTGGTTATGAGCCCTGCTTCAGACGTGACAGGCGAGGGTATGCCATCGTTCTATTTCATGGATGTGCCGCCAAAAACAAAGACGGATCTTGTACTGACCCGGCCTGAGCTGTACTTTGGGGAGCTCACGAACCATTACATAATAACAAACGCCAAAGAACCTGAATTTGACTATCCCAGAACCGATGTTCAGGCCATCGAACCAACCTTCTACAAAGGCCAAGCCGGAATTACTCTCAAGAGCTTTATCCGGAGGCTGGCCTTTACGCTCCGGTTCAGGGATTATCAGATAATGGTATCGGGTGCGTTAACGCCTGAATCCAGGGTGATCATGAAACGAAACATTCTTGAGAGAGTGCGATCTATAGCTCCGTTTTTTATGTACGACTCAGACCCGTACCTGGTCATTGCCGAAGGCAGAATGTACTGGTTCCTTGATGCGTACACAGTTTCCGCTAATTACCCGTACAGTCAGCCGGATCCTGAGACCTGGATCAACTACATCCGCAACTCTGTAAAAGTCACCGTAGACGCCTACGATGGGACAGTAACTTTCTACCGGGTTGATGATGAAGATCCCATTGTTAACACCTACAGCAACATTTTCCCGACTCTGCTCAAAGACTTCAGCCAAATGCCCGAGGATCTCCGGGCCCATATACGGTATCCGGAAGACCTTTTTAGCATCCAGAGCCGGGTTCTTCTTACCTATCACATGACAGACCCGCAGATGTTCTACAACAAGGAAGACTATTGGGAGATCCCCAGGGAGATATACGCCAACCTAGAGAAGACTGTCGAGCCGTACTACATCGTTTTGCACCTCCCGGGTGAATCTGCCCCTGAGTATATGCTAATGACGCCGTTTACTCCCAGAGGGAAGCCTAACATGACTGCCTGGCTTGGGGTGAGGTGCGATCCTGAACGGTACGGCGAGATGGTGCTGTTTCAGCTGCCCAAAGACAAACTGGTACCAGGGCCTATGCAGGTAGAATCCATGATCGCCCAGAACCCCGGCATATCCGAAGCTATGACCCTTTGGGGTCAGGTAGGTTCCCAGGTGATACGGGGCAACCTTCTCACTATCCCTATTAAAGGCTCGCTTCTGTATATAGAGCCTTTGTACATTCAGGCTGAGAAGGTGAAGATACCTGAGCTTAAGCGTGTTCTCATGTACTATGGTGGCAGGGTAGTGATGGGGACCACCGTTGAAGATGCCCTCAGCGCTTTGCTCGGAACCGGTGAAGACGTACCTCCGGACTTTCCCGGGGGAACCGAATTACCTGATATAAGCGCTCTGGTGGCTAGGGCGAACCGTCTGCTGCAGGAGGCAAATGAGAAGCTGAGAACCGGAGATTGGGCGGGGTATGGCAGGAACATGGAGGAACTGGCGAGAGTGCTGGCGGATCTGGAGAAGGCTATCGCCGCAGGAACCACACCATCATTCGTAGTTCCTTGAAGCTGATTGGTTCTATGTATGTGGAGGGGTATGAGAATTGGCACAAACAGACGAGGCAGTACACGTAATAAACGTACAGGATGCAGGTCTCTATGACGGGCAGACGATTCAGCTGAACGGTTGGCTCTATAACCGTAGGTCGTCCGGGAAACTGCTGTTTGCCATGGTCAGAGACGGCACAGGTGTCATACAGTGCGTGGCATCGCTTAAGGATCTAGGCGAGGATCTTTTTCGCGAGGTTGAGTCTTTGAACCAGGAATCATCCCTTGCCCTGGTAGGACAAGTCAGGAAAGACGAGCGAGCTCCCGGTGGCTGTGAGATAACGGTAAAGGATGTTAAGGTCATATCAAGAGCTATGCCCGATTACCCTATTGCCCTTAAGGAGCATGGAGTGGACTTCCTTTTGGATCACAGACATCTGTGGTTGCGCACGCCTACACAAAGAGCGATTATGTCGGTTCGTGCACAGATTATGAGGGCTTGCAGGGATTTCCTGGACGATTGCGGATTCCTGGAGGTCAGCGCACCAATACTCACGCCCTCAGCGTGTGAAGGTACATCCACTCTGTTTGCCACAGAGTACTTTGGAGAAAAGGCATATTTGAGCCAAAGCGGCCAGCTCTACAATGAAGCTGCCATAATGGCTCTGGGCAGGGTCTATTGCTTTGGCCCAACGTTCAGAGCGGAAAAATCCAAGACCCGGAGGCATCTGACAGAGTTCTGGATGCTTGAGCCTGAAGCTGCTTTCATGGATTTTGAGGAGCTTTTGGTTCTTGAGGAGGACATGATCGCTTATGTCATCCAAAGGGTGCTTGACAGAAACTCTCAGGATCTGGTTGCTGTTGGCCGTAACCCCCGTGACCTGGAGGGGATAGTACCGCCGTTTCCTCGAATCACCTATGATGAAGCTGTACGAAGCCTGCAGGAACAGGGCTCTGACATTCAGTGGGGCGATGATTTCGGTGCTCCCCACGAAACCATGCTGGCATCAGAGGCAGGAAAGCCTGTCTTTGTGACCCACTATCCTACGTCCGTCAAGGCCTTTTACATGGAACCTGACCCGGACAGACCTGAGGTCGTTCTTGCTGCGGATTTGCTTGCACCCGAAGGGTACGGCGAGATCATAGGAGGAAGTCAGAGGATCAGCGATGCCGAACTCCTGAAAAGAAGAATCGCCGAACACAACCTTCCTGCCGGGGAGTACGATTGGTATCTGGACCTCCGCCGGTATGGTTCTGTCCCTCACAGCGGGTTCGGTTTGGGCATAGAGCGTATGGTGGCATGGCTGTGCCGCCTGGATCATCTTAGAGAAGCGATTCCCTTTCCAAGAACGATTACTCGCTTGAGACCATAGGAGAAGGGAGGTAAGCTGATTGGCCGGGGAACTGGATCCCAAAACAGCGAAGCTAAAGGAGATGGGTACCCAGATCCGCCAGCAAAGGGAACGCTTGGGCATGACCCTGGAGGAAGTCCGCGATGAGACCAAGATTCGTGTCAGGTATCTGGCAGCTGTAGAAGAAGGAGACGACTCGGTTGCGCCTGCTCCCGCATACTTCAGGGCGTTTCTGAAGACCTACGCCATGTTCCTGGGGCTAGACGGTCTTGCCTTTTCCAGAGCGTACGGCGAGCTCAATGAAGCGACCCTTGCTAAGGGTGTCCCTGGGCCTGAAGAACAGAAGAAGAGACGCAGATCAAGAAACCGTCGCAAACAAAGAAGAATCAGTCCCTTCTTTTTGGTTATCTTGCTGCTTGCAGCCGTACTTGCTTATCCGGTCTGGGGTAGGTTTTTCCGTGACAAGAACCAGGCCCAGATACCGCCTGAAGAGGTCAATGCTCCTGACGGCAACAAGGTGACCCCCGAAGAACCTGTGGATCCAGGAGAAAAGACTTCTATAGTTTTCCGAAAGGATCCCAGTAAAGAGACAACCGTATGGGAAACGGGCCTTCAGCCTCTCAAACTGCTTGTTACGGTTCGTTCAGGAGAAGACGATTCTTGCTGGATGAGGGTGGAAAGCGATGGAAAGAAGGTCTTTGAAGGCACAGCCGGTCCAGGTGAGAATCTCTCGTTTGACGCTGACCGGGAGATAACCATTAGAGCAGGCAAGCCCTGGGTCTTGACCTTGTCGCTAAACGAGAACGATCTGGGTCCCGGTGGGCCCTATGGGCCTGTCAAGGACCTTATAGTACGATATGTCCCCAGGAATCCGTAGGTTTCCTCCGCGGGCTCTCATAGGCAGATGCCGTCGCCAATATTATCATTACGGATCAAGATAGTTGCCTGTATTGAGTGACGGCACCTGAGTATGAGTGCGGGGAAGTGTTACGGTGACGGCTATGCTGGCCAGGAAGTCGTTTCTTGTTTGTCTTGTATTGCTCTTGTGCCTGCTTGTCTTGAGGGAGACCGGCGTTGTTCAGGCACAGAGCTCCGGCTCGTCTCCTCCTTATGTATCATCGGTTGCAGCATTGCTCATTGAATGGAATACAGGGCAGATTCTCTTTGAGAAGAACGCTTTTCGCAGGATGCACCCGGCAAGTCTCACAAAGATGATGACGGGGCTCCTGGCCGTGGAACTTGCCAGACTGGACGACCGGGTGACGATCTCCGGTGAAGCAGCGTCCCAGCCGGGTTCCAGCATGTACCTAAAAAAGGGAGACGTTTTCGCCCTGCAGGACTTGCTGTACGGTCTGATGCTCAACTCGGGAAACGACGCTGCCTGGGCTATTGCAGAACACGTGGCCAAAGGAACCATGGGACCACAAGGAACGGCGTCTGACTTTTTCGACATGATGAACAGACGTGCCAAAGAGATAGGAGCGATTAATACCCAGTTCGCCAACCCCCATGGCCTTACTGAAGCAAACCATTACACCACTGCCTTTGACCTGGCTCTCATAGCTAAGACCTGTCTTAAGCACCCATATTTCAAGCACCTGGTTGCAACAAAGGAAAAGGATGTGATAGAAGCAGGCACTGGAGCCCGTCTCATTCTCAGCAACACTAACCGCCTCCTATGGATGTACCTGGGGACAGACGGTGTGAAAACCGGAACGACTGAGTCAGCCGGACAGTGCTTGGTTGCGTCGGCCACCAGAGACGGAGTCCGCCTGCTGGCCGTCGTTCTGGACAGCCTGGACAGATGGAGCGATGCAGCCAAGCTTCTTGACTACGGGTTCAACGGATTCACCGTGTCTACACTGGCAAAAGCCTGGGAGCCCCTTGTTTGGCTTCCCTGTTCAGGTTCTGGGAAAACTGTCCCAGTGGTGCCTATCAAGGACATAAGCGCGTGCGTTCCCCGGGGCTCATCTGATCTATGGTTGGACATTCACTTGCCTCCCTCAATACGAAGGCAGTGCTCCAGAGGGACCGTTCTGGGCTATGCTACTGTGTATCTTGGTGATACCCCCGTGAACAGCTGCGACCTGGTAGCCGGCGCGCATGTAGTGCCCCGGACTCCGGTACAGGTGGCGGTCCGGCTCTTGTCATGGCTGGTCAGAGAAGTCATCTCCCGCCTTTGATAAGTGCGGACAGGGTGACGACAGTGAGATGGCTCTCCTGGATTTTTTCGGCTAGTTTGGTCAGATAGCGCGCTTGTGGTTCAACGCCCTTGCTCCCGATCTTAATCAGGATCACGCTGCCGGGCTTAAGGCTTTTCGCTAGTCTCTCTGCTGCTTTTTCTTCCTTCCCTCTCATGGAACGGGCGTCGACTCCGGGCTCTATGGCATGGAAGCCATGCTGGAATGCTGCGCTCACCAGGGTGTCGCTGAGCTTTCCTGCAGGGGGAAGGAAAAAGGGTACAGGTTCCAGGCCTTGCTTAGCCAGTGCCTGACGGGATCTGACCAATCTGTCTCCTATCTCAGAGGGCGGCAACCGGTCCATAGCTTTCTCGTCGCTGCCTTTGAGGCCGAATTCATGACTTTGCTCCGCAACATCCTTGATCGTCTGGCCGTGGGCTTCGATGAACGTAGTTGAAGCGAACCATGTGGCCTTCATGCCAAGGTTGTTCAAAAGCTGGAGACATTCCTCGATTCCGGCAGGTTCAGCCATGCTTACGTCTACTGCAAGACCTACATAGGGGCCATTGGTCTTGAACTCGGACAGGGGCGCAATTCTGACTACAGGCGCACTCCAGTTTTCAGACAACCTTAACCCTGTACGAGCCCCAAGTATCACAAGAACCAAGGATAAGGTCAAAACGACCCTGCGGCGGGCGCGGGAACTCAGAAAAATCACCATGTCTTCCTCTCTCCTTCTAGGGGGAAGTGCATGCCGTTGAAAACCGGGAAAACTCGCTAATACTTATGAAGCGCTTGCCGGAGGTATAACAAAGGCTTGGGGCTGCAGCCTGGTTTGTGCGGGCATCCTCAGCCGCTTTTTGCTTTGCGGTTCAAAACGCCAAGAAGTCTTCTGTGACGGCTGGAAAGTTCCGGCAAGACCGGTTCGTGGCGAACAGAACTGATGTTGATAGCTTTTTCAACCAGGCTGATGGCTGTCTTTACGTCATTGCGGACCAGTTCGTAGTACCTGGCAAGCCACAGGTAGTCCCGGTTCGTGGCGACCCCTCTGCCGATGGCATCTTCCCAAATGGCCTTTGCGCCTTCCCAGTCGCCCTGTTTCCTCATTATGTCTGCCAGCAAACGCCTGCTTTTCACAGCGTCATCGTCAGGAGTCTGTGTCTTCGGCGGGAAGAAGCTCTCCTCTGAGCCTTGTTCGAGACATCGGCGGGCCAGATTCAGGTTGCCCTTTCGGTAGTGGAGTCTCCCGGCTCCTCTCAAAGCTTCCCGGTCGTCTGTAACTCCTACTTCGCCCGCAAGGACCCTTCCAAGCTTGTTAGACAGAAGAACCATGTCCAAAATGTCCATGCGATTATGCTCTATGACGGGGTCCAGAATGGAAATGTCTTCTTCGTGGCAGTACACAAAGTACAAGGCGGGGATAAGGTGACCGGGAATGTCCTGTTTCCTGGTGACGGTGAGAAACCGTCTGCAGGAATCTTTGAGCCCCATTCCGTACGTCCCCCTGCGTCCCATGTTCCTAACAAGGTGGTACAGGTCGAGATGAACGTCAGGGGCAGGCAGGGGAGGCAATCCCAGGATCACTGAGCGGCTCTCCAAAACAGGCACGTCAAAGGATTTGCCGTTGAACGTTACCAGGGTCTTGTATTGTGCCATGATATCTGCCACTGAAGCAAGCATAGACTCTTCGTCATCGTCTCTGCCAAGCAGGAACTGAGTTAGCTGAAATCCTGAGGGAGTCCAGGCACCAAACCCCACCAGAAATGCAATTGTACCTGCGCCAAGGAGCCCGGTGGTTTCAATGTCAAGAAAGAGCCAGCCGGTTAGAGAGTCAAGTCCGGGTTCAAGGGACCGAAAAGCTCCTTCTGAAGAAGGGCAGGGAGGGTTGAACGACTCAGCCCACCCTTTGGGGTAAAGAAGCTGCATGTGGTTGAACTTCCCGTCCCTGAACAGCTGGGAACTGACAGGGGCCGGGTAGCTTCCAAGACGACCTATGACAGTCCGGTCAGCCACAGTCTTCCTCCTTTGCAGAGGAAGTAGTTGCCCTAAGAACGCTCAGGCAAAGGGCCTTGGCGCCTTCTGCAATGCCCTCAGACGGGCCGATACACCCAGGACAGCCATCCTGACATGGACAGGACTGAAGGAGCTCAAGAGACGCCTTCAAGAGGTTATCCAGAATGTGAAACGCCCGTTCAGAAAGACCCACACCGCCCGGATAGGCGTCATAGAGGTATAGAGTAGGTCTCCCGTCCATTGGTGACCTTACTTCCACTGCAACACCTAAGTCCCTCTTGTCGCTCATGAGGAAAAGCGGTGCTATGTTGAGCAGGAGGTTAGCCAGGCCCGAGAGAACTCCCCCTGTTTCCCTGGGATCATGGTCCTTCATGGCCCCTTCCGGCAAGCGGAACCAGGTTCCCTGGGTGTGCATGGTCATTTCCGGCAAAGAGATCCTGCCTGAGCCGGTGTTCTCGTTTGTGTAAAGCTTTATCTTTTTGAAGATGGTTGCCATAGCTGTCACCGAGAGTTCCCCAAAGGCAGGCCGGAAAACAGACAGAGGATCCTCCTGGTCTACTTCAATGACCTTCACTTCCACTGCCAAATTGGCGTCTGTGTAGTAATCCACGTTAACCTTCTTTACATAGGCCTTCCGGGCAGGGTAATCCAGTCGCATTACGTGATACTGCTGACCCTGGTGCATGTATATGGCCTCGTCGTGTATGAGAAGAGGAGCGGAAGCCCAATCCACTTCACCGATTACTTCCCGGCCGTTTGTTGTATCAATGATGACGAAGTTCTCTGACGAAGCTGATCTCAAACTCACGGCTGCGGAAGGAAAGGACTGACTGGACCAGTTCCATCTGGAGCCTGACTTGTACAGTACGTCCTGAGTTCTGAGATGCTCAAGAATGGCCGAAACACCGGCTTTTCCCAGACACGGCTGAATACCGGTATCGTCTTTGAAGGGAAGCTCGTAGGCCGCGCATTTGACGTGTTCCCCGAAAATGTAAGGGTTGTCGGGGTTGATAAGGGCATATTCAGGGCTTTGGGCGAAGAAATACCGGGGGTTTCTGACGATGAACTGATCCAGAGGGGAGGGGCCGGCTATAAGTATTGCCACGGACTTTCCTGTCCGTCTTCCGGACCTTCCTGCCTGCTGCCATGTGCTGGCAATGGTCCCTGGATACCCTGCGAGGATAGCGCAGTCCAGATTGCCTATGTCTATCCCTAGCTCAAGAGCGTTAGTAGAGACTACCCCCAGCACCTTGCCTTCCCGAAGGCCTTTCTCAATTCTTCGCCTCTCATTGGGAAGGTATCCTCCTCTGTAACCTTGTATACGGTCTTCCTGAAACCTTTCAGTATAGGCATTCCGTAGTCTTTGAACCAAGAGCTCAACTGAAACCCTTGATCTTCCGAAGACGATAGTCTGTACGTCTGCAGCGATAAAGCGGGATGCGATTCTGGTTGCTGCGTCCAAAAGAGGCTGTCTGACTGACCCATCAGGCGACAGGAGAGGAGGGTTCCAGAAGATGAGCTCCTTCTCAGAAGAAGGCGCGCCGCTCTTGTCAATAACGTGCACTTTCTCGCCTACAAGCGCCGAAGAGAGCTCAGCCGGGTTTGCCACAGTAGCTGAAGCCATTATGAATTGGGGGTCAGACCCGTAGAAAGCAGCTATTCGCTTGAGCCTGCGAATGACATTGGCTACATGGCTTCCAAAGACTCCCCGGTAGCCGTGGACCTCATCGATAACCACGAACTTCAAAGCTGAGAACAAATTGACCCATGTGGTATGGTGAGGGAGTATAGCCTGGTGAAGCATATCCGGATTAGTGATGATAATCTGGCCTGTT
Source organism: Bacillota bacterium (assembly GCA_033809515.1). Lineage (GTDB taxonomy): Bacteria > Bacillota > Sulfobacillia > Fermentithermobacillales > Fermentithermobacillaceae > JAPXLN01. Next base: position 177,281 of record JAPXLN010000002.1, read on the forward strand.
TCTCTGGCCAGCCGCCGCTTGGCAGTGGGCGTGTCTCCGTCGTAGGTGAATGTTCGCAGAGAAAAGTCGCCTTTTTTTACCGTGTCGGCCAGTTCAGACAGTTGATCCTGGGCAAGCGCTTTGGTAGGGAATATGTATAAGGCCCGAGCTTTAGGGTCTTTCAGTATACTGTCCAAAACGGGCAGATTGTAGCACAGGGTTTTTCCCGAGGCTGTCGGTGTAACAACGCAGACGCTCTTGCCCGATGCAACCGCATCATAAGATTCCCTCTGATGGCTGTAAAGCTTAGTTATTCCCTTGGCTGCAAGAGATCCTTTCAGATTTTCGTGCAGATCCTCAGGCATTGCCGAGTACTCGCCGGCAGAGGCAGGAAAGTGGTGCCACGCCGTTAAGCCTGATAAGAATCTCGGGTCGTCCCTTAGATCCGCAAGAACATCCTGTGTGTCTTTTTTCATTACTTTGGCCTTGCCGCCCCTCCTTCCAGATTAAGGCTCCTTTAGGAAGTATCAGGAGTGCCCTTCTATTTCTGAGATTGACAAGCTTTCATAGAGATAACCGTGCTCAAGAGCTGCCTGGGCGCCGCCGGAAGCCTGTCCTCCGGCGTGAAAGAAACACCGATCTCTAGTACTATGTGCCTACCCACCTTATGTAAAGAAAGAAGGTGAAAGCCATAATGAAAAAAGTCTGCCAACTCTGGAGAAATCACCATAGGTTGGCGCTTTCAGCCTTAGTCTTGTTCTTGGTGTTCTCCTTACCTATTCGAGGTCAAGCTGCAACACTCCTTCGCAGGGGTTCAACCGGAGAAAGTGTAGCGTACCTGCAAAAATGCCTCAGTCAAGCCGGTTTTGATCCTGGTCCTGCCGACGGCATTTTCGGTTCCAGGACAGAAGCCGCCCTCAGACGTTTTCAGGCGTATGCAGGAATTGGCGTCGATGGAATCTGCGGTAACCAGACCTGGCAGGCGATTGACCGGATCTTGGGAGTTTCACGAGGATCCGGTCCGTTGCGTGGCAAAGTGATCGTCATTGACCCCGGGCACGGCGGCAGCGATCCCGGAGCTATCTCATACTGGGGTGACCGGGAGAAAGATTTTAACCTGAGCATTGCCTACAGGGTCAGACGGTTTCTGGAGGAAAGCGGCGCCATGGTAGTGATGACCAGATACGGTGATTACGCTCCGGGCAGTGACTGGGGAGTATGGGTTGATGAACTGGTTGCACGGGCCTCCATCGCAAACTCCAGGAACGCAGATATCTTTGTAAGCATCCATGGAAATGCATACCCTAAAGACCCGCAAGTCTCCGGCGTCATGGGGTTCTACCGGACAGGCTCCGCTGCGTCTATGCGCTTGGCCCAGGCGATTGCAGGCAGGACTTCATCTGCAAGCAATCTGAGGCTCATAGATGTTCAGCCGGGTCCCTACTACGTGCTCAATCACACATCTATGCCTGCAGCCCTCATCGAAGTAGGCTTCCTGACCAACTATGACGATGTAAAGCTTTTGAGGCAGAGCTGGTTTCAGGATCAGGCGGCCAGGGGAATAGCTCAAGGGATAATGGAGTTCCTGGGCAGGTAGCGGATACATAGTGGTGCAGCCGGTCATCATGCCCACCCGGCCGGCTGCACCCAAAAGGCATTCAAGCCTCCCTTGGTCAGGGTTGCCACCTATTACCTTAGAACCGCCCTCAGGGTATTGCTATACTTATGTCAACTAACCATGACATTGAACCAGGGAGAGGTTTGCCCATGTCGAAGAAGGTCTTTAGATGGGAATATGCCGTTTTGTCGGCAATTTTGACTTTTGCTGCGCTCAGCCTGGCGTACTATTCTTTTGACCAACTTGGGATCAGGAGGCCCCTTGAAAGAGCTCTCGCTGCAGATCCTGATGTTAAGAGGGTGGATTTCGAGACCCGCAACGGATCTATGCTGCTGGTTATCACTTTGGAAAAGACAGCTGATCTTCCTGCTACCTATGCCCGTGTCTTGGCCCTGGCCAAAGAGAAGCTGGGGGACTCCTTCGAGATCGAAGTAAAAGACGGCAGAAACCAGCGGTTGGACGATGCTTACTATGCTGTTCACCATCTGGTGGAAGAGGCGTCAGTTCGGGGCAATTTCGGAGAAATGATGGAATCGTGCAAGGACATTCTCTCCGGTATGGGCCTGGAGGATTACAGGATTACGGTGCAAAAAGACTATGTCTTCGTTCAAATGTTTGACGGCGATGCCTATCTGTATGAGGTAGCCCCTATTGCCGGATACAGAGGGGGGACCGGGTCATGAGCCTCCATTGGATTGTGGGTATTTCCGCAGGGACTCTGGCATTTCTGGCAGTGCGCGGCGTAAACGTGCTGCCGGCAATGCTTCTTGCCGGTCTGGCCTACTTCCTGGCCACGTACGGGGTAGGGCTTGGGGGGTTCAGTCGAAAAAAAGCAGGCGCTGTTGTTGGCCGGAGACCAACAATAACTTTTAACGATGTAGGTGGACAAGCTGTAGCCAAGAGAGAGCTTGTTGAGGCCCTCGAGTTTCTTAAGGATTATGATCGTGCCAGACAGCTCGGCATACGCCCCCTGAAGGGCATCTTGCTGGTGGGTCCTCCCGGTACCGGAAAGACCCTGTTGGCCAAGGCTGCAGCCAACTATACCGATTCAGCATTCATATCCGCCTCCGGGTCTGAGTTCATCGAGGTTTACGCCGGTTTGGGCGCTCAGAGAGTTCGGGAGCTCTTTGGGCGTGCCAGAAAGCTTGCGCAAGAACAGAAAAAACAAGGCGCCATTATATTTATTGACGAAATTGAAGTTTTGGCAGGCAGGAGAGGTTCTCAAGCAGGTCACATGGAATATGACCAGACTTTGAACCAGCTCTTGGTGGAAATGGACGGCTTGAGCCTTGACGAGGAAGTGCGCATTTTGCTCATAGGAGCTACTAATCGGATGGATCTTCTTGACGCTGCGATTCAGCGTCCGGGAAGGTTTGATCGCACGGTTAGGGTGGGCTTTCCTGACAAGGAAGGGCGGCTGGAGATACTACAACTGCATATGCAAAACAAGCCTGTAGCTGAGGATGTTGATATGGAGAAGCTGGCTCGTCAGACGTACGGTCTTTCCGGCGCGCACCTTGAAAGCTTGTGCAACGAGGCGGCCATCTTTGCCCTCAGAAAAGGCGCCAAGTCCATCAGCCAGGGTGATCTTGAGGAAGCTCTCAATAAGGTGCTGCTTGGAGAGAAACTTGACCGGCGGCCTTCTGAAGTTGAGCTTCAGAGAGTTTCCGTTCATGAGGCAGGTCATGCTCTGGTGGCTGAGGGATTCCGGCCGGGAACTGTGGCACAGGTAACGGTTTCCCCTCGAGGCAACGCATTGGGCTTCGTCCGGCATTCGCCTGAGGATGACATGTTCATCTACCCCAGGGAAGTGCTGGAGGAAGAGATCTGCATCCTCCTTGCCGGCGCCGTTGCCGAGGACCTGATATGCGGTTCCAGGAGCACAGGGGCTGCCAATGACTTTGAAAGAGCTCTCGATATTGCCAAACGCATAGTGTCATCAGGCATGTCGCCCCTTGGCCCTGTTGACCGGGACACTGCGAGCCCGGACGCAATCGCCAGAGCAATCAGAGATATCCTTGGGCGATGTGAAACATCAGTCAAGAAGCTGATGCAAAGGCGCAGAGACGCCCTGGAGGAAATCGCCGGGGCCCTTCGCGACAATGAAACCATTCCGGGAGACAGGGTACGCCATATTCTAGGGAAGCCTCCGGGGCTTGAATGGAAGCGACGGAGAATCCCATGGCGCAGAGGAAAACCAGGATGGGGGGCAGAACAATACACCCGGAGGTGATTGGGTGCAGGCAGAGATTCTGTCTGTTGGCACTGAGCTTCTGCTAGGCGAGATCGCTGACAGTAACGCCCAGTATATTTCGCAACGCCTGAAAGAGTCAGGCGTTGACGTCTATAGACGAGTGACAGTCGGAGATAACCTTGCCCGTCTCTCAGGGGCTTTCAAGGAAGCTATGGAACGCGCTGACATAGTGATAGCTACCGGAGGATTGGGGCCTACCAGCGATGACCTGACGGCGCAAGCCCTGGCCTCTGCCATGGGAAGGAAGCTTCTTTTTCACGAGGGCGCATGGGAGAGTATCGCTAAGCGGTTTCAGACTCTTGATCGTGTCCCGAGTGAAAGTCAGAAGAAACAGGCCTTCATAGTCGAAGGCGGCAGTTTTTTTGAGAATCCGGAAGGTACAGCTCCCGGACAGTTTATCTTGTATGAAGGGAAGATTGCGGCCCTCCTCCCGGGCCCTCCCAGGGAAATGGTGCCAATGTTCGAGAACTCCCTGGTGCCCTTGATTAGGCGGGAGTTCCCCAACCTTGTCCCTCTTTGGATCAAGGATCTGCGACTGGCGGGCTTGCCTGAGGCATCTGTAGGCGAGATGTTAGGCGACCTCATGGAAAGCTCCAACCCGTCTGTTGCGCCCTATGCGGGGCTGGGGGAAGTGAGATTGCGAATTGCCGCACGGGGAGATGACCCGGAAGACACATACCGCATTGGCCATGCCATGGAGGCTTGTGTCAGGGAGCGGCTCAAAGACTACATTTACGGTAAAGACCAGGAGACCCTTGAGGAAGCTTGTGGGCATCTCCTGGCAAGAGGCGGTTGGACATTGGCGGTTTCAGAGTCTGTTACAGGGGGATTAGTGTCACACCGCTTGACTCAGGTACCGGGCAGTTCCCGCTATTTTAAGATGGGGATAGTTGCGTATCATCCTTCGGTCAAATCGACAGTCATGGGATTAGCCCGCGATGCGGTGATTAAGAACCAGGCAGTGAACCCTGAAGTTGCCAAAGCTATGGCTGAAAACGTCCGCGCCCTGGCCGGAACCAAAATAGGTCTTTCTACAACCGGATTTGCAGGGCCTGAGGGAGGAACCTCTGAAGAGCCTGTGGGCACCGTGTACACGGGCCTATCTTATCCCGGAGGCACCATAGCCCACCGGCGCATTTTCTCCGGTTCAAGGGCCAGGGTTAAGGAGTATGCAGCCGGGAGAGCTCTGTACGTGCTCTGGGATTTTCTGAAAGGAAACAAAGGTTGAGGCGTATGGCCTACAAGGAGGATTCGTCTACAGTTCGGGGATTTGTTGCCTTGAGCTTGCCCGGCTGCATTAGAGAGTTTCTCGGTGAGGCTGAGGAAAACGCACGGGCTTTTCTACCCGGTTACAGGTTCACAAGTCATGACAACTTGCACATGACCTTGCTTTTCCTGGGGGATGTCAGCCGGGAAGACCTGCGTTTGGTTTCTGCTGCTCTGAGAGAATCAGCCTCAGACACGAACCCTTTTACAGTTCAGCTGGGCTTACCCGGGTGCTTTCCGCGGAGCCAAAACCCGAGGATCCTTCATGTAGGCATCAGCAGAGGAGAAGAGACCCTTAGCCAGTTAGCAAACTCTGTAAGAGCAGCCCTGTTGCCCCTGGGTTATTCCGACAGCAAGCCCTTCAGGGCTCACATAACCATGGCAAGGGAAAGAAAGACAGGGCCAAGCGCTGCAGGATCCTTCTCCGGAACCGGCATAGCTTCTGTATGGCAGGACTCCTTTGTCCGGACACAGGAGAGAGCCCCCGCGAGGTCTTTATCATGGAAGATTGAGGAGATCTTTTTGATGCAAAGCATACTGCGTCCGGGTGGCCCTCTGTATGTTCCGCTGGAGAGATTTGGTCTCGGGGCGAGGCAATAACGGTCAGATTGTAGGTGGAGGTTCTGGATGTTATACTTTGCTAGGAAGGTGCTGCCAGGGTAGTGTGGTAGATAACCTGGAGGTAGAAACATGCAAGAGAAAAAGAAGGCCCTTGATCTCGCGGTCGCACAGATAGAAAAACAGTTTGGCAAGGGATCAATCATGCGCTGGGGCGAAATGACCCAGAGAATGACTGTTGATGTTATTCCCACGGGAGCTTTGGCACTCGACATTGCGTTGGGAGTTGGTGGGCTGCCCAGAGGAAGGGTCGTAGAGATATACGGCCCTGAGGGTTCAGGAAAAACCACCGTTGCCCTGCACGTAATCGCTGAAGCTCAGAAGGCCGGCGGGATTGCTGCATACATCGACGTTGAGCATGCGCTGGATCCGGCTTATGCGGGTAGGATAGGCGTTGATGTGGACAATCTTCTTATTTCCCAACCGGATACAGGAGAGCAGGCACTGGAGATAGTCGATGCCCTGGTGCGAAGCGGGGCAGTCGATTGCATTGTTTTGGACTCAGTAGCAGCCCTTGCCCCGAGAGCTGAAATCGAGGGCGAGATGGGTGATTCTCACGTGGGGCTTCAAGCTCGTTTGATGTCCCAGGCCTTACGTAAGCTGACTGCGGTAATATCCAAGTCAAGGACAACGGCCATATTCATCAACCAGATCCGGGAGAAGATCGGCGTTCTTTTTGGCAATCCCGAGACAACCCCGGGGGGCCGAGCTCTGAAGTTCTACTCTTCTGTGAGGCTTGATGTGCGTAAGGCAGAGAACATAAAGCAAGGCCAGGAGAATATAGGTGCCCGCACCAGGGTCAGAATTGTCAAGAACAAGTTAGCTCCGCCTTTCAGGCAAGCAGAGTTTGACATTATCTACGGTGAAGGCATCTCACGGGAAGGATCTCTCCTGGACGTAGGAGTCGTCCACAACGTCATAACCAGGACGGGCACGTGGTATTCCTACGGAGATATCAGGATGGGTCAGGGAAAGGAAGCAGGACGCACTTATCTTAAAGAGCATCCTGAGGCAGCTGCCGAAATCGAGGAGAAAGTACGGAGTCTGCTGAGAGCCGGAAATGTAAAGGCTGAGAATGCCGAGGACCAGCCTGATCTGGAAGACGTCTGATGAGCCGCAACGCAACGGGAACCCGGAGCGTAATGAGCGCGGCCCTAAACGTGCTTTCCAGGAAGCAGGTGAGCACCGGGCAGATGCGCCGGTTGCTCGGGAGCAAAGGGTATTCAAGTGACGAGATAGAGAATTGCATTGCCAAACTTGGTGAATGGCGATACCTGGACGACAGGTCTTATGCTGCGGATCTGGTCCGTGCCATGGGGGGAGCGTATCCTTTTGGCAGGCGCAGAGCTCTGTTTGAACTTAAGAAGAAGCTGTTTTCTGATGAAGTTGTCGAAGCTGCAGTGAGCGAAGCTTACGACGCCCTTGATGAGGAGGTCCTGGCACACCGGGCCGCAGCAGTGTATTTACGAGGCAAAGATGAGAGTTCTCTGAAAGTGAAAGAACGACTTGCCCGGTGGTTGCTAAGGCGAGGGTTCGATTTCGAGACAGCTAACAGCGTAGCCTTTGGTCCGGGCGAGTGGCGTTTCCAGTGATTATGCCCGTTTTAACTTAGCGAGAAGAAAAGCGCGATAAGTGGAAGAAGAAACTGCATGAGTTCAGATAGCAGTGCTCTTTTTTGGCGGTTAGGGCTAGGTGGAAGATTACCCTGCCATGGTACCGGTGGAAAAACAGGTGCCGCCGAAGAGATTGGCCGGTAAATGTCCGGGACTTATCAGTTTTTGCGAAGGTGGTAATGTTCTCGACTGAACCTTCCTTATTGCGTCATGCCTTTAACCCAATAAGGCTGTCTCGCTGAGCGCCGGGCAAGAGCTCGGCTTTTTGGGTTTATAGGAGGTGACCTATATGGGATGGTTGGAGTTTGTTACTGGGCTTTTTGCCGGTTTTGCGGTAGGTTATTTTGTCCGTAGAGCTCTAGGAGAAGCTAAGATTGGTTCGGCTGAAGACGAGGCCCAACGGATTCTGGATGATGCAGCTAAGTCAGCGGAAACCATGAGACGCGAGGCATCAGTTGAGTCAAGAGACGAAGCGCAGCGACTGCGAAGCGAAGTAGAACGTGAAAGCAGAGAGCGGCGGCATGAGCTTCAGAGAACGGAACGAAGGCTTATCAACAAAGAAGAGGCCTTGGACAGGCGCCAGGAGCTTCTTACTCAAAAAGAAGAGAATGTATCAAAACAGGAAAAAGCTCTGACGGAAAAAGCACGGAACCTTGACAACCTGCAAGAACAGGCGTTGAAGGAACTGGAGCGGATCTCAGGGCTTACCCGGGAAGATGCCAGAGAACGCATTTTGTCTGAGGTCAGCGAAGCTCTAAAGGACGAGACTGCGCGGCTTGTACGCGATGCAGAGGTCAGGGCAAGGGAGGAAGCTGAGGATAAGGCAAGGGCAGTAGTCAGCCTGGCCATACAAAGATGCTCGGCAGACCATGTTGCCGAAAACACAGTTTCAGTGGTAGAACTTCCCAACGACGAGATGAAAGGGCGCATTATAGGCAGAGAAGGAAGGAACATACGGGCCCTTGAGACGCTCACGGGGATAGACCTTATCATCGATGATACTCCCGAAGCAGTGATTCTCTCAGGTTTCGACCCGGTGCGCAGGGAGATAGCAAGGCTCGCCCTTGAGCGATTGGTGTCTGATGGGCGGATTCATCCTGCCAGAATTGAGGAAATGGTGGAAAGGGCCCAGAAGGAAGTTGAGAACTCCATTAAGCAGGAGGGCGAACAGGCAGCTTTGAACCTTGGAGTTCATGGACTGCACCCTGAGATCGTGAAACTCCTGGGACGGCTGAAATTTAGGACCAGCTACGGGCAGAACGTGCTTAAGCACTCAGTTGAGGTTGCACATCTGGCTGCTATCATGGCAAACGAGATTGGCGCTGACGCGGTTGTAGCTAAGAGAGCCGGTTTGCTGCACGATATTGGAAAGGCGGTGGACCACGAAGTAGAGGGATCCCACGTAGCTATAGGTGTGAACCTTCTTCGCAGGTACCGTGAGTCCAACGAAGTCATCCGGGGAATGGAAGCTCATCACGGCGATGTGGAACCTGCATCTCCCGAAGCTTTCCTGGTCGGTGCAGCTGACGCCATTTCCGCAGCTCGGCCCGGAGCCAGACGTGAGACTTTGGAAATGTACCTAAAGCGTCTTGAGAAGCTGGAAGATATCGCAAACGCCTTTGAAGGCGTGGAGAAATCTTACGCCATTCAGGCGGGGCGTGAGATTCGTATTATGGTCAAACCCGAGAGGGTGGACGACCTTGGCGCCGTGCGACTTGCCAGGGATATTGTGAAGAAGATAGAAAGAGAGATAGAGTACCCGGGCCAGGTTAAGGTGACAGTAATAAGAGAGACCAGGGCCGTAGGCTACGCCAAATAGACGAGGAGGGAAACCATGGCGAAGAAACCCTCTCCCCGTAAACCGGGAGAAAAGTCAGGTCAAAGAGGAAGGCGGGTGCCCCAGAAGGATGTTGAGGTGCTTGCAACTCTGTTGGTGGCGTACCCTCAGGTCTCCCGGGCAGTGTATGACCCCGGTAACAAAGCTCTTGGGTTGGTGTTTCTTTGCCGCGGACCAATGAGCCGTAACCGGCGTAAGGACCTAACTACACTCTACAAAGACTCTGTGGAGGTATACCTATCTCTTACGGGAAGAAAGCAGACCTTTCTGAAAGCATCGTGGGAAAGCATGGACTCGTTCTACAGCTTCCAGGTTGAAAGGGACGTTTCGTCCCTTTCACCTGGCGAGCTGGACATGACCGTTGATATGATATGCGACAAAGCAAGTGTTGTCATGGCGACTGAAGGCCTCGATGCCAGCGACTCTGACGAAATCACATGGCCTGCCCGGCTTTTCCTTCAAGAAACCATAGACCAGGTGAAAACCCTTAAGAGCCCGCGAAAGCTTGTTGCCCTCCGGGAAGGCGAAAGGGTCCTGGTATTTGACAAGTAGCTCCTCCTCCGGAGGAAGGGAAAATAGGAAGCGAGCGAGCATTTCTTGAAATACGTCTTGCAGGAGGTATTCTGTGAACCTTTTGTTTGTCGGAGACATCTTCGGTTCTCCAGGAAGAGAGTTTTTAGCCAGGCACCTACCCTCATTGGTCGAGGAGTACCAAGCAGATTTCGTCATTGCTAACGGCGAAAACGCAGCAGGAGGGAGCGGACTCACTCCGGATGTGGCTGAGTTTCTTTTCTCACTGGGAGTGGATGTGCTGACTTCCGGCAACCACATTTGGGCCAAGAAGGAGATCTTATCCATCATTGACCAGGAGCAAAGGATCCTTCGTCCTGCCAACTACCCTCCCGGAGTGCCCGGAAGAGGAAGCGGAGTGTTCCACGCAAGAAACGGCGCAAGCGTTGGTGTAATCAGCGTCTGCGGACGAGTGTTCTCCCCCCAGAGCTTCGATTGTCCTTTCAGAACCATTGATTCGGAGATAGCAGTGCTTAGACAGCACACTCCCCTTATTGTAATAGACTTCCATGCAGAGGCCACTTCAGAGAAAATCGCTGCCGGCTGGTACGTTGACGGTCGGGCCAGTGCTCTTTTTGGCACTCATACACACGTTCAGACAGCTGATGCGACCATACTGCCCAAGGGCACAGCTTTCATTACCGATGCCGGCATGACCGGCAGCCTGGAAGGGGTCATAGGAGTCAGCCGGGAGATCATACTCAAGAATTTCCTTACCCAGCTTCCGGTTAAGCATGAACCTGCCAAAGGGCGTTGCCAGCTGTGCGGAGTGTTTTGCCGGCTTGGTCAATCAGGCCGGGCTGAAGTTATCCAGCGCATTTTTATTGCAGACCCGGTTTTGAGCTAGCAGTTTCTCACTAAGATAGCTGTGATCGGGGTTGCAAAGTTTCCACATAGCGGTTACAATTCAGTTGGGAATAACTGCATGGCTTACACACTTCTGTAATGCTCTAATGCTATGGGGGGATATTGATGGGAGTAAGCAACGTAGACCGTAAAGAGACTGGTACCGTGGAGATTCTGAAGGTTTCGTCCAAATCCAATCCCAATGCAGTTGCCGGTGCCCTCGCCGGTGTTATCAGAGAGAAAGGTTATGCCGAAATTCAAGGGATCGGAGCAGGTGCTGTGAACCAGGCCATCAAAGCGGTGGCGATTGCCAGAGGTTTTGTTGCCCCCAGCGGTATGGATCTTGTTTGTGTGCCCGCTTTTACCGACATTGCCATTGACGGTCAGGAGCGCACTGCAATCAAGCTCATTGTCGGACCCAGGGACTGAAGAGCTAAGAGTGACCGAATACCTCGTTCAGGGCGAGGACCTCTCGCCCTGAACCGTCAACGCGACTTGTTCTATAACCACGTAGACTCTGTGTCATTTCTTGTTCAGGCGGCATGGTAGATCGCGCAATAGGGCCACCGCAACTTCTGGTGAGGAGTGAGATACTTTGCTGGATGAAATCAGGTTGCGTGAGATTGCAGAGTCCGGGTTGAGAGCTTCTACTGCGGAGCAGACTGAGATCCTTCTGATTGGGCAAGAGAGCCCTCTGACCAGATACTCAGATAACTACATACATCAGAATGTGTCTGAGACAAACTACACCTTAACCGTTCGCGCAGTAACAGGGAAGCGAATAGGATCTGCATCCATAAACCAATTAGACAGAGACTCGGTCCTGGAAGCTGTCAGCTATGCGTGCGCTGCAGCCCGCCTGGCTCAGGAAAACCCCGATTTTAGGAGCCTTCCCGGACCGGAGCCTGTGCAGGAGATCCAGGCCTATGCTGTTGCTACCCGGGATTGTCCCGCAGACCTCCGGGCGGCCTATGTAGAGAGAATTGTGGATATGGCAAAGGAGAAGGGCGTAACCGTAGCAGGAGCTCTTTCTCCCACGGTTCTCCAGACAGCCGTAGCTAATTCGTTGGGCGTTTGGGCCTGTGCAACTGCTACCAGAGTCTCTATGACATGCATAGCCATGAGCTCTGATTCGGCCGGATTTGCCCGGGAAGCTGCTGTTAGCGTGGCCGACATTGATCCTACCGCCATAGCTGATAGGGCAATCGCGAAATGTCTTGAGTCCAGGAATCCCATTTCTGTTCCTCCGGGTGAGTATGATGTCGTCCTTGAGCCTCCTGCCGTGGCTGACATGCTCATGTACCTTGCCTTTCCGGGTTTTTCGGCAGGTGCCTACCAGGAAGGCTCAAGTTTCATGAGCTACGGAATGGGGCAGAGGATAACCGGCGAAAAGATAACCATTTGTGATGACGGCTACGACCCTCAGGGTTTTCCCATGAGCTTCGATTTTGAAGGAGTGCCAAAGCAGAAGGTCACTCTAATAGAGAACGGAATCGCCCGGGGCGTTGTCTACGACTCTTTAACGGCCGGGAAAGAAGGCAAGAAGTCCACAGGCCACAGCGTTCAGGCGTTTATGCCCGGTGCTATACCTGCTAACCTAGTCATGGCGGGCGGAGACTCAAGTCTGGAAGAGATGATCTCATCTACTGAGAGGGGAATCCTTGTTACAAGGTTTCATTACGTGAACCCCTTGCATCCTGTGAACACGATTATAACCGGCATGACCAGGGACGGGACGTTTCTGATTGAAAAGGGGAAGATTACGCGGGGTATTCGCAATCTGCGATTTACCGAGAGCATTCTGGGAGCGTTCTCAAGAGCTGTGGCCCTCTCTAAGCAACGGTCCCTGGAAGGTGACCTGCTGTCTATAGTCTGTCCTGCAATGAAAATTGAGAAGTTCACATTTACCGGGGGAACTGAGTTCTAGGGAAAAGTACCGGAATCCGGGCCTTGTCTACTCCGGGATTACCGCTTCAGGGTCGGGGATCTCGTCGTTGTACTCCCAGGAGACTCGAGACCGAGAGACTCTGCGCCCTTTCAGGGAGACAGAGGAATGGCGCCCCCTGGTTCGTGTCGTCATGCTCTCCGGGGGTTCATAGGTTTCGCCGGATAAGGCAGCAACGCGCACCTTGGTTCTTGTTACTCTGACGTCCCTTGGTTCACTCGTGTTGGACATACTGACCCCTCCTCAACGGATCTAAACGGATCTATAAGAAGAGAAGCCTGAATGTGCAGCCCGGAGATGCCTGGGCATCTACGATTTGGCAGACCAAGCCGGGCCAGACGTCGCCCGGGCTGCATAACATGACGGCACTACGTTACCAACTGCTTGTTGACCACCACAAGGCCGGTCTTTTCCGCGCCCTGTGCGTTCAACTGATCTAGGACAGTCTGATCTTTACGTCCAGAGCGCTCAGACCCTTAGGATATGCAAACACAGGGTTTATATCCAGTTCAAAGATATCAGGGAAGTCCCTGCACAGCTGTGCGACTCGCCCGATAGCTTCCTGAAGGGCCGGAATGTCATCAGGCTTCTGGCCGCGGAAGCCTTTCAGTATGGTATAGGCCTTAGTCTCAGTGATCATCTCTTCAACCTCTGACCGCGAAAGACCGTTAGCCAGCCGGAATGAAGCGTCTTTAAGCAGGTTTACAAGAATTCCGCCGGAACCGAAGGCGATCATGGGGCCAAAGGTTACGTCCTTAGTCATGCCGATGATCATCTCATCGCCCTTGGGCATCATTTTCTGCACTTCGACGCCGTAGATTTTGGCATCCGGAACGGCCTTCTTAGAATTCGCCATGATCTCCTCAAAGGCCTGTGCCACTTCCTCTTCGGTGTTGAGCCCGATCTTCACGCCGCCAACATCGGTCTTGTGCATGATGTCAGGGGACGCAATCTTCATGACCACAGGATAGCCCATTTCCCTGGCCTGGGCCGTAGCTTCTTTGGCGTTTTGTGCAAGTTTCGAGGGAGCAGCCGGAATCTTGTAGAGTTCAGCCACTTCTGCAGCTTCCGGAGACAGCAACAGGTCGCGGCCGCTTGCCCGGACCTTGTCAAATATGGCCTGAACCCCGGCCTTATCTACGTCTGCAAAGCTCCACTGGTCACCTTTTTCCACTTCACGCCTGAGCTCGCCAAAGCGGATCATACCCCGCAAAGTGGCGACTGCCGGTTCCGGGAATGGATATGTGGGTACCCCGTTCTCGTAGAGATACTGAATGCCTTCTTCGACGGCAGCACCGCCGATAAAAGAGGCCACAATAGGCTTGTTCGGGTATTTCTTCGACGCCTCTACCGTGATTACGGCAGTCTCCTTAATGTCAAGCACCGCCGTAGGACTCAAAATAACCACAGCAGCATCGACGTTAGGATCGCTCAGTGCCGCGTCAAGAGCTACTTCGTAACGATCGGCATGGGCATCGCCGATAACGTCGATTGGGTTATGTATGTTAGCGGTAGGCGGCAGTTTCTCCCCAAGATACCCGAGGGTCTTCTCAGTGAAGCGCGCCATGTTGAGGCCGTACCCCTCTACTGCGTCTGAAGCTACAATGCCGGGACCACCGGAGTTGGTGACTACCGCTACGTTCTTGCCTGAGGGGATAGGCTGGGTTGTAAAGGCAATGGCTAGGTCGAAAAGTTCGGTCATGGTCTCAGCTCTCAAAACACCTGCGTGCCTTAGAGCTGCATCGTAGGCTGTATTGGAGCCTGCGAGAGCTCCGGTATGAGACGAGGCTGCTTTGGCGCCTGCAGCTGTGACACCGGACTTAAGCACAATAACAGGTACGCGCTTGGTGGCTTTTCGCGCCGCTTCAATGAACTTCTTGCCGTCCACAATGTCCTCAAGATAGAGGGCAATAACCTTGGTGTTTGGATCCTCTGAAGCTGCTTCAATGAAGTCAGCCTCATCAAGGTCCGCCTTATTGCCGACGCTGATAAACTGGCTGAAGCCCAGGCCTTTCTTAAGGCTCCAGTCCAAAATGGCCACACATAGGGCGCCGCTTTGCGAAATAAAGGCGATGTTTCCTTTCAGTGCCATGTTTCTGGCGAAAGTGGCGTTCATAGGCGTATGAGTATCGATCACGCCCAGGTTGTTAGGACCCGTAATCCGCATGTCGTACTTGCGGGCGACCTTTACGAGGTTTTCCTCTAACTCGCGACCCTTGCCGCCGATTTCCTTGAATCCTGCCGTGATCACGATGAGATGCTTGACGCCGGCCTTTCCGCAATCTTCAGCGACCTGCAAGGAGACGGCTGCGGGAACACAGAACACGGCCACGTCCACTGGCTTGCCTATGTCCCTGATGGTGGGGTAAGCTTTGTACCCCATGATCTCTTCTTCTTTGGGGTTGATAGGATAAAGGTCGCCCTTAAAGTCGCAAGTGCTCATGTTGTGCATGACCGCGTATCCTATCTTGCCGGGAGTCTTCGATGCGCCGATTACCGCAACCGACTTGGGGTGAAGCAAAGAGGTTAATCCATTCATCAGACGACTGCACCTTCCTATCAAAGAATTCACATCCGAACATGATCACCAACAGGTAGTCTAACACACTTTGTCTTTTTCTTGGAGGACTTGGCCGTCACGGGAGGAAACAATCCTGTCAGGAAGAATATGTCAACACACAGGGTTATGGAGGTGAGAACTATGGGTCATGAGTTGGAGCTGTGGGAGGAATCGGGAGGCGACAATCTCATGTGGGCTGACGTAGGGGAGCGATTGGGGCTTGGTGTAGAGGAAATCCGGGGGATCGACAAAGCTTTTCGCGATTATCTAGGCTTGAGTCCCAGGCAGATCCCTGAACGTCTGCTCCCGGTGATTAGCTTCATTGCTGAGCTCCGCCGCCAGGGTATGTCGGATACCGAGATCCAGAACCGTCTTGATGGCATCAGGGGGGACAACTCCTGGCCTGATGACATCCTGATTCGCATGACGACGGAGCCTATAGCAATACAGGCTCCTGACACGGTACCCGAACCCATCTTTGAGCTTGCAGATGAATCCCCGGAGGTCCTCTGGCGCAGGATGTTCACGGACCTTCGTTGTGAAATAGAATACCTGGCTGTTTCAGAAAGGGAAATCCTCCACCGGATAAACCAAAACCTGCAAAGACTCACTGCAGAAATACGGGACCTAAGATATGCTTTGCTTTTGTCTTCTTCAAGGAAGAACCGGAGAAAGGGAAAACGAGACGTATCGGGGCTTTTGTAGAGCTTTTGCCACGCGACACTTTTTGGAAGGCGCAAAGCTCATCGGGTCGCTCTTGAGTAGGGACCCTATCTGAGGTAATAGAATAGCTATAGAACCGGAGTTAAATAGCTACGGCTAATGCGTATTCACGGCAGGACCGTAGCATTGCTTGGGGGTGACCGGTGTGCAGGAAAAAGATGAGCTCTTGGGACGATTGGTCTACATGGACAATGCCGCAACGAGCAGACCTGCCCCAGAAGTCGTAGAGGCCATGACCATGGTACTGTGCGAGGAATACGGCAACCCGTCGTCTTTGCACAAGATGGGAGCGCGTGCCCAGAAGCTGGTTGAAGAAGCGAGAAAAAGCCTGGCAAGTGAGATTGGAGCAGCCTCAGAAGAGATCTACTTCACTTCAGGGGGCACCGAGGCCAATAACTGGGCCATACTGGGCACTGTGCGAGCAGGGGCCAGGCGCGGCAAGCACATAGTATCTACTGCGGTAGAGCACCCGTCGGTTCTTGCTACGTTGGACGACCTCAGCAGGCATGGGTTCGACATTACCCTTGTCGGGGTTGATAAACACGGACTTGTCAACCCAGCCTCAGTTTTGGAAGCTGTACGGAAGGACACCGTCCTGGTTTCGGTGATGCTTGTTCAGAACGAGATTGGAACCATTGAGCCCTGCCAGGAAATAGGGAGGATCCTTCTCAGCCTGGGCCCGAGAAGGCCGCGATTCCATGTAGACGGAGTTCAGGCTTTTGCCAAACTTCCCATTGACGTAAGAACCTGGGGAGTAGACTTGCTCAGCGCCAGCGCCCACAAAATCCATGGGCCAAAGGGCATTGGCATGCTATATGTGCGCAAAGGGCTGAAACTCCCGCCTCTGGTATTCGGTGGAGGCCAGGAGAAGGGCATGAGATCGGGCACTGAGAATGTTCCGGGTATTGCTGGGTTCGGCACAGCTTGTCGCCTCTGGTCAAAAGACAGGGAAAAGGTCATGGAGCGTCTTGCCGGGCTCAGAAAACGTCTAGTTGAGGGGATAATGGATGTAGCACCCGACGCGGTCCTCCACGGACAATCTCCTGATGAACATGGCCAGGCAAGCGCAGCGCCTCACATCGTCCATTTTGCATTTCCGGGTTACAGAGGGGAAAGCTTGCTGCATGCCCTGGAAGAACAGGGCGTCTTTGTATCCACGGGCTCAGCCTGTTCTTCTCACAAGAGCAAACCCAGCCCGGTTGTACTGGCTATGGGGCACTCAGAGGAGGAAGCGCTCTCATCCATTAGATTCTCTATGTCTCGCTATACCGACCAGGAGGATATAGAATTGACGGTTGAGGCGGTCGAGTCTTCTCTTGAGTCCCTTAGGGCCTGGAGAAGAAAGCCGGCCAGACGCGGCAAGCATTGAACCAACGGAGGGGAACTGATGGAAGAAGTCTTGCTTGTACGGTACGGAGAGATAGGCCTCAAGGGCCTGAATCGCTCAGAGTTCGAAAGCACTCTGGTTGACAACATCAGAGGAGCTCTTGAGGATATGCCTGGCATCAGTATCACCAGGCCCCATGGGAGAATCTACGTTGAAGGCGTTCAAGACCCTGCTGCTGCTTTGGACAAGCTTTCCAGGGTGCCGGGCATTGTGTCTGTTGCAAGAGCTCTCAAAGCCGAAAACGACATGGAACAGATAAGGTGCGCAGCTGTCCAGGCTGGGTCCGATTCCCTCGGGTTCATGCGATCACAGGGGCTTCCCCTTACTTTTAAGATAGACGCAAGGCGTACGTTCAAGGAGTTTCCTGTAACCTCGCCTGATCTCAACAGAATACTGGGCGGCGCCGCTCTTTCGGCCAATCCGGACCTCTCTGTGGATGTTCACAGCCCTTCGGCCACCATAAGGGTTGAGGTTAGGGAGACCGGAACTTACGTGTTCTGGGAGGAGCTTAAGGGGCCTGGAGGCTTGCCTGTAGGTTCATCGGGCAAGGGTTTGCTGCTGATTTCAGGAGGCATAGACAGCCCGGTTGCAGGCTATCTGGCCATGAAGCGCGGCGTTGCGCTGGATGCCCTTCATTTTTGGAGTTATCCGATTACGGGAGAACGCTCCCGTGACAAGGTCATCGACATATGCAAAGTCCTTCGCAACTACTGCCCTTCCCTTCGACTGTACATAGCTCCTTTTACAGAGACCCAAACTGCGATCATAGAGAACTGTCCTGAAAGGTTCCGGGTAACGGTCATGCGCAGGATGATGATGCGGGTAGCTTCAGCCCTGGCTAGGCAGACCGGAGCCGGAGCGATTTTCACCGGCGAGAACCTGGGCCAGGTTGCCAGCCAGACTCAGGAAAGCCTTGCTGCCATAGAAGATGCAGCTGAAGCTCTGGTTCTGAGGCCGCTAATATGTTTCGACAAGCAAGAAACAGTCACCCTGGCAAGAACCATAGGTACTTATGATCTCTCCTGCCTTCCTTACGAAGATTGCTGCAGCGTGTTCGTGCCCAAGCACCCGGTTACCAGGCCTCGCACAGACGAAGCGAAGGACGCCGAGAAAGACCTAGCAGTTAAGGACCTTGTGGACGCGTGTATCCGGGGGATCACGGAAGCTCCTTTATAGAGACTTCCCTCCCCAGAGCCACGGCCCAGGCTGAGGCCACAGGATATGCTCAAGGCCTCCATGGAACCCCTGGGACCTCTTTCCTATTTTGCGTCATGACTGTTTAAACTCAATGGTGCGCTTGTCGATAACAGAGTTGAAAGACATGCTCTTGCCGTACCGGAGGCGCCCCGGGTAACGTAAGAGCACCTACTACGGCCCGCAATGGACGCGGGCGACAACAACAGGGAGGTTGGAACATGCGGATTAACACTAACATTTCCGCGCTTAACGCCTGGAAGAACCTTTCAGTCACAGGCAACATGATGGCCAAGTCTCTTGAAAAGCTCTCCTCAGGCTACCGCATTAACAGAGCCGCCGATGACGCCGCAGGCCTGGCAATCTCGGAGAAAATGAGAGCCCAGACCGCAGGCCTCAGGCAAGCTGCCCGCAACGCCCAGGACGGCATCTCGCTGATTCAGACGGCAGAAGGAGCCCTCAACGAAACCCACGCTATCCTTCAGCGCATGCGAGAGCTCATGGTTCAGGCAGGCAACGATACTAATAAGCTCGAAGACCGCCAGAAGATACAAGAAGAGATTGGTCAGCTTGTACTAGAGATCAATGGCATAGCCGAGAGAACTGAGTTTAACGGTCAGACGCTTCTGAGCGGTGCTCTCGGTGCCAAGACAAGCGTTACTGACCTGGGCGTTGGAGGAGAGCTCAAGATCGTGGATGTAAGCGGGAGCTGGGTAGGTGAGAAGTTCACAGTCACCACAGGCGATAACACGGATGGCAATAAGACTATCACTCTGGAACATGAGGGACTGACTCAGACCATCACTGTTGCTGACCTCGAGAACGTGGCGAAGGGGACAAGGTTCCACTTTGATAAGTTCGGCATCACCCTTGAGGCAACCGCCACCGATGTATCAGGTGTCAGCACCGCCAACACTTTCGATATCGTATCAACCGGCGCGACGCTGCAGATTGGGGCCAACGCAAACCAGACCCTGGCCATCTCTATCGGCAGCATGATGGCCTCGGATCTTGGTGTAGACACCATCGACGTTTCGGACTTGGTTGGTGCAGCTTTTAGCACTCAGCTGGACCTCATCGATACGGCCATTTCAACGGTTTCCAGCGAGCGGGCTAAGCTGGGTGCTTACCAGAACCGTTTGGAGCACACCATCAACAACTTGCAGACAGCCGAAGAGAACTTGACGGCTGCCGAGTCAAGGATCAGGGACGTTGACATGGCACTGGAAATGGCCAACTTCACCAGGCACCAGATCCTCCAGCAGGCCGGCACCGCCATGCTTGCTCAGGCCAATTTGACCCCTCAGTCTGTACTGAAGCTTCTGGGCTAGTCCCACACTCACCTGACAATCCGAAGGAGGGGGATTCCCCTCCTTCTTGCTTTGACCCCCTGTTAGGACATATTCGATGCAAGTAATGCTCGCAGATGGTCCTGCGCTTCGGTTTATAATATAGGAGACGAATTCCAAAGGCACGGATGACAGCAAAGGTGGTGCAGTATACGCTGGAACGCACTTATTACATAGAGACTTTCGGTTGCCAGATGAACGAAAGAGATTCAGAGACCATAGCAGGTCTTCTGGAAGACTATGGGTTTAGCAGGGCCGAGGGTGTTGAGACGGCAGATGTCATAGTGGTGAACACGTGCGCCGTGCGTCAGAGCGCAGAAAACAAGGTATGGAGCAGGCTGGGCAAGATCGCCTCCCTGAGGAAGGGGGGCAAATATCCTGTCATGGTTCTGGCAGGGTGCATGGCACAGCTACCGCAAACGGTCAAGAGGGTCAAATCGCGGTTTCCCTATGTGCACGCCGTTGTGGGGCCAGGGCATATTCACAGAATTCCCGAACTTGTCCATAGCTTCCTAGAAGGCCAGGGCAAAGCTGCAGAGCATCCGGCCGTGGCTGTGTCTCCTCAGCGAACAGAAATGGGGAAAGACAAGTCAGCTCAAATACTGCCTGAGGGCCTTCCAAGGGTAAAGGTTCCGGGCCTCTCGGCGTTTGTGAACATAATGTTCGGTTGCGACAACTTCTGCTCCTATTGCATAGTTCCCTTTGTTCGCGGTCCACAGATATCGAGAGAACCGGGCGCAGTCAAGAGCGAGGTAGCAGACCTGGTAAGGGACGGTTACCGGGAGATTACTTTGCTCGGGCAGAACGTAAACGCTTACGGCCTTGACCTCGACGGTGAATACGGATTTGCGGATCTCCTGTCTGAGCTCGACCGGATTCCAGGCCTCCTCCGGCTTAGGTACTTCACGTCTCATCCAAGGGATTTCACAAAGGAGATGGTGGACGCTATCGCCAGGTCACGTGCAGTGTGCGAGCATTTCCACCTTCCCCTTCAATCAGGGTCCAACAGAATCCTTAAGGCAATGAACCGGGGGTATACACGTGAAGACTATCTGGCCCTCGTAGACTACATTAGGGAGAAACTCCCAGGAGCTTCTCTTACCACTGACATTATCGCAGGATTTCCCGGAGAGTCCGGCGAAGACTTCCAGGATACTGTAGACATAGTCAAGAGCGTGGAATTCGACGGCGCCTTTACTTTCATATTTTCGCCCAGGAAGGGCACATCCGCAGCCAGGAGCAAAGACCAGATTCCTCCTGCCGAAAAATCCGAGAGATTGCAGAGGTTAGTGGAACTGCAAAGCAACATTACCAGGGAGAAGAACCGGGAGCTCCTCGGGCGGGTTGTAGAGGTATTGCTTGAAGATCATGCAGAAGACCCGAAGTACACGCTGAAAGGGCGAACTCGCACTAATAAGGTTGTCTTTGCAGGTGCCAAAGACGCAGCGCCCGGAGACATGGTAAACGTGAAGATCCAGGAAACGGGCACATGGTATCTTAAAGGACAGGTGGTAATGTGAGCGCTCAGACGCCTATGATGGCGCAGTACAAAGCGCTGAAAGCAAAGCATAGGGACACCATACTCTTTTTCAGGCTTGGAGATTTCTATGAGATGTTCTTTGAAGACGCCCAGGTGGCGTCAAGAGAACTGGATATTGCTCTCACAAGCAGAGACGCGGGTAAGGGAAAAAGGGCGCCCATGTGTGGCGTTCCTCACCATGCTGCCGGCGACTATATTAAGGTCTTGATCGAGAAAGGTCACAAAGTCGCCATATGCGAGCAAGTGGAGGACCCGGCCGAAGCAAAGGGGCTGGTTCGTCGCGATGTCGTTCGCGTGATAACTCCGGGCACCTACTGGGAAGGGGCAGAACCCCATCTTCCCGCGTACATAGCTGCAATCTGCATGAGCTATGAACGGGGCATTAGCTATGTAAGCGAAATGTCTTCGGGGCCTGCTGACCCAGGAACTGACGAGGACAGCTCCATGGCCTCGGGTGCAGGCCTTTGCGCTTGCGACGTTTCCACCGGTGAGGTGCTGCTTGCATGGATCAAGCTCCGTGAAGAAGGCCCAGTGGCACTTGAACCAAGGGGAAGCCGCAGAAGAGAGTCTGACAGGCGTCGCCTATTGTCAGAGGCCATTGACGAGATATCCAGGCTGTTTCCCAGGGAGTGCATTGTGCCCGGTACACCTGACGCGAACCTGATGGCATCTGCGCTGGAAAAGGCACTCCCGGGAGTCTGTGTTACTGTGTGCGAGCATTTCAGTGATGCTTCGGCGCTATCTGAACTAACCATGGTAGATGGGGTCTACGGAGAGGGGTACGGAGCGAACCTGGCTGCCAGGGTTCCTTCGGTTCATGCGTTAGGGGCCCTGGAGGGGCTTCTCAGGTACATCAGCGACACCCAGAAGATACGCCTCTCTCACCTGAAAGAACCCCGCCTTTATCTCCAGGAAGGGTTCCTTGAGATTGACGGAGCTACCCAGCGTAACCTTGAGCTTCTGCAGAGGCTCAACGGAAGCTTCCAAGGGTCCCTTGCATGGGTCCTTGACAGGTGTTGCACGTCTATAGGCTCAAGGCTCCTGAAAGGGTGGGTAGAAAGGCCCCTGCGGGACCATGTTGAGATAGACCGGCGCCTGGAGGCTGTAGACGAGTTTTTCCGTGACTCAGCCTTTCGTGCTAAGGTCAGGGGAAGGCTTTCCCGTGTCAAGGATCTGGAGCGACTGGTGACCAAGATTGCATACCAGTCTTGCGATGCCCGCGACCTGGTAGCTTTGGCATCCTCCCTTGAGATCATCCCTGATCTCAAGACCATGCTTGAAGGCAGCAGCTCGCCGCTGCTGCAGAGGCTAAGTCAGGAGCTGGACCCGGTTTTCGAGGCAGTCCGGAGCATTCGCCAGGCCATAGTTGAGGAGCCGCCCCTTGCGGTCACCGGCGGAGACATCATAAGAGACGGGTTTAGTCCCGAGGTGGACGAGTTAAGGGAACTTGCCACAGGAGGGCAGAGGTGGGTCCTTGAGCTTGAGGCTAGGGAAAGGGAACGGACCGGCATAAAGTCGCTCAAGGTTGGCTACAACCGGGTTTTCGGGTATTACATCGAGGTGACAAATGCAAACCTGTCCCTGGTTCCAGAAGACTATATTCGGAAGCAGACCCTGGTATCGGCTGAGCGTTTTATCACTCCGGAGCTCAAGGACAAGGAGACCTCCATTCTAGGTGCCCAGGAACGTCTGTTCAAAGAGGAATACAGGATTTTCTGTGATATCCGTGACAGTCTGGAACAGTATACTCGGCGCATACAGCAAACAGCGGCCGCAGTTGCCGGCGCCGACGTTTTGGCCTCCTTTGCAGAGGTTGCCAGTGCCTTTAACTATGTGAGGCCCACAGTCAAGCCCCTGGGGCACGGAGCAATAGAGATTCGAGGCGGCAGGCATCCGGTTCTTGACCGCATTATGCCAAGCGGGACGTTTGTTCCCAATGACCTGGTGCTGGACGACAAGGAGCGGATGCTGGTAATCACAGGACCCAACATGGGAGGCAAATCCACCTATTGCAGGCAAGGTGCACTCATACTGATAATGGCGCAGATGGGTTCCTTCGTCCCCGCCAAAGATTGCACTGTATCATGTGCGGACAAGGTGTTTGCCAGGGTTGGAGCATACGATGACCTGGTCCTTGGACAATCAACTTTCATGGTGGAAATGACAGAGGTGTCAAGGATAATCAAGGGAGCAACAAGAAACAGCTTGGTCATACTCGATGAGATAGGCAGGGGCACCAGCACCTTTGATGGCCTGTCAGTTGCCTGGGCGGTCCTTGAGCATCTTGCAGACGATAGGACTGTAGGTGCCCGCGGGCTAGTGGCTACCCACTACAGGGAACTGACCCTTCTTGCGGATATCAAGCCCGGCATAGCTAACTACCATGTATCAGTGAAAAAGACCGGCGATGAAGTAGTATTTCTGCGAAAGACTGTCCGGGGGGTGGCCGAAGGAAGCTTCGGCATTGAGGTGGCAGCCATGGCAGGGCTGCCTCCGTCTGTGGTAGAGCGTGCCAGAGAGATCCTGGTTGGCCTGGAATCTGAGGCTCGTAGAGGAGCCCGTTGGAAAACCGGTATTCTTGGGCAGGTAGCTCTTAGAGGCGGGTCCTCTCTGGATTCGGCGGTTATCCCAGGGCAGGCATCCCTCTTCGCCCTGCAAGAAGCAGCCGCTACGGCACAGACAGCTCAAGAGCCTGAGACTATCAGGAAGGTCATTGATGAGATCAGAGAACTCGACCTTGATGGAATGACCCCTCGGGACGCACTGAACAAGCTTTTTGAGCTCAAAGAGAAAGCAGGCCGTATGAACGCCGGCAGGGAGGAAGAATGAGTTGGGCATAATAGTTCGTCTGGACCCTGTTGTGGCCAGCCAGATAGCTGCCGGAGAAGTGGTGGAAAGCCCGGCTTCTGTAGTCAAGGAACTGGTGGAGAACTCTCTGGATGCAGGGGCTGACCGGGTCGTAATAGAGTTTGAGGATAGCGGTCTTTCCCTTGTGCGAGTATCAGACAACGGTACAGGAATGGACCGCCAGGATGCTGAATACTGCCTGCAGCGATTCACCACCTCCAAACTCAAAGATATCAGTGAACTCTCTACATTGAGCACCCTTGGGTTTCGAGGGGAAGCGTTGCCGTCAATAGCGTCTTGTTCCAGAATCATTTTGAAGACAAGACCGGCATCAGCTCCGGCAGGTACGGTTCTGGAGGCAGAGGCAGGGGAGATCTTGAGTATCACGGAAGCGGGGCTTCCCGCAGGTACTTCGGTAACTGTACGCGACCTTTTTTTCAACACTCCTGCAAGGCTCAAGTTTGTGAGATCAAGAACCCGTGAACGTCAGGCCATAATCGAAATGGTGGAACGGCTGGCTTTTTCTTACCCTGACAAACAGTTCGTGCTTTTGTCTTCCGGCAAGACCATACTCAGAACATCAGGTCAGGGTTTGCGGAATGCCATAGCAGACGTATATGGGCCTGAGGCCGCATCATCTGTTACAGAGGTTGAGTTCGAGAGCTCGTCTTCTGCCCATGGTGCCATAGGTGTTTCCGGTTTTGCCGGGATGCCGAGCTTATACAGGAATAGGCGAGACAGGCAGATATTCTCGGTCAACTCGCGGCCTGTCAGAAATGCGATGCTGGGGTGGGCTCTGGATGATGCTTTTTCAGGCCTTCTTCCGCCCAGGACCTATCCTGTGGCCGTTATGGACATTAGGATTCCTCCCTGCGAGATTGATGTTAACGTTCACCCTACCAAAGCAGAGATTCGCTTTCGGAACGAAAGAAGCGTCAGAAGCGCGCTCACCGGTGCCGTCAGGGTCGCACTGAGCAAGGCCGGGTTGCACGTTGAGACAGCTGCCGGGTGGTCGGGTATGACCGACCGGACTGGACCTTATTCTCATCGCCCGGGACGGAAAGGCGATGAACTGCCAACCGAAAAGCTACTTTTCCCGGGAACTCTGGTTCGGGACCTCGACAGGGTCTTGACCGGCGGAAAACCCGCTCCCTCCGGAGACGAGAGCCTGAAATGTCCTCCCGGGTGGGCATACCTGGGCTCCTTACTCCATACCTATCTTGTAGCTGCAAGTCCCGATTCGCTTCTCATAATCGATAAGCATGCTTTCATGGAAGCGCAAGTTTATCAGGAGTTCCTCTTGGGAAGAAGCGGAAGACAGGAGCTCCTGATGGGAGAGATGATTGCCCTTGATCCCCGAGATGCCGACGCCTATGAGCATCTGAGACCCAGCCTGGAAGAACTTGGCTTCTCAAGCAGATTGGTCGGGCAAAGGACCGTAATGGTTATAGGCGTGCCGCTTGTGCTGGGACAACCGGTCAACCCTGAAACCCTCAGGGAGATCATAGCTCAGGTTGTCGATCAAGTAGCTGACGGGGATCCCAAGACCGGGGTCAGGTGTCTTCAGAGGGTGAGCCCGGAACGAATTATGCAGTCTGCCCGCATAGCTACTGCTGCGTGTCACGGGTCAATCAGAGCAAAAGAGACCCTACATGAAGATGAAGCTTGCCAACTGCTCTGGGGCGCTTACAGAGATCCAGCTCTGAGGATTTGCCCACACGGAAGGCCCACAATAAAAGAGATCAGGTTTGCTGATATCCACAAGTTCTTTGGCAGAACTTCCCAGAGTCCGAGTTAGAGGGTATAATCATGACCAGGGGGAAGACTCAAATACTGGTAATAACGGGACCTACCGCTTCGGGAAAATCTAAGCTGTCTATGGACATAGCTTCTCTGTACCCAATTGAGATCATATCCGCAGACTCAATGCAGGTTTATAAGTACATGGACATTGGCACTGACAAGCCATCCCTGGATGATCGGTCGAAAGTGCCCCATCACCTCATCGATATCAAGTATCCGGACGAACCCTGGAGTGTAGAGGAGTTTCAGAGGCGGGCGGAGACAGCGGTAAAGGAGATAACAGCACGAGGTAACATTCCGTGTCTGGTCGGGGGTACGGGCTTGTACATCCGGGCTTTTCTGCAGGGTTATCGTCTCACCGGGGCACCGCCCGACGCTCAGTTTAGGCGGGAAATGAGGGAGCTTGCAGCCGGAAAAGGAAACAGGGCAGTCCATGACCTTCTGATAGATAGAGATCCCCGTTCTCATGAGAGTCTTCATCCTAATGACCTCAAGCGAGTGATACGGGCCCTTGAGTATTTCCGCGCGACAGGCAGGCCGATTTCCTCTCGAACGGATATGGGGATCTCAGAGCGCTATGATCCGGTCATGCTTGGGCTTCAGTGGAACCGTGAAGAATTGTACAGGAAGATCGATGATAGAGTGGACGATCAGTTTCGACGAGGAATAGTGGAGGAAGTTAGAAAGCTTCTGGTCAAGGGCTATTCCCATAGGCTTCGAAGCATGCAGGGATTGGTCTATAAGGAGGTGTGCAGCTACCTTCTGGGGCTCACTACGGAAAGTGAAACCAGGGACCTTGTAAAGCGCAATACAAGGCGGTTTGCCAGAAGGCAGTTCACATGGTTCACAAGAGAAGAAGGCATAATATGGATAACTGCGGGCAATGATAGACTTTGGTCGGATATATTGGCTGAAGCATGTGAAACTATCCATGCAAAGGGCCTTGTGTCACAACCACCCGGGAACAGGGTTTGACGCTTGTCCGGAGAAAGCGGAGGGAGAATGCGTGAACACTAAGACAGTCGTAAACCTTCAGGACTCATTTTTGAACCAGATCCGTAAGGAAAACGTCCCGGTCACAGTCTATTTGATGAACGGGTTTCAGCTAAGAGGCGCAGTAAAAGGGTTTGATAACTTTACAGTGCTTCTCGACAGTGAGGGAAAGCAGATGCTGCTGTACAAACATGCCATCTCAACCATTACTCCTGTAAGACCGGTGAATATTGGCCCGTTTGAACCCCCGGATAAGCCCAAGGATGAAGCAAGGCCTGCAAATCCCGGTTAGCACGGCTGCCATGCGGGTGCCTGAGAGCAAGAAATAGGGTATTTTATGACGCGTTACCGGGTAAACTTCCTTGCGTTGGTTTCACATGGTCTTAGCAGGGAGGTGAGTTAGATGCCCAGAGACCCTGTATGCGGAATGAACGTCCGTGACGACAAGGACTCCATTAGGACTGAGCACCAGGGGCAGGTGTACCATTTCTGCTCAAACCGGTGCAGGCAGGAATTTGACCGTGACCCGTCCACTTTTGTGCGTCAAGAAGGCAGGAGCAGAGACGCTCGGAAAGACATAAGCCACGATACTGATGAGGACAAACGGCCCAGATAGCAGGGTTTGACCGTAAAGAAGACCGCCTTTGAATTGACGAGGGCGGTCTTTTTGCTAACAGAGGTTGTTGCATGGTAAAGACCCAAAGACTGGTGTTTTCGTTCTAGAACAAAGACTCTCCCCTTGTCGTATAATGAGTTGTTTAGGGGGGGGTCAGATGATTGCCAGTGGTCCTGTTACGGGCAAAGGACCCTTGCTTCGTGTGTTGCCACATAAGGATCCGGAACCAGTGAGTTTTGCAGGTTCCGGCGGACCTGCAAGAGAGAGCGCTCTGGCAGAACTCAATTCTCTCATAGGCTTATCGCACGTAAAGGAACTTATCTTTGAGATCTATGCCTTCGCAGAAATCCAGAGGAGGCGAGAAAGAGCAAACCTTACCAGCGAGAAAACTGTTTTGCACATGGTTTTCAGAGGTAACCCAGGAACAGGGAAGACCACCATAGCACGGATAGTCGGGAAACTCCTGTTTGAGGCAAAGTTACTTGCCAGGGGTCACGTTATTGAGGTTGAGCGGGCAGACCTGGTGGGAGAGTACATTGGGCACACTGCACAAAAGACAAGGGAACACATTCGAAAAGCGCTGGGAGGCATTCTGTTTGTTGACGAGGCCTATTCGCTGGCCAGGGGAGGTGAGAAGGACTTCGGCAAGGAATGCATCGATTGCATTGTGAAAGGAATGGAGGACCACGCCGCTGACATAGTAGTCATCCTTGCGGGGTACCCTGCCGAGATGGAGAGCTTTCTCCGGTCTAACCCCGGACTGCGCTCTCGTTTTCCGATTCACCTGGAGTTTCCTGATTACTCCGTTGACGAACTTGTGCAGATAGCAGGTTCTATGCTCAAGAACAGAGACTACAGAATTGACCCTGAAGCTAGGGCTTTTCTTACCAGGATCATTGCCGAGAAAACCGCAGCTGAGACAGTCCCATCCAATGCACGCATGGTAAGGAATCTCATTGAAAAAGCTATAAGAAGACAAGCTGTTCGCCTGGTTAGAGACTGTTCGTTCAGTCGTCATGACCTGATCCTCATAACTCAAAGGGAGCTTCTGGAGGCCTCCCTGAGTTAGGTCCCTGCAGACATAGTGTATAATCACAGTAGGAGTCTTTCTTTACCTACTGGAGGGTGGTCTTTGACCCAGGAGTACATCGAGAATGATCTGCCCGGCAAAGAGATCCGGGCCGTGCTGGCAGGAATAAGCGGGGAAGGGTGCCGGTCGAGCTCCCAAGACCTGGCGACATTTGCGTTGTCTCCTGAGGAATCCCTCAAGGAACTTGAGCGACTGGCAGAAACCATGGGTTACAGAGTCTGTGCTTCAGTGTTTCAGGAGAAACGTGTTCCTGATGCTGCGACTTATATGGGCAGAGGCAAGGCCGAGGAGTTGGCCGCCCATGTTGAATCTTGCCATGCGTCAGTGGTCATTGTAGATGGCCCATTGACGCCCTCTCAGGTTCGCAACTTGCACGAGATTACGGGAGTCGAGGTAATCAATAGAAAAGAGCTCATCTTGCGGATATTTGCATCCCGTGCGGTGACACGGGAAGGCAAGATACAGGTGGAGCTGGCCGCCCGGAGACATGAGCTAACCCGCCTTGCAGGACATGGAGCCGAAATGTCCAATCCCGGAGGCGGAATAGGGACGCGAGGCCCCGGAGAGCAGAAGATAGAAACAGAACGTCGTTCCTTGCGAACCAGAATTGCGCGCCTGAACAGAGATTTGACGAGAATTCGGCAGGTTCGCTCACAGCAGCGCAAATTGCGCAGAGTCTCGGGAATCCCTCTGGTCTCCCTTGTAGGCTACACTAACGCAGGGAAATCCACTTTGTTCAATGCACTTACAGGCGATAGCACCTTGTGTGACGACAAGCTTTTCGCCACTTTGGATCCCTGGGTCAGAAAGTGGACTTTTGCGGCCGGGGAGGTTGTCCTTCTGTGTGATACGGTCGGGTTCATACAAGGCCTCCCTCACGAGCTGGTGGCCGCCTTCCGGGCCACCCTTGAAGAGTCCCTTGACGCAGATCTCCTGATCCACGTAATAGACGTATCTTCTCCGGTGTGGAAAGAACAGATGGTCACAACCGAGCGTGTTCTGGAAGAGTTGGGCGTACGGGATACTGCCAGAATCAACTGCTTCAACAAGTTGGATCTCCTGGAGGAAGGACGTGACCAAGACCTTCTTCTGGAGCTTCACAGGCCGGCCGTCTGCGTATCAGCTATTAAGGGGACGGGCCTTGACCAACTCCAAACCATGGCCGCTGCTGAGCTTTCCCGGACCAGGCAGACGGTGACCCTAAACATCCCCTATGCCTCATGGAGTCTTCTTTACGAGATCAGACAGCTGGGCACCGTTCTTGAAGAGGAGCACGGACTTAACGGAGCCAGGGTAACATGCCGCCTGTCTCCGGAAGACATAAAGAAATACGCAAAAATACTGGGAGCGGGAACATGATGCCTGAAGGGTTCGAGTTTTCCAGGGATATACTAGCTCTTTCAGAGCAATGTACCAGGGATCTTCTTGAGGTCTGGGCGAGTGTGGATAGGTTAGTCTTCTTCAATCAAGCTAAGGTGCTTCTTGCTTTTACTGAAGAAAGGATAAGCCTTTCCCATCTTTGCCCTTCTACAGGGTACGGTTACGGGGATGTAGGAAGGGATGCCCTAGATAAGCTGTACGCCCGCGTTTTCGGCGGGGAAGCTGCTATGGTTCGGTTAAGCTGGACCTCCGGAACCCATGTGCTGAAGACAGCTCTTTTTTCTCTTCTTCGCCCGGGCGATGAGATGCTTTCTGTCACAGGCCAACCCTATGAGACTCTTCGTCCGGTGATTGGCCCAGGGAGCGGCAGTTTGGCAGGCCATGGCGTAAGCTATAACGTGTCGTCGTGCCTGTTGGACTACGAGACAGGCCACTTGTCTGAGCTTGGTCTGGAGGAAGCCCTTGATCAAGCAGTAAACTCTCGAACCAGAGTCGTTTTTGTACAGCGCTCTCGAGGCTATTCCCTGCGCCCGGCTATATCCATGAAGACACTGGCGACTTTTACAGGGATTCTGGCGAGAAGATGGCCGCGCATGCTCACCCTGGTAGATAACTGTTACTGTGAGTTTGTCGAAGAGAAAGAACCCTCTTCATTGGGCATTACCGTTACAGCCGGCTCTCTGATCAAGAACCCCGGCGGCGGTCTGGCGCCTACAGGCGGGTATGTAGTAGGGAAGAGAGAGTACATCGAGAGAGTGGCTGATGCCCTATACGCTCCTGGAATCTCCGGGGAGGTGGGCAGCAACCCTTACGGTTACAGAGATGTGTACCAGGGCGTTTTTCTTGCGCCGAAAACAGTAGGGGAAGCGCTTAAGGGGGCGATTTTTGCTGCGCTATTCTTCGAGAGGATGGGCTTTGGAGTTGACCCGGGACCCTTCGATCCCCGGAGCGATATCGTTCAGTCTATCACTACAGGTTCCCCTGAATCCTTACGGAGCATAGCCCGGTCTATCCAGAGGATGTCGCCGGTTGATTCGTACGCTACTCCCGAACCGTGGGACATGCCCGGGTACGAGAACCAAGTCATCATGGCGGCGGGGACTTTTGTTCAGGGATCTTCAATAGAACTGTCCTGCGATGGCCCTTTCGTTCCACCGTATGTTGCATACCTGCAAGGCGGTCTAACTAAAGAACACTCGATCCTGGCATGTATGCACGCCGGCCAACAGCTGGTACAGCTATCCCGCGAACCTGCCATCACCTGACGCTTCTGTACAGACCCACAACCTTTCCAAGGATACGTACGTCCCTTGAGACAATGGGCGACATTGTTGAGTTCTGAGGTTGAAGGCGAATCCTATCCTTTTCCCGGTAAAAAGTCTTAATGGTTGCTTCATCGCCTAGCAGAGCTACAACCGTGTCTCCATCTTCGGCTGAGTCTTGCTGGCGAACCAGAACATAGTCCCCGGGAAGAATCCCTGCTTCAACCATGCTTTCGCCTTCTACTCTAAGAAGAAACAGGTTGTCGGACTTGACCAAAGCTTTGGGAAAGGGGATCACTTCTTCTATGTTTTCAACTGCAAGGACAGGCATTCCTGCTCTAACCATGCCGAGCAAAGGAACCATGACGATGCCTTCAGGCTCATTCGCCGCACTTTGCGTGATGTTAAACGCTCTAGACTTCTGAGCCTCGCGCTTTATGTACCCTTTGCGTTCGAGGTTACGTAGATGAGTATGAACCGTGGCAGTGGACTTGAGATCCAGTCTCTGACATAGTTCCCGGACTGAAGGAGGATAACCTGTCTCGTCTATACAGTCGCAAATGGCCTGAAACACCCTGCTTTGCTGGGGAGTGAGCTTATCCATAAGCAACCCTCCTAACTGGTTGGGCGAAATGGTGACCCTTATCGAACACAAGTTTAGCATGGAACATGCTCAGATGCAAACGGAAGTTTGGGTATGAAGAAGCTCTTCATAGAATAGCCGGAACCGGGTACCCTATTGTTGCACAGGATTGGTACCTCGCAGGACTGTCAGAAAGGAGGGATGGTATGGAGGATTGGCCAAAGGACAAGAGGTGGGCTCCCAAGGACCCAAAAGAGCCTGAGCGCAAGGAGGAAGATACGCCTGAAGTTCCCTTCTTCCGAGAAGATTTCCCTTTGGAGACACCTTTCTATGAAGAGGAAATGGACCCGTATTTTCACCCGGAGCCCCCGCTGCCCCCTGTTGAGAACGAGCAGCCTCCGGTGGATCCGGAAGAGGACTGGTACTGGCGCGAGCCTGAGAATCCACCCTTTGAAGATGGGATGTGGCCGTGGCCGGATACAAACAGAAAACCGCAATCAGATCGCCCGCCAAGGCCAAAATAGACTGCTTATGAGCAACTGATGCTCAGTTCTACAGATGCCCCAGGTACTGCCCTCGTCAGAGGGTTTTTCTTCATCACCAATCCCCAGAGGTCTACATACACTGAGAAGGAATTCGCCTTTTGTCAGTTGGATCCTTAATATTGGAGGGAGGAGACATGCCGGACCAGACTCTAACGGAAACAAGCGTGTTTACCTGGTCGAGAGAGCGGGAACTGGTGCCTGTATACGAACGTCTGGTAGCAATTGCACCTCAGACCGCCTGCATCGTGTTGATCGAGGAATTGATAGACCTTCACAGGATGCAGTTGGCAGACGCGAAAGAGCTTCTGGGCGCCCTGAACATAGAAGCGCCCGGTGAGTACACGGCCATCACAATACCTGATAGTCTTGAGTCAATAGTGCCTCTGCTCTATGAAAAGGAAGCGGAGATACTGGAGCAGGGTTACCTCAGGCTTGACCCGTTCATTGAAGACGCGACTACCCGCGGGATCATGTTTCGCGTATCCAGGCGTAAAGCACGTCAGATTGCTCTTTTGCGTGAAATAGCTATCAGATGCAATATAGTGATAATCGTGGGACATCCTTCAGGACCGGTAGTACCGGCGCCGCCTACGGTACCGCCAGAGATGCCGCCCGGGGTTACTGACTATATTGTACAAAGCGGTGATACTATGTACCTCATTGCCCAGAGGTACGGGATCTCGCTTCAGACGCTTATTAGCGCCAATCCTCAGATCAGAAACCCGGAACTCATATATCCCGGGGAAGTGATTCACATTCCTCGCGGTCAGGTGGTGAGTCCGGCCCCTGGTACGCCGGGTGGGAGGCAGTACATCATTCGCAGCGGCGATACAATCATCATAGTGGCCCAGCGGTTTGGATTGTCGGCTGCAGAACTGATTGCCTTTAACCCTCAGCTTGGGGGCAGAACCGAGTTAGTGGTAGGGGAGATCATTTATATACCTGGGTCAGGTGCAGTAGGGTAGAACTCAGCTCCCGACTTTTCAGGGGGTCCCCTTAGCCTAGGAGACCCCCTGTCCAGGGGAGAGGAGCGGAAAGCACTGTACTCCGTCCGCCGGATGGCGGGCTTTCCGTGATTTGGTCGTTTTTTGTTACCTGTCGAAGTTGTGGCAAGCTACAGTATGATCGGTCGTTACCTCCCTGAGAAGCGGCTCTTTTTCCGCACATATTTCAGTGGCAAATCGACACCTGGTCCGGAACCTGCACCCTGAAGGCGGGTTCAGGGGACTGGGGACATCACCTTCAAGAAGAATTCGCTGCTTTCTCGACTTAGGGTTTGGAACCGGTATGGCTGAAATAAGCGCCCTGGTGTAGGGATGAAGAGGATTATCATAGATGGTGTCACTATTTGATACCTCAATGATCTTGCCCAGATACATGACTCCCACCCGGTCGGATATGTGCTTGACCACGTGAAGTCCATGGGCAATGAAAAGATAAGTTACATTCAGCTTCTCCTGTAGATCCTCTAGCAAGTTCAGAATCTGGCTCTGGATAGACACGTCAAGGGCGGAGACAGGTTCGTCGCATACCATCAGCTCAGGATCTGTGGCAAGAGCTCTGGCAATTCCTATCCGCTGGCGCTGTCCCCCGGAGAACTCGTGGGGATACCTCTGGCTGTGCTGCGGCGAGAGCCCTACCATATCCAAAAGGTGAGCCACTCTTTCCTTGAGTTCCTTGCCCCTGGCCATACCGTGAAAGGCAAGTGCTTCACCGACTATCTCGCCTACAGTAAAGCGCGGGTTCAGGGACCCATATGGGTCCTGAAATATAACCTGCATCTTCGGACGGATCTTGCTGAGCTCCGTTTTCTCAAGCTCGAGAAGATTCACGCCGTCAAACAAAACGCTTCCTGCTGTAGGTTCTATTAGCCTGAGCATAGCTCTGGCCGTAGTTGTTTTTCCGCACCCGCTTTCTCCCACTAAGCCCAGGGTCTCACCGCGCTGCAAGGAAAAACTGATGTTGTCAACTGCTTTTACATGCCCTACGGTCTTCTGTAGCACCCCGGCTTTGACCGGAAACCATTTTGTCAGCCCGTTTACCTCAAGAAGGAGATTGCCGTCTGTCATTGCTGGTCCACCTCCTCAGGCTCCTCAGCCTCAGGTCCGGAACCCCTCATAAAGCACCTGACTTTGCGCCGTCCATCCAGAGTGATCAACTCGGGTACAGACTCTCGGCACATCTCCTGAACTTCATGGCATCTGGGATGAAACCGGCAACCTGCGGGTAGCTCCAAGAGGTTTGGAACTGTTCCTTCAATGACATGAAGGCGGGTCCTCCCGGAATCAAGGCGCGGTATGGAGCGCAAAAGAGCGCTGGTGTAAGGGTGAGTGGGCCTTTCAAACAGAGCTTCACACGGCGCTTCCTCAACGATCTGCCCAGCGTACATTACAACAACCCGCTGAGCCATTTCAGCTATGACCCCCAGGTCGTGGGTAATGAGAAGAACGCTCATCCCGGTTTCTTCCTTGAGGCGTCTTATCAGGTCCAGAATCTGAGCTTGAATGGTGACGTCCAGAGCGGTGGTAGGTTCATCTGCTATCAAGAGCTTGGGATTGCAGGACAATGCCATAGCTATCATAACACGCTGTCTCATGCCGCCTGAAAGCTGGTGAGGGTATTCTACGTAACGCCTCTCAGGCTCCGGTATGCCCACCATCCTCAGCATCTGAATTGTCTTTTCCTTAGCTTCCTCTTTGGACAGCTTCTGGTGAAGCATGATGGTTTCCGATATCTGGATTCCAACGGTGTATACAGGGTTCAGAGACGTCATGGGCTCCTGAAATATCATGGATATCTTGTTGCCCCTAACGGAGCGCATTTCCGGCTCAGACTTGTCCAGGAGACTCTCGCCTTGAAAATGCACGCTTCCTGCGGTTATCAGCCCGGGAGGCGAAGGGATAAGCCGCATGATCGATAGGGAAGTCACCGACTTGCCGCACCCGGATTCACCTACCATTCCCAGAGTCTCACCCTCTTCAATGCCAAAAGACACTCTGTCTACGGCCGTTACTACGCCGTCGTCAGTAAAGAACCGGGTTGTTAGGTCGCAAACTTCCACCAGCGGACGAGTCAAAGACAGACTGCTCATATAGTTACCTCACCTCCGCCACGTGCGTTATTTGATGATCCTGCGGCCCTGAAGGAACTTACCGGCCAGGGATGCCGAGTAGTCTTCATGGGACGGGTAGAAACTGTTAATGGAAAGACCTGAGCTTCCCGAATGAATGTAGCGATAATCTCCGAGATAAATCCCTACATGGGAAGGGCCGGGTCTGTAGGTTTCAAAGAACACAAGATCCCCCGGTTTGAGGTCTTCTATCAACCTTACCGGGGTACCCTGTTCATACTGCATGTTGGCATCTCTTCGAATATGGTAACCGTTCATTTTCATGCAAAACTGGGTAAACCCTGAACAGTCAAATCCGTAGGAGGTACAGCCTCCCCAAAGATAGGGAAGACCTACGTACTGTTTGGCTGTGGCCAAGACTCCGGCAGCTCCTTTTTCTTCGGCGAAGACATTGTCCAAACCGGGGAACACCTCGATATCCAAGGCTTTTACGAACGCTTCTTTGCCCCCCGGAAGTCGGAGTTTGGTCCTGTCCTGGCCGGCTGATTCGGCGGGCAGCACGGAACCTTGAACAAGCCTCATGTCAAACAAGCTCGTACCATGTGCGTCTGTAGCTTGAGTCATTTTGGAGGTAACTAAAGCTACCTCTCCTGACCAGAATTGATCCAGACCGGTTTTGTCAAAGATGACAATGAGGTCGGGATCGGCCCAACCCAGGTAGTTATCGGTCATCTGAACCAGGTACCAGCCGTCTTTTTTCTTCAGGAGACGCAGAATGTCGCCTATCCTGGCCTGAGTGACAGTGTTCTTGCCTTCTGATTGACCCGGCGCGTCTCCCAGGTTTATCACAGGTTCGGCAACAACAGCCCAGACCTTGTCTCCCAATTCTGGATCAGGGAGCATTTTCACGCTGTCAACCACTTTCACCGAAGGGATCTCCGATAAATTTGCGACAATCAAGTCCTTGGGACCTTTCTCGGTGGCCTCTCCGGTCAAAGTGACCGTACCTCCATCTACGGAGCAGGAAACCTCAAACACGGTTTCCTCGTCACTGAGCTTGGCGCTTTCAAGAGTTGTCTCGATGACCGCTTTCGCCCGGGTAAGGATCTCCGCGTCAGACAGGGCAGGTTGGGCATGCTTACATCCTGCGGCCAAGATAAGGAACATAATAGCTAAACCAAGACAAAGAAGACCAAGGCAAAGCGAGTCTGGCCTGGTATAAATCTGTCCGCTTCTGCGATGTTTTCTCAAGTGAAAATCCCTCCGCCTTATCTCTTTAGTCTCGGGTCAAGTGCATCCCTGAGCCCGTCGCCCAGAAGGTTAAACGACAGAACCGTCAATACTATAGCTACGCCCGGCCATACAGAGAACCAGGGATTGGAGCGCAGGTAGGGTCTGGCGTCACCAATCATGTTACCCCAGCTGGGAGTGGGGGGCAGGATACCCAATCCGAGGTACGAAAGGGAGGCCTCTGAAAGCATGGAGCCGGGTATTCCCATGGTTACCGAAACGATTATGGGACCCAAACAGTTGGGCAGAATATGCTTGAAGATAATCCGGGCGTCAGACAGTCCCTGGGCCCTGGCCGCTTCCACATATTCGGACTCGCGCAGCGAGAGGAACTGGCCGCGAACAAGCCTTGCCCGCCCTGCCCACCCGATAATGGACAGAGCCAGAAACATGTTATAGATGCCGGGGCCGAGAGCGAACATGATACCGATGTAAAACAGAAGATCCGGGAATGCAAACAGAATATCGCCTGTTCGCATCAGAAGCATGTCGATCCAGCCGCCGTAGTAGCCGGCCAGCGCTCCGAGGAATACGCCTATAACAGTAATGAGAAACTGGGTCACAAGCCCAACGGTAAGGGATATCCTGGCGCCGAAAAGCAACCTTGAAAGGATATCACGGCCCAGAGTATCCGACCCTAGAATGTACTTCCCGTTTCGAGTGATCCTGGAAGGAGCTCCGGGTAGTTTGAGTCTATTGGGAAGATCCTGCTTCAGCGGGTCCGCGGGCGCTAGCCACGGCGCGAGTATTGCTGACAGGGTCAACAATATAACGAAGATCAAGCCCACAATGGCAGGACGGTTTCTCTTGAGCCGCTTCCACGAATCGACCCACAGGGAATGGGAACTCTCGGGCCTTTCTTCGGCGGATTCACCCTGCACAGTTTCCTTGCGTCTTATCCTGCCCTCGTTAACCTTCATGTTCCCACCCCCTAGCGCAGACGGATTCTCGGGTCTAGATAGCCGTACATGACGTCTACAACAATGTTCACAAACACGAATATGAACGCGTTAAAGAGGACCGTGCCTTGAACCAGAGGAAAGTCGCGGTTGCTCAGCGCCCAAACCGACAGACGTCCCACTCCCGGGATAGCGAATATGCTCTCAACCATAAGCGCTCCCGTAAGGAGACCTCCGATTTGCATTCCCATGATAGTGACCACCGGAATCAAAGCGTTCTTAAGGGCGTGGCCAAATATGACGGCCTTTTCAGCCAGACCTTTTGCCCTGGCGGTCCGTATGTAGTCCTGTCTAATGACATCAAGCAAGGTGGTCCGTGTGTACCTTGCTATAGACGCTGCGTAGCGTGTTCCAAGGACAAAAGCGGGAAGTATCATGTACTTGGGACCTGAGTACCCGGAAATGGGCAGTATGTTTAGCCCGAGACCGAAAACCAGCTGGGCGATGGTAGCCACCCAGAACGCAGGCGCGCTAATGCCGAGGAGAGCGCATATCATCATAAAATGGTCAAGGAACGAGTACTGCTTCACGGCGGATACGATTCCGACGACGAGACCCATGGTGCTTGCCACCACAAAAGCTGTGAAAGCAAGTTTTACAGTGTTTGGAAACGCATTTCTTATCATGTCAGACACAGGCAAATTAGCTATGAACGACTTGCCGAGGTCACCCTTGCAGGCGTTAAGCACGAACCTTCCATACTGAACAGGCAGCGGGTCATTTAAGCCGAGCTGCTCACGGACTTTTTGTATTGTTGCATCGTCGGATCTTTTGAGCATGATCTCGACCGGATCTCCGGGGACTACGTTGAGCAAGACAAAAGTAATCAACGTTATGCCTATGAGAACAGGGATGGCAATCAGGATTCTGCGGACAATGTAGTTGACCATCTAATCACCCCATATGGAGCGAAGATGCGCCAATGCGGCGCATCTTCGCCCATCTGTCCATATCTACTTCTTCGGCGTCTCCTTGTAAGCTGTGCTGACCATCACGATCCCGGTGGGATGCATGATGACACCCTTGACGCTCGGGTGTACGAACCTGAACTGCTTGGTGTGGAAGAGAGGAATCACAGCTACTTCGTCCTTTATCAGGGAAACTTCAATTTCCTGATAGAGCTTTGCCCGATTTGCCGGGTCAACCTCTATTTTGGCCTCCTCAATTTTGTCCTGAATGTCAGAGTTGTTGTAGCCTGAAGACATCTGGTTGCCACGGGCGAAGAACGTCCCGATATAGTTGTCTGCATCGGGAATATCTGCCCACCAGTTACCGTAGTTGGCCGGAATGGTACCCTGGCGCCTGGAAGAGTTGAACACGCCGGACTCTACAGGGATTATCTTGAGCTCAATACCGGCCTCCTTGGCCATGGCCTGGAACGCGAGGTTAGCATCACCGATGGTGTCTCCGCCTCCGCGCTGCCACGCCTCAACCGCAACAGTCTTACCGGTCTCAGCTTGGACCTCGGCTACCAGAGCTTTGGCAGCCTCCAGATCATAGGAGTAGCCCGGCCCTTTGCCCATTTCATACGCTCCGGGAATGCCAGGCGTCACAAAGGACGTTGCCACTGTTGCCCTTCCTCCGGGATAGAAGGACTCCACAAACTCCTCCTTGTTGAAGCTGAGCGCAAGGGCCTTCCGGATCCTTACGTCGGACCACGCCTCATTCGACTGGTTTATGAGGAAGTAGTAGGTGTTGAGAGGATTGGCCTCGAGCAGAGTGTACAGCTTTGACTCTACAAAGCGGTTGTGGTCTTCCACTCCCACGGCGACTATGTCCAAAGTATTGTTCTCAAACTCCATGATGGCAGTGGTAGATGCAAGGATTCTGTACCGCACTCCGTCAAGATAGGGAAGACCCTCTTCGAAGTAATCAGGGTTTTTCTCAAGAACGATCTCGTCCTGTGGAGAGTACTTCTTGAGTTTGAAAGGTCCGGTGCCAACCGGGTTAATCGAGAAATCCTCGCCGGCTGCCTTGACAATGCTCTCTGAGTAGATGGAAGCTGACGGAACCGCAAGGTTCTGAAGGAACGGGGCATAGGGCTCCTCAAGCGTCAGTTCAAACTTCAGATCGTCTATCTTTTTGAACCCCGCCAGAGATGTGCTTTTCCCGTCGATTATGTCCTGAGCGCCCTTAATAGGCTCAAAAAGCCATGCTGAAAGGCCTTTGCCTTCCGGAGACAGCATACGTTCAATGCTAAACTTCACATCATCGGACTTGAGGGTGGTTTTTCCGTCGTGGAACTTCACGCCTTTCCTAAGCTCGAAGGTGTAAGTCAGACCGTCGGCCGATACCGTAGGCATCTTAGCTAAAAGCTCGGGTTCCAATTCGGTGGTAGCGCCTTTGTACCTCACCAAAGTGCTGAACATAAGTCGCGCCAGCTCATAGTTCACCAGCATTGTGCTTTCCTGGACATCGAGCCCCTTGGGGTCGCTTGTCATGTAGTCTTCAAAGATCCCGCCTCTTTTGTCGGCATCGGGATCCTTCTTAGCGCACCCTGCCAGGAGGCTCATTGCCAAAATCAGGGCCATAAGGGCCAGCGCCAACCGTTTTGTCAACTTAAGGGACACCTCCTTATAAAATCGAGAACGGTTCTCTCAGCGGACGTCCTGGCCTTCTTGCAGGAGTCCGGGTTTAACTCGCCTGCTCCCCTGGAATTCACCTCCCTCACGAGAATCCCAAGCCTTCCTTCTAAGCCCGCAGCTTAAGTCCAGCCCCCACGTAACCCGATCACTGACCGCTTCTGGCGCAAAGAAAACTGATTGGTACAAATACACAACCTTGGCAGATTCATCAGATAACCCGCTTGCTAGAGGTATTCGCCGTGCCTCAAGAAAGTCCTGTATCACTTTCGTTATTTTTTCAAATTTCCTGTGCACCAGTGATGAGTAACTCGGGTTACCTTCTAGGTCTGGCCCCTAAGTTGCTAGGCGACTCATGCTTCTACAATATGGTAGGAAAATCCTGTTTAACCCTGCAAGAGTAGAGACGCTTTGAGGGACGTTCATAGGGGGAAGGGCCAAGCAAATCTCAAGGAAAACCTGGAGGGTAGGTGTAAGGTTCTTCTTGTGCTCTGTTTTGCGACTCTTCGGTAAAAACAAAGCTAACGTCCTATAATAGTTATTATGTAAACTAATATTCGTAGGATTGGGATGCCACGTGATGCTAGGACACCATATATCCGGCGAGCCCCTTGAGGGACTATGGGGGACACGCCAAGGTGACAATCATGGCGTGTCAAGAGAGGGGCTTTGCGGCCTAATGACGCCGAGTTCGCTGTCACAGCCTCGTTCCAGCTCTCTAGAAAACGCCTCGAAAGCCTCTTCAAACATGGACTCGTCGATTGTCCTGAATGTATCGAAGTAGCGGGCGACCAACGGCGAGAGGACCGCGGTCAGCCTAAAAAGACCGGCCTCTTGCAGATCGCCGCGTCTGGTCGCCGCAGCGGCTTCGCTCCAGTGATCGCGCACAGGGCGCCCAAGAAGGGGGCTTAAGCATCCGCCGGGCGCCACCGCTCCTCCAAGCGCCTCCTTCACAAGCCAGTGGGCGCTCCAGTCATCTTCCCCCCCATGCTCCTTGCCGCGATACTCGCGCAGCCGATGCCGGCGGCTCATTGCATCGTACAGCGGCACGAACCGTTCAGCTTCCATAAGGTGCATGACCTCATGGAAAGCAATCTCGACTGCTCGGCCGAGATCAGCCGTCTCCAACGCTGCCAGCGTGATGTGCCCTGGACCCTCGTTGGCTCCGCCAGATGCTGACCCCCGCCCTCTACTCAACAGCAAATTGATGGTGACATTCGGAAACGGGCTCCCAAGATAGGCTTCCAGCGCGTCCATCGCCTTGGCGCACCTATGTTCGCTCAGCCTGGTCCGAAGTCTCGACCTAAGTGCCTCAAGCCGGGGAAGATCCTTCTGCCATACGAGGTCAAATCTCGATTCCATAGCGCGCAAGGCATCCCATAGATTCCGACCTGCCTCGCGACCGACGATTTCCTCAACGCGGGCCCATAGAGATGGATCACCTGCA
>JAPXLN010000003.1:0-123999 GCA_033809515.1 Bacillota bacterium
CAAGTATTCGTAAAGCCACGTTCTTTCAACTGCTCCATAAACTTAATGTCTTTTACAAAGGAATACATCTGCTCTGGATATTGACCATTCAATGGG
Organism: Bacillota bacterium; assembly: GCA_033809515.1. Lineage (GTDB taxonomy): Bacteria > Bacillota > Sulfobacillia > Fermentithermobacillales > Fermentithermobacillaceae > JAPXLN01. The sequence goes on from JAPXLN010000003.1 coordinate 97, forward strand.
CACTTAAGTTCCATGGCATACTTTTCAGCTTTATCCTCTGAAAATACTGCTATATCAATTTCCTTCTTAATTGTTTTGTTGTCGCTGGTAAAATAAGAGACGTTTCTTTCGAATTGCACTTTATATGTAGGCAGAGTCTCTCTTAAAAAAATACCTAGCTCATGTTGAAGACTAAATTCATTATAAAGATCAATATTTTGACTTGTAACCGATTTAAAGAAATCGTGTACTGAAGCCTTCAATTTAAGCAAAATGAAATCCCTCCCAACGCTTTTACAGGACCCTCTCGATACTTTCTTTGATTTCCTTGTCCAGGAAAGGGAAGAAAATATATGCTTTCACCTTCACAATAATTGTCCATAATACTCGAATTCCTTATCTCAGGTTCTACGAATTTCTTTTTACATATAATAATCGTTTTAGGATTTAAGGCCTCAATAGTATCAATTAGTTTTGGTATGTTGAGGTGTATTTCAGCTTTTCTTTCATGATCACCTAAGCCGTTTACTGGATTTTCAGAGATATCATATAGCCAGCAATTCCAATTCTTGAACCCATTGACTGTAATTGAAGAAAAATCACTATCATTTCCTTCATTCCTTAAGGCCCTATCAAGAGCCATTATAGTAGCCACTGCTCCATCTATTTTCTCGGTGCTTTTTTCTTTATCAGGCTTAATATTTCCAGCTGGGTCTGTTCTAACAAATATATTATCCATCATCCAACGAAGTACAGGGTGTCCACTATGGGCTAATTTTTCTTCTAAAGTAAGCTTCATTAATTCTTTAGTAGGAGGACTCATATCTTTAAAACCTTGACCGAAAGGTACTACTGTGAAACCCATGCCTTCTAAGTTTTGAGTCATTTGAACAGCACCCCAACGGTCAAAGGCAATTTCTCTAATGTTATATTTCAAACCCAGTTCCTCTATGAAATTCTCAATGTAGCCATAATGTACCACATTACCTTCTGTGGTTTGCAGGAATCCTTGTTTCTCCCAAACATCGTAATTCACATGGTCACGCCGTACACGTAGGTCTATTGTTTCTTCGGGTATCCAGAAGTAGGGGAGTATAATGTATTTATCATCATCGTCAAGTGGAGGAAATACTAGTACAAATGCGGTGATATCTGTAGAGGAAGATAGGTCAAGTCCACCATAGCATACACGCCCTCGAAGGGCTTCAGGGTCCACAGCAAAGGCACAAGCATCCCATTTATCCATGGGCATCCATCGTACAGCTTGCTTAACCCATTGATTAAGTCGAAGCTGACGAAAACTGTTCTCCTCAGCGGGATTCTGCTTTGCTGATTCACAAGCGGCTTTCACCTTATCTATTAGTTGCGCATCAGTATAAATATGTTCACTAAAGATATATATATAGGATTGTGTCAAAATAATAAATGTACGGAGGTTTAAATCATGAAAACATCAAAAACAGCGGTAGTCGGGTTGTTGATTTGTCTGACTAGCTTATTTTTAATGAATGAAATCTGGTTTAGGGATGGAGTGCTTGAAGTTTTACCAGTCTTGGGGACTTATATATTTCCAGTTGGAATAATTGTAACTTTGATTGGTTTATTTAAAAAAGAAAAGGATTAATAGATTAACTCATTATTTAGTTGAACATCTTTTATATATTGTGTCTCAAATGGGGGGATATAAGTTGGAGTTTTATAAGATGAGTCTAATACTAATTATGTTCTTGGGATTACTATTGCAGCATGTAGTACATGAATATTCACACATTCTTGTGGCCAAGTTTAATGGAATTGAAATTATAAAAGTTCAGTGGTTAACCTATCCAAGACTCTTCATGGGTACAAGGGTTTTTTATGGCAATGAACCTAAATTAGATGAAGAAAATATTGAAAAAAATGGGGTTGGGTTTCATTAGCAGGAATTATCAGTACTATATCCATAGGGTACATCCTCATATTATTTTATCTATTATTTTCTAAGTACATGACCCGTTGGCCAACAATTGTTATATGTCTTTTCTCTATGATATTTTTAATCAGTGACCCACTATATTTTGTTCTTGGGAGTCTATTTGGTTTCGGGGATATAAAAGGGGCTGAAAAGGCATTTAACATCCAAAGGTCAATTTCTATATTGTGCTCCATTACAATATTTTTACTGAACTTTTTATTGATAAAATTCATATGGTATAGTTCGTAATGTTTATATTATACGACTCAACTTTATAATAAACTAACTACTAAAAATATAAGCATCTATTTTAGAATAGATGCCTTTTTCATACCCATTTTTAAGGAGAGTGATGTCTATGGGAATACTAGAAGGGATTTTCAGGGCTCGTGACAAACCTAAAGACAGCTTGAGTGGTAGCCGCTATAGTTTCTTTTTTGGAGGAACTACTTCAGGCAAACCTGTCAATGAACACACAGCTATGCAAATGACTGCAGTTTATTCCTGTGTTAGAATACTAGCTGAAACTTTAGCAGGTCTTCCCCTACATGTTTACAAATACAACGATAACGGTGGCAAAGAAAAGCATCTGAAACATCCGTTATATAAATTGCTCCACGATGAGCCAAACCCAGAGATGACTTCCTTCACGTTTCGCGAAACCCTTATGAGTCATCTTTTATTATGGGGTAATGCTTATGCACAAATCATCCGAAACGCTCGTGGAGAGGTTATTGCCCTCTACCCTCTTATGCCAAACAAAATGACAGTCGACCGTGATAAGAACGGACGACTTTTTTATTTGTATCAGCGAAGTATGGAAGATGCTCCCACTCTCACAAAAGACAATCTGGTTTACCTGGACCCATCGGATGTGCTCCATATCCCTGGCCTAGGTTTTGACGGGTTAGTGGGTTACTCCCCTATTGCTATGGCTAAAAATGCCGTAGGACTGGCAATGGCAACTGAAGAATACGGTGCGAAGTTTTTCGCTAATGGTGCAGCGCCAGGTGGTGTACTGGAACACCCTGGCACAATTAAAGACCCCCAAAGAGTGAAAGAAAGTTGGAATGCTGCCTATCAAGGTTCAGCAAATTCTCACAGGGTGGCTGTGCTTGAAGAAGGCATGAAGTATCAGTCAATAGGTATTTCCCCTGAGCAAGCACAGTTTCTGGAAACACGGAAATTTCAAATTAACGAAATTGCCCGTATTTTTAGAGTACCACCTCATATGCTTGCTGACTTGGAGAAATCATCTTTTTCAAATATTGAGCAACAGTCCTTGGAGTTTGTGAAATACACTCTTGATCCTTGGGTGGTTCGATGGGAACAAACTATGTACCGTTCACTTCTCATGGAAAGTGAAAAAACTACTGTCTTCATTAAGTTTAATGTAGATGGCCTTCTTCGTGGTGATTATGAAGGCCGTATGAATGGTTATGCAACTGCTAGGCAGAATGGCTGGATGAGTGCAAATGACATACGAGAGCTTGAGAATCTTGACCGAATACCTGTAGAACTTGGTGGCGACCTTTACCTCATTAATGGAGCAATGACCAAATTACAGGACCCAGGTTTGTTTGCAAATATTACAGAAAGAGAGGAAACCCAATGAAAAAATTCTGGAACTGGGTTAAGGATGAAAAATCCGACACCCGAACGCTCTACCTCGACGGCGTGATTGCCGAGGATTCATGGTTTGATGATGATGTCACCCCTAAGGCTTTTAAGAAAGATTTGAATGCTTACGAGGGTGACATTGTTATTTGGCTGAACTCGCCAGGTGGTGATTGCATTGCAGCCAGTCAAATATACACCATGCTCATGGACTACAAAGGCAAAATAACCATCAAAATTGATGGTATTGCAGCATCTGCAGCTTCAGTAATCGCTATGGCAGGAACCACAGTGCTAATGGCTCCAACTGCACTTATGATGGTGCATAATCCTTTGACCGTAGCTATCGGTGATAGTGAAGAAATGCAAAAAGCAATAGCCATGCTCTCTGAGGTAAAGGAAAGCATCATTAATGCTTATGAAATAAAGACAGGCTTATCAAGGACCAAGCTTTCCCACCTTATGGATGCAGAAACTTGGCTCAATGCCAATAAAGCAATTGAACTTGGTTTTGCAGATGGCATTTTAGAGGATAAAAAAAATCCTAGCCAACACGATGACTTTACCTATGCCTTTAGTCGCAGAGCCGTAACAAATTCCCTACTTGATAAGGTATATCCTAAGAAATCAACTGCTAGAACAGGAACAACCGCTGATTCATTGGAAAGGCGACTTAACAACATCATTCATTAATAGGAGGAATAATTTTATGAATAAAATTTTAGAACTACGTGAGAAACGTGCAAAAGCATGGGATGCTACTAAGGCATTCTTGGACACCAAACGTGGCACAGACGGACTTATTTCCGCCGAGGACGAGGCTATTTACAACAAAATGGAAGCTGATGTAATTGCTCTTGGTAAGGAAATCGACCGCTTGGAAAAACAGGCCATACTGGATGCAGAACTTAATGCTCCTATGGCTAATCCACTAACAGGCAAGCCTGCTACTTTCAAGTTAGATGATAAAATAGGCAGAGCCTCTGATGAATACAAAAAAGCATTCTGGAATGCTATGCGTACTCGTGCTGGTGAAGGTCTCGAACTCACTGTAAAAAATGCTCTTCGCATTGGTACAGATACTGAAGGCGGCTACTTAGTGCCTGACGAGTTTGAAAGAAAACTTGTAGAATCTCTTCAGGAAGAGAATATTTTCCGTAGCTTGGCAAATGTCATCACCACCTCTTCTGGAGACCGTAAAATTCCAGTGGTTGCATCTAAGGGTACTGCTTCTGGTAAAAATCCAAATCACGAAATTAAAAAATATCTTTTACCCTCGATAACATTCCATACGAAATAGACCAATGGAAGTTGTAAACTGGTTAGTAATTGTCATTTCAATTATGTTTTACCATAGCATTGGACAGGCAGAAGCCAGACAATGTAGTATGCCTTAGTAAGTTCTTCGGTGTTTCGATTGATTATTTGCTAAACGATGATATAAGGAGTGAAAATGACATACCTGCGGTGAAAAATAACACAGTTGTTCTGCAGAGTAAATTTCACTCTACTATACGATTTATTTTTGGTGCTGCTTGTTCGGCTATAGGTTGCATTGGAAGTATTACTCTGTTTGTTTTATCTACAATGATACAGGTGCATGTCACTAAAAAAAGAATTTTACCTGATGGTTCTGTTGAATATTATGGCGGTGGAGATGTACCTGGCTACAACTTTGTTGCTTTTATTCAGGAATATCGCTTGCATGCACTCTTAGCTATGGATTAGTCTAATTATAACATTCCACCTTCTCTTCTTGCTATAGTAATTTTGTCAACTCAACCCCGTTTTTACAGTAATTCTATCCACTCGCCATGTTTTTGACAGTAATTTCGTCAACTCAGTAGACAAATAGTAATAATGTCCACACAACCTTGTATTTTCATGGTTTTAGATATGTTCTTACAGTAGAAATCTCCGTAACCTTCAACCCGGCTTGAATATGGTTCAAAATCACGGAAATCCCTTTATTTCAAAGCACTTTTACACTCTTATTTATCAACCCTTGACATCAATACAACCGTCTCAACGTGCGGTGTCATGGGAAACATATCAATAGGCTGGACCCATTCCGGATGCCATCCCAGCTGGGAAAGGACGATCAGATCCCTGGCCAGTGTGGCAGGATTGCACGAGGCATACACAATTGCCCTTGGGCTAAGCCTTGCAGCTGTCTCCAGAACCTCACGTTCAGCTCCACCCCGAGGGGGGTCCAGTATGACCACAGATGGCCTGCCGTAACGGCGCAAGGACCCTACAACGCGAGCAGCCTTGCCCTCTACAAACTCAACGTTGTCTACATCGTTGATCCTGGCATTGGTCCGTGCATCCATGACCGCTGGCCTAACCTCTTCCACTCCGACACAGAACCTTCCGTGACGTGCTGCAAAAAGCGTAATAGTCCCTATGCCTGAGTAGAAATCGAAGACCAAATCCCTTGAGCTTATGCCGGCAGCTCTTATGATCCATCGATACAGGTTCACCGCTTGCTCTGAGTTAACCTGGTAGAAAGACCTAGGCGATATGCGAAACTTCAGGAACCCAATGTCGTCATGGCCCAGAAAGTCTTCAATGTACCATCTGCCATAGAGCAAAGATTCCTGGTCGCCGAGAATCACGTTGGTCTTTTCCCTGTTGACGTTCAGTACCACGCTCTTCAGCCCGTCCAAACTCCCGGCAAGACGCTCTGCCATAGGTTTGGACCCCTGAAGGGTACGAACGCTAGACACCAGCACCGCCATGAGTTCTCCCGTTCCGGGCGCTACCCGCCCCATAACATGACGGACCTGGCCACGTCCTGTTTTCTCATCATAGGCCGTGTAAGCACGCTCGTTTAGTTCACTGACCAGAGCAGAGACAACCCGGCGGACAAGGGGATGTTCTACAAAACAGGTTTCTGAAGGAACCACCCTGTGAGAGTAAGGTTCGTAGAACCCCGAAACCAACCGCCCACCCACGGCGGTAACAGGCACTTCAACCTTGTTTCTGTATCCAAAAAGGCTCGGTGAAGGGACCACAGGCCTGATCTCACAATCCCTAATGCGAGCTATACGAATGAAAGCGTCTTCAACAAGCTTGCGCTTCCACTCCAACTGCAGCCGGTAGTCCAGGTGCTGCCACATGCACCCACCACACCGGGAAGTAACTGCGCACTGGGGATTGACCCTTCCAGGCCCCTCTTCCACCAGGGCTGAAACACGCCCCCTCATGAAAGATTTCCTGCGCTCAACAAAATCAAACTCAGCCAGATCACCGGGAACCGTGTTAGGCAGAAACACGGTTAGGCCTTCTTCGGGACCTGAAACGATTCGGCCCACACCTTCTCCCCTGTGGTTCAGACCATGGACACGTGCAGTTCTTGCCCTCATCTTGGCCACTTAGGTTCCTGCCGGCGAATCAGCGTCAACGGGGTCATCGCCCATCACCATTATCTCCGGTTCCAGCATTACCCCGAAAGCTTGATACACCTTCTCCTTGACTATTTCCATGAGAGTCAGAACATCTGTGGCCGTAGCTGTGCCCGTGTTAACTATGAAGCCGGCATGCTTGGGAGAGACCTGCGCACCGCCGTAGGAAAACCCTTTTAGGCCTAACGACTCTAGCATAGCCCCTACATACCTGCCCGGAGGACGTCTGAAGGCGCTCCCTGCAGAAGGCTTATCCAGAGGCTGCTTTCTCTGGCGCTCGGCTGCGTGGGCCTGCATGACCTGTCTGATGCCTTCTTTGTCACCTGCAGATAACAGAAGCTCGACCTGCAATATTAAAAGGTCGTCTCTGAAGAGAAAAATCGAATGCCTGTACGAAAAGTCCAGACCCCTACCGGCCAACCAAAGAATATCCCCACCCAGGGTTGCCACCTGCACTCTCTCCACCAGGGACCCGAAGGCACCGTTGTAGGCTCCTGCGTTCATAGCTACCGCACCGCCGGCACTTCCCGGAATTCCAACTGCAAACTCCAGCCCGGAAAGCTCGTTTTCAAGACTTGCGTTTACCAAGCTATTCAGAGGGGTTCCAGCTCTGGCCAAAAGCCGGTCTTCCCCGCTGCGGTCTATTCCCGACATGCCGGGAGCTATCTTGATAACGCATCCTCTGACTCCACCGTCTTTTACCAGCAGGTTGGTGCCGTTTCCGACTATCGTGCACGGCACCGAAACCTCGTGACAGAGTCGCCACGCACAAACGGCAGCAGAAGGGCTGTTTGGCAATACAAGCAGGTCACAGGGTCCCCCAATTCGAAAGGAAGTGTGATTGGCCATGGGTTCGGAAAAAAGCACGCGAGAGCCCGTCATCTCTGACGCAATCTCTCTGAGCAGCTCCCCCGGTATGGCTTCTCTGCCCATAAGGTTCCTCTCCCCTTTGCACAGGACTATGTCGTTTTATGGAGATAGTATCTTCCCTCTCAACATGGTATTCACTTTTTCCGGATTAGCCTTGCCCCGTGTCTCCTTCATGACCTTACCTACCAGAAATCCAATAGCTTTGTCTTTGCCGGCAAGAACGTCGGAGACGGCACCGGGGTTTTCATCGATGACCCTATCAATCACTGCAGAAAGCAATGTCTCATCGGAGACTTGCTCCAGCCCCTCTTCTTTAGCGATCTGAGATGGGTCTTTTCCTGTTTCTATTGTCTTTACGAGAAGGTCTTTTGCTATTCTCCCGCTAATGAGGCCGCTTGCCACAAGGTTCAAGAGCGAAACCAGTCTCTCAGGCGAAAGGGGGATCTCATGGTATGACAGCCCCTTAAGATTCATATACCCTGTAAGATCGCCCATTATCCAATTGGCGGCTGCCTTGGGATCACAACCCAGGCTTATACACGTATCAAAAAAACGGGAAAGATGAGGGCTGGCAGTCAGCTTTCCTGCGTCATATGATGACATTCCCAGGTCGCGTATGTAACGATCAACCATCGCATCAGGCAGCTCCGGCATGGTTCTCCTTATATCTTCTACAAAGGCCGGTGTAATCTGCAGCAAGGGCAAGTCGGGCTCGGGAAAACACCGGTAGTCAGTCTCGGCGCCTTTGCCCCGCATGGTCACAGTCACCTGCTTTCCTTCATCCCAGTGACGGGTTTCCCGGCGTACCGGTTCCCCGCGCCCAAGAAGGTCCTGCTGTCGCTCAAACTCAAAGGAGAGAGCGCGGACCACGGCCCTGAAGGAGCTCAGGTTCTTGATCTCTACTGGGACACCAGGTTCTTCACTGCCCTTTGGCTTCACCGAAATGTTGCAGTCTACTCTCATTGATCCTTCTTCCATCTTGACATCTGAAACTCCGGCAAAGGCCAGCGTCCGTTGAAGTTTCTCCAGATAGAGCCGGGATTCATCAGGAGAGGTGATATCAGGTTCGGATACTATCTCTGCCAGAGGGACTCCGCTCCTGTTAAAATCCAACAGGGTATAAGGGGCGGTAATAATGTCATCGCCGGCATGCAGTGATTTCCCGGTATCCTCCTCAAGATGCAGTCGCCTGATCCTGATTTTTCTGCCTATGTCTATATAGCCCTCCTCAGCTAAGGGCTTATCTCCTTGAGTTACCTGGTAGCCCTTAGACAGATCCGGGTAAAAGTAATTCTTTCGGGCAAATTCAGATACTAAGTTGATCCTGCAGTTTGTAGCTAAGGCCGCCCTGACACCCAGCCTGACAGCCTGCGCATTGGGCCGCGGAAGAGCTCCGGGCAATCCCAGGCAAACGGGACATACATTCGTATTAGGAGGATCGCCGAACCGCGTAGGACATCCGCAGAACATCTTGGTAACTGTAGCTAGTTCAACGTGCACTTCAAAACCAGCCATCATTTCATATTTACCCAACCGGTTCACACTCCTTGAGACCCGATAGTGCCCGTCGCATCTGTGCCATCTCCAACTGAATCCTACCGCCTTGAGCCATCTCAAAAGCGTGACCCAGGGAAAGGACTGTTTCCTCGTCGAAGGGCTTACCCATAATCTGCAAGCCGCATGGAAGCTCCCTGCCCTCAGGGTCGTCATCAGGAACCGTAAGCCCGCACGGTACAGAAAGAGCTGGAATGCCTGCAAGGTTCGCAGGTATGGTTAGACAATCGGCGGCATAGACCTCAAGAATATCTCTGGGCTTGCCGCCCAGGGGGAAGGCAACTGAAGGCGCAGCAGGCGACAAAAGCACATGGTATTTGTGAAAGGCCTCCTCAAACTCCACTATTACCTTAGTCCGAACCCTGGCAGCACGAAGATAACAGTCTTCGTAGTTCCCGGATGAAAGGGCAAAGGTACCCAGGATAATTCGACGCTTGACCTCTTTGCCCATTAAGCTCCGGGTCTCCAAATACATATCATCGAGGTTTGCCCGGTTCGCTCTCTTGCCGTACCGGCCCCCGTCGTACCGGCCCAGGTTAGATGAAGCTTCAGACGAGGCGATAATGTAATACACATCCACTACATAGTCAAGGGATGGCAGACTTGTCTCCTCAATGATAACGCCCATGCTTGAAAGGGTCTTCAAAGCATGATTGAACTGCTCCATGACTCCACGGCTGATGCCGGCCGTCATGAGTTCTGCCGGTACGCCCGCCCTGAGACCCTTGACAGATCTCTCCAGCGCCCTTGAATACCTGACTGACGACCGCCCCTGTGATACCTGCGATGCCTTTGATGCCTGCGTATCCGGGCCCGCCACCATGGCCTCAAGCAGCAGAGCGCAATCCCACACAGTCTCCCCAATGGGTCCCACATGATCCAGCGAGGAAGCGAAAGCTACTACTCCGTCTCTGGAAACAAGCCCGTACGTCGGTTTTAGCCCGCACAAGCCGTTAAAAGCCGCCGGCTGGCGAATGGAACCTCCCGTATCGGTCCCCAGGGATACCGGGGCCATGCCTGCAGCTACTGCCGCCGCTGACCCGCCGCTGGACCCTCCCGGAGCTCTGTGCGTATCCCACGGATTTGCAGTAACACCATAGACAGAGGTCTCAGTAGAACAACCCATGGCAAACTCATCCATGTTGGTTCTGCCCAGAAACACTGCGCCCTTTCGCTTGAGGTTTTCTGCGCACACAGCGTCTAGGGGTGATACGTACCCTTCAAGAATCCTGGACCCAGCAGTGCACGACTGGCCCTTCAGGCTGATATTGTCTTTTACTGCACAGGGAAGCCCCGCCAGGATGCCAGGATCCTCCCCTGTGAGTATCATTGAGTCGATTCGCGCAGCGGCCAGTCTGGCCTCAGGCTCAAACACCTCAACGTATGCCCCGATCTTGGGATCCACTTCCTCAATCCGGGCCAAATATGACTCCAAAACATCCTGAGCTGACACTTCGCCGGCAGAAACCAGCGATAGAATCCTCTTCGCGCCAAGTTCCCAAAGTGCCACTGCTTACGCCTCCTGAGCATTCCCGTGTTTCTCTGCTCCGCCAGAACCGCCAGAATTGCCGGAGCCGCCTGGGCCGCCGGCGCCGTCGACGTCAATCCCTTCCCGTGGAACCAGCAGATACGGTCCCTTGGTAGCAGGCGCTCGGCTCAACACCCATTGATGTATCAGGCATGGACCGGGAACGTCTTCCCTTAGGTCACCGCTCCCAGGCGCTGCAAGACGAAACGTAGGTGCAACCCCGGTAACGTCAGCTTCCTTGAGCCGCTTAACGCGCTCCAAGATCGATTCCAGATCCCTCTTAAGCTCGCCGGCTTCACAAGCCGAAACACGCACCTTGGCCAGGCCGGCAAGAGACTCCAGGTCAATATTCATCTTCTTCCTCCTTTGACGAGCTAAGTTCAATGAACTCGTCAGGCGACATTATTCTAACTCCCAGGGAGATGGCTTTCTCCAACTTAGACCCAGGATTCTCGCCAAGGACCAGGGCATAGGTCTTCCGGGATACCGCCGAAGACACCTTGCCCCCCAGTTCAACCACAGCCGATTCCACCTCTCCCCGGGTCATGCCCGGAAAAGTGCCCGTCACCACAAAGGTCTTCCCCGCAAGGGGTCCCTGACGGGTTGCCGGTCTCTCCTCGTTCTCCGCAAGCGCCCTGAGTCCTGCTTGCTTGAGCTTGGTCAGGAGACGCCCCATAGACTCTTGTTCCCTTGAGGACACAATGGACCTCACAGTTTCAGGACCCACATCCTCAACCTCAGCAAGCTCCTCAGGGCTCGCCCCTAAGAACGCCTGGAAAGTGCCAAAATGCTCTGCCAGAACCCAAGCCGCGCGCTGTCCCACGTGTCTTATTCCCAACGCGAAGATAAGCCTTGATAGCGGCCTGACCTTAGATGCCTCAATGGCCTTGAGCAGATTCTCGGCGCTCTTTTGTCCCTGCCTGGGCAAGAGCTGTATGTCCTCGGCTTCAAGGAAGTACAGATCCCCGGCGTCAGAGACAAGATTTTGACCAATGAGGAGATCAACCATCGCCGGCCCAAGGCCTCTGATGTCCATGGCCTGTCTTGACGCGAAATGTATAAGCCTCTCCCGCAGCTGCGCCGGACATGAAGCGGCAACGCACCTGTACGCAACCTCACCGGGCAACCTGATGACGACGGAGCTGCACGATGGGCAGAGACTGGGCATTCGAAACTCGGTTTCGCTGCCTGTCCTCTTGTCGGCCAACACAGTGACTATCTCCGGAATAACGTCTCCGGCCTTCTGGAGTACCACTGCATCCCCTATGCGAATATCCTTTTCCTTGATGATGTCTTCATTGTGAAGCGTAGCTCTGGAAACAGTGGAGCCGGACACTCTCACAGGATCGAGGATAGCTGTGGGAGTAAGGACTCCTGTCCGACCTACTTGAACCACTATGTCTCGAACCCTTGTCTCTACCTGCTCCGCAGGAAACTTGAACGCCAGCTGCCACCTGGGGGAATGGGCAGTGGCACCCATTGACCTCCCTAAGCCGAACCGGTTAACCTTGATGACTACGCCATCTGTGTCATAGGGAAGCTGATACCTTAACTCTTCCCAGACAGCGATCTGGCTCAAAAGAGCTTCGATCCTGTCGCAAAACGTGTGCTTTGGGATAGGAAACCCCAGTTCCTTGAGAAGAATCAGCGAGTCTTCCTCAGTCGGCGGATAGGGGATTTCGCCTCTTATGTCACGGATCTCGTAAAAAAGCGCCTTTAGCGGCCTTTGGGCAGCAACCCTCGGGTCAAGCTGCCTGATGGATCCTGCAGCGGCGTTCCTTGGGTTCGCAAACACAGGCAGACCTGCTTCGTCCCGTTGGTGGTTGAGTTCAGCAAAATCGTCTTTGGGTAGGTATACCTCGCCTCTTACCTCTAAGAACGAAGGCACACTTCCGTGCGGCTTGCGAAGACTCAGAGGTATTGACCTGACTGTCTTCATGTTCGCCGTTACGTCTTCCCCTGTAGTCCCGTCGCCCCGCGTCAAACCCATGGAAAGAAGCCCTTCCGTATATCGCAGTATGACGGAAAGGCCGTCGATCTTTGGCTCAATCACGTAAGAAGGGCCTTCTCCCCGTGCAAACTCCAGAACCCGCCTGTGAAAAACCCTTACCTCTTCTTGGGAAAAGGCGTTAGACAAGCTAAGAACAGGAGAGGAATGAGCAACGCTCGCAAACCCGGGCGAGATCCCTCCACCCACCCTTTGGGTAGGCGAGTCCGGAACCAGTATGTCAGGAAACTCCCGCTCCAATTGTGAAAGCTCGCTGAACATCCTGTCGAACTCAAGGTCAGAAATGACAGGGTCATCAAGAACATAGTACCTGTATTGGTGTTCCCTGATCCGGCTCCTGAGTTCCTCTGCCCTCTCGCGGGCTTGATCCATGGAAAGTCCCTTCACAATAGCTCACCTTCCCTTTAGATCAGCTTCCCCATGGCTTGACCAACATGAGCTCAGCAGGAATCTCTTCAAGGAAACGGGATGGCCTGGTCGATGAGCCTCCCTGGTACCCTTGCCTTGAAAGAGCCAGCGTAAGGAAAAGAAGCTTCCTTGCCCGGGTCATCCCGACGTACAAAAGACGTCTCTCTTCTTCCAGCTGGAGCTCGTCATCCATTGATCGGGAATGAGGAAGAGTTCCCTCCTCCATCCCCACCAGGAACACCACGTCAAACTCAAGCCCCTTGGCAGAATGCAGAGTTCCCATAACGCAAGCTTGCGTACCTGCATCGTAGGCATCCTGATCGGACGTTAGAGCAGCGTACTCAAGATATTCCAGGAGAGTGGCTCCGGATTCCTGAAAAGTCTGCAAGGATCTGACCAACTCGTCCAGGTCCTCAATCCGTCCCAACGCCTCCTGAGTGCCTTCGTTCTCAAGTTGCTCAAGGTAACCTGACTTGCACAAGACCTCCTCCAAAACCGTTGACGGCGGCAGCGTATCCGCGTCCTTAGCCAGATCGAGGAAAAGCTGGCCCAGTTCTCTGGCGGAACTCCTCTGAGCGGCGTTCAACCCTTTGATAGAAGGAGCCTGGAAAAGAGCCTCCACAAGGCTTATTCCCTTTTCCCTCGAGTGTGCAGTCACCCGTCTTACCGCAGCCGGTCCAAGCCCCCGGGGCGGTTCGTTAACGACTCTTTCAAAAGCTGTCAAGTCGCCGGGATGAGCAATAAGGCGAAGGTAACAAGTGGCATCCCTGATATGCTTACGTTCATAGAAGCGATAGCCCGCAAGGACCTTGTAAGGTATGCCTCTTCGCATGAAAACCTCCTCAAACTCCCGTGATTGGGCGTGAGTCCGGTAGAGAATAGCAAATGATGAGTACGGAAAACCCGAATCCCACAGTGCCTCAATCTCTGCGGCCACCATGCGCGCTTCGTTCAACCCCGAGTCAGCTACAAAAACCGTTATGGGAAGCCCCCTCTCCCCCGAGCTTCTTAATTTTTTCTCTTTTCTGTACGCGTTGTTGGCCACTACACTGTTTGCGCCCTCAAGAATAACCTGGGTTGAACGGTAGTTTTCCTCAAGCTTGACTACACGGCAAGAGGGGTAATCCTTCTCGAACTCAAGTATGTTTCTAAGGTCAGCGCCTCGGAAGGTATATATACTCTGGTCATCGTCGCCTACCACAGCGATCTGCCTGTGCCCTTGTGCAAGGAGCCGGGTCAACTCATATTGAGCTCTGTTTGTGTCTTGATACTCATCTACCAGAATGTGCTGAAACCTTTCCTGGTATTTGGCCAGGATAGACGGATACTCCCGAAGCATGAGCACCGTCTCCATTATCAAATCGTCAAAGTCCATTCCGTCTTGTTCAGCCAGTTTCTGCTGGTACAGCGCGTAAGCCTGGGAAACCTTGGTCTCATAGAATGTTCCGGCGCTCCTGGAGTAATCTTCAGGCCCCATAAGGTTGTCCTTAGCTCTCGAAATGGCGCTTAGAACGCCCCTTGGCGGATACCTTTTCTCAGAGAGGTCAAGTTCTTTGAGGACGGATCTTATGATCTTGACCTGATCCTGAGTATCAAATATGGCGAACCTGCCAGATCTCCCTATTCCCGGGAGTTCGGCACGGAGAATTCGAACGCACGCCGAGTGGAAAGTCATGGCCCAGACACCTTTGCCTTCAGGTCCCAGCAAGGCCTCAATCCTGTCTTTCATTTCCTGTGCAGCTTTGTTGGTAAAAGTAATGGCAAGAATTGACCGGGGAGATGCTCCGCGTGCAATCAGATAAGCTACCCGACGGGTAAGCACCGTTGTCTTTCCGCTTCCGGCGCCGGCCAGTATCAGCAACGGACCTTCGCAGTGCGTAACCGCCTCAACTTGCCCGGGGTTCAGACCCTGTAGAATATCGTCTCTCATCAATACACCGCCAGATTCCGGTAGGTTTTTATCTACATTATACAGGATCTGCGCCCCGGTAAAGAAAAAGCTGCCCGGAAGCGCATGAAGCGTCTATCCGGGCAGCTGGGACTCTGACTAGAACTCTGTGACGCCGGTGAAGTTAAACGCAGGGACCCTGATGGCAGGAACAACGGCTCGTCCTGCGCTCACTGCGTCCTTGCCGATCATATCCATGGTGCTGAACACCCTCAGTGCGCTTTCTGTAAACCGGAAGTTCTTAACCGGTTTCGTTACCTTCCCATCCTCTATGAGGAAGGTCCCGTCCCTGGTCATGCCCGTTACCAGCACCCTGAACGGATGAGCCATGTTGGTGTAGTGAAACCTGGTAATCAGAATACCGCGCTTGGTCTTCTTGATCATTTCCTCTACCGTTGCGTCTCCCGGAGCCATGAAGATGTTCCCGGGGTAACCGCCTGTAGGCTCCGTGCCGTACTTCCTGGCAGTACGATAGTCATAGAACAACCCGGTGGGGACTCCCGCGTCTATCATGACCACTTTCCTCTTGGGAAGCCCTTCCATGTCGAAAGGCGTTGGGAAACCTCTGGAGTCAAGGCCATCATCCCAAACCGTCAGCTTCTCGCTGAACAGTTTCTGACCTAGCTTACCCGAAAGGTAGCTTCGCCCTTCCTGATAGGATTCACCCTGGAAACCGCCTGAAAGATAACCAAGCATGTCTGCAACGGCAAGGGGCTCGAGGACAACTTCGTACTCACCTGCAGGGACAGAGACAGGGTTCTCAGAGAGAGCGCACTTCTCGGTAGCAGTCCGCGCAATCTCAGCCGGAGATACTTCCCTTGCATCCCTCGAACGACCTTGAGCATAGCCTGAACCGGTATCGGACATGACAACTGTCCTCAAAGACGCCGAAGTTGAGACCTGGTATGCCCTAACTCCGAGAGAGTTAGCTATACAGATCTCGCTGGCGCCTGTTGAATATGCCCCCGCTGCCTGGAAACCCTTGGACTTAGCGGCATCCGCTATGACGCTGACGCCCTCTGCTCGCTGCAAGGCGGAAAAATCAAAGGTCTCAGGAACAAAAGCATCGATTTCAGGCAATTCCATAGGCTCCGGAAGCCCCTGAAACTCCTCATTAGGTTTCTGTAATCGCGCTATCTGGGCAGCTACTTCAATTGCCCTGTCTATTGATTCGTCGTCTAGAGCATTAGTCGAGGCAGACCCTATCTTCTTACCAAAAATCACCCTCACGGACAGACCGCTGCCGGATTCTGAAACGTTCTGATGGATATAGTTGTCGCAGAACCTGGTTAAGTGAGAGACGCCTCCGCGAATGTGAACGCTGGTAAGCTCGCCCGGCGACCTGTCAATGACTCGCTGAGCGATAGCAAGGGCTGCTTCCTTCCCCAAAAGGCCCTGTCTCACTGCCATTTGCCAACACCTACCTTCACGTTTCTGAATCGTGAGGTTGCCGAACCATGTCCTACGTGGGCAGACTGGCCAGGTTCGCCCTTGCCGCAGTTGGCCAAACCCCATATGCGCCAATCATCAGCTCCTGCCACTGCATCGCAGGACCGCCAGAATTCATAGGTAATGCCTGTATAGTTGGCATTCTTAATCATGTCGCCTACGGAACCGTCCTTGATCTCGTAGGCTACCTCAGTTCCGAACTGGAAGTTCAGGCGCTTGTCGTCGATTGACCATGACTTGTTTGTCTCAAGGTAAATGCCGTCTTTTGTGTCCCTGATAATCTCGTCTCTGGTCCAGTTGCCGGGTTCCAGGTTGATGTTGGTCATGCGGATTATAGGAATACGGTTCCAGCCGGAAGCTCTCATAGCTCCGGTTGACCTCTGGCCGAGCTCGTGGGCCGTCTCCCTTGACGACAGGTAATTCTTGAAAATGCCCTTGTCCATAATGCAGGTTCTCTGGGCCGGAACCCCTTCGTCGTCAAAACCAAAGGTCCCAAGACCTCCTGGAACAGTGGCATCGGCATAGATGGTCACATTATCAGAGCCATACCGGAAACTGCCTTGCTTTTCGGGCGTAAGGAAACTGGTGCCGGCGTAGCTGGCTTCTTGCCCGAATACCCGGTCCAGTTCTATGGGATGCCCGCAGGATTCGTGAATCTGCAGAGTCATCTGGGAGCCGTCAATAACGACGGTGGTAGACTCCTGAGGACACTGCTTTGCCGAAAGGAGTGCCACAGACTCATCAGCAACTCTCTCGGCGTTCCCGGGAAGGTCCATCTCAAGGACAGCTTCGTAGCCACGCGACGACCAATCTCCTCCTGCAGAATTGGGATACGACCGTCGCTGAAGCTCACCCTGTCCCGCCGCCAAAGCGCTGATACCGGCGCCGGTCTCGGTCTTGACCTGTTCTATGTAGCTGCCTTCGGTGGAGGCAAACACTTTCTCCTCCCGAACCGCTACAATGCTCCCCTGAGCAACCCTAACGCCTTTGTTTGCCCGCATGAGCCTGTCGGCATCCAAGAGGAGCTTGATTTGGTCTTCGGCCTTAACCGAGAAAGGATCGATGTCATACTTGGACTCCCATCCTGCAACAACAGGCTCGAGAGGTGCCAGTTCCACGTCACGGTCTCTCTTTACCGTTGCCGAAGCCCGGGCTATGGCCACGGCCTCAGCGGTCACTCTCTCGATCTCACCCTCAGTTACCATGGAACTTGATGAGAAGCCCCAAGCCCCGTCCAGAAGAACCCTAACACCGAATCCCTTGTTACGAGTAGAGCTCATGGAATCAACGTTGCCGTTTCTGGTACGAACCGCCTCTTGCCTGCCGTCAACCACACGGATATCCGCGTAGGAAGCACCAAGACTTCTGGCCTTGTCCAGAGCTTTTCTCGTCAGGTCCTTCAAAGTTACCCACCTCCTGATTTAAGAATGGTTTGCCAGTTACTAATTCTACACTTACACCTGGTTTCCTTTTTCGGACGGCGAATTGTTCGCAAGACGAAGGAAATGGCCCGGAGCAGGATTTGCCGCAGAGATCTCGAACTAACGTACTTAGGAGGCGTAGACCCTGGAGGTTCATACTGCAAAGGGAGGTGACCATGTGCCGCAACATAGACCGGCCGTAGTGCAAAGCGACGGAACCATACTTTTGGAGGTGGACAATCCGGACTATGAGTCCGCCAGAGACAGCCTTATGCGCTTTTCAGATCTGGTGAAAAGCCCCGAATACATTCACACGTACAAGCTTTCCCCGCTGTCTCTGTGGAATGCTGCGGCCTGCGGACTTACCCCGAAGGAAGTGGCCGAAAGCCTTCAAAAGTACTCCAAGTACCCGGTGCCCCAAAACATAACTACATACGTCAATGATACCATGGGCAAGTTTGGCCTCCTAAAACTCGTCAGTCAAAACGATGGCCTTGTGCTGAAATCCCAAGACCCACTGCTTTTTGAAGAGATCAAGCGTTCAGAGAAGATCCGGCCCTACATCAAGGAAACCGCGTCTGATCTGTCACTGATTGTTCAGGACGAATTCCGCGGAAGGCTAAAACAAGCCCTTATTAAGATGGGCTACCCGTGCGAGGATCTTGCAGGGTATGTTGCAGGCGACCCTCTCCCGATCCAGCTGAGAGAGTCTACCCTTCCCGGCAACCGTTTCTCACTTAGGCCCTACCAGGCTGCAGCCAGAGACGCGTTCTGGGCAGGCGGGCACGTTCACGGAGGCAGCGGCGTAGTGGTCTTGCCGTGCGGCGCAGGAAAAACCATAGTGGGAATGGCTGTCATGGAGCAAATATCGGCCAAAACCCTCATACTCACTACCAATGTGGTTGCTCTTCGCCAGTGGATGAACGAAATCTTTGACAAAACCAACCTCACGCCAGATACGGTCAAGGAGTACAGCGGCGAAAAGAAGGATGTAGGGCCTGTGACTGTATCAACTTACCAAATCCTTACCTACCGCTCCAGGAATGCAGACTCCGGCGACTACCCCCACTTTGGTCTTTTCAACCAAGAGAATTGGGGCCTTATTATCTACGACGAAGTCCACTTGCTTCCCGCCCCGGTCTTCAGAATAACTGCAGACCTTCAAGCTCGAAGGCGCCTGGGGTTGACAGCTACCCTTGTACGTGAAGACGGCCGTGAAGATGAGGTCTTTAGTTTGATAGGTCCCAAGAGATTCGACAAACCATGGAAGGAGCTTGAATCTCAGAACTGGATTGCCCAGGCCCATTGCTATGAGGTGCGGACAGACCTGGACCAGGACGACCGGATGTCCTATGCCCTTGCTCCGGAGCGAGATAAGTACAGAGTAGCTGCTACTAACCCTCGCAAGGCTGAGTTGGTGAAAAGACTGCTGAAGTTTCACCGGGACGACCAGGTGCTTGTCATAGGTCAGTACCTGGACCAACTCTCGGAAGTAGCAGAGATGCTCGAGACACCTCTCCTTTGCGGCCATACTCCGCATGCAGAACGGGAACGCTTATACGAGCGATTCAGGCAAGGTGACCTAAAGGTTCTGGTCGTGTCTAAGGTGGCCAACTTCGCCGTGGATCTTCCTGATGCCAATGTGGCAATTCAGATATCAGGCACCTTCGGCTCCAGACAAGAGGAGGCCCAGCGCCTTGGAAGGCTCCTCAGACCAAAACCGCAGGGAGGATGCGCCATTTTCTACACTCTTGTGACCCGGAACACCAAAGACCAGGAGTTTGCGCAAAAGAGACAGCTTTTCCTGACAGAACAAGGCTACAAGTATACCATTTGCGAACCTGAGGCACTTGTCCAGATATTGAGACACGGGGAGGCCTTGCCACATGAATCTCCTTGATGCTCTGCTGACGACATCCCGGGAAAGACTCGGGTCAATCGCGTTTTTCTACGGAATCTCCGACGCTAGACAGAACGAGTCATCTTTGGCAGAAGCTATCGCTTCGCACCTGCTGGTTCCGGCTCACGCTATGGTAGCTATAAGAGGCCTCAGTGACGAGGAAACCATTGCCCTAAGGCTCATCACTCTTTCTTCAGGTGGGTCCGGCGTTGTGGTTGAGCAATGTCACCGCAAGCTGAACCAGTTATCCAGGAAGTGGCGACGAAACGCATCGAAAGTCGTAGAAGTGCTGCTGGCAAGGGGATTGGTTTTCATCAGGCGAGAAGATTACAGGCACATTTACTTTGTTCCTGAGGATCTACGTAGTATTCTTTGCGGGTCATTCTTATCTGAACTCTACGCCGGTGCAGCAGTTGAGGAGGCCAAGTGGCCCCCCCGGCAAGGTACTGACTTTGCCGCTCCTCTACGCCATCTTTGTCTTATGCTCTCCTACATTCGCAAAAACGAAGTGCGCCTTACGCAATCGGGAACGATTTTCAGGAAGGCCCAAAATGACCTTTCAGCGCTTCTAGACGAAGAGGAACAAGACGCTTCCGAAGCTCTTTCAGGCATACGGTACTCACCCAGGTTAGCGCTTCTCATCTACTTCGCCAAGACAAATGGCTTGGTAGAAGAGCGGGACGGTATGCTTCACCTCGGACGGAGCATAGAGAGTTGGATGGAGAAGTCCTATTCCCACTGGCGAGAAGAGCTTTTTGACTACTGGAAGCGAACCTTCGTTGCTCAGGACCCGGAACTCCTGACCCTTCTTTGGATCATCAGATACTCTCCTGACAATCTGGTGATGTCCATGAGACGTCTTCTAGATCAAATGGAAACCCTGTCCACAAGCCATTCCACTCAGGGACTCAGTGCCAGGGCCGAACGCAATCTCATAGGTTCTCTGGAGTACTTCGGCGTCTTGGAAACGGCGTCCACTGCCAGCGACCTGTTGATCAGGGTCACATCTCTAGGCCACAGACTGCTTGAATCATCATCTTTGGACGAGCAGCCTTTCGAAAAGCATGTCTACGTGCAATCTAATTTTGAGGTGCTGGTGCCGTGCACGGTGGAGCCGCGAATCCTCTGGAAGATAGAATCCTTTGCGGACCTCGTAAAACCTGACCAAATGATGGTATACAAGATCTCACGAGGCTCAGTTTACCGGAGCTTCCTGTATTCCTATACGCCCCAGATGATCCTACACTTCCTGGAGACTCATTCCAAGATACCTGTGGCCCAAAACGTATCATACTCAGTGTCTCAATGGGCCATGTCCTTCGGACGCATAGAATTCGAAGAAGTTATACTGATTAAGTGTGATTCTGAAGAGCTGGCAGATGAGCTCATGCTTTCGCCGAAGATTCGTCCGCATCTCAAAGAACGCATAGGACCCTCTTGTCTGGTGGTAAAGCCGGGAGCGTACGAACAGCTGGTATCCATACTTTCTGATGAAGGGTACATGCCCAAAGTCTCCTCTGCCTTTGGGTTGACTCCGCAACCGGCCCAAACTCCGTAGAAGCGGCCTTTACCAGGGTTCCTGTTCGCTAATAGCTCGAGCAAGGGGCAGGTAACGACCGGACTTTCGTGACGCTGTGTCGTAGCCATGAAGCCAGATGTACCAAAGAAAAAGACCTGCTCCAGCGCCTATCACACCCCATAGACCTCCGGAACCGATCTTGCTGCCCAGGAGAAAGCCTGCCCCGTATCCCACACCCAGAGACAACACCGGCATTATATATACAACTGATACCGCCCTCAGGAAATCATCTGCCGGCATCTCAAGCTCAACCAGATCCCCCGGCTCGACAGGACCAACAGGAACAGCTTCAACTGTTATGCTGTCATCGCGGCTAAATGAGATTCTGGCATGAGAACAACGGGTACACCCGCGGCAGGCACCGGTCCGCTTGACTGACACGATCACCCGGCCTTCTTGAACAGCCACTGCTATGCCCGTTTCTTTCACGCCAGACCCCCATGCGGTTGTTTACCAGCTCTAAAACAGTATCTTATGCCGCTGCCAGCCGACATTAAGCACCAGACCCACAGCAAATGAGTCTGCCAGAATAGCATTCCCCCCGTAGCTGAGAAACGGCAAGGGCACCCCTGTCACCGGCATAATACCCATAGTCATCCCAAGGTTAACCAATACATGAAAAAGGAGCATAGTCAAGACTCCGCCGGCCACAATAGTCCCCCTGCGGTCAGCTGCGGATACTGCCGCAGTCAAGCACCGGAACAAGACTACCAGGTAGATGCCAAGAACCAGCAGTGTCTTGATAAACCCCAGCTCTTCTCCGACTACCGAAAAGATGAAATCCGTGTGTTGGAATGGAATAAAATCCAGCCTGTTCTGAGTGCCCTGGCGCAGCCCCTTCCCCCACAGCGTACCCGAACCTATGGCAATCCGGGATTGCAGAACCTGGTAGCCTGTTCCCAGCGGATCATCATGAGGCTTCACCAGAGTTACCATCCTATCGATCCAGTGCTGCTCGATAGGAAGGGGCAAACCTGCATACAAGTGTAAGACTATGACCAGAGCAACCAAAGCCACAGCAGTCAAACCCAGTCCCAGTATCCTCCCGCCGGAGGCGCCACTGAAGTACAAAGCCCCGGTTGCCGTCACAATAAGGATAAGGGCTGAGCCCAGGTCAGGCTGCCTCGCTATCAACAAGGCCGGAACCAGGATCCACCCGTAAAACAAAGCGAATTCCCAGAGGCTGTCCGGAGGATCCGGCGAGCGCGTGAGCAACCAGGCAGACAGCAGGATTACTGTTACCTTGATCATCTCTGAAGGCTGCAGATCAAAAAAACCCAATGCTATCCACCGCCGCGCTCCGTTTACCTCCTTGCCCACAACGGCAGTCACAATCAAGAGGACAATGTTCAGTGCATACAAGAACGGAGACAGGTTCACCAGGTCTCCGTAATTAACGAAAGCTCCCAGACAGAGAGCGCATACAGAAAGAAGCAACCACGTAACTTGACGCCTGGCAAAATAGTGATCGCTGCCGGAGTGGGTGGCACTGTCGATCAACGGTATCGACAAAGCGCCCAGCAACAGAACGCAGCAAAGCAGCATCCAGTCTATGCGCCTGACTATTCGCCTTTCAATTCGTACGCTGGGCAGTTCGATCGTCGGTACGTGCACCCCTTCTGACTGCTATTATCGGAATATTGGCCACCAACGCCTTATTTCTGTCGAACTCCTTCCATGAGAACTCTATCCCCGGTTTGTCTATCTCAACATACTTTGAAATGGCCGCGATTACATCATCTTTCATTCGCTCCATTGTATGGGGGGCAAGGGATATCCTGTCTTGCATTAAGACAACGCGCAACCTGTCTTTGGCTGTTTCCTTGGACTTTTCTCTCCTGCCAAACCAGTTAAACAACATGACCCCCCCTTAATCGGGCATGACAAGCTTTTTCAGTCGTTCCCACAAGCTTTTCTTCTCGGCCAGGTCCATGAACGGGACCTGTTCTCCCTTTACTCTTCTGGCGATGTTTCTGAACGCCTGACCTGCCCTTGATGATTCAGCCAAACATGCGGGTTCGCCCCGGTTTGTTGAAACAACTATGTAGTCATCCTCCGGTACCACTCCCAGGAGATCGATTGCAAGGATATCAATGATATCAGGTATGTCCATCATGTCTCCCCGTGCAACCATTCCTGGCTTCAGTCTGTTAACTATGAGTTCTGGTTTGTTGAACCCTGAAGCCTCGAGAAGCCCGGTTATCCTGTCGGCGTCTCTCACTGCCGATACTTCCGCCGTTGTGACGATTATGGCTCTGTCTGCACCGGCAATCGCGTTCTTGAAGCCTTGTTCAATTCCCGCAGGACAGTCAACCAAAATGTAGTCATGTTCTTCTTTGAGTCCTGACATTAGCTCTTGCATCTGCTCGGGATTCACAGCCGTCTTGTCCTTGGTCTGAGCTGCCGGCAGAAGGAACAAACCATCCATACGCTTGTCCTTGATCAGAGCTTGCCTGAGCCTGCAATAACCTTCTACTACATCCACTAGATCGTACACTATGCGGTTCTCCAACCCCATTACTACATCAAGGTTCCTGAGTCCGATGTCGGCATCTACCATGACAACCTTATGCCCCAGGCGTGCCAGGGCGACTCCCAGGTTTGCGCACGTGGTAGTTTTCCCGACGCCTCCCTTGCCTGAAGTGATCACTAGCGCTTCACTCAACGTTCTCCCTCCCATCGAGTACCCTCAAGCGGCTCTATTACAATCATTCCATCTTTCAACCTGGCTACCTCGGGTTCCAGAACAGGGGAACCTTCCTCAGGAGAACGTCCGATTACATCAGCTATACGAAGCTGCGTCGGCTCCAGCCTGAAGGCAACCACTGCAGCGCCCTCATCTCCCTGAGCCCCTGCCCGGGCCACGCCACGAAGGGTACCCATGACCGCAATATCACCTGAAGCTTCCACTTCTGCTCCGGGATTGATGTCGCCTACCACTACAACGTTACCCGCGTAGGTTATCCTTTGGCCCGATCTCAGTGTGCCCTTGTGCAGCAAAGTGCCTCCCTGGGACCCCTTTCCGGGAGTCCCTGTACTCCCCCCGGCGGTTCTCAGCTCTCCACTGAAGCTGTCCCGCCGCCCCGGTTCTGTCTTCAACCTAAATTCCTCGTCCTTTCTTCGAATCTCACGTTTTCGCTTAGCTGTATCCGAAGGTTTCTTCTGGCTGTGAACCACTTTCTTCAACCGGAGGGCGCATGGTCGAGCCAGTATATCCTGTATCTCAAGGATCTGCTCTATTGAAAAGACAGCGTCACCGGTGTCCAGTACGACATCAGCTCCGTGAAAAAAGAACTCTGCCTTATGCAACCTTTCCTTGAGCTTGCTCTTAAGAACATCAAAATCCTGGGCACCGTTGAGAATAAGGTGCAGACCATCTTTCGTGCCTTTGAACACTACATCCTGATGTGACATTAGAGCACCTCCAGGGGCATGCCCCTATCTACCCTCAGAAGCAGGGGTCCCTTGACCAAGGCAAGCTTCAAACACCGCCCTGGCTGCAGGGGTGGCAACTGCCGAACCTGACCCTCCCTGAGCAACCACAACCACCACAACCACTTCAGGGTCTTCGTAGGGCCCAAACCCTACAAACCACGAATGGCTCTCCCCAAGTGGATTCTCTGCGGTGCCCGTTTTCCCTGCAATTTCATGCGGGAAGCCGTAAAAAGCCCAGTAAGCGGTACCGTTAACCGATGAGACAACCTGCCGCATTCCCTCTCTCACCGTCTGTAATACGTCCTTTCCCACATCCAGCACATTAAGTGCTTCCGGGAGGAACTCCCTGACCGCTTGACCATCTGAGTCCAGTACCCGGCGGGCAAGATGGGGCCTCATGCGTACTCCATCATTTGCTATTGCTTGCACTGCCGAAGCCATTTGCAGAGGAGTCTCAAGGTGGAAAGCTTGTCCCATGGCAACCATCATATGTTCTGAATAGAGAAACTCCGGCTGGGCCACCCGCCCTTCGCTGAAAGCCTCGCGCTTCCACTCTGTAGAAGGCACCGTACCGTAGTTCTCCCCGAAAAGGTCAATGCCGGTTTTCTGGCCCAACCCCAGGCTCTCTGCATACCTGGCTATTGTGTCTACCCCTAAGCGTCTTCCCATCTCATAGAAAAAGACGTTGCACGATACCTCAAGAGCTTCTTTCACGTCAACGGCGCCATGACCGCCCCTTTTGTGGCAACCAAGTGTAGGAACTGACGGGTGGTAACCCGGATCAAAAAAAGTCTCTGAGGTTCCCACCTTGCCCTCGGCCAGGGCAGCCATAGCAGTTACCACCTTGAAAGTCGAACCAGGCGGGTAAAGACCTGTAGTCGTCAGATTGGAGAACCGCCACTCCCCATCGCCGACCAACTTGTTCAGCTCTTTTTGACTGATTCCGGTTACGATGCGGTTAGGATCAAAACCGGGAACAGACGCCATGGCCAAAACCCCTCCGTTTTTCGCATCAAGGACCACACAACTGGCGCCGTTAGCTTTTGGCCTCTCCTGCAATACGCTCTTCAGGGCTTCCTCGGCAGCTTTTTGTATGCGACTGTCCAATGAGACTACCAGGTCATTTCCTGGCTCGGGCTCAATTCCCTGTCCAATGTTCCCGGTAGGCCGTCCCCTGTAATCAACTTCTACCTGATATCCGCCATCCTTGCCTCGCAAAATATCCTGATAATAAGCTTCCAATCCTTCCTTACCGATTATGTCCCCGATCTTATATTCCTTCCACCTTGGGTCTTGCAGTTGGCTTGCGGTTATCTCCCCGACGTACCCAAGAACCGGCGATGCAAGTTCGTTTCCCGGATAGTAACGGATAGGAATCGAGTCGATGAACACGCCAGGCAGGTTTGGAGCATCCTCAATGATTGCTGTATATTGCATGGGAGTAATCTCCCTGGCAATAGGCACAGGTTCGAAGTATCTACCCTTGTAACGAGAGATTCTATCCCTTATTTCCTCCTCGTCTAACTCCAGAACCCTCGAGAGGTGCGGTATGACTTCACTGGCCTTGTCTTCGTCAAGGTACCAGTAGAAAACTGAAAACGCCGGCCTGGAAGTGATAAGAATCTCGCCATTTCTGTCTAGCACATCCCCCCTGGGAGCGGGAATAGGCGTGATCCGCAGGTAGTTCTCTTGAGACAATCTCCGGTAGCGCTCACCGTTTACCACCTGGAGTATGAACAACTGAGCTGATAAAGCTGCAAAGACAAGGATAATGGTAAATGTGAAAAACGTGCGCCGCCTCTTCATCTCCTCAGGAGGCAGGCTCTGAGATTCCCGTCCGATGCCCAACAGGGGGTTCACAGGGGCAACCTCCTAGCTTCTTCAACAGCATCAGGCCAGCAGCGAGCAGCTGCTCCCCATACCCTTCTAAGGATAGGATAAAATGGTACTGCAAGGGCTGCTGACCAAACTGAAGTCCAGGGAAGGACATGACTTACGAGAACAGACGGACTGATCGAGAAACCCAGCATTCTAAGGAGTCCGTAGGAAAGCAAGTCGCCGAATCCCGACACTAAAAAAGCTATCAGGCATCTGGATACAACCGGTTCCGGGTTCAGAGCTTTCTTGCCGGCAGAAGCCAGCCCTGCGCAAGCCGCAAGCGTAGCTGCCCTGACGCCAAGTGCCCTTCCTACCAATACGTCCTCCATAAGGCCTATGCCGAAACCCACCGGAGCTGAAGCCCACGGTTCTCCAATCCATCCCACAGCAATGGCGAGCACCATAAGAAGATCCGGTCGCCTGGCAGGGGGAAGCAGCACAAACTCAGCTATCTTCAAAAGAGGCGCCACTATGGCAATGACAACCGCTGAAAGCCCAATCGTTCCCAATCTCCTGTTCATCTGGTCATCACCAGTACTTCCTCAAGGCGCTCCAAATCGCTTGCAGGCCGGACGAGTGCCTCTTTGACCAGGCCCGGTCCGGGAATGTATACCGAAACAACCTCTCCGACCAGGATTCCCTCAGGAAACTTACTGCCTATGCCAGACGTTACCACAGCATCGCCTTCTTCTACGCCGGAGTCCCTGGAGAAGAACCTGAGAACAAGCGCATCGGGCCCATTTCCACCCAGCAGCACTCCAAAATCCCGGGTGCGTTGTACACATGCACCCACACCGCTCTCGGGATCGGCAATGAGCAATACAGTGGAACTAGCTTCACCGGTCTTGATAACTCGCCCTACGAGGCCGCTCCTGGACACAACAGGCGCATCAACGTATACTCCATGCTCTTCCCCGGCGGCGATGGTCACCGTGGCAAACCACTTGCCCGGATTCCTTCCGGTAACCTTGGCCACCACATACTCGCCCGGAGCGTCATCCCTGAAATCCAAAAGGTCCCTTAGACGGGCATTTTCCTGAAGAGCATCCTCCAGAGCTGCTCGCAGAGAGGCCATTCCCTCAAGTTCCCGGGTAAGACGAAGGTTCTCCTGACGTAACGCCTCTTTATCCTGAAAGGCCACAGCAAGACTTCTGTACTTCTCAAAAAGGCCTGATGATAGGCGGGAAACCGGTTCCGCCGACTTCAGGAGCAGCGATTCCCAGAAAGATGGCCCGTTTTCGGGTTTTCCGGTAAGGTTCATGAGAGTCACGGAGGCGGCAACCAAGAGAAATGCCACTATGATCTTCTTGTACGTAAACTGCCGCCTCACGCTTATTCATCCTCCCCAAAACCTTCTATTCCTTCTACTGCCTGGCCGCTCGCCGCGAAGATGACAGGACCTTCTTGAGCTTTGCCGGGTCCTCAAGCATCATTCCGGTACCCCTGGCAACGGCGCCAAGAGGATCATCAACAATATGCACAGGCATTCCCGTTTCATGGGTGATGAGCCTGTCCAGCCCCCTTAGGAGGGCCCCCCCTCCGGTGACCACAATCCCGCGATCCATTATGTCAGCGGAAAGCTCAGGCGGAGTCCTCTCAAGGGTACCTTTGATGGCCTCAATGATTGTGCCTACCGGTTCCGAAAGAGCTTTTCTCATTTCCCTTGAGTCAATAGTAATGGTCCTGGGCAGCCCGGTGACCAGGTCTCTGCCCCTTATGTCCAGTGTCTGTTCTTCATCAAGGTCAAAGGCAGATCCGATGGTTACTTTAGCTTCTTCGGCGGTCCTTTCCCCTATGAGCAAATTATAGGCCCGCTTGACGTAGTTGACGACTGCCTCATCCATCTCATCGCCGGCCACCCTGATGGAACGGGAGGTAACCACCCCTTCCAGGGAAATCACGGCGACCTCGCAGGTGCCGCCGCCTATATCCACTACCATGTTCCCTGTAGGTTCATCCACGGGCAGTCCGGCCCCGACAGCAGCAGCCATTGGCTCCAGCACCGTCTCAGCGTCCCTGGCCCCGGCCGATTCTGCGGCATCTATAACCGCCCTGCGCTCAACTTCAGTACATCCTGAAGGTACTGCCACCAGGACAAAAGGCTTCAGAATCCGGCGACTCTGGGCCCTTCGTATGAAGTACCTCATCATAGCCTGGGTTATGTCGAAATCGGCGATGACACCATCTTTCATGGGACGGACAGCAACTATGTTACCCGGGGTGCGTCCGATCATCTGTTTAGCTTCAGTGCCAACTGCCAGGACTTCCTTGGAATCTGCGTTTATGGCAACAACCGAGGGTTCCATAAGGACTACTCCCCTTCCCCTTATGTGAACCAGGGTGTTGGCTGTTCCCAGGTCAATCCCGATATCCCTGCTGAAATAATTGTAGAGCCACTGCACCGTGCCCACTCTCCTTCACTGCGATTCAGACCGAAACATCATGCGAACCAGCCGCTCCAGGATTCTCTCAAGCTCACAAACCGCCCATCAGCCACAATCACGTGATCCAGCACATGAATGCCCAGAAGCTTGCCTACGTCCACCAGCCTTCTGGTAACTTCCAGGTCATCATGGCTGGGACTGGGATCACCGCTGGGGTGGTTGTGAACCAGGATAATCGCCGCAGCGCTCTTCTTGATACAGTTCTTGAAAATCTCTCTCGGATGTACGATGGAAGCATCCAGGCTGCCGACTGAAACCACTTCTTTCCCTGTAATCTGGTTCCTAGAATTCAGGAGCAATATGCAGAAATGCTCCCTGTCCAGGGACTCCAGATCACTTCTGACGTAGTCAAACACTTCCTTCCCACGTCTGACAGTGATTTGCTTCTCCGAGGCTCCCCCGCCTCTTTTCAGCCTTCTTCCGATCTCAACAGCTGCTTTGAGGCGAGCTACCTTGGCCGGCCCCATACCCTTGACTTCTGAGAGTTCCTCTTCAGTGTCCTCAATCAGAAACTGTAGGCTCTTTCCGTACTTCTCCTCACTGACCGCAAGGATGTGGCGAGCCAGTTCCAGAGCAGTCTGATGGGAACTCCCTGTCCCGAGCAATATAGCTAAGACCTCCGCATCTGAGAGAGCTTCCGGCCCAAGCTTCAACAGCCTTTCTCGCGGCTTTTCCTGCTCAGGCCAGTCCTTTATTGTCAATCGTTCCCGGGATATTGCAGGAACCTCCTTTCAGGTCCCTTCGCAGCCCTTACCCGGGGGAAACATTGCCCTGCACAATCATGGCTGAAGGAGATTCTCCGGGGAAATCCCGGCTCCTTGCAGAAGGGCATAGACCTTCGGCAACGGGAGCCCTATTACACTCGAATAGTCGCCCCGGATCTCCTTAACAAAGAACGCCCCTGCACCCTGAAGGGCGTAACCGCCTGCCTTGTCCATGGGTTCACCGGTATTCACGTACCACATGATCTCCTGAACAGTCAGATCTCTCATAGTAACCGAAGTGCAATCGCAATCCCTAAGGATCCCACAGGTTACCGGACAGTAAAGGGCAACTCCCGTGTACACCCTGTGTGTCTTTCCTGAAAGACGCTCCAGCATTCTTACTGCATCTTGCATGTCACCGGGTTTGCCAAGAACCTCACCGTCAATGACCACCAGAGTGTCAGCTCCGAGAACCAGCTCTTCCGGATGTGCCCTGGCCACTGCCCGAACCTTCCGCTCGGCCAGGTCCTTAGCTAATACATCAGGCTCGCCTGCACTCATCGCCTCTTCCTCAACGCCGGCTGGAATCACTACAGGCTTTATCCCTACACTCTCGAGAAGAATCCTCCTTCTCGGAGATGCAGAGGCCAGAATAAGTCTCAAGGTTTCACCGCCCAATCAAGAGGACCACAAGCAGCACCAATATGGCGCCCATTACGTTAAGCCCAAGCGTGAACCCAAACGTCAACGATATTACCTTGAGATTAAGCACAAAGGGCGGTTCCAGCCCAACGCTGAAACCTCGAGCAAGAAAAGGCGCCACATCAGCCAGGGCTTCCCCTATGATGCTTCCGACGATGGCAGCGGCTGAAAGTGCAATGACCAGCAAGAGAGTTCTGGATTGTCTTCTCATGTCGTATGTGTCCTCCCAAATTCTACCAAAATATTCTTGCCCCGTCCATCTCTTATTATTCTAACTCAAACTCAACTACAAGACCTGTCCTGAGTATCTTTCCGTCTCCCATAACGAAAAGCACACCTGCTCCGGGAAACTTCGACAAAAGGTCTTCCCCGGCCTGGGGACCAAGTACAAACAGGGCAGTCGAAAGGCCGTCCGCATCTGTTGACGACGCAAAAAACACTGTGGTTCCTCGAACGGATTCTGCAGGATATCCTGTCCGCGGGTCCATAATATGATGGTATTTGATCCCATCTTTGACGAAGTACCTCTGATAGTCTCCGGAGCTCACCAGAGCTATGTTTACGGCAGGCACAATACCCAGGAAATCCTCTGGATCCCTGGGATCTGTCACCGCGATCCTCCACGGACTTCCGTCAGGCTTGGCGTCACCTGCGTAGACGCTTCCTCCTGCGTTAATAACAAACGACTTCACGCCGTAGCTTTGAAGTATCTCCACCATTCGATCCACTGCGTACCCCTTGGCAATAGCCCCCAAATCCAGCCCCATACCCTGCTTGCCCAGAAACACCCGGTAGGTCTCCTTGTCCACCTCTACCTTAGTGTAGTCAACCAGTTCCATTGCCGCCGCGATCTCACCAGGAGACGGGACTCTGTAGTCGCCCTGACCAAATCCCCAGAGCTCCATGAGCGGCAAGACCGTAGGATCAAAGCTTCCGCCCGACATGCGAGCAAAATACAAAGCTCTTTCGATTACGCTGAAAGTGTCAGGGGAAACGGCGACAGGCTCCTTGCCTGCCAGACAATTAATGGCAGATATTTCCGATTCAGGACTGTGGGCGTTAAGCAACCGATCCAATCGAGCTACTTCCTCAACTGCAAGCTCCATGGCCTTGTATGCTTTTCTGCCATAAGCCTTAATAACGATATCTGTATCCATCAGGCCGAAAACTTGCTTTTCAACCAGGCGCCGGCCTGCATGGATATGCAAGGCAAATGCGCCGGCAACAACGACCAGCAAAACCACAACAGCAAGCATGGATCTCTTGCTCAACCAGTTGCGCACCCCTATCAAGCATTCGCCGGGACGTTTCCTCGGCAATTCTCCCTCTCAGAGACCGAGCTACAGCTTACGAAGCTGCTCTGCCCGTCTTATGTGTATCCCTGACAATGGTCTTCACCGGGCATTTCTCCACGCAAATGCCACAGTTAGTGCATAAGGAAGGGTCCAAAACGGCAAGGGTTCCGCGATCCATAGTGATGGCACCTGCAGGACATGACCTGGCGCAAGCCTGACATGCTATGCAACCGCTCTTGCAGTACCTGCGAACAAGGGGTCCTCGATCGTATGAACTGCACCTGATGTGAACTTCTTGTTCTGCAGGGATCATCTTGATTACGTTTCTCGGACAGACACTGACACAAGCCCCGCAACCTGTGCACTTCTCCTTGACCACGCGAGGAACCCCGCCGGGACCCATTACCATGGCCCCAAAGACACAAGCTTTAACACACGAACCCAGCCCCAAACAACCGTAAGGGCAGCCGTGGCTCCCTCCAAGCATGTTCAGGGCCTGGCAATCGCCAAGGCCATGGTAATCTGCAACTCTTGCGGCAACTTCTTCTTCGCCTTGACAGAGCACTACTGCAACCACAGGTTCTTCTAATGATGGGGATACACCCATGATCTCAGCAATCTGCTGAGCCAAAGCTTTTCCACCTGCCACGCACGCGTTCACGGGAGCTTTTCCTTCCACTATGGCAAGTGCAAGACCTGAGCATCCTGGATAGCCGCACCCTCCGCAGTTGGCACCGGGAAGCAATGACGCAACCTGGCTCACCCTTGGGTCGGTGTCTACCCTAAACCGTTTTGCCGCCAATGCCAGAAGAACCCCCATAGCAAGGCCGGACATTCCCAAAAACAAAGCGGCTTGCAGCAATTGGACACCCCCCTATTTCAGCGCGTTCTTGAAAAGACCGGTGAACCCCAGAAATCCCAGGGACATCAGGCCCGTAGCGATAAGGGCAAGAGGAAATCCCTTCAAAGGCTCAGGGATATCCATAAGCTTCCACCTTTCGCGGATGCCCGCAAAGATGATAATGGCCAAGCTCCAACCGAGAGATCCGGCCAGGCCATTGACTGTGCCCCAGAGTATGCCATAGGACTCTTTGACATTCAGCATGGTTACGCCAAGGACTGCACAGTTGGTAGTGATGAGCGGCAAGTAGATGCCCAAGGCCTTGTACAATCCGGGCGCCGTCTTCTTCAAAAACAGCTCGACTAACTGAACAAAGCCTGCTATGACCAGGATGTAAGCTATGGTCCGCAAGTACTCCAAACCCAGCGGGACCAGTACGAACTGCTCGAAAACTGCAGCAACGGTCGAAGCCAGGGTCATAACAAATATCACAGCTCCCGACATTCCAAGGGCGGTATCAAACTGCTCAGACAATCCGATAAAAGGACAAAGCCCCAGGTACTGCATGAACACAAAATTCGAAACCAGTATTCCGCCTAACATGATAGATATGAACTTCACGCCCATCCCTCCCTCCTACAGTTGTGCAGATCCCCGACCCTGTTTTCTGCTGGAAGACTTCTCAACTGCAATGTTCAAAACGGCCATTAGGATCCCAAGGGTGATAAACCCGCCTGGCGGGGTCAGCATAACGACTGCAGGCTCAAACCAGGGCGTGCGCGGAAAAACCGTGGACCCCAGGGTTATCTGACCGGTGCCCAAAAACTCCCTTACGCCTCCTATGACCATGAGGTTGATCATGTAGCCGCCCCCAATGCCGAGCCCATCCATGATAGAATTCAGGACCGGCTGCCTGTAGGCAAAAGATTCAGCTCTGTGAATTATGATGCAGTTCACCACGATCAACGGCAC
Source organism: Bacillota bacterium (assembly GCA_033809515.1). Taxonomy (GTDB): domain Bacteria; phylum Bacillota; class Sulfobacillia; order Fermentithermobacillales; family Fermentithermobacillaceae; genus JAPXLN01. Next base: position 33,990 of record JAPXLN010000003.1, read on the forward strand.
GAATATGCCCAGAACCTGGTACATGCCGGGCAGGTAGGCCTTCATGAAGAGTTCCACCATGACCACAGGCGTAGCTATGAGTATGACAAATACGGGAATCCTGATCTCGTCAGGCGTAACCCTCTTGAGCAGGGAAACGCACGCGTTTGAGAAGGCCAGGACAAAAAGCACGGCCACTCCCATCCAGAAGCCGTTGACCACTGACGTCGTCACTGCAAGGGTCGGACACATTCCGACTACCATTCTGAAGGTGGCGTTCTCTTCAATGAACCCCTTCTTAAAATCGTGCCACAAGGACCTTTTCACGAAAGCTCTCACCTCCCGGCGCGTGCCTTGCGCCTGGCTTCTACGTCATGTAATCGGCCGTAATACGGCGGCACAACAGCCCTGTCTATCAGCGGTGTCACAAGATTCATAAACAATATGGCGTAAGTCACCCCTTCGGGGTATCCGCCCCAAAGCCTAATGAGCAAGGTTATGAGTCCGGCGCCTATTCCCATGTACAGGCGACCTCTCTTGGTGACCGGCGAAGTCACATAGTCGGTGGCCATGAAAAACGCTCCCATAACGGCACCTCCCAGGAGTACTGCGGTAAGCCCGTCTCCCTTAAAAAGCTCTCCCGGCTTGCCGAAAATCCAGGTGCCTGCGAAGAGGGTACCAAGATACCCCAGAGGAATCCGAAAATCGATGACGCCCCTGGCGAGAAGGTATACCCCACCCAACAGAAGGGCAAGAATGCAGGTCTCGCCCACCGAACCCAACCGGTTGCCCCTTAACAGATCCCCGGTAGAGGGGATGACTCCCGAACTCCCATCGTACAGAATCGAAAGAGGAGTCGCCCCGGTAGCGGCATCCCTTGATACCGGGTTAATCCATGCTCCCGTCATATGAGCCGGCCACGCCGCAACAAGGAACGCGCGCCCTGCAAGGGCCGGGTTCACGAAATTGCAGCCCAAGCCCCCGAAGATCTGTTTGGCAATCACTATGGCAAACGCCGAACCCAGGGCAGGAATGTATAGCGGAACCCCGGGCGGCAAGCTCATTCCCAATAGCATTCCGGTGACAAGCGCAGAACAGTCTCCGACTGTAATGCTCCGCTTGAGAGCTTTTTGCCAGACAGCCTCAGACAAGACAGCGCTAGCTGTTGAGACCATCAGCACTAAAGCCGCACCTGCCCCGAATATGACCACAGATGCCACGCAAGCAGGCAAGAGGGCAACAACCACGTCAAGCATTATTCCCTTTACCGTATCTTGCCCTTTCAGATGAGGAGATGAGGTAATGATCAGTTTAGATCCCATGGGCCACCCTCCGTGCTTCTCTATTGCCGCCCCTACCGCCTGGATGCGGCTCTCCTCTTAGCCATAATCCTCGCCTTGGCCAGCCTTATGGACTGGACCAACGGTCTCTTAGAAGGGCACCGGTAGCTGCACACACCACATTCAATGCAGTCCAATGCCCTGTACCTCTCTGCGTCCTCCAAATACCCCTTGTCAGCGTACGCCGAAATCCACACCGGAAGCAAACCCATAGGGCACGCATCTACGCATCTTCCACACCTGATGCAAGGAAGGATCTCTTCCTTGGGAACTACTGAAACAGGGAGAACCAATATGCCCGACGTGCCCTTGAGAACAGGCACGTCCGTGCTTTTCAGCGCAATCCCCATCATAGGGCCTCCCATTATCACCTTGCCGGGAACCCCTTGATAGCCGCCTGCCTTCTCCAGAAGGTACGAAACAGGCGTGCCGATGAGGGTCCGGAAGTTCGAAGGGACTGCCACGCCCTCGCCGGTCACCGTAACCACCCGTTCCACCAGAGGAAGTCCGGTCATAATGGCCTTTCCCATTGCATAAGCGGTGCCTGCGTTTGAAATCACCACTCCCACATCAAGGGGCAACCCGGGAGGAGGAGGCACCTCCCGCCCAAGAACTGCCTGAACAAGCTGCTTTTCTCCCCCCTGAGGATACCTGGTGGGCAATACCGCAACCTGTATATCCTCAAATGCCTTCGCGGCCTTTCTCATGGATTCAATCGCTTCAGGCTTGTTATCCTCTATGCAGACAATGCCGTTACTAACGCCCACACCTTTCATGAAAGCTCTGAAACCTATAACAATAACCTCAGGCTCTTCCACCATGAGTCGTTGATCAGCTGTAAGGTAAGGCTCACACTCTATGCCGTTCAAAAGGTAAGTATCGATGGGCTTGGACGACGGCACAGCAAGCTTAACTGCGGCAGGAAATGCAGCTCCGCCTAGTCCTACAAGACCGGTTTCCCTTGCCAAAGTTTGAATGTCCTCTCTGGACAACCGGTCCAGCGAAACAGCGGTTGCCGGAGCCATCGAGTCCTCCCCGTCGGGTTCAAGAATAATCGCATCGCCCAAACGAGCTTGAACAGGCTGGTACCTGGCCTCAATGGCCTTGATTCGTCCGGATGTGGGCGCATGCAGTGATGCGCTTACGACACCACCCGGGTCTGCTATCTTTTGGCCCCGTTTCACCTGGTCACCTGGCCGCACAACCGGAACTGACGGCGCCCCCGTGTGCTGTGACAGAAAAAGTACCAGTTCGTTGGGAATGCCCGCGTCCTGGATCTTCTTGTGGCCGGATAGATCCTTTTTGTCCGGGACCCTGATGCCTCCTGCAAAGCTGTTCGGATTCAAGACTGTCACCTCGCCACGCCCCTTCTAGATTGCAGACTCACAGTTTCAGGCACTCTCCAAACACCGACACAAGCATACAAATCGATTTTAGCCCGTAAGCAGTTTCGTCTCAAGGGGTTCTCCTGCGGTTAGAAGGAAGTATTCCTAATTGGGCACGGTATTTTGCAACAGTGCGGCGGGCAACCTGCACACCGCGCTCGGAGAGTCTTTCAGAGATCTGCTGATCAGATAGAGGAGCTCTGCCGTCTTCATCATCAATTAATCGCTGTATATACCTTTTCACCGAGTGCTGAGAAACATCCTTGCCTTCGCCTGCTAATCTTGGGCTGAAAAACACCCTGCAAGGAAAAGTCCCGAAGGGAGTGTCTACGTATTTGCCTGCAATAGACCGGGAAACGGTGGACTCGTGAATTCCAAGGTCCTCAGCAATCTCCTTCAGCGTAAGCGGCTCAAGATAGCCCGGGCCCTTTTGAAGAAACTTCTCCTGCCTCCGCATGATACATGTCATGACTTGCATAATCGTGTTTCTTCTCTGTTCAACGCTGTTTAGCAGAGCTCGCGCGCGCTTAAGGCGGTCTATAAGATAGTCGCGAGCGTCGCCTTCCCCGGCTTCAAGAAGTCTCCTGTAGAACGAATTCCAGCCTATGGAGGGGACAGCGGAATCATTGAACAGCAAGACCATCTCATGGCCTATCTTCTTGATAAACACGTCCGGAATCACATGGGTAGCTCCCCTTCCGGAAAACGTAGCTCCCGGTTTGGGGTCCAGAGATATGATACGGTCCCGTGCCTGCAGCACTTGCTCAAGTGAGACTTTCTCCTGGCCGGCGATTTTCTTGTACCTCCCACCGGCCAGATCCTCAAGGTGGTCGTCTACAATATGCTGTGCAAGCTCGTCAAGACCTCTGACTTTGGCCTGTATAGTAAGGCATTCTTTGAGCGTCCTTGCTCCTATGCCGGGCGGTTCCAGCCCTTGCACCACAGCGAGGACTTTCTCGACGGTACTTATGGGTTTTACCATTACCTGAGCTATTTCTGAGGTCGGGCAAGTCAGATACCCGTTGCTATCAATGCTGCCGACTATGAACTCGCCGATTGCCCACTCTTGGTCCCTCAAGGGAGACAAAACCAGCTGAGACAAGAGATGATCCCTCAAACTAACAGGCTGTTCAATAAGTGTCTGAGGCCCGGAAGAGATCCGGCTTCTGCGAACCGGGGGCATGCCCGGATCTGTAGAATCACAGAAGTATACGAGCAATTCCTCTTCAGAAGGCTCGGATTCGGGCAAGGGCTCCTCCGGCCATTCCTCTACCATCTCCAAAAGGGGGTTCTCCTCTACCTCGCTTCTTACGAACTGAACAAGTTCCACCGCGTTCATCTGCAGTACCATGATTGCCTGACGAAGCTCAGGCGTTAGGGCAAGCCTCTGTACTTGACTTATCTCAAGTTCGTAAGCAGGTCTCACCTTTTCCCCCTTCCCTTCCACTCCAGTCTATTACATTGCGCCTCGTCCTTTTAGCTTAAGGGTGATTATTCCAGGCTGATCTTCCTGGTCGACACCTCTATCTCCAGAAGGTAAATCCCGGTGAGATACTCAAGTCTTTCTTTCAGATTGCTCTGGACCTGTGCCATGACCTCAAAAACTTTCACGCCGTATTCGAGAACCAGTTCAACCAGTAAGAAAGCGCCATCGCCGGTGGAAAGAACCAGAGTCTTCTGGACCCTTTTGACCCCGGGCACATCAAGGCAAATTTTCTGTGCCATCTGCATCACCACAGCATCGGATATGTAGAAATGTCCGAAGTAGCTGTAAGTTGGACGGACAACAGACTTCTCAGTGGACACGTAACGTTGTTCACGGGACCTCACAAACATCTGCAAGGGATCTACAAGATAGCCGGAAAACGTCTTCTTCACTTCAAAACTCGGGGCGGGAATAACGTGTCGCCCTTCCTGACGCCTGTGCCATCTAGCTACATCGATCTCATCGGGAGTGGCATACTCTTCAATTTTCAGAATACGGAGAGGCTCTGGAAGAGCCAGTCTGGAGACAATCCTGGCAACCATTGGCATCGAGGTGCCTAGAATTAGGATCCTGCATGGGGCAAGGGTTTCAAGGACATTTCTTACTTCAAAGGCATGGTCAGGATCTAGAAACACCGCCCTGCGGACTGCGGCCGGTCTGGTTTCCTCACGCTTGGCCGATCTTCCGGCGAGTATTCGCGACTCAGCAATCAGAAGGCCGTCGTCGATAATGGCCTTGCATGCCCACTCCCGGGACACCACCATTGCATTATGTGACTTACCTGTGCCGCTGGGTCCAACCAGAGCAACAACCTCAATGGGATCCAGGCTGGACTGACTCCTTATTTCCTCTTCCTTGGGAACCACCGAAAACCTCCTTCTTTCTTGTCCTCCTCCTGCACCTTCGAAGGCTCTTGCGCCTTTTCATCGAGTTTGCCCTCACCTGTAGCATAGGCCCCCACAAGACTCACTGCCTTTTGGGCAGTCTCGCCTTTTGCGCTTTCCCGGGCTATCGCCATCAACTTGGGCCCAATCTCCCTGGCGATGAATTCAGCGTTGGCCATGGCGAAGTTCGGATCCAATTCCATTGATCTGCCCCAGCATTCAGCGGCCTGACGTCCCTCACCCAGAGCGAGAAGAACAGTCCCGTATAGAAGCTCAGCACGTGAGAGCATGGTGAGTACTTCAGAAGATTCATCCTCGTTCTTGAGTCTTTGTACCAGATCGCCTGTTATCTGCTTGGCCACGTCGAAATTGCCGCCCCTGAAGTTCAACTCTCCCAGGGCCAAATCCACGTCAAAAGCTGCCGGAAGCATCTTCTTTATGATCTTCCATCGTTCAATGGCCTTGTCGAAGTCTTCCTCCATTACGTAGGCGGCAGCCAGGTTCTTGTGGGCCGGGATATAAGCCGGCTCTATCTCAACACACTTAAGCCAGGATCTCCGTGCTTCTTCCATGTTGCCTTTCTGGATCAGGCCCAGACCCAAATTGTAGTTGGCAAACAGGTCATCCGGGTTGTCTTTGAGGACAAGCTGCCAGCATTCGATAGCTTTTTCCAGGTCTCCCGATACGGCGTAAGCTTCCCCCAGGCTGGTACGATTCCTGGCCAGCATCAGGTCGTCTTTCTCAAGATCACAGCCATTGCTGAAAGCTGTAACAGCTTTGTCGTATTTGCCTGTAGCCATGTAGCAGATACCCATGTTATAGAAAAGCCCCGGGTCGTCGGAACCCAGCCTTTCCGCTCTGACAAGGTAGTCTAAAGCTTTGTCGTACTGGCGACCATCAGTGTAGATAGCCCCCATGTTATGAAGGGCCTGAAGGTTGCCCTGATCCAGCTCCAACACGTCCTCCCATTGCTTTAGAGCGTCTTGGGGCCTTTGCTTCACGAGATAGAGTTCTCCTAACTGAGCTCTTGCCAGAACATTGCCTGGCGCAAGTTCTAAGGCCTTTTCGGTTTCCTTTATGGCACCATCAAGGTCACCTTCAAGGGCCAGCAGTTTGCCCAGGAAATACCTGGCCGAGCTATGTTTCTTGTTCAGAGATATTGCCTTTCTGAACAAGTCCTTAGCTTTCTCAAGTTCGCCCCTGTCAGCGCTGACTATGCCCATGTAGTAATGAGCATCGGCGTCCTTTCTGTCCTGCTGAACCACAGTTTCAAGATGCGCCAACGCATCATCTGCCGAACCTCGCCTCATATACGAAAGGGCAAGCTGAAGCCTGGTGCGAGTGTCCCGTGGTCTCGCCTCTACCTCTTTTTCCAGTCTGGCAATTATCTCGTTAAGCGCCTTGTCGTCTATGCTCATGCGAATCCCTCATCTCCGATGGAATTGCAGCCGTCATTTGGCTATCTAGCCGTGGATAGAGTTTCTGTCCTATGATCTATAATACCTTCTCGAAAACCCGATCTCCCATTCATGTAAGGGGTAAATTGGGGCCTATTGACTTTGAACTATTCCTACCACAATAATAGGTGTAGATAGCGGATCGGAGGGAGCGCAATGCCTTTTACCTTGTCTACTAAGGGACATTACGCGGTGCTCTTGATGTATGAGCTTGCCCGGAGAGATGGAGATTTTGTATCCCTATCGGAGATCTCGACTGCCCAGAGAGTCTCCCAGGGGTATCTCGAACAGATAGTGAAACCCCTCCGCGAAAGCAATTTGGTCGTCAGCAAGGTGGGATTTGGTGGAGGGTATTCCCTGGCCAAGCCGTCGTCGGACATGACTGTGGGCGAGATCATCAGAGCAGTGGAGGGCCCTGTCATACCTGTCAAGTGCGTAGGACAAGATGGTGACCTTGATACCTGCCCTGAGGACTGCCGGGCCAAGAAGGTCTGGGAACGGGTCGGTGACGCAATCGACCACGTACTTGACTCCATCACCCTTCACGAACTGGTGAAAGATTCGTAAGAGCCTCGCGAAGGGTCAGAATGCCGCCGGCACCGGATAGCAGGGCTTGATTCGCACCATAAGAGTGCAAGAACCGAAAAGAGGTCAAGAACAATGAAACACCGGGGAGTTTATCTTGATCATTCAGCCACTACACCTGTCAGAGCCGAAGTGTTGTCGGCCATGATGCCTTTTTTCGCAGATCAATTCGGAAACGCATCCAGCATACACAGGTGGGGCGCCGAAGCTCGAAGAGCTGTTGAATATGCCAGGGAGAACGTAGCGTCTCTCATTGGAGCTGATCCGGCTGAGATAATCTTCACCGCAGGCGGGACGGAAGCGGATAACCTGGCAATCAAAGGGGCAGCATTGGGCAACCGGGCAAAGGGCAACCACATTATCACCACGGCTGTAGAACACCATGCAGTGATGCACACCTGTGAATCTCTGCAGAAGGCGGGTTTTCGTGTAACGTTTCTTCCTGTAGACAAATTCGGCATGGTGGATCCGCAAGCAGTTGAATCTGCCCTCTCGCCGGACACGGTTCTCATTTCGGTGATTCACGGCCAAAACGAGGTTGGCACCATACAGCCGGTGGAAGTCATAGGCAAGATCGCCCGGGAACACGGGGTCCTATTTCACAGCGATGCAGTGCAAAGCGCGGGGAAAATCCCTGTTGACGTCGAATCCATGCACGCTGATTTGCTAACGCTGTCGAGTCACAAAATCTACGGCCCTAAGGGGGTAGGAGCACTTTACGTCAGACGCAAAGTGCGTCTTTTGCCTCAAAGCACAGGTGGGGCACAGGAAAGAGGCCTGAGGGCAGGAACCGAGAACGTGGCGGGAATCGTCGGGTTCGGTGAAGCTTGTCATCTGGCGCGAGCCGAGCTTGCAGAGGAATCCAGCCGGCTTACACACCTCCGCAACAAGCTCATACGCGGCATCCTGGACAGGATCCCTGACACAGAGTTGAACGGCCATCCTGAACAAAGACTGCCAAACAACGTCAACATGAGCATTAAGTACGTAGAGGGAGAGTCCCTTCTGCTTAACTTGGACCTTCTGGGTATCGGGGCATCGTCTGGCTCAGCGTGTACTTCCGGATCCCTGGAGCCATCCCATGTCCTTCTGGCCATGGGAATCCCCCATGAGACTGCTCACGGCTCTTTGCGAATGACTTTGGGCAGATCCAACCGAGAGGAGGATATGGACTACGTCATCGAAATGCTCCCGGGCATAGTCAAGAAACTCAGAATGATGTCACCGTTGAGCAAGGAATGCAATTAGACCTCAGCAAAGAGAAAGGCGTGGGTGGCATGTATAGCGAAAAAGTCATGGACCATTTCTTCAATCCGAGGAATGTAGGCGAGATAGAAAACCCCGACGGTACCGGTCAGGTCGGAAACCCTGTGTGCGGCGACGTCATGCGTATTACCCTGCGCATAAGAGATAACCGTATCGAAGATATCAAGTTCAAGACCTTCGGCTGTGGTGCAGCTGTTGCCACAAGCTCGATGGTAACAGAACTTGTCAAAGGCCTTACCATCGAAGAGGCCATGAAAGTCTCTAATAAGTCTGTGGCAGATGCGTTGGGCGGACTCCCCGCACAGAAGATGCATTGCTCAAACCTGGCCGCAGATGCCCTTAAGGAAGCCATAAAAGACTACCTGTCGAAAAAAGACGGGGAACCTCCCACCGGCGATTTGCGTCTAACTCAGCCAAAGGAAGATGTCGAATCATAGCATGAATAGAAACCTGCCGGGGTGAGGACTTGACAAGGCAAAACTATCGGTTTGCTGCGGATCACTGTCGTAATGGATTTGGCCTTCTCACTCTTTTTATGGCCTTGGTGACGCTCTCCACATGCTGCAGCGCCGGAGCTGTTGCTGCGTCCGGCAATGCCGTACCTCAATCTCTTGCAGGCTTCAGAGCACAGGTCACCGGAGACGTGTGCAATCTCAGATCAGGCCCAGGGATATCCTTTTCACTTAAGGGACAAGCTTTCCAGGGTGCCTGGGTTGACATCCTGGACTCGAAAGACGGGTGGTACCGGATAAAGACCCCTGACATAGAAGCCTGGATAGCTGGATGGCTGGTACGTGTCGACCTCAAGGCTAAGGGCGTTATGGCAACTGTAACCAGAACCGACGTCAACGTACGCCAGGGACCCGGTACTGACTTCCCTGTGTTGTTCATGACACAAAGGGGCGCAGCCTATCCTGCACAATCCAAACATGGTGATTGGATCGGGATTACAACACCGGCCGGCGCCACAGGCTGGATTGCCGCCTATCTTGTGAGTTTGGAGTTCCAACCGCCTCCTGAAAGCCCTGCCGTTGATACCGGTCTTTCGGCAGTTCCGTCAAGGAACGCTGTCAAGGTGACTCAAAGCCCGGTTACAGGATCGGCAACCCTTGCAACCCTGAACCCCGGGCAATCAGCTGAGGTGCTTACATGCAGGGGAGCCTGGATAGCTGTAAAGACCCGTGACGGCATCAAAGGGTGGGTCCCAGGAGACTCAATCCGGTTGCTGACCCCTGCAGACAGTTCCTTGTCCTTTGGAGTTTCGGACACTTCATGGAGTATCGGCAAGTACCCTACCACTGAAGTCACACACACATATGTCAACTTTAGGTCAGGTCCCGGGACAAGCTATGGAGTCATCGGCATGCTGGATAGGGGAGACAAACTTCGGGTTATCGAGGTAACCGGAGACTGGGTAAGAGCTGTGGCTCCTTCAGGGGTAACAGGTTATGTTGCCCGGTGGCTTACAGGCGAACCGTCCGGGCCCGGGAAAACCGGCTTTGCCGTTGTTGCAGACGCGGCCGGCCCTACCCGGACGTTGACCGTGACTGGAAGTTTCCAGTCAGCTGTAGTCGTCCCTGGAGCAAGCGACAACACGATAGTTGTCAGCACTTCCTCATTTTTCGAGGCAGGAGCTTCACTTCCTATCAACTCCTTTGAATTTGAGAGCATCAAAGTATCAGGCAGCGACGTAAATCTGAGCCTTTCCGAGAAATCCGATTACACAGTCAGAGTCAATCAGCCGGGAAAGGTAGTCCTTGAGTTCGCCCCTAGGGTTACCCGTATCCTAGTTCAGGCTAACGAATCCCACGACCTCTTAACTGTGGAGACTCTGGGATACACCTGGCCTGAGATCTCCAGAAACGGACAGTCCCTTAGTTTCCGGTTGCCTGGCACCACATATTCAGGAGCAGACGTGGTCGCTCAGGGACGTCTGATTGGTCCCGTCAGTGTTGCAGCGGACAAGGGCGGCACAAGCTTGACCATCAGCAACCCCAATAACCTCCCGTTCCTGCTTACCAGGGCCGCCAATTCCCTGGAAGCCCGGTTTGGCACGCCCGGCCTCCTGGGCAAAACCATAGTCATTGATCCGGGCCACGAGGATAACGACCCCGGAGCTTGCGGGCCTACAGGACTATGCGAGAGGGACGTTAACTGGCAAATAGCTACCAGGCTCCGAGACATGTTGGAAAAAGCAGGCGCTGTTGCGATCATTACCCGGCCCGGCTTATACCATCGCACCGAGGCCCCTGAAGGCTGGAATCCTGGCCCCGACGAGTACGCAGGCTCACTTGCCAGAAGAGCTGCCTGGAGCAAGAATGCAGACGTCTTTGTGTCTATTCACAACGATGATAACAGGGACAAAACGCTGTCCGGCACAACCTCCTACATATGCAGCAATACACTGAACCAATCAGAGTCCAGAAGACTGGCAGAGTGCGTTCAGTCTGAGCTCCCGGCCACCCTGGGAACCACCAACAGAGGAATGCGGGATTCTGAGCTTTTCGTAGTGAGAGAGTCGACGTGCCCCTCAGTGCTGGTGGAAGTCATGTATCTGTCTAACCCTGGCGAGGAACAGCGCCTGAAGCAACCCGGAACATGGGACCAGGCAGCTTCCGGACTGTTCAAGGCGCTGCAGCGATTCTTCGGCGCAACCTCGGGTCTGCCGCCTCTAGGGATCTGATTTGGCAGGGAACATGTCGTCAAGTGTCACGAACCGGTATCCGTCTGCCATCAAGGTGTCGATAAGGGACGGAAGAGCAGACACTGACCCTGACAGATCCTCACCGGGACCGCCGCCTGAGTGGAGAAGGATGACAGAGCCGGGTTGTACCTGCGTCAGCACGTTGTTTTCCACCTCAGCTTTGGATAGCCCGCGCCAATCAAGAGAGTCAACAGACCACATGGTGATCCTGTATCCCAGATTCGCTGATTCCTCTACAAGCGAGGGAGAAGCAGCGCCGTAGGGCGGCCGGAAATACCGGGAAGGCGGCAACCCAAGAGAACCTAAAGCTTTCTCAGTGGCCTCAAGCTCTTGAACCAGCTTTTTGCCCGATGCCTTAGTCAGAAGCGCATGAGAGTATGTGTGATTACCAATGATGTGTCCCTCGCCAATAATCCTCTGAGCTACTTCCGGAAACTCATGCACCCTGTTGCCGATAACAAAAAACGCGCCGGGAACGCCCTTGTCCCGCAAAACGTCGAGAACCTGCGGTGTGTAAACCCCGTCAGGCCCATCGTCAAAGGTAAGAGCAACTATCTTTCCTGCATCTCGGGCTGACCTCAGGACTATTCCAGGATAGAGGCGCTCGAGGTCCATCTCGCCCAGCAGCCTGGTCTCACGTTCTGTGCCCCCTGCCAGTCGCGGCACTCTCAAAGAACGTCTGACGTTGGCATCGGGGATCGTATAGTAGACAAAAACGGAAAGCAGCACAACCATCACAACCCCGGCAATCCACTTTTCTTTGCTTGCCATGCAAAACCCCCCGGAGGTTATTCTGCTCCGGGGGGCATACCTTCAAGACATTTCTAAGGACTTCGATCTCAGAAAACAGTCGAGCCTGTGAAGTTGAACTCTTTTATCTTAAGGCTGGGAAGCACAGAGTCAAATGTGCTCCACCAATCCCGCGTGAGCCTAGATTCAGATGTTATGCCATCAACACGGGAAAAAGCTTCCACCATAGATTCAGTGAACCTCAGGTTCTTTACCCGTGCAACAAGCTGGCCGCCTTCGATCAGGAAGGTTCCGTCCCTTGTGGTACCTGTCGCCACAACACGAGAAGGCTCCGGACAATGAGTGTAGTGGAAGCGTGTGACCAGCAGCCCTCTGTCAGTGGACTTTATCAGATCCTCCCTAGTTGAGTCTCCGGTTGCCATGAACATGTTCCGGGGCATAGGACTTGAGCGCACGCCCGAGCCTGAACTGTGGCCCGTGGATGCGACTTTTTCCTTAGCTGCTGTCCTGCTATCGTACACGACCCCGGTTGCCACGCCCTTGTCAATGAAAACCACTTTCTTTTTGGGCATTCCTTCAGCATCAAATGCCAAAGCCAGCCCCCTGGGGTCCAGCCCATCATCCCATAAGGTAATGTTCTCTCCCATTACCTTCTCTCCCATCCGGTGTGCCATGAAGCTCCTACCCTGTTGCTTAGCGTCTGCTCCAAAAGCTATGTAGCCCAGAAACCTCAGCAAATCAGCAAGGGCATACTCCTCAAACACAGTGTCATAGGGACCGGGAGGAAGATCGACTGAATCAGGGAAGAGGACCGCCCTTTCCAGTGCCTCGACGGCAACCTTTTCGTAGTCTATGGTCCTTACATCTCTGGTAAGACGGTCAGCGTAACCAGTGTTGTCACCTGACTCAACGATGGTGCGAAAATGAGCTTCAGTCCCGGCATTGTAAGCCCTGACTCCGGCCGTATTGGCCACCGCCACTTCCACTACTGCGGTTGAATAGGTTCCGGCAGCTGACAACCCCTTGCTCTTGGCCCTATCAATAACAACACCGCAAGCTAACGCCCTGTCTTTAGGCTTCATACCTGCAGTGGAAGGGAAGTAGGTAACCAGATCCAAAATAGCCTCCGGTCGCACAAGCCCCGGCAATTCAGGATCTTCCTGAGCAATCTCCATGTTCTCGCAGGCCGACTGCACAGCCCATCGCAAGGACCCATCATCCAGCAAGTTAACTGAAGCGAGTCCCGCGCGCTTTTCCTTGATCACCTTGACGGTGAGAACCTGGTTCCAGCGCTTTAGATTCTGGTGAATATGGTTCCGGTAGTATCTGGTCAAGCTCATGTCTTCTGCCCACAGATTGGCTTGCAGTTCAAAACCTTTGGCGTAGGAAACGACTTTATCCAGGATCTTGAGAACATCATCCCTGCCAATCAATGTCCCACACCTACTTTCACCTTTCTGAACCTGGCCGGGGCAGCGCCGTGTCCTACATGAACAACCTGTACCGGCTCTCCCTTGGCACAACCGGGAGTACCGTGGATACACCATTCATCTTTGCCTGCAACGGCATCACATGAATTCCAGAACTCCGGGGTTACCCCTGTGTGAGCAGAATCCTTCAGCATCCTTCCCAGGGAGCCGTCCTTGATCTCATATGCAATCTCCTGGCCGAAATGGAAGTTCCACCTCTTGTCATCAAGGCTCCAGCTTTTGGGGGTATCTACAAAGATACCCTCTTTCGTATCTCTGATTATCTCCTCAAGAGTCCAGTCGCCAGGTTCAAGGTTTATGTTAGTCATCCTGATCAAAGGGATGTTCTGCCACCCTACTGCGCGCATAGTTCCGTTGGATTCCTCGCCGAACATGGGTGCCAGCTCCCGGGAGGTAAGGTAGTTTTTGAAAACACCTTCCTTCACCAGGTTGACTCTCTGTGCCTCTACTCCTTCATCGTCAAATCCGAAGCTGCCAAGCCCACCCTTGCACGTAGCGTCAGCCACAAGGTTCACGGCAGGAGAACCATACCGGTAGGTGCCCTTTTTGTCAGGAGTAAGAAAGGACGTTCCCGCAAAAGTAGCTTCCTGGCCTACTACCCGGTCCAGCTCCACAGGATGGCCGCATGACTCATGGACCTGAAGAGCGGTCATAGCTCCGCCCATGACCAAATCCGTCACTCCTGAAGGACAGGTTGGGGCCTTCAGAAGCTTGACAGCTTCATCAGCAATCTCCTCAACCCGGTTCTTCAGGTCAAGGCCCTCCACAAACTCGAATCCGCCGTCAGCGTAAGCTGAGAATGACCGGGACTGCACTCCCCCATCACCCCTGGCCATGACTGATACAGATGCGCCTGAATGTAGAATAGTCTGCTCCACCTGCCTGCCGTCGGTAGAAACAAACTCCTTCTCTTCCTTGTGGCTCATTATAGATGCCCTGGTGCGAAAAATGCCTGGCACCTTGCTGGCTGCCGAAACTACGTCGGATAGAAAGCTGACTTTTTCCTGCTGAGAAACGGCCAGCGAATCCACTCTGTAGGGCGTTTGCCAGCGGGCCCTCAGCGAGGGCAGCGGGGTCAGGGAGACTCCTTCTCCTATCTTGTACCTGGCAGAAGCATCGGCGATCTTCACCGCTTCATCGGCAACCTTCTCAAGACTTCTCATGTCCAAGTGAGCTGTGGCTGCGAAACCCCAGGCCCCGTCAACCAATACCCTGAGGCCAAGGCCTGTGCTCCTGGATACAGAGGCATGCCGCCCGCCGTCGCTGGTAACCGTCACTGGCGCCTGTGTAGTAGCTACATATCTGGCATCGGCGTATTCAGCCCCCAGTTTCTGGGCCAGCCCCAGCACTCTGTCAAGTTCTACCATCAAGACAGAGACTACCCCCTCTCGCTAGTGCTCGGGAACAGAAAAAGCGTCAGAAATCAAGTGAGCTCTCACAGAGCGCTATTGTAAGAAGCACGCAGGCTTCCACGTCGTCAAGGTCAACCATCTCACTGGGGCTATGAATGTACCTGCACGGAATCGAGATGACTCCTGCCGGGATTCCCGCCTTGGTCATCTGGATAGCTCCCGCATCGGTGCCTCCGCCTGTCAGCACCTCACGCTGGTACTTGATGCCCTTCTCTTCAGCAACCTTTATCATGTAGTCCCTAAGGCCCGGATGGCAGATAAGGCTCGAGTCCTTTATCTTAACAGCCGCTCCGTCACCCAGAGACACTGCCATAGTGATGCCCTTGGGGGTATCACCGGTTCTCGTTACGTCGAAGGCGATGCCTACATCAGGCTCGATGTCGAAAGCTGCAACGCGAGCTCCTTTGAGACCGACCTCCTCCTGAGATGCAAACACTGCATAGATCTCATGAGAGGTTTTCCCAAGCCTCTTGAGAGCCTCAATAATCACTGCACAACCTGCCCTGTCATCGAGGGCCTTGGCCACGAACCTTGAACCAAGAACCACGGCAGGCTGGAAGAACGCAGCGCTGTCTCCCACTTTTACTCTAGACTCAGCTTCACTCTTGTCTTTGGCGCCGATATCTATGTACAGTTTGTCAACCTGGAGACCCCTCTGGTCCTCGATCCGCTCGGAGCTGATAACCCCGAAAGTGCCGTTCTCGAAATACACTCGCTGGCCAAGAGCTACGGTTGGGCTGACCCCACCGATAGTGCCGAATCTCAAGAAGCCCTTATCGTCAATGTGGGTTACCATCAAACCGATTTCGTCCATATGGCCATCGAGGATAACCTTCTTCCCACCCGAACCCTTCTTCAGGCAAATCAGATTGCCCAAAGCGTCAACGCGAATCTCATCGACATACGGCTCAACTTCTTTTCTGATGACCTCACGCACAGAGTCTTCCGCACCCGACGGTCCAAAAGCTTCAGTAAGTCTTTTCAAAAGGTCCTTCACGGTCTGAACCCTCCTTCAACGCTCCTTAAGAATAGGGATACCAGTTTTCTGGCTGCATCAAAGTCTTTCTTGGACATGACAGAAAACGGCGTGTGAATGTACCTGCATGGCACCGAGACGGAAGCTACGGGACACCCTGACCTCGCCTGCTGAATGGCGCCTGCGTCGTTACCGCCTGCCGTACCCTCACGCATTTGCACGGGTATGCCATTCTCCTTGGCAAGTCTGAGGAGTTCTTGCAGCATGGCGCGGTTGGGTATTGATCCCCTGTCCATAACTGACAGAGCAGCTCCTGCGCCTACCCGCGTAACAAAGGAGTGCTTCTCTGCAGGCGGTGTATCAGCGCATACGGTTCCCTCGAGAGCAATGCCCATATCAGGAGCTACTCTATAGGCGGCAATCCGTGCCCCTCTGGTACCCAGCTCTTCCTGAACCGAGAAAACTGCGTAAAGCTGAATATCCTTCCATGGCTCTTTGAGAAGATTCAAGAGTATGGCGCACCCCACCCGGTCATCCAGTGCCTTGGCCTTTATGACGTCAGGGCTGAGTTCCTCGTATTCAGTATCAAAAACCGCGTAGTCGCCGGGTCTGACCTTCCTTTCAACCTCCTCTTTGGACTTGGCGCCAATGTCAATGTACAACTGAGTCGGAGGTATCACTGATTCCCGTTCGCTTCGCTGCTGCAGGTGTATGGCCTTTGCCCCGATAACCCCCGGGACTCTGTCCTTTCCAATAAGAACTCTCTTGGAAACCAGCACTGAAGCGGGAACCCCTATTGTGGTGAATCTGATGAAGCCGTTTTTCTCAACGTGGACTATCATCAAGCCCACTTCGTCCATATGGGCATCCACCATAACCTTGGGGCCCTTTTCCCCCTTATGAGCTATAACATTGCCCATTGAATCGGTCTCATAGGATATGCCCATGTCTTGGAGTTTCTGGATTATGTAGTTTCGAACTTCTCTCTCGTTGCCTGATACTGCGTTAAGGCTTGTAAGATCCTTCAATTCCATATTCTCAACTCCTTTACGAAAGACGCATCACAAGAAGCTATGAACTTCGCAAGGAGCCTTCCTGCTTTTTCAACGTCGCCGATTGATAGGGTCTCCACCGAGGTGTGCATGTAACGAAGGGGAACCGATACAAGGCCGGCAGCAACGCCCTCCCTGGAAATCTGGATAGCTGCAGCATCAGTGCCTGTAGCTCCGGGGGCGATTTCCGGCTGTACACCTACGCCTATCTCAAGGGCGGCCTTCTTGAGGGCGTCATATATCTTGGGGTGAATGTTGCCGCCTTGAGCGACAGAGGGCCCCTTGCCCAGGGAGGCTGTTCTGTACTCAGGCACTCCCGGAGTCTCACCATGACATACGTCAATGGCAATGCCTATGTCAGGCTCAATCCCATAGGCCGATACCAGTGCTCCTTTCATCCCCATTTCCTCCTGAACCGTTGCAACAGCAAACACGTCTGCATTGACCTTGTATTTTCTGAGTTCGTCAAGGCAAACCAGTACCACTGCGACTCCCGCCCGGTCATCCATGGACTTGCCCGACAGGCAGTCGCCCATGAGTTCCGTGACCTGGCGCCTGTATGTTACCGGATCACCCACTCTGACAAGGTCTCTTACCTCTTCTGCAGGAATGCCTACATCGATGAACAAGTCTTCGATCTTCTTAGCTTTCATGGCATCGCCTGCGGGCGTCAGGTGCGGCGGCTCTTGCCCAATAACGCCCACCAGAGGCCTCTTCCCATAGACAATCACTTCATGTCCGGGCAGTACCCGCGGATCTACTCCCATCCCGATAAACCGCAAGAATCCGCGTTCCTCTATCTGGGTCACCATGAGACCCACCTCATCCATGTGACCGGCAAGCATAATCCGGGGATGAGGCTCCTGGCCTTCGCCTTTCTTGAACCCGATAACGTTGCCCATAACATCGCGTCGCATGTCGTTCACAAGATTCGACATAGCTTCCTCAACCACTGACGCAATGTTCATGGCTTCGAAGCCGGAAACACCGTGAGCCATTGAGGCTTTCTTCAGGAACTCCTTCACATCAAAACTCAGATTTAACACCTCCCAGCCTTAAGTAAGCCCGGTTCGGGAATGGGAACACAGTACTACTTCTTTAGTTGTGTCAAGTATTCCTCCTAACCGGCAAGCAGAACCTGGCAATTCGCTTTCTCCGCAAAAACCTTGAAATGAACTCCTTCCATATCCCTACCCCACGCATCAAAGGCCCGTCTCGGAAGAGTGACCAGCCTGGGCTTTTTGTTGCTCGCCACGAATTCCTGAAACGATGCCAGAAAGTCACTGACTGTAAGGAGCCCGGCAGCTTCAATGTTGCCCCCGAAAAATCGGGACTGAACCGCTACACAGGGAACCTGCAGGTTTCGCTTGCCAAGCGCCGCCTCGATCACCGGCTTGGCCAGGGCCGATGTAAGAATCAAGATGCTGTCCCCCCACCGCCTTGCCCCAGAACGGCGTTCCCAGGCTGTCCATTCGCTTTCATCAAGGTCGCTGAACATTACAAACCCCGGTGAAGTGTTTCCTGGTTTGACTAACCGGACATCAAAAACCCCTCCATCGCGAAGAACAGTCAAGACAGGGTTCTCTTCCTGTCGGGCCCTGTCAAAAGCATCCTTCCTCGAGAACACCCCCCTTCCCGATACAGACACAACCACGTCGTTGGGGAAAAGACGGGCTCTTCTAGCCGGGGAATCGACCAGCACTGCCTCAATCCTGGCAGAAACATCGGGAAGTGCGGCAGGCTCTAACAATACAGGGATTTTCAGCTTGACGGCTGCATTCATTGAATAATCCCTTAGCTCATTCCAGGTATCTTCAGGCATCTGAGCCCAAAGGGGATGGCGGCGGGAGAAACCTGGCATGAAGACCCGGATGCTCCACGCACCTGCATCACTCAGGAACCGGAAGGTGTCACCAAGGTCATCCCAACCGGTAAGGAAAGGCAGGGCCACTACGCTCCCTTCAAACTTCACCTTTCCGCTCAGTGCCTCAACGCTTTTAAGCGTCGTCGACGGAAACGGGTCCCCCATGATCTCTGACCGTTTCCCCACTGTGTTCAGGGATACCACGAGCTCAGCACCGAGGTTCGAAAGCTCACCGATTATGTCATCGCTCAGAAGAGACCCGTTAGTTGTGATCCTGATTGGAATGCGGGGGTAAGCCCGTCTTACCAGCTCAAGGATCTCCAGGACAGCAGGATGAGTAAAAGGTTCACCTTCATTTACTCGGGTAACCGATTCGCCTATCACAACAGACCCGGAACCCTGAAGCCACGGAAGGGTACGTTCTACATCATCAACATCCCTGGGTTCCATGGTGAAAACCTCACAGGAAGGCGGGTTATAACGGTTCGAACAAAACACACACCTCATATTGCACCTGGAGGTAAGGGGCAGTACACCTTGCTTCTGTGCCTGGTAAAGCAAAGCTTCCATTGACGGAACGTCATTGTCGATCGAAGACAAGTGGGTCACAGCTCTTCCATCCTTCTCTTTTTTATTGCATCCCAGGGAACAAGCTCCAAAGCTGACTCGGCATTCACCTCAGGTCCCGCCGCCAATCCTTCCCTGAGCAAGTAGAACCCCGCTCCTGCCACCATGGCCCCGTTGTCGGTACAAAGATCCTTAGGCGGGATAAAGAGAGGAATACCGAGTTTGCTGCATAGAGCCTGAGCTTCTTTTCTAAGGAGGCTATTGGACGCGACCCCTCCCGATATCGCAAAGGCCCTCGAGGAGGTGGCCTCCAGGAGATCAGGGACGTGGTAAAGAAGCTCTCTGACTACTGCATGCCTAAAGCTTGCCGCGAGATGGGGCACAAAATCACCGGACCGTCCATGCGCCTCAAATTCCTGCGTAGCCCGAGTCTTAAGCCCGCTGAAACTGAAGTCAAATGGGTTTCCCTCCATTTTTGGATGGGGGAATAAGCATGCTCCTGAGTCACCCTCTTCAGCCACCCGGTCCAGAAACGGACCGCCTGGGAACGGAAGCCCCATCTCCCGGGCAACTTTGTCAAAGGCCTCTCCCGCAGCATCATCGCGAGTCCTACCGAGAAACTCGTAAGCGCCGTAACCGGTCATGAGAATAAGATCCGAGTGTCCCCCTGAGACTACGAGGTTCAGAACAGGAAAAGGCGGAATCTGTGGACCCAGAAAGTTGGCAAAAATGTGGCCTTCAAGGTGGTTAACCGGAGCCAGAGGAAGTCTAAGGCCAAAGGCCAAGGCTTTGGCAAAAGCCACACCCACCAATAGTGACCCAAGAAGTCCCGGACCTGTGGTTACGGCAATACCATGGAGCTCTCTCAAATCCAAACCGGCTTCCTCCAACGACTGTCTCATGACCGGTATTATCATCTCAGCATGTCTACGGGAAGCAATCTCGGGAACAACGCCTCCATACTCTGAATGAAGGGCGAACTGTGAGGATACAACACTAGACAGAACCTGTCTGCCGTCAAGTACGACACCGGCAGACGTGTCGTCACATGATGTGTCGATTCCAAGAATAAGCAACTCACCACCGCCAGTTCACTACGTAGTATGGCCTCAACTGCTCTTTTCGCTCCTGAACTCCACTACTGGCTGAGGCCAAAACATGTTAGACTCATCCTAATACGAGCACCTATACAGGGAGGTATGGGAGTGCGTTTCTCAGACAGGCTTGAGGCCAAGATCCAAAACCAAAAATCCCACCTGGTAATCGGCATCGATCCGGACCCGGCCAGGATTTTCGCCCCTGACTCCGCGTTCCTCGGTGCGTTCCCCGGCCTTGACCCCGAAACCACCCTGAACAGATTCTGCCATCTGGCCATAGAAGCTGCAAGCGCATATGCGTGCGCTGTAAAGCCTCAGTCAGCCTTTTTTGAAAGCATGGGACTTCCGGGCATGCGCTCTTTGGCCTGGTGCATCAAGGAAGCCAGGAAGCGGGGAATTCCTGTGATTCTTGACGCCAAACGTGGCGATATCGGGAACACTGCCCGGGCCTATGCAACAGCTTACCTCGATCCCTCATCTGACTTCTATGCAGATGCGCTTACCGTAAACCCCTACATGGGGCCCGATACCCTCAACCCATTCATAGAAACAGCTTCAGCGCACAACTGCGGCGTTTTCATCCTGGTCAGAACCTCAAACCCAGGTTCAGGGGCAATCCAGGAAGCTTTGCTCCCGGACGGCTATCCCCTCTATGCCAGAGTAGCTCGTATGGTGCGCGAGCTCGGTGCCGCCTCCAAAGGACTCTGCGGTTATTCTGACGTTGGAGCGGTGGCAGGAGCAACATACCCCCAGGACCTTCCCCTCCTGCGAGAACTGATGCCAGATACCATGCTTCTCTTGCCTGGCTATGGCACGCAGGGAGCAACGGCAACCGGCCTAAAAAAGGCGTTCAACCCTGGCGGACAAGGAGCTGTGGTCGCAGCTGCGCGAAGCATAGTGTTCGCCTATGAGAACCATGCCACCAAGAAACCAGGACCTGACGACATAGGCCAAGCTATATGCAGCGCAGCCAGATCAGCCCGTGACGACATAGAGACTGCCATCCGAAGCTAGACCAACCACCTTACGCGCTGCTCTAAGGGTTTGGACGGTCCAAGGTCATCCTTCCACATGACTATGGCATCTTCGTTGAAGTCCGTGTAGTAACCCTTCCTTATCCCCCGTGCAACAAACCCCAGCTTCTTGTAAAGGTTCTGCGCAGCCAGGTTCGAAGTTCTTACCTCCAGGGTCATCTTGGTAGCGCCCTTGTCTCTAGCCCGTTCAAACATGGCCTCAAGGAGCATCCGACCGGCCCCGCGCCTCCGGTAATCCGGATGAACCGCAATATTAGTGATATGCGCCTCGTCCAGTATGACCCACATTCCAACGTAGCCTACTATCTCGCCGTCATGACGGGCGATAAAATAGTATGCATAGCTGTTCTCAGTAAGCTCAGACTCAAAGGCCCGCCTGGACCAGGGCGTCGGATAGGAAATCGCCTCGATTTCCATCACTCTGTCAAGGTCTTTTACCGTCATTCTTTCAATGGTTATGTCAAGAAGGTTTTTCAACGCGCTCACCCTCAGTTATATGGCGACGTGAAAGTTTCTCTTCAGCTTGTGACCTGCGATAGTAAGCCGGTACGACCATCTCCGGTTCGACAGTCAATCCCGCCCTGGCCAGGGCATGGCCCAGTACGGCCACAGTCCCCGGTCGCGGCAGAGTTCTGTAGAGTCCTACGCTGTGCAAAGATAAGTTCCGCTCTTTGGTCTCGTCCACAAGTATGTCCGCCCCATCGCCTGTAGCAAAAATGCGGTTTCCGCCGACACCTTCCAGGCGCATGGCAAACTCGCTGGCGCTGCCCCGTCCCATGGGTATGACCTGACGGAAGCCATAGATCCTCCAGAACTCATTGGATGCCCGGCCTCCTGCAAGGTCACCGTCATCGTGGTCATCGGGTAAGTCCGTGTCTCTAGTATAGAACCCGGCAACAGTCTGAGATTTCGCCTTTCCCATGATTACAGCAAGGCTGGGGAAAAAGCGGCACTGGTCCATAAGAACGTGAAAGGTGTTAACTAGGGCCACCTTCTTTTTCCATGCTACGGCCAGGCCTTGAGCTGTAGCGCATCCAATCCTGAGCCCTGTAAACGACCCCGGTCCAACTGTTACAGCTATGCATAGCAGATCCTCAGGGGCCATCTTCGCCCTATCCAGCGCCTCCAAACACAACGGAAGCAGGGCCTCAGAATGAACCCTGGGCCGGTTCAGACTCACCTCATATACGACCTTATCCTGAGCTGCTACTGCAACCCCAAGAAGGTTGGTGCTGGTCTCAATGGCCAGAACGCCGATTTTTGCTTCTTGCTGCTTCAACTGCATGAGATAGTATCTCCTTCATGAACTCCCCGGAGGCCCTCAGTAAGACAAGTCGCTTGTCAGGCGCATCAGGCAAGAACCCGATCTCAACCATCAGGTCAGCCTCAGGCAACGGGCCTGCCCTTCCGGCCCACTCAACTGCAGTCACTACCGTGTTGTCGCCGGAATCGGGTAGAAGGCCTGAGTCGCCAATTTCATCTCCGGTCAACCGGTAATAGTCCAGATGACGCAGCTCCACTCTTCCCCTATGAATCCGCTCAAGAACGAAACTGGGGCTCTGAACAGGACCTTTTATATCAAGTCCGTGAGCGACTCCCTGAACAAACGTAGTCTTGCCCGCCCCCAGGGGTCCGTCAAGAAGTATGAGTTCGCCTCCTGATAAGTCCCTGCCTATACTCTCACCCAAAGCTAGGGTCTGTGCAGGTGATTCGGTTACGACCTCAATTGCTTGCATGGCCGGTCTTCCTCAACCTCACCTTCAAACTGCGAAAATCATCGAGAAAAAGTTCGGTTCTTCCGCTCATATCCCGTAACACGGCTGCAGGATGAAAAGTCACCAGGAACTCGATCCCGCTCTTTTCATACCACTTTCCCCGGTCCCTTGTGACCCTCAGAGCTGGCGAGACCAGCGTCTGGCCTGACAGCGCCCCGAGAAGGACGACGTACTCAGGACTTATGATCCTTATTTGAGCTGCTAGATGAGGCAAGCACATCTGCACCTCATCAGCTGAGGGGAGCCTGTTTCCAGGGGGCCTGCACTTGACTATGTTAGCGATGAAGACGTCCTCCCGCCTCAGTTCAGCGACCCTGAGTCCCCGTTCCAGCATCTGCCCTGCCCGTCCAACAAAGGGGCGGCCTGTGGCATCCTCAGTCTGCCCCGGGCCTTCACCCACCAGCATGACTCTGGAGTGAGCGTTACCCTCGCCGAACACAACACCTTTAGCTCCTTCTCTCAGGGAACACCTCCGGCAGGAAAGGACCAACTCTCTCAGTTCCCCTAGATCGTTGGCACCTTCCCACCCGTTATCAGCGGTATTATTCGCCCGGTTCATTGTCCTCCCGGTCTCCCCTTCCTGCAGCCTCCTCAAGAACCTCAATCCTTCTACGGATGATCTCAGGGTATCTTTTTATTAGCGAGATGTTCTCTGAAATGTGCTTCTCGTATTCGTCTGCAAATCCCGGGTCAACCTTAGCAAGACCTTCATGTATGCTCCTTCCCAGTTCGGCAGCAAAACGACAATCGGGCTGGCAAGGGAAGAAGTCTTTTACTGCGTATGCAAAAGGATCGATCTCATCAGGCGATTCCACGCTCTCTAACTGGCTGGATGCCCTTGCTTCTGGGGCAAGAACACCGGAACTCCTATCAAAGATGAACCTGTCAATGCAGCAAGCAGGAAAACCAAGAATCTGACCTTGTCTGCGCAAGAAGCCGGAGTTGAACTCCTCAGGGAATGCCCTGGCAAAGGGCTGGGCAGTCGTATCCGGCATCCGCATCCTGTGGTATCTGATATCTTTCCTCATCTCCTGCAGTTCAGCAAGCTCACCGCCAACCTGATCCCCGGTAAACAAGTACAGCTCTCTTATGGTTGGACGGGATTCGAGAGACTTAGACCCAAGATTGAACGCTGTAGACCATTTCTGGAATGTCTCATACGAATGAGAACCCTCTACGATGTCCTCGTAAAGATCACGCAGAATCTGGGAACGATACCGGACCTCCTGTAACGGAGACCGTCGCCAGCGCTTTCCAAACCTTCCTTTCAAGTACCCGCCCAAACTCTCACCGGGCAGACGCTCTCCTGCCAACTTCCTCTTGTACATGTCGTCAATGGTGGCACCTAGTATTTTGGCATCAGGAAGCTCCGCAGGCATCACTATTTGCGCTGCTCGCCTAATACCAAGGACTACCGGAAGATAGTCGCCGAGCTTAACCCCAATAGGAATAAGCGGTTCAGCCAGAAATTCGCGGATAGTCTCCGTATCTACAACACCATGCTCAAACGACAAGAGGCTCCCTCCTTCCTCCCGGTTTTCAGTACCATTGTTCTCTATTTAAGCATTTTATCCTCTTAAAACCAAAACAAAAAGGAAGAGACAGCGCTCTCCCTCTTCGAATTGCTGATAAGGTGCTTCTATGCCTCGATGATCTCCACGTTAGCTCTGGGAATCGTGACTACGGTTCCGTCGGATAGTTTGGCCCTCAAAATCCTGACTTTAGCTCCCGTCTCGATAACGTGCAGTTCGGGAGGGAGGTCCACAACCTCAGCTAATTTCCCAAAATACGGCTCCCTGATGATTCTGAGAGGCGTCCCCGGAACTAGTCCCTGGGAGAGGTCGTGTTCTCTGGTGGATTCCCTGGGCTCGTACCCGGGAACTATAATCTCAGGACGCATGACCCCTGCCCTGATTTGCGTGGCCCCGTTTACTGAAGCCTTGAACCCATCGAGCTTCTTCAGCAGTTCAAAGGTTCTGCCGGCCATTTGCATGCGGCCAAACCCCTCGGTAATGATCACTGTAACAGGAACATCCTCGTGACCGGTTATAGCCACTCCAATATCGTATCCCAAATAGGAAATAAGATCCGTGTCAATAACTCCTCCAACCACGACTCCGGCTGCTCCCACTTCAGCCGCCTTGCTCAAACCGTCTGGAGTAACGAGGGAACCGCCGACCACGATTTTCCCCCGGTCCTCAGGCTTGAAACGGGAACCATCAAGGACGTCAGCGGGGCTGTCTACTGCAACCCTCAATATCCCCTGGGTTTCACCTCCAACCCCGAAGATCCCCTGGATGAAAGCGCCCTGAGTCTCAATTACCACTCCCTCTTTGGGAAGGACTTCTTGAACCACGCCTTCAATGTAGGCATCTACTTCAACGGGAACCGGAGGCTCTCTCAACGTTACCTGCCCTGTGATCGAGGAAACCATCTCCACAGTTCCTGTCACAGGTGACTTAACTTCTCGCTTGATCAACCCAAAAAAGGCTTTGTACAGTGCAAGAATATCGCCTTCCTGCACCGTGTCGCCTTCTTTTTTCTGCATGAACTCCACTATATCCTCAGGTTCGATACCCAAAATGTTGGCTATGTTTACAGTCTGGGGGTTCCCTGGAATGCTTGTTCTGGCAACCACCACATTGGGCGCCACTTTCTTGCCTTGTTCCACCAGCACCTCTCCGGGAATGGGAAGGCGCCGTGTCTTTCGCACGTTCGCTCTCTCTGTAACCTTAAGCCCTGGCGTATATGCGTGTGCCATCGTACCTTCCCTCCTACTTTCTGTATTTCTCGAGATGCTCGAGCGGATAGGCGTCTAGAGCTTCGAACCAATCGAGGAGTCTGCCGGTTCGTGTCGAATCAGCAGGGGGCGTACAAGGCCTTCCTCGTCCATCAAGAATAAGGCCGACCACGCCGCCGCTAACAGTAGCTTCCACGATATGGCCGTTGCCCTTGCCGGCGTCAAAATGCCTGGACGGATGAACTACCACATCAGCTTTCTTACCGTCAGGAAGAGAAACCACCTTCATCTGTCCGACGAGCACTTCCTCCTCAATCTTGTTCCCACCCATATCAAGGGACACCTTGAAGCATACTTCGTCATTCCTTGCGGAGCTAACAGACCCTGACGGAGCAATAGCTGTCCCCAGCTTGATCAGGCAGTCGCGATCGAAAACCTGCATAGCAGCTTTGGGGTGAATAGTAGACAATAGTCCCAGCTGGGGCATCATGAATATGGAGTCCACAGCTAGCATTGTTATGCCCTCCGGCTGGAAAGCGTCGAGCATCATCAGAGCTGCCTGTGCCCTCCTGGGAGCGTGTGACAGAGCTCCGCCCGAACCTACCAGCATTCCAAGATCCATCATGTTGATATAGGTTTCGTCGCTTCCCGTCTGATCAAATGTATCTCCTATAGTACGCTGCCTGCGAACTCCACGTAAGCCAACTGCCAGGCTTTTGTGATGCTCAAACGCAAGGCGCAGGGCCTCCCTGGCAATAGCCTGCTCAATCAGCAACTCCTCAACAGTCTGAGGGATGGTTGTAGGCCGGATCATTTTGTTCCGAATCCTATTTCGCAGGTCGCCGTGCTCAATGTCAAGCGGGATCCACCGAAGAATATTATCCACTCCAGCCTCAAGAAGAACGTTACAGATAGAATAGCTCATACCAAGGTTGGCTGAAACCGTGCGGTTGAAGTAGTCACCAAACACGGAAAACACGTCAGTAGTGGCCCCACCGATGTCTACCCCTATTACGCTCATGTCATACTCCTTGGAAGCTGTCTGCATGCAAGTCCCGACAGCTCCAGGTGTTGGCATAATAGGCACTTCAGTCCAGGCCATCAGCTTGTTGTATCCGGGCGCTTGAGCCATCACGTGTTCCATGAACAGATTGTGGATTTCCTCCCTGGCCGGCCCCAGGACCTCTTTTTCCAGAACAGGTCGGAGGTTCTCCACCATCCTTAGGTCGACTTTCTTGCTGAGACTGCCCTGGACGTGCGGCCTTGCGTCCTTGTTTCCTGCGAAAATAACAGGAAGGTTGTAACCGATTCCGAGCCTGGGCTTAGGTTCTGCAGCTGAGATAAGCTCTGCGATCTCTACAACGTGAGTAATCGTACCGCCATCAATACCGCCTGACATGAGAATCATGTCGGGCCTGAGGTGGCGTATGCGCTGGATCTTCTCGTGGGGCTTTCTTCCGTCATCTACAGAAATCACGTCCATCACGATAGCCCCAGCTCCCAGTGCCGCTCGGGCCGCGGATTCGGCTGTCATTGTCTTGACCACGCCGGCAACCATCATCTGCAGACCGCCACCTGCAGACGAGGTAGACATGAATATATCCACCCCTGTGCCGTCAGGCTTCCTCGGAACGATCACTCCGCTTTCGTCCAGAAGTTTCTTTCCGGTCAGTTCTTCGACTTCCCTTATTGCGTTCCGGGCACCGGCAGTCACATCTTCAAAAGGCGCTTCAACTGTTGTAGGAGCCTCCCCTCGCACTACCAGGCGGTACTCGCCGTTTACTTTTTCAATAAGGATTGCTTTCGTAGTTGTGGAACCGCAGTCGGTGGCCAGGACCGAAGTTATCTCTTTATCCTGTCTCAATGGTACCTTCTCTTGAGGCACGAGTCTGTTCCCTCCCTTGCTACCATCGCCGTCAATTGAAAAATCCTCTCATACCCAAAGATAATACGCCATCAAATCGTTAAATCCCTTCTGAAATCTAAAGATTCTGGGGGCGAGTAGGCGAATCCCGATCGATCTTCATTGATTCCTCAATGGCCGAGACTTTCTTCTTGCTCTGCGACTTTCTCCCCTTGTCAGCTCGCTCTTCCTCAAGAGCAATCGCTTCAAGCCTCTGAATCAGCAGCTCCACGTTGTTTCTATCGTCAAAAAAATAGGCGTAGTCCTCAAATGTCTCGAAAAACGTGCCAACAATAGGCGCAAAAAAGTGCATAGCTTGTCCTCCGACATAGCTTAAAGGCTTGTGCATCTCGAGAAAGAATATGGCGGGTACTATGACTCCAAACTGCCTGACCCTTTCAGCTATGGCATTGACTATCTCATCTCGCCTCTTACTGTCTATGGGTCGACCAAACCTGGACACATTCCCACCTCCTTTGGGCCTTGAGGTGTGATTTGCACTCCAACACCTACCCTCCCAATCTTACTACTAATCTTACCGTACTTCTCAGGGAGAACCTATTCCAATTTTCGGTGGTCGAGATGCGTCGTAAGAAAGCGATTCCGGGATGAGAAGCTTTCCCTCCCGGAATCGCCCCTTATTCCTTAGAATACCTCAACGTTGGCCCTGGGAACCACAACCGTGCGACCGTCCTCAAGCAAGACCTTGATAACAGGAACTTTCGCCTCGGTCTCTATATGCACAGGCTCCTTAACTATCTCAGTGATCTTGCCTACCATGCCGAAATAAGGCTCGTTGATCACGCGAACTCGAAGATCGACTTTCAGGTCCTCTTCAACGGAAACAACCAAAGGACTCCCTGTTGGTGCCTCAGGGAAAGGAACTATGATCTCAGGCCGCTGAGCTCCGGCACGAATCTGCGTAGCACCATTGATGCAAGCGACCCGTCCCTCAAGAGCCTTAAGAATATCCCAGGCCTCCTGCCGCATGTTCAAGTGACCGAATCCTTCCATAAGGATCACGGTAATGCCTACATCCTCCTGACCGGTAATACCCACCCCCAACTTGACGCCTAGAGACTGCGTTAGGTTGAAGTAGTTTACGGTTCCGGTTACGACTCCTTTGACCCCTACCTCAAGAGCTTTCGCCAGAGCTTCGTTGGTGGCGAAGGAGCCTCCGACTATGATCTTGCCCTCGCATTCGGGGGTGATCATCTCCGGGTAAAGCACTTCTGCCGGCCCGTTTGTCAGCACTTTAAGCTCGCCGTGGGTTTCCCGTCCCAGTCCGAAGATACCCGTCAAAACTATGCCAGGAGTCTCAACCACACAGCCCCGTTTAGGCAAGATGTCAACAACCTTACCCTGAATGTAGGCTGTGGTCACCACCTGTTTGAAAGGCCTCGATATAGTGACTTTCCCTGTCTTCGTATCAATTTGTGATATAATGCCGGAAACGGGCGCAACAGCGGTCGTTGTAAAGAAAGCCTGACTCTCGCCCTTCTTGGCGATCATCTGACCCTTCTTCACTTCCTGGCCTACCTGCCTGAGCATGTGTTGGGACAGTTCCTCCGGTTTGCACCTTAACTCAAACGCAAGGTCAAATGTGATAGGTGGGTCTTCTGCACTGAACTCTTCGCGAATGGTAACCCTTCCTGAACGGTCCGAAATATCCTCGATAACACCGTCACAGGGGGAATGGAGGTCCTTGCGGCCATAGATTCCCTGTTCGGCCCTGGCTATGATATCCCTTGTTTTCACCTTTTCTCCCAGGGACACCAGCATAGCTTTGGACAAGCCTGCAGTCTCAATACCGAGAAGACGGGCTGCCGGAACAACCCAGGGAATCCCGGGTTTAAGTGCGATCTTGGCAACAGGGGTGTCCGGTTTGACCATGTCGCCGACTTTGACCACCACTTCTCCGGGAAGAGGCAGCTTTCTGGTCTTCCGGATAGTTCTGACCAACCGCAGAACCTTATCTGAAGAACTTGAACAAACCGCCACGCTTCTTCACCTCCTGCGCTTCATCGACTTTCACCGGGTACTTGGCCTGAAATCCCGATATGGCATCAGCCGGATAGACGTTCATCGCCTCTATCCATGATGTCAGGTGCTTGATCCTTTCAACAGGCGATTCAGGTATGACTATGGGACGCCCCCGGCCGTCAAGCACTATTCCCACATATCCTCCATGAAGAACAGTATCTACATGACGCCCTCTGCCTGCGCCTACGTTGACACTGCCGTGTGCAGGGTCGATGCGACACGTAACTTCCTTCCCGACTGGCAGGGGCAACACCTTCATCTCCCCCGCCATGACCTTTTCCTCTACGATCTGACCGTCGGGCATGACTATTTTCAGCGTAGCCAGCGGGCGTCCGGGCTTGACTTCGCCTACCGGAGCCACACAAGTGCCCAGCCGCACCAGGCAGTCCTTTTCAAAAACCTCAATGGCAACATCAGGATGAACACTTGACAAGACCCCAAGGTGGGGCATCATAAAAATGGAGTCAACGGCAAGTTCCGTAACTCCCTCAGGCTGAAAAGCATCCAGAAGCATCAACGCCGCTTGAGCTCGCCTGGGAGCGTGAGAGAGAATGCCTCCGGAGCCTACCAGCATGTTAAGATTCATCATGTCTATGATCTCTTCACCGGAAGCTTTTTTCACGCTTGATCGAGTCGAGAACACGTCCACTTTTTCTTCCTCAATCTTGCGAGCTAGGCTCTTGTGATGAGCAAAGCTCAGCCTTAGAGCCTCTCGAGCAAGAGCTTGCTCTAGCACCAGGTGGTAGAGTGTCTGCGGTATTGTTGTAGGACGAACCATTTTGTTGGCAATCCAGTCAGAAATCTGTGATTGATCTACCGCAAACGGTACCCACCTCAGAATATTCTCAAACCCGGTCTCCTCAAGGACGTTACAGATTGAGTAGCTCATACCCAGGTTAGCTGAGACGGTCCTGGTAAAAGTCCCCTCAAAACTGGAAAACACGTCGGTCGTTGCACCGCCGATGTCAACACCGATTATGTTACAGTCGTGCTTGTCCGCAATTACCTGGATGATGCGGCCAACTGCGCCAGGCGTAGGCATGATAGTGGTATCCACCCACTCCATAAGCTCTCCATAGCCTGGAGCTTGTGCCATAACGTGGTTCATGAATATCTCGTGGATCAGCTCACGAGAAGGCCCAAGGTTCTCTACGTCATGACGCGGTCGTAGGTTCTCAACAATATGAAGATCCATATCGGCACCGCAAATAGCTGTCACAATATCCTGAGCATCCCGGTTGCCGGCATAAATAAGGGGCAGTTTGTAGGTGGCGCCGAACCTTGGCTGCGGATTGGCCTGCTTGATGATTTCAGATATGAGCGCAAGGTACGCAACCGAACCCCCGTCAACACCCCCTGACATGAGTATGATATCGGGACGCAGGTCCGTAATCCGTGTTATTTGCTCCGACTGGCTCCTCCCGTCATCTACTGCAATCACATCGAGTACAACAGCGCCGGCGCCCAGAGCAGCTCTGTGAGCTGAGCTTGCACTGATGGATTTTACTAGTCCGGCAACCATCATCTGGAGTCCCCCACCTGCAGAGGACGTGGAGACATATAAGTCTACGCCCTTGTCTCCCTGCTTCGGACGTATCAGCCGGCCATCTTCATTTAGTATCTGCCGGTCTATAAGCTCTTCGACGCGCCTGATTGACTTACGAACCCCGACCATAACATTCTCCCACGGCACTTCCACTGTGGTAGGCATCTCGCCGCGGGTTATGAGTCTGTATTCCTCTCCACGTTTCTCAATCAGAATAGCTTTGGTAGTAGTAGATCCAACATCGGTGGCCAGGATCGATTCAACAGTCGTGTCTGCCATAGTTTCCCCTCCCCGTATACTGAAGTCCTGTCTCCAGCTCCCGACTATCGCGAACGGTAAGCCCCAGGCTACTATGCTCTCTACTCACAGCAGGCACTCACCGAGTAAGCAACCATCAAGCGCTAGGCGGCGGCTTCGAGGATCTCTTGATGCCTCTCACCCTCCGAAGCGCTGACCTAATCCCTCCCTTGTAGGTCCGGTCATCATCTCCCTTCGGCTCAGGAACAAAGGGAACAACCTTGTCCCGTACGACCTTTAACACCTCATCTTTATTCGAGCAATCTTCGTAGTAGTAGAGAAAGAGGGTCTCCTTTAGCTTTCCGCGAACAGTTCTCATGTCATGACTCAGAAGCACTCCATCTGGAAATTCCCTGTACATCCGAAGATCGCTCCACTCTCTGATATCCTTTGCAAGGAAGGTTCTGTACCCTACTGTGCGCTCATTCAAGGTGTACTTGACGGGAAACAGGTATGGGGCAAGCCTGTTCAACATCACGAGGGTGATGACGCCTATGAATAGAACCTGCGGAAACGCCCAGTAAGCCAGCAAGATGGAGCCCACAATAGTCACCACAACCACTGCCGACACAAGCGGTCGTCGCTTAAAAAGCCAAACCTTCCAACTGTAGATAACGTTATCCGTTTTGGGTTGCTTTGGCGCATCTTCCCCTGGTTGCTCCGGCTTTATGCCATCCTCACTTGCCGTGGTCTTAGGCTTCTCAGCGATGGCATCAGGCAAAGACCTTCCCAGACGACCCCCAA
The DNA here is from genome assembly GCA_033809515.1 of Bacillota bacterium. Classification (GTDB taxonomy): domain Bacteria; phylum Bacillota; class Sulfobacillia; order Fermentithermobacillales; family Fermentithermobacillaceae; genus JAPXLN01. Next base: position 66,366 of record JAPXLN010000003.1, read on the forward strand.
GATAGGCCGGACGGCGCGAACGACCCTCCGTGGTCCTATCCTCCTGGCTGCGTCCTTTAGTGCCGGAACTATCAGTCATATCGAACCCCATTTGGCCTGACCTCACAAAAGCATCAATATGGTTTACGTCATTCGACGAGATTCCATGATATCCTTCCACACAGTAAGAATTGCCGCTGGATTATGGTGTAAAACCACCTGATCCCGACCTGGAATTCGTCAATATTTCCACTACCTCATCAACCGGCAAGCCGTAGCGAACATGGTTATCCCGTCCTACCATGGTCTCGGCCGCAAAAAGAGCATTTAGGACAGCCTCTTCCGTAGCTTCTATAGCTCCCCGAAACAAAGACCCCATCTCTGAAGATCCGTCATCTATATGCTCAAGGAAGTACCTGCCCTGAGGCCGGTGAGGCACTGTGTTTGCAGTCGAAAAGCTGACCACGAAATCCCCGCTGCCATTAGAGAAGACAGACCCAACTCTGGCCAGTCCCCCCTGACACCGGCGTGCCACCCGCCCAAGCTGCCTCTCTGATAGAGGAGCGTCCGTGGCCACCACTATGACAATGGATCCCGGTGGCGCGTCCGGGCGTGCTTTGCGCTTGGCAAGTTCCTGTCCAACAGGCACGCCGGATATAGTCAAATCACGACCGCCTCCAAAATTGGCCAGAACCAGAACGCCAATGAAACTCCCGGCCAGACCTCCGGTCAGACACCTTGAAGAAGTGCCTATCCCTCCCTTGAAGCCCAGGCAAGACATGCCAGTGCCTGCGCCTACGTTGCCCTCCTCACAAGGGCCGCCCTCGGCGTTCTCTAGGGCGGAAAACACGTGTTCTTTCCTTACGTGACGTCCTCTGATGTCGTTTAGGTAACCGTCATTGCATTCGAGAACGACCGGGTTCACTGTACCTGTGGAAACACCTATTTCAGGGTTATGTACCAGCATATACTCACACAATGCATCCCAAACATTGCCAATCGACAACGTATTGGTAAGCACTATTGGGGTCTCTATTACCCCTAACTCCTGAATTTGGGCTATGCCTGTAGCTTTTCCGAATCCGTTGATTACGTGCAAGGCTGCCCTGACCTTTTCCTTGAATACATTTTTGCCATGGGGCAAAATCGCGGTTACACCGGTCCTAACCGGCCCTTTGCCCTCGATCAAGGGCCCTTCACCTTCAATTAAGGTGCAATGCCCAACTCGCACGCCTGGAACATCCGTAATACCATTTAGCGGGCCCGGCTCCATCTGTCCGATGGTGATACCCGCCTCTCTGCAACGCACTCTATCCGATCTCACAGTTAGTCCAACAGCTCCTCTCCTGCAGCAACACGACAAAGGGCTACAAAGGGCTTGAGGAAGGTTCTGTCTTTAGACCACATGCCTTCAGGGTGCCACTGAAGAAGAAGGCTGAATCCCTCTGCTGCTTCTGCTGCTTCTGTCACTCCGTCGAGAGCTCTACCCGTAACGGTGAAACCCTCGCCCGGAGTCTCGATGCACTGGTGATGAAATGAGTTCACCATCAGACGACGCTTCCCAAAAACCCTAGCAGCCAGCGAATCTTCGTTCAGTACTGCCTCGTGGGTCCCATACCACCGGGGAGCGTCCTGTTCATGCTTCATTGCACCGCCTACCTGGGTCGGAATATCTTGTATCAGAGTCCCGCCCGCTGCTACCGTAACTATCTGACAACCCCGACATATCCCAAGGAGAGGCTTTCGCGCGTCCAAAGCTCTTCGAGCCAGCCATATCTCCATCTTATCCAGGACAGGGTTAATACGTCCTAGGCGTGGACTGGGACGTTCATTATAGAGTCTGGGATCAACATCAACTCCTCCGGTAAAAACCAGACCATCTACGCTTGAAAACGCCTTCTCCAACGGCTCTTCAGGCATGACAGGGATGAGCAAGGGAACCCCTCCTGCCTCAATCACAGACTCAATGTACGTCATAGGGCAAGTTGATGCGCCTTTATCCTCACTGTAGGTCGCAGTTATGCCTATCACTGGCCTCATGTGGTTTTCCTCCTCTCCAAGAAAGCTTGACTATATGCAAAGTTAGCCGGTACACCGCCGGTGTGTAGGAATACGACAGCTTCTTGCGAGGAGTATATGCCCCTTCGCACGTCATCGACGAGACCTGCAAGAGCTTTCGCTGTGTACACCGGGTCAGTAAAAATCCCTTCGCTGCGGGCCAAAAGCTCAATTGCTTCAAGACACGCCCCGGTAGGTATCCCATACCCTTCCCCGACTTGCTTTCCCGAAACCTTAACGTGCCTTCGTACCACATCAGGCGTAATCCGAGATAGCCGCTTCTGTATCTCATAAGAAGCTCGTGACTTAAGAACACTCGCAGTCTGCATCACCAGATCGAAAGCACGCTCTTCTTTGGTCGCAGAGTCGGCGCTTACCGCAACGCCGATAACCTCGAATTCGGCTTCAAACAAAAGCTTTCCAAGCACCAGGCCCGCAAGGGTACCACACGACCCAGCCGGAACATAGATCGCCCGGGGCGTCACCCCCGCCCCCCGGATGTCCTCTATGACCTCCTGGGCACCTGCCACATACCCAAGGGTGCCAATAGGGTTTGAACCTCCGACAGGGATGACGTAAGGTCGCCTCCCCTTTGCATGAAGCTCCTTCTCGACACGATCCATGACTTCGGCTGAACTCTCGTTGCCCGTAAACACAATATCAGATCCAAGGATATGGTCCAAAAGCAAGTTTCCCTGACGGTAACCGGGGTCGTGACCGTCCAGAACAAGCACTGGGTCCAGACCATATTTCCGGGCCGCTCCTGCCGTCATCCGTGCGTGGTTGGATTGAGGTCCGCCGCAAGTCACAACACAGTCACACCCAAGCGCAACAGCTTCGCCCAGGAGGAACTCGAGCTTGCGAGCCTTGTTTCCTCCTAAGGATAAGCTTGTCATGTCGTCACGCTTGATAAAAACCCTGGGACCGCCGATAGATTGAGCAAACCGGGAAGCTTCTTCAAAGGGCGTAGGCAGGTGTGTGAGTTTGACACTGGGAAACCCCAGGTCCTCCGGTGTCATTACAGTACCCCCCTCTTATCTACCTCTCTATACGTGTGCCTAAGATACGCGTATCTACCTCAAAACGCCAGACCGGGCACGATGCAACCAGCTAGCTGCAGCTGAAAACTAGATCGGTTTCAGGCCCAATGAAATCGCAAGAGATTCATCGACCAGAGCCATGGTCTCTTCGTTAAGCTTGGTTACATGCCTGCACAGTCTCTTCTTGTCTATAGTCCGGAGCTGCTCCAAGAGAACTACCGAATCTTTCTCTAGTTTTGAAAGTCGCGCAGGAAGCTCAACGTGAGTGGGCAGGCGAGCTTTTTGTATCTGGGACGTAATGGCTGAGATAATCACTGTAGGGCTGTACCTGTTGCCTATATCATTCTGGATTATCAGAACGGGCCGGAACCCTCCTTGTTCCGAACCAACTACAGGGCTCAAGTCAGCAAAATAGATATCCCCTCTTGCCGGATCCAATCAGGTTTTCCTCCAACCGGAAGTCTGCTCTGATGTATCAGAACCCGGAATTGAGACTTCCCCGCACCGGGGTACGCCGTCAAAGTCGCAGCCTATCTCCTCGGCAAGAACCCGGTTGATCTCGGCCATTTCTTGATAGCCTGCCTTCATCCTCTCCCGTAAGTGAGACTTGCGCTTTTCCTCAAGGTAGAAAGAGCAAGCCTCGCGTATCAGTTCCGAGCGGCACAGATTGCCCTCCTGAACCAGAGTGTCAATATCAGCCAATATGTCTTCGGGAAACCCCACTACCACTCTTCTTAACCTGGCCACTGTTAGGGCCCACAAAGGGCCGGTTCACCTCCCTGCCGATAATGCGGCGTGCTTCTGGCAAACACCCGCTTATCTCTCCTGCCAACACACCACAGGAACCCGCCCTCTGCCTGGCCACTTCCCCGGCAAGTCCATGCCAAAACACAGCCAGACAAGCTCCCTCAAAAGGAGAAAGCCCTTGCGAGACTGCCGCAGCAATCACTCCTGTAAGAACATCACCAGACCCTGCAGTAGCCATGGCAGAGTCACCTGTAGTGTTCACAACCAGTTCTCCTTGGTAATTCGCCACCAACGTTCCTGCTCCCTTCAAGCAGGTTACAGAAAAACCATCCTTTGCTGTCGTTCTCGTGAAACCCGGGCGATCCCTCTCAATATCTTTGCCGTCTACATTCAACAGCCGTGCAAGCTCTCCCGTATGAGGCGTCAAGATGAATTTGCCCCCAAGGTCCCGGAGATATGACAGCCCTCCCAGTTCCCTCAGGGCAAAGATGCCGTCGGCATCCAAGACACAAGGTCTACAGGCAGCAATTGGAAGAACCTCACGGAGAAACCGGCTCTGAGCTTCGCCTCGTCCAAGTCCCGGCCCTATGACTGCACTGTCACACCGTGACAAAAGCTTAACCGCAATATCCACAGTATCTTTCCGGTCTGTAAAAACCGGGGAATCTCCCCCGGGTATCACCATGACTTCCGGTGCCGCTGGGGCCACTGCCCCATAGATTGCACCCGGACATAGCAGGGTGACCGTTCCGGCCCCTGCCCGGAGAGCCCCAACAGACGCAAGCACAGCCGCCCCGGCCATGCCCAATGATCCAGCTACTACAGCTACATGACCGGACATCCCCTTATGATGATCCTCCTGCCTTAGAGGCATGAGGGCCCTTGCATCTTCTATGGTCATGGCCCTCACGGAAGAAGGCGTCGACACCAAGCACGGCGGAAGGGACAACGATTCCACTATGATCTCGCCGGCGTACTTCCTTCCCGGGTAGGAATACAGCCCAACTTTGGCAAGCCCCATAGACACAGTAAGATCAGCCCTGATAACCGGCTCATGTGGGTAACCTCGGTCAGCACAAAGCCCTGAAGGAATGTCGCATGCAACTATGGGCGTTTCTCTTGAATTTGCCCACCTAATGGCCTCATCCACCGGATAACGTGGATTTCCCCTCAGGCCCGTTCCAAAAAGGGCATCTATGATAAGATCCGCCCCCTCGAAATCCTCCATACCGTCAAAATCGTCGGGCACGGAAATATGGCGTACCCTGACGGGATACGCTTTCAGCATGTCCAGGTTAGCTTTGGCGTCATCAGGCAGGGTTTCCGGGCTTCCGAAACACCCAACTGTGACTTTGTGTCCCCTGGCTGAAAGGTGTCTGGCGGCGCAAAGACCGTCCCCGCCGTTCCTGCCCGGACCGGCCAGAACCACAACGAATGCAGGGTATGGAATGTGCCTTTTCAGAAACTCATCTGCCCTTGAAGCAAGGGCCCGCCCGGCGTTCTCCATCAGAACAAGGGGTGGCACGCCCAACTCTGTTGCCCGGTCATCTATGGCCCTCATGTCTTTGGCAGTCACAAGGTACACAGCAATCCCCCTAATCCCTATCACCTTTTTTGGTATTAGTCGGAAGGTCCTCCGGGCGAAACTCCCCCTAGTCCGAGGGCAATTGCAATGGCCAACCCGCTATCATGAGTAATAGAAACATCAATTAAGCTCAATCCCGCGCCCTTCATGTGCTGCAAGGCCTTTCCGCCCATGTGAACAACGGGCCGTCCCCTCTCTCCCGAAAGAATCTCTATGTCGGTCCAGGGAACCCTCGGCCACCCTTCTCCCAGAACCTTCATGACAGCTTCTTTGGCAGCTACGCGGCCTGCGACCCTTTCCACCATCCGCTTGCCCTGACAGTATGACAATTCCTTTTCTGTGAGCACCCTGCGGACAAAAGCATCGTAGTGAGCGTTAAGGCTCCGCTCAATGCGTCCAAAAGGGACTATGTCCAAACCAACCCTGGCTCCCAGTTCACGCCCTCCCTTCGGGAGTTAGACCGGCGCTTTCCGGTGAACCCCCCGACAGATCATCCCGACCTTTCTAACTGCAATACCTGACTATCACATCGCCAAGCACCCGTGCCGCCGCAAGAACAGAGCCAAACTCTACGTATTCAACATCACTGTGAGCCCCGTGTCCGTCCGGGCCAAAAACCACAGTGGGAATATTCGCCTCTTGCAGTATGGCTGAATCCAGCCAAGCGCTCGCTCCTGCAAACCCAGGTTCCCTACCAAGCACCGACCTGCATGAATCAACCAGTGTCTTCACAATAAGCTCTTCCCGGCAAACCTCGAAGGGAGAGCGGTGAAACAAGATTTTCCAGGCCGCCTCAAAACGAGGATCCTGAGTTCTCAAGCGAGACATGATCTCATTCATCTCTGCTTCGACTGTTCCCACATCCTCTCCTGGCAATGTCCTTCTTTCCATGTCCACCCGACAACTGCCGGGGTAAGTCGAAAGCTCGCTTCCGCCGCTGATGAGAGATGCATGAACAGACGGAGAACCGAGGAGCGGATGATGTTTCCGGGCAAGGGTTGTCGATGCCATATGTTCAGCGGCCACCAGTAAGCGTCCTGCCATAGATATGGCATCTATGCCTTCGTCAGGAAGGCTGCCGTGAGCTGCTTTCCCCGTTACGTCAACTCTAAGCCAGGCAAAGCCTTTGTGGGCCAGAACAACGTCCAACCCGGTAGGTTCACACACAATAGCTCCATCTGCAGCAAACTCCCTGATGAGAGTCTCTGTGCCCTGGCTCATGTACTCCTCGTCGCCTACACAAGCTACAAGAAGATCGCCTTTCAGAGCATGTTCCGATCGTGCCACGGCCACACCGGCTCCGATCATTGCTGCGACTCCGCCTTTCATGTCAAGGCTTCCCCGACCGTAGACTCTGCCCTGTGAAGTCCTTGGTACCAGCGGGTCAATCATCCCGCCAGGCCCAACGGTGTCTGTATGACCGTTGAGCAGCAAGTTCTTGCCGCCTCCCAAGCCTTTGAGAATCCCGATTACGTTGAATCGATTCTCTTCAAACTCCTGGTATTTTACGTCAAAACCCGCACCGCTAAGGCATGAACCTGTGAAGCGGACGATTTCTGACTCCCCCGCTCCACCTGGCACTAAGCCGGGATTGACCGAGTCGATCCGTATCATTTCCTGGAGAAGCGCCAGGAGATACTCCTGGTCCACCATAATGCTCAAGATCAGCCCTCCTTAGCCGGCCGCGCCAGCAACGCAGCTATTCTAACGCCCTAGACCAAATACTTCTGTCCTGGTTCTCATGTTCCTTCTTCAGATCTCGCAGATTCCTGTTGACAAACTTTGTAGTCGTGAATACTATCTATGTGTCACCGACATATAGATGAAAGAGGTATATTCATGTGCAGCCATTATAAAGACCATCATCATACCCGTGGGCGTTCGTGTATGGCATGCAGCGACTACCGCATGGAACGGTTCATTGAGCCATGCCTCTTGCTTCTGCTCTTGGAGAAGCCTGCTCACGGTTATGATCTCATCACTCGCTTAAGGGAATTCGGCTTTGCTGAAGATCAGGATCCTGGAATGGTGTACCGGAACCTCAGGAGACTCGAAGAGCAAGGTGCAATAGCCTCAGAGTGGGACACTTCAGGTACAGGACCTGCCCGCCGCCTGTATGAGGTCACCGACGAAGGAAGAGACCTCCTGAATGCGTGGGCCGATAACATAAAGCTCAACATAGAGACCCTGCAGTCTTTCTTGGAAAGGCACCAGACCTTAGATCCATAGCTAAGCCTTCTGTCTGTTTGAATAAGCTTTGCTCTTCTTGGGAAGGAGGTGACAACAGTGCGCGAACATGACAAAAAGCACAGTCGCAGACACACCGCTGAAGGCAAGTGCGAATGCAAAGATACCAGCAGTAAAAAACTCAAACACATAGCTGAGCGCCTTTCCCAGCTGCGAGCTCAGCTTGAGTGCATCGAGGAGCACATCAAGGCGCTGGATTCCGCAGAGAACGGGCCCGAGCATGAAGACAAGTGCAAGCACGAGGAAGGCGAGTGCCAGTGCAAGCACGAAGAAGGCGAATGCCAGTGCGAAGACGGTCCGAAGTCCGAAGAAAAGTCACCTGAGTGACGCAAACATCTGACTTGGCCTTAGGGTGGAGAAATGCAGACGAGTAGGCGTGGCCGGATCTGCCCGTTACAGGCAGCGAGATATCGGATGAACGGACCCTATACATCCCGTATCTACTGAGTTGGGCTCTAGCAGCCAATTAGGGTGGCAACGCGATTATACCTCGTCCCTTACGGACGGGGTTATTTTTTTCAGGGAGGATGTGCCATGTCAAGACAGACAAACACCCCGGAGTATACCTACATTGAGTTTCTCAGTTCCGAGAAGGCTCAGTCTACGTTCCGGCTCTGCCAACGCACAATGACCTATCTCAGGGAGTACCTGAACGAACAGGGTTTCGTGGAATTTCTGCCCCCGGTGATATCCTCAGTTGCCGATCCGGGACTGAGCGGGGCAGAAAGAGTGACCGTTTCCCTGTACAATCAGACAGCATATATTACAAGCTCTATGGTATTCCATAGGCAGGTACTGGCTACGGCATTCGGGTCTATCTACTCATTTGCCCCAAACGTAAGGCTGGAACCTGAAATCAACGCACAAACCGGCAGACATCTGGTGGAATTCTGCCAGCTAGATCTTGAGCAGGCTGACCAGCTTCTCCGGTTGGCTGTCGACATGGGACTGGAAGTTACGTACGGCGAGGAGCTGCCTGAATGCGTTGAATCGGCAGTTGCAGGTTTACCCTGAAGGATTTGGCGAAGCGATTTCCGGCGGCGAAAGGGAATACCGCCCAGAAGTCATCCTGCACAGAATCTGTGAGGCAGGGCTTGAGGATACTGAGTTTCGAGGGTTTCTTCATATGGCGGGGGCAGGCCTGAAACCGACTTCCGGGTTCGGCATCGGGGTTGAACGCCTGGTTCGCTATCTCTCAGGCATCCGAGATATCCGCCTTGTCCGGCCATTTCCAAAAACGCCGGGTCAAATCGATTTGTGATGCAATTTGCCTCATACACTTGAAACTGGTAAACTATGCAAGTGTCAGGGGAGGGATTTACATGACGGACTTTCATAAGCCAGAAATCAGAGCTCTTATGGAACAGCGCAACTGGAGCGCATTAAGAGAAGTCACCGCCGGATGGCCAATGGCGGAACTGGCTGACCTTCTTTCTGAGTTGCCTAAGCCCGATCGCGTGATCCTTTTCCGCTCACTCTCCAAACCCGTGGCAGCAGAGCTTTTCTCGTATTTTGAACGCAGCACCCGCGATGCTTTCTTGCAGGAACTCACCGACGAAGAAACCCGTACCCTGATGGCCAACCTAAAACCCGACGATCGAACTGCCTTGCTGGAAGAACTGCCAGGCCAGATCACACAAAGACTGCTGAACTTGCTGAGCCCACAGGATCTGGCTGAAGCCCGGGCTCTTCTGGGTTACCCGGAAGACAGCATCGGCAGGCTTATGACTCCGGATTACGTGGCTATTCGTCCTGAATGGACAGTTAGCAAAACCATTGAACACATCCGGAAGATGGGCCGAAACAGTGAAACCATAAACGTAATCTACGTGACTGATGCAACCTGGCATCTTTTGGGGGTAGTAAGCCTCCGGCAAGTGGTCCTAGCACAACCCGATGAAGTCATCGGATCCTTGATGCACTCACCTGCCATCAGCCTCTCTGCTTTTGACGACCGCGAAGAGGCAGCTCGCAGCATGGACCGGTATGACTTAGCTGTACTGCCTGCAGTGGACTCCGATGGGGTGCTTGTAGGAATCGTGACTGTAGACGACGTTCTGGACGTAGCAGTGGAAGAGGCAACTGAGGACATACAGAAAGGAGCGGCTGTCGCTCCTTTGGAAACCGGTCTGAAAGAAGCAACTGTAAGTCTCCTCTACCGGAAGAGGATTTGGTGGTTAGTGGCATTGGTGTTCGTAAACGCCATATCCGGCAGCATCATGGCCCGGTTCGAGGAGACCATCTCGGCAGTGGTTTCTCTGGTGTTTTTCCTTCCGCTTCTTATAGATAGCGGAGGCAACGCAGGCTCTCAATCAGCCACCCTGATGGTTCGTGCACTGGCGACCGGCGACGTCTGTATGGAAGACTGGGGCTTTCTGCTTCTCAAAGAGACTCTGGTGTCAGTATTCCTTGGTCTGACTACCGGAGTTGCTGCATGGGCCCTGGGAATCTACAGGGGAGGCCAGACCTTAGGGTTTACGGTTGGGGCCAGCATGTTCCTGGTAGTGACAATCGGCAGCCTCGTTGGCATGTGCGTTCCGCTATTGCTCAACAAACTGAAACTGGACCCGGCTACAGCGAGCTCTCCCCTTATCACCACAGTCATTGACATACTGGGCGTTCTTGTGTACTTTTCCGTAGCCACGCGTCTGTTTGGAATTTGAGCTGCCCCCCACCCTCCGCTTGGCCCCTTCGCCAATCGGAGGAATACATTGGTCCATGTCGAAGAACATATCAGGTCTTCCAAGATACATGAAACACTGGGGGCATGGTTATGGATACCGGTAACGCTAAGTCAGGAGAAACAGGCAAAGTGGACATGTGCACCTGCGCCAAGGACGTGAACGACTGCGAAGCCACAGCAAACCACCTATGTGGAGCCTGCAGGGGTCTGGACACCATAGCGACTCATGTTGGGCAAGAACCTGACCCTCTAACAGGCGCCATCGTGTCGCCCATCTACCAAACCTCAACCTTCGTCTTTCCCAACGTTGACGAGGGCGCTGCGCGCTTCAGGGGGGAGAAGGAAGGGTATATTTACACTAGGCTCGGCAATCCTACCACCTCAGCGCTTGAGCGAAGCATTAGCGCACTGGAAGGTGGGGAAAGAGCCCTTGCCTTTGCATCGGGAATGGGAGCGATTTCCGCAGTGATAATGGGTCTGGTGAGTTCCAAAGACCACATTATAGCGGATAAATGCGTCTATGGTTGCACCTTTGCATTCCTGAATCATACGATGACTCGTTTCGGCGTGAACGTCGATTTCGTCAACTGCACCTTTCCGGATGAAGTTGAGGCAGCAATTAGGCCCAACACAAAACTGATATATTTCGAGACTCCGGCCAATCCCATTCTCAAAATGGTTGACATGGAGGCCATTGCCGGTCTGGCCAGGAAGCATAACCTTACCACCATCGTTGATAACACGTTTATGAGCCCCTACTTTCAGAGGCCGTTGGAAAAAGGCATTGACATCGTGGTGCACAGCGCTACCAAGTACCTTGGGGGGCACGGCGACATAATAGCGGGCCTGGCTGTCGGTCCGGCTGAACTCATGGACCTCGTGCGGACTACAACCCAAAAAGATATTGGTTCCATCATCTCTCCGTTTGACTCTTGGCTGATACTCCGCGGGATCAAGACTTTACCGGTAAGGATGGCCCGTCATGAACAAAACGCCATGAAGGTAGCCGCCTTCCTTGAAAGCCACAGTGGGGTACATACGGTGTACTATCCCGGGCTTGCGTCACACCCGCAGCACGAACTTGCAAAGAGACAGATGACCGGGTTCGGTGGGATGATCGCATGCGAGCTGAAAGGCGGGTATGAAGCGGGCCGCACTCTGATGAACTCAGTCAGACTGTGCCACCTGGCGGTCAGCCTTGGTGAGACAAGCACACTGGTGGAACATCCTGCGTCCATGACCCATTCGCCTATGAGTGAAGAAGAGCGACGCTCAGCAGGCATTTCAGATGGCCTTGTCAGGATTTCAGTAGGTCTGGAACACCCTGAGGACATAATCGCCGACCTCAAGCAAGGGCTAAAGGCAGCCACAGGTATCTAAGGGAATCCTGCTTGGAGCGGGGCTTTTTGTGAGCGCTTGGTCAGGAGCGGACTTGTCTTCCTTCGAGGGAGGTCCGCTCCTTCTCTATTACTCTCTTGAGGTACTGAATGGAGGAATCCACTTCCTCCTGACAAACAGCCTCAACCATTATCCGTACCACAGGTTCTGTACCTGAAGGACGAACCAAAACCCGTCCACGTCCTTGTAACTCAGCCTGAACCTGCGAAACCGCTTCAGTCACTTTGTCACTGTAAGCGATCCTTTTCGGATCTTCAGCTGCTACATTGACAAGGACCTGAGGAATACTCCTTATGACATTTCTCAGGGACGACAATGCTACCTTGCTCGAGACAAGCACATCCGCCACAAGCAACGATGTAACCATGCCATCGCCTGTCTCAAGGATATCCCGTAAGATTATGTGACCGGACTGCTCACCGCCGAGGTTATGCCCGGTCTCGCGCATCTTCTCAAGCACATACCGGTCTCCTACGGAGGTGCGCAACAGCGAGATGCCGTGCTCCTGCAAGCAGAGCTCGAACCCGTAATTCGACATGACAGTACCTACTACGGCATTGCCTGCAAGAGTGCCCTTCCTCGCCATGTCCAGAGCTAGTATTGCCATCAGGCCGTCGCCGTCTACAACCTGGCCCTTTTCATCAACGCCGATACACCGGTCACCGTCACCGTCGTAGGCAAAACCTGCGGCGGCACCTATAGCCTCTACCCTTTCAGCCATGGCGCAAGGGTAAGTGGAACCGCACCTCTCGTTGATGTTAAGGCCGTTAGGCGAAGCATTAATCAGGTCTACGGTGGCCCCAAGGCTTTCCCATACCCTTCCCGCTATGCTCGAAGCGGAGCCGTTCGCGGCGTCAACCACCACCTTAAGCCCTGGAAAGCGATTGGCCGGAATCCCCGAAAGAAACCTCACATACCTGTCTACCAAAACCTCCGATGGAACAACTGTCCCTATGGCGTCTCCTGTAGGATAAGGACCATCAGCTGCATCGCCCCGGATTACGGTCGACAGCAGAACTTCCGTTTCCTCAGGAACCTTCGTTCCGTCGGGGCCCAGCACTTTGAGGCCATTGTAGACCGCAGGATTGTGCGATGCGGAGATCATGATACCTCCGCCCAAACCCAGATCCTTGACAAGAAACGAAAGCCCTGAGGTAGTTATGACTCCTACTCTGAGGATGTCTCTTCCTGTCGAAGTCACACCCGCGATAAGGGATGCCTCCAGCATGTCCCCTGATTTCCGGGTGTCTTTCCCCACACAAAGCGGCTGCCCGAAAGAAAGGTGAAGACCAATAGCTCTGCCTAACCTAAATGCGATGTCCGGTGAAAGATCCGAATTCGCAATGCCCCTGATCCCATCGGTTCCGAAAAGGTTCATGACTCTTCCTCCAGAGTAAGTGCTACCTCTTGGTAAGCACTATAGTGACATAATTGGGCTTGATCTCCACCAGCCGGACACCCTGAGGGATTCTGGGGCCAACCGCAAGAGTATAGGTCCCTTCACCCCGGCCACCAACATCAACGTATGCTTCAACATCGTATCTATCCAGGTTGTCTATGACATCGCGACGTCCTTCAACTACGATGCTTACGAGGCCGTTAGGTTGGAATGTCCATGTAAACCCGGGCAAAACTCCGTCCGGCAGCACAGGGACCTCTGCAAACTCTCTCTGAACCAGGTCCTCTACAACGTCGACCTTGACCGTTACTTTGGTCGTCTCAATCCAGGCCAAACCTAGTGGGACCACAAGATCAACAGTAAGGCTGAACGAAGAGTCTACCCCGGCAATGTTTACAGCTTTCGGAGAAACAGACTTGAGAGAGGAACTCACCCCGGATTCAGCCCTTATCTTGACGCTATCAGGAGTCACGCTGACTCGGGCGACCTTGTAGCCAGGTCTGGGTGTACCGAGAGTATCGACGAGTACCTTCACTTCTCGCAATGGCGGACGCGAAATCATGGGCACTGTAACTTGAACCGCAACAGGCTCCGTATGAACGCCCACAATTTCGTTGCCCTGGGCATCTCGAACCGACAACTTGGGACTGGCGATTACAGCCTCCGAAGCCTTGTCCACGTTGACCACAGCCAACGCCACTTCAGCGCCTGCAATCACCCTTTTGGGACCTGTAATCCGCACATACTCCTGTTCGACAACAGGCTCGCCGGCCTCATAGTCATCATGAGGAACACCGCGAACCTCAACACCCACAGGGATCTCCCTTGATTCTTCCACATCGATGTCAACCATGACCGTTTTGGGATTGATGTCTACCACCCGCATCCCGCTATAGGGAGAAGCAAATGTCACGGGATACCTATCCTTGCCAGAAGCGGCACCAAACAGATCCACCTCCGCATGGAGCTTCTCAGGACTGATCATAGACAGGGTTCTGGCCCTGCCCTCTAAGGAAATGGATACATGAGAGGGAACACATTCAACGATGGTTTTGCCGGCCGGAGCTTGCACCTCCACATGGAAATCAAACAGACGTGTCTCCAGAGGATTCTTGTCGTTGATCACCGTTACCCACATGAGAACGGCGAGCAAGAGGGCAGCCCCTTTGGGAAGGAAATCCCGTCTGAGCAGTCTTTGCATCATCTCTGAGACCCCCTGTGAAACAGCTGCGTCATTGGCTGAGACGAAGGAAGAAGCTCAAGAAGCTTCTCCTTCAAGGTCTGAGCGTCGAGCCCTCTGAGCAGCCTGCCGCCTGCGGCAAGGGAAATAGTGCCCGTTTCCTCAGAAACCACCACCGCAACGGCATCGGTTATCTGTGTGATACCAATAGCAGCCCGGTGCCGGGTGCCAAGTTCGATGGCAACCGACTCCTCTGTTGACGGGAGAAAGCAGGAAGCAGCAACCAGCCGTTCACCGCGAATGACCACAGCTCCATCATGCAGGGGAGCATTCTTTGCGAAGATGTTCCCCAGTATTGCCGAAGTGACAAGGGCATCAATTGGAACAGCTTCCTCGGTATACTCCTTGAGACCCGCTTCCCGGGCAACAACGATCAGCGCTCCCGTACGAGATGACGACATGTTCGAAGCAGCTTCAACGATCTGGTCTACTATGGCCTCGGTGGTCACGCCTTCCGGGTTAAGCAGAGAACGGGTCAACAAGCTTCCCTGGCCCAACTGCTCCAATCCTCTGCGGAGCTCCTGGTAAAACACTATTGGAAGGGCTACAAGAAGCATGGTGCGAACCTGCACCAAAAGCCAGTTAACAGTATACAATCCCAACCACTGGGTAACCGGTACCAGTGCCAGGAGTATTGCGACACCTTTCAGAAGTTGCACTGCCCTGGTTCCTCTAATCAGAGCAAAAACCTGATAGAAAAGGTACGCGACAATAGCCACGTCCAGAATGCCGAGGAGAACATCCTGCCAGGTAAAGTACCTCAGTGCGCTCAACAAGCTTGGTCAACGCCCTTTCAACTGCTTCACTATAGAATATCATTCGATTGGAACTTGCGGAACCCTTTCGAGAGTAACAGACCTTTCGTGTTGGTCACATGCATGTCATACTGAAAGGGAAAAACTGAGGTTGGGTGATGCTTGTGAACAATGAGCGTACATGTGAAAGAACCGATCTGTCAAGTATTGCAGGTTTCCCGCTCACACTACAACAAGATGGCACATTGAGGTTCGGAGAAGGAGTGGTTGCGCCTGAGCCGACTCTGCGCCTGATTAGAGAGATGACCCAGGTTCTCCTGTATCCATCATCAGGCGGCCCAGATCCCTTGTACCTAATGTACCGGGCAACAGGCCTGGCCGAAGATCAGAGGAAGATACGCGATGGCAATTTGCGCTACGACATTACGGTTATCCAACCGGGCCTGGTAGGTTCCGAGTACGTTAAGACAATGGGCCATTATCATCCTAACGTGCCCGGTTACCCCTGGACCTATCCTGAAGTCTATCAGGTACTGCACGGGAAAGGTCACTTCCTTCTGCAGCGGGGGGGTGAGATCTCAGGACGAATCGAAGATTTCGTGGTGGCAGACTTTGAGGCAGGTGACATTCTCATGGTGCCACCCTTCTACGCACATGTGACCGTCAACCCCGGCGACAAACCGCTGGTAATGGCCAACTGGGTAGCAGCCAATTTCAGCTCTGTATACGAACCTGTTTTACTGCGAAAAGGGTTGGCCTACTACGATGTGGAATATAAGGGACAGAGCATTTTCATGCCGAACGACAGCTACACGGCACATTCTGAACCGAGATTAGCTGAACCCTTGGACTACCCGGAACTTGGCCTGTATCGCGGCAAGAGCATGTACAGAGCATGGCAGGAAGGCGCAGACCTTGAGTTTCTGACCAAGCCCGGGGCATATGAGACCTTGTGGAGATCAATGGGTATCAGCCCAAGAGAACGTTAGCTCATATCCTTGCAGAGCCCTGCGCAGACATAAAAAGACAATGCGACATAGGGGGGCGTCCAGCATGGCCGGTCCGAGTCTTGCTTCAGGGGTTGAAGGTGACGGGAAAAACGTGGTTATTGTCACGGGCCTTTCGGGTGCCGGCAAATCGCTGGCCCTAAAGCACCTGGAAGACCTCGGGTATTTCTGTGTAGATAATTTGCCTCCGGCGCTTATTCCGACTTTTATCAACCTTTGCAGCGAACTGAAAACGCCCATAAGGCGGATGGCCATAGTAGTGGACGTGCGGGGTGGCGAGTTTTTCGCCGAGTTTTCCGATGCTCTAAAGAAGGTTAATCAGAACGGGACCAAGCTGATGATCGTGTTCCTTGAGGCAGACGACGACGTCCTGGTAAGGCGATACAAGGTTACCAGGAGAAGACACCCGTTGTCCTCCCACGGGAGCATTCTGGAAGGAATCCGCGAAGAGCGAGCTGCCCTTTTTGACATCAAGTCAGAAGCTGACGTTATCATTGACACGTCTGACCTTACTCCGCCGGAGCTAAGGAAGCAACTCGTCGAAGTGTTCTCCAAAGGCGCCAATCTGCATGAGCTGTTAATCACTATTGTGACCTTCGGGTTCAAACACGGGCTTCCCCTGGATGCAGACCTGGTTTTCGATGTTCGCTTCTTGCCCAACCCTTACTACGAACCCGAATTGAGAAACCTGTCAGGACTAGACCGAAGGGTTACCCAATACGTCCTTAGATCACAGCTCACAGCAAATTTCATGGCGCGACTAAAAAGGTTCATTGACTTTCTCCTGCCTAAGTATGTGGACGAAGGAAAATCTCATCTGACTATAACCATAGGATGCACCGGAGGGCGACACCGATCTGTTGTCATAGGCGAGGCCCTGAAGATTCATCTTGAATCTAAGGACCATACGGTCATCATTGGGCATAGAGATATAGAGCGAGGGGAGTTTGGAGGTCCCGAACAATGACATCTCCAGAACGAATCCGGATCGTAGCTATAGGCGGAGGTACAGGGCTGGCCAGTGTCCTGCGGGGGCTTAAGACCTACCCGTGTGACATAACAGCTGTTGTCACTGTGGCTGACGATGGAGGCAGTTCCGGACGACTAAGAAAGGACATGGGGATCCTTCCTCCGGGAGATATCAGAAACTGCTTGCTGGCCCTTGCCAATACCGAGCCTGTAATGGCTTCTCTCTTTAATCATCGCTTCACCAGGGGAGCGCTGGCCGGACACAATTTCGGAAATCTGTTTCTGGCCGCAGTAACAGAAATGACAGGAGATTTCCAGATTGCCGTAAGAACCATGTCTGAGATCCTAGCTGTAAGGGGCAAGGTGCTGCCCGCCACACTGTGTGACGTTACCCTCTACGCTGAAATGGAAGATGGAACGATGGTAAACGGCGAGTTTGCCATACCCGAAGCGCGGAAGAAGATAAGGCGGCTCGGTCTGAACCCTCCGGATCCTCGGGCTCTTGACGAAGCGGTTGAAGAAATACACCAAGCTCATGGAATCATTATCGGACCGGGCAGCCTGTTTACTTCGGTAATCCCCAATCTCCTGGTTCCGGGAATAAGGGAGGCAATCGCTGACTCAAAGGCACGGAAGCTTTACATCTGCAACGTAATGACACAGCCGGGCGAGACTGACGGTTTCTCTGCCAGCGATCATGTCAGAGCAATCCAGGAACACGCCGGAAGGCTGTTTTCCCACGTCCTTGTCAACGTTGGGACGGCTCCTCAGGATATGGCCGGCAGGTACGCTGCCGAGGGGCGCTATCCTGTTATAGCTGACCAAGGCTTATTGCTGGCAAGCGGATATACACCCATATCCGGGCAGTTTCTGACAAGCGCTGACCTTGCCAGGCATGACCCAGCTCGTCTCGGGCGCTCCATAGCAGATTTTCTCACCTCCAGGACAACTCACGGTCTACAGCATATACACCAGGCGGCCAGCGATTATCGAAATGGGTAAAGAGAGCTTCTCAAGAAGCGTCAAAGAAGAACTGGCCAAGGCGACAGTCCCGGGCACTGCGGCAGCGTTCTGGGAGGCCCATGCGCTACGGCGCTTCTTGTGTGATTCGCCGTCAGATTCCCCCTCAAGCGGCCTCGAGACAACTCTTGCGGCTGAACCCTTTCTGCTTAGACGCCTTTACTATCTGGAAAGACAAGGTTCAGGACTGCATCCTTCGTTCAAGCGCCAAGCTCACGGCGGGAACAGAACACGCCCAAACCGTAAAGTGCAGGCCAAGGCAAGAATCGATAAGATAAGGCCCTCCCCGGATCTTCTCGTAAGAGATGAAACGTGCAGGCGAGCTTACCTAAGAGGAGTTTTTCTGGCAAAGGGTTACGTTGCCTCTCCCCTGAAAACCCATCATCTGGAACTGGCGCTCCCTAACAAGAGAGAAGCTCTCCTAGTACAGTCGCTTATATCTGTCGAAGGCCTGCGGGCAGGCCTGATCAAGCGCCGCTCATCATGGGTAGTCTACATGAAAAATGCCGGCCACATAGTTGAGTTCCTCAAAATGACCGGAGCATCAAACTCCCTCCTAAAATACGAAGACATACGGGTCAGAAAATCGCTGAAGAACTCGGTTCAGCGGCTCGTCAACATGGACCGTGCAAACGTATCTCGGTCAGTGGAAGCTTCTCTGAAACAGCTTGAGCATATTCGGATTATAGACCAGGAAAAAGGGCTTTCCCACCTACCGCCGGCTCTTCGGGAGCTGGCCAGGCTCCGGATTCTTAACCCGGGCCTAAGTCTTGAAGAACTAGGGGAGTTGCTCAACCCTCCTGCCTCTAAGTCTGCAGTCAACCACAGGTTTCGCCGCATAGCTAAGATTGCTGAGAACCTTGCAGGCGAGAAAGAATAGACAGCGCGCGCCGCTGTACGTTATCTGGAGGAAAGCAACGCGCGCCGCCTTCAATCACTCAACTACCACCTCAATGTGTTCCCCGGACTCCTCGTCCGTCACATCCACAAACTTGCCGGTGAAGCCATGGGTCAGGGCTGCTCCAAGCTCCTCAAGGTTAACGCCCATCCCGTTTAGATCAACCCCTCCAACCGATGCGAATTTGCCCCCAACTCTGAGGGCCCATTCCACAACACCCATGGGAAGGTTTACGGATACCTTGGGTTTTCCGGTACCAAGATCCGTAATCCGAACTCGCAACCATTTGGCCCTAACCGGAGCTGCTGCGGGCCTATCCTCAACCACAGGCTCCAGGGCCTCAAGGATCTTCACGGCCTCCTCGACAGTGACTTTACCTTCCTTTACCATATTCAAAACTCGAACCCGTTCTTCCTCCAATTCTCGCAAGCCCCCTCTTACAGAGATACAGTGACCCTCCCCATAGCAGTGGATGCCTTCAGCACCCCCTTTGGGGATGCCTCAGCAAAGTCTCTGGTCTCAGCCTTGTACCGCTTGGCGAACTTCTCCCTGGAATCGTCTACCAGTACGTTGGCGTCCTCCATGCCGCTCACGTCCAGCTTCCCCATAACCGTTGAAAGGTCAACAGAATAGGCGACGCCGGGTTCCCTGTGAATCTTCGCCTCGATCCTTCCATTGGCGGTATCCAGGTTCCATGTTCCGGCACCCCGGAGGTCGACCTCAACACGACCGTTTGCAGTATCCGCCCTCAAGTCAGATGCGCGTCCTCTGTACTCGATCCTTCCGTTGGCGGTATCCAGGTCAACGCTATCAAAGTCAGCGCCCTCAACTTCAATCCGTCCGTTTGCGCTGTCAGCCTTAATCCGAGACCCAGAGACACCACTTACATTGACTCGGCCGTTAGACGTATCAAGCAGCAAAGCGGCCTTTCTGTCTTTGGGAAGGGTCAACCGGAAGCGTACCGACAACTGCCGCAACCACCGCTGCCCGTCCCTGGCTGTTGCCTTCAACACGAGACCGTCCTGGGAGAAATCATAGGCGTCTTTGCTGATCTCCCGGGCTTCATCCTCACTGGAAGCATTGACCTTCTTGGTGACTACCAGACGATAGCTTGCATCATCCCACGTATCCACGGTAATGTGTCCGTTCCCGGTTGAGAGAGATACCTGAACTTCCCCCTCACCGGTAAATTCCCCCATGATCTCTTCCTTCAGTTCAAACCCGGGCCCTCCTGAATAGCCCCCTGCAAACATCCGGCTAATCAGCTTTCCCAGGTTGCCTGCAGCTTCACCGGCTACCTGACCAACCCTAGCCTCTTCACGAGCAGCTTCTTTGGCAACGGTTTCCGCCAAGCCCTCAGTCAGACCCTCAGTCAAACCCTCAGTCAGACCCTCCACATGCTTCGTAGCTTCCCTGGCAGCTTTCTCGGCAGCCTTGATGGCACGCTCAACGCTCTGCTCAACGGTGGTGCGGACTACAGCCTTATCCGGCTTCCTTGTGACCGGTTGAGTCTTAGTCTGAGTCGCCCCGCCCAGAGCGCGCAGCAGTCCAGCCCCTTCTTCAGGCGTGATCTTGCCGTCGCTGACCATCTGCAGGATCATAAGCTTCTCGTCTTTTGACACCTTTCTTCCTCCTTCGGGTCCGCCCTTGATCTTTGCCTTCTATCCCCGGCACAGGGCCAACCCCTACCCTACCTCTCAGCTAGGTTGCGAAGACGCCTGGTGGCCTCCTGAGGCGTTATCTCGCCACGGCTGAGTTTGTCGATAATGTCCTTCTTCTGTTCAGTCCGTTCCTCTTCCGAACTCCCATCGCCGGAAGGCACAGAGTAGCCCATGGCTCTGACAAGACTCTCAAGCCTGTTTCGAACCGTCGGGTACGAGATTCCCAACTCCTTCTCAACTTCTCGAATGTTGCCCCTGTTCTTGATGAATACCTCTGCAAACTCCCGTTGTTCAGGTTCGAGTTTGCAAAACTTGCAGAGATCAAAGCGACCCGAAATCCGAGTCCTGCATGCCGGACACTGGAGTTCAGAGACTTCCATAGCTTCATGACAAACAGGACACCTGCCGATTACCTCATTCCCCATTTTCTCACCTTCCACGGTATAATTTACAGTGCTGACTGAACAAAGTCAATATAGACCTTAACTTATTTTATCTATAGATATTGTATGTTAAACGTGCATAGCGGATCTTTCTATGGACTAGTGAGGATCGTTAAGATGGGAGACTATCTTCCCGGCTAACTGCAGACCAATGCCCTTCACCCGGGCTATTTCCTCAACAGACGCTTTCCGTAGAGTCTCAACATCGCCAAACACATCCATAAGAGCTCTTGCCCGTGCCTGACCGATACCGGGCACTTTGGTCAAAGCTGAATCCAAGGCTTTCCTCTCTCGCAACTTGCGATGATAGGTCAAGGCAGACCTGTGGGCTTCATCACGTAACCTCATGACCAAATACAGTGCGCCCGAATCTCTGGGCAGCAAGACCGGATCCGAACGACCAGGAACGAAGAGCTCCTCTTTTTTCTCAGCTAACCCTGCCAGCGGGATCTTCAGCCCCAACTCATCCAGCACTTCCTTGGCCGCTGAAACCTGACCTTTCCCGCCATCAACAACGATGAGGTCGGGGAAGGCCGAGAACCTGCCGGCCCTGCCCGTTGCGGCCAATTTCTCGCGATCTTTGAAACCTCGTTGAAACCTTCTCCACAGCGCTTCTTGTATCATGGCGTAATCATCAGGCTTGCCCTGAACGCTCATTCGAAACTGCCTATACTGTGTCTTGTCGGGAAAGCCTTCTGTAAGGACTACCATGGAAGCCACGGCCTGGTGCCCTGAAATGTTTGAGACGTCATATCCCTCAACGCGTCCCGGCGGCCTAGAAAGCCCCAGAGATTCAGCTAGCTGTTCCAGGGCCTCGCCTATAGCTTGCCGCTCCCTTTCACGCCTGGGAACATACTCTATCATAAGAGCTCTGGCGTTATCTTCAGCCATACCCATAAGCTCTTTAAGACGTCCTCGTTGCGGAACCCGTATTCTTACCTGAGACCTGAGCCCTGAACTGTCCATTCCACGAGCGGTCAGGAACTCCTCCAGGTTCGGCTGTGAGACCACATGGTGAGACAGAAGCACCTGCCGGGGGATAAAAGACGCAGCTGAGTAATACTGAGTCATAAAGGCCTCAAGAACGTCACCTGGCTGTGAATCTCCTGTTCCCGTCAACACAAATCCTTCTCTGCCGCACAGCCTGCCCTCGCGGACCGGAAGAAGAACCACAAAAGACATGTCCGACTGCTGAGCTAACCCGAGTACGTCTGTATCCTGCATGCCGGGAGACACGATCTTCTGACGCTGAGTCACATCATCAAGGCAGCCGATCTGATCCCTGACCCTGGCAGCATTCTCAAAATCAAGGACACTGGCGTAGTCCACCATCTGCTTCTCAAGTTCCGCCCTGACGCGGCTGTGTTTGCCCTCAAGAAACCGGACAACCTGCTCTATGGTTCTTTTGTAAAGAGACGGATCCAGCCTACCCGTACATGGTCCCAGGCAACGGCCGATCTGGTAATCAAGGCAAGGCCTTACAGCTTGAGCCAAAGCTGCGTCGGAACAGCTTCGATAGGGAAAAGCCCGCCTCAGAAGCGAGAGGGTTTCCCTTACTGAGCCAGACCTGGTAAACGGGCCGAAATACTTCGCCCCGTCGTTCTTCACCCTCCGGACCACGGTGACCCGGGGCCACTCTTCATCCAGTCCGACCCTTATGTAGGGGTAAGTCTTGTCGTCACGAAGCAGGATGTTATACTTCGGCCTGTGTTTTTTTATCAGCGTCAACTCGAGAATGAGGGCCTCAACCTCTGAGTCTACGGTGATGGTTTCAAGGCCCGCAACTCTCTCCATAAGAACCGCGGTCTTGGGGGACAATCGCGCTGCAAAGTAGGATCTGACTCGCTTTCTCAGGTCTTTTGCCTTACCGACATACAGTATCTCTCCGTTTGCATCTCTGAAGGCATAGACGCCGGGAGTTTCAGGGATGTCTTCTACCCTGGCCGCCAGGTCGAAACGGCTTCCCCTGAAGCCTGTCCACGCTTTTCCCTGGTAGTCACCGAAAGACTGCTTCATGCTCATGCTCTCCTGCACCAAGTATGCCTCTAAGGTACTTACCTGTGTAGGAGACTTCAGACGCAGCTACCTCTTCGGGGGTACCCGTAGCTATGACGAAGCCGCCTTCATCTCCGCCTTCGGGGCCCAGGTCGATAATGTAATCTGCACACTTGACCACGTCCGGGTTATGCTCAATAACCACTATAGTACTGCCTGCATCCACCAACCGCTGGAGCACATCCAGCAGTTTCTTGACGTCGTCAAAGTGCAGTCCTGTGGTGGGCTCATCCAGGATATATAAGGTCCGGTCGTTTCCCCGGCGGGACAGCTCTGTGGCAAGTTTCACCCTTTGAGCTTCACCGCCGGAAAGGGTTGTAGCGCTCTGCCCAAGCTGTATGTAACCCAGGCCTACATCGGATATTGTCTTGAGACGCCGCTGGATAGGAGGCACATCGGCGAAAAGCTCCAGGGCCTCGTCTACGGTCATTGACAAAACGTCAGCAATGTTCTTGCCGCGGTACCGTACTTCCAGAGTCTGGCTGTTGTACCGCTTGCCCTTGCACACTTCACAGGGAACATACACATCAGGCAAAAACTGCATCTCTATTTTTATGATTCCGTCGCCTCTGCAGGCTTCACACCGCCCGCCGCGCACGTTGAAGCTGAACCTCCCAGGCTTGTAACCGCGAAGCCTGGCCTCAGGCGTCATGGAGAAGAGTGACCGTATCTCCGTGAAAACGCCTGTGTATGTTGCCGGGTTTGACCTGGGAGTCCTGCCAATAGGCGACTGGTCTATGTTTATGACTTTGTCCAGATGCTCGATGCCCGTCAGCGAGTCATGATCACCGGGCCTGACCCTTGCACCGCCAAGGACCGAAGCAAGTTTCTTGTAAAGAACCTCGTTTACCAGCGTGCTCTTGCCCGAACCCGAAACCCCGGTGACGCAGGTAAACAGTCCCAGGGGAATGTCCGCGCTTATGTTCTTGAGATTGTGCTGTCTTACACCTGCCAGGTGCAAAATACGCCCATCGCCTTTACGACGGGCCGGAATATCTATGCGCCTTTTGCCCGTCAGATACTGGCCCGTAATCGACCGGGGGTTTCTCATGATATCCGCTACGGTCCCCGACGCCGTCACATGGCCGCCCTTCTCCCCCGCTCCAGGACCCACGTCTATCACATAGTCGGCGCACCTTATGGTGTCTTCATCATGCTCCACAACAATAACCGTGTTACCCTGATCCCTCAATTGCATGATAGTACCCAATAGCTTGCTGCAATCTCTGGGATGCAGCCCTACGCTGGGCTCATCCAGAACGTACAGCACGCCAACCAGACCTGAGCCAATTTGAGTGGCAAGACGAATCCTCTGAGCTTCGCCTCCTGCGAGGGTACTCGCCTGCCTGGACAGAGTAAGGTAATCAAGTCCCACGTTCGCCAAAAAACGAAGCCTTGACTCGATCTGCTTGATCACCTGATGGCCGATAAGCTGATCTCTGGACGTCAACTCCAACCCCTCAAGAAAAGCAAGAGCTCTCTTTACTGTCATATTCGTAAACTCAGAGATGCTCCTGTCACCGACGGTCACAGCCAGAGCTTCAGGTTTCAGACGCGCACCTTTGCAGGCAAGACATGGCTTGGCCGCCATATACTCCTCAACCCAAGCCCGAACACCCTCGCTGGGTGCGTTATTGTAACGGCGTTCCAGGTTCGGAATGACCCCCTCATACGTAACCACGCGCTCGCTTTTGCGCCCGTAAGAGTTCTCATACCGGAACCGTACCTTCTCTCCCGGCAGTCCGTACAAGATTGCGTCTATGTGTTCAGGCTTGACTGAATCCACCGGCACATCAGTAGGGATCCCCAGATGCTCGGTAACAGCCGAAAGGAGCTGCGCGTAGTAACCGTCCGGAGCTCCGTTCCATGGAGCTATGGCCCCATCAGACAGAGACTTCCGGGTATCAGGAATCACCAGCTCCGGTTCAATCTCCATGTTGACACCTAATCCATGACATGAGGGACAGGCACCAAAGGGATTATTGAAGGAAAACAACCTAGGTTCCAGTTCTGGGATGCTTACGCCACAATCGGGGCACGCGAGGGATTGGCTGAAAACCCAATCTGCGTCGCCCTCTATGGCAACAACCAGCATGTCCCCTGAAAGCCCAAGGCAAACCTCTATGGAATCCACAAGTCTGGACCGGATATTGGGTCGGCGGATGAGCCTGTCCACTACTACCTCAATGGTATGCTTTTTCTGTTTGGCCAGTCGCTTGCCAAGAAACTCCTGGAGCTCACCGAAGACGCCATCCACACGAACCCTTACGAATCCGGCCCTTTGGATGTCATCAAAAACCTTTTCATGCTCTCCCTTTCTGCCTCGCACCAAAGGCGCCATCAAAGAAAACCTGGTGCCTTCAAGCAAAGTCTCTATCCTATCAGCTATCTGGTCTACTGTCTGTTTTTCAACGGGTTTGCCGCATACCGGACAATGGGGACGCCCTATGCGGGCATACAGCAGTCTCAGGTAATCGTATATCTCAGTCACTGTGCCTACAGTCGACCGGGGATTCCTGGCTCCTGACTTCTGATCGATAGAGATAGATGGCGAAAGCCCCTCTATGGAATCTACATCGGGCTTATCCATGAGGCCCAGGAACTGCCGGGCATATGCAGACAAAGACTCTACGTATCGTCGTTGACCCTCAGCATAAATCGTATCAAAAGCTAAGGAACTCTTGCCTGAGCCTGAGACCCCCGTTATTACCGTGAGTTCATCCCGTGGTATTTCAACGTCGATGTTCTTGAGATTATGCTGGCGTGCGCCTTTGACTATGATCTTATTCTTCAACATTCTTGCTCCTCGCAACCGGGCCTGACTTCAGCCTTTCTTCAAGTTCAAATATCATATCCCGGAGAAGTGCCGCCCTTTCGAATTCAAGGTCCCGGGATGCCTGCTTCATCTCTTTACGCAGTTTCTCCACAAGAGAAGGAACAACCCTCAAGGGGACCTCCCGTATATCCTTATCTTCCCAATAGTACTCTCGTTGAGATTCTACCGGCTTCTGGGACTGTATTACGTCTCGTACGGCTTTTTCGACTGTGGCCGGTGTAATGTCGTAGCGGCTGTTGTAGTCTTCCTGTTTCTTCCTGCGCCTGTTGGTCTCCTCTATGGCCCTTCCCATGGAACCCGTAACTCCGTCTGCGTACATTATGACCCTGCCGTGAACGTTTCGTGCGGCGCGCCCAATAGTCTGTATAAGGGATGTCTCCGACCGCAGAAAGCCTTCCTTGTCCGCATCCAGAATGCAAACAAGAGACACTTCAGGAAGGTCAAGGCCCTCCCTTAGCAGATTGATGCCTACAAGAACGTCAAACACGCCTAGACGGAGGTCCCGTACTATCTCCATACGTTCCAGGGTCTGGACTTCGGAATGCATGTAACGAACCTTTATCTTCCAGTCTCTCAAATACTCAGTAAGGTCTTCAGCCATCCGTTTTGTGAGAGTGGTAACCAGAACCCGCTCTTTTCGGGCTGTGACACGCCTAATCTCCTTAATCAGGTCGTCAACCTGATCCCTGGTAGGTCTGATCTCAACAACGGGGTCAACTAGCCCGGTAGGGCGGACTACCTGCTCAACCACACGACACCCTCGACCCATTTCATAGGGTCCGGGGGTTGCCGACACGTAGATCATCTGACCAACCCTTTCTTCAAACTCCCCGAAGGTCAAGGGTCTGTTGTCAAAGGCTGAAGGCAACCTGAACCCGTACTCGACCAGGGTCTCCTTCCTTGAGCGGTCGCCGGCATACATGGCGCGAATCTGAGGTATGGTTACATGTGATTCGTCTATGATGACCAGAAAGTCGTCAGGAAAGAAGTCCAGGAGCGTATAAGGCGGTTGACCCGGTTCTCTGCCGGTCAGATGTCTGGAGTAGTTCTCAATTCCCGGACAGTATCCGACCTCCCTGAGCATGTCAATGTCGTAACGGGTCCTTTGCTCAAGCCTGTATGCCTCAAGGATCTTGCCCTTATCCCGCAATTCCTTTAGCCGCTGCCCGAGCTCTGCCTCAATAGATGTAACGGCCATGGCCATCTTCTCATCTGTGGTAACGTAATGCCTGGCAGGATAGATGGCCACGTGGCTCCTCTCAGTAAGAGCTCTTCCTGTCAGGGGATCAAACTCCATAATCCGGTCTACTTCGTCTCCGAACAGCTCAACTCGAATGGCTCTGTCCTGGGAACCTGCAGGGTAGATCTCCACTGTATCGCCTCGAACACGAAAAGCTCCCCGTTGGAAGTCGAAATCGTTCCTGACATACTGAATGTCCACCAGGCGTCGAAGCATCTCCTGCCTATCCTTCACCATGCCCTTTCTTAGAGACAGCACCAGGTTGCGATAATCCACCGGAGATCCGAGACCAAATATGCAGGATACCGATGCAACCACCACCACATCTCTTCGTTCGAAAAGAGCGCAGGTTGCCGAGTGTCGAAGCTTGTCTATCTCATCGTTAATAGATGCATCCTTCTCAATGTAGGTGTCAGAGTGGGGAACATACGCTTCAGGCTGGTAGTAGTCATAGTAGCTTACGAAATACTCAACTGCGTTAGAGGGAAAGAAGGTCTTGAACTCAGAAGCTAGCTGAGCGGCAAGGGTCTTGTTATGGGATATGACCAGAGCCGGCCTCCCTACCCTTTCGATAACGTTAGCTACAGTGAAAGTCTTGCCCGAACCGGTAACGCCAAGAAGAACTTGCCCGCTCTCATTGCTCTCAATGCCGTCAACCAGCGCATCGATTGCCTGTGGCTGGTCTCCTTTGGGAGTATACTCTGAATGAAGCTGAAATCCCTGCACTGGCATTCCCCCGCCTGATCATTATACAGCTGGGGGACAAAACAGCAACCAAATGTTCTATATCTCAGCCCTTGATGCGACAAAATGCCTTTTTAAGGAAACCCACCAGAGGTCCCGCAGCGCCCGGGCCAGCCATCGGGTCGTCCCATTTGTCCGGTATAGGAATGAGGCCGATTAGCTCGGATTCACGTGAAATCAGCACCTGGCGCAAAGAGGATTCCGTTTCTCCATCCTTTACACCATTACTGCTCCTCACCAACAGCAAGATATCACCTGGTTGATCCACAGCTTTAGCAAGGTCCTGCCTGTTTTCCAGGGGCACGCCCCGGGCTTCAAGGATAACGTCACCGCTTTTTAGCCCTGCCTTAGCTGCAAGGCCATCCTGGAACACATCTAGGATGCCCACACCACAGCCCGGCGATCTATAGATAGGCGGATCTGACATCTCTCGCCTGGCTCCGAGCTTAATAACCACTTCGTGCGCCAGAGGAGAGAAAAGCGCTGCAACCCATGAAAACGCCGGGAGCCTGGATGCTATCACTGCAAAAATCAGCAAAAGCACGCTGAACAAGAACAAATTCTTCGAAGTCTCTCGAGCTTTTTCCTTGGGCGTGCTTGACAACGCAAGATCCCCATAGCCAAGGGCCGCAACCACAGGCATCATGGCAAAAACGGGCGTGCCCGGAGCCGTCGTCTCTGCCGCTTTGATCAGCGGCCACCAATCAGGCAAGTGAATCACGCCGGGTAAGGCTGAGACATCAGGCACCCTGATCACGTACAGGGCCAACAGCGGAATGGGCCAGAACCGTTGCAGGTTAAAACCGCCCAGCGTATCCCCGCCCGCTCCGGCAAAATAGAGAGGAGTGGCGCACGAATGACCGCTCCACCTGATAAGGATAGATTCGGCTGCGTGAAGACACGCTACTAGCGCAGTAATAGCAGCTACATTGATCTCAGGCCATCCAAATATTAGATAGCTCAAGCTCAGCAAGCCCCCGGAGTAGGAGAAACACAGAAACCGGGGGTGGATGAGAAACAACCCGAAAGCTACCGGAAGCAAATACCTGATCCCGGCGTCGCTGACGGTGACACCTACTATGACCATAAGCAAGCTTGCAATTAGACCTGCCACCAGTCCAAAAGCGATGGCAACTGCAGTGTGATATATAGCTTTGTTCTTAGCTCTTCCAAACAGTCTTTCCTCCAGAGACTGAACTCTCGAATACTGGGCTGCCACCAGAACCAGCACCAAGAGGTATACAACGTCCAGGACAGGATTGGCAAAAATCGCCGGGTACGACCGGACAACAGCACCAAGCAACTCAAATAACGCTGTCAAAGCCCTGCCCCTTTCTGCTCAAGACCTCCGGAAACCGCCGCTCTTGCCAAATCCCAGGCCTTCTCAAGCTGTTCCTTGTCGCCTTCTACGGTAACATCGGGATCCAAACCCTTACCGTTAATCTGTCTGCCGCCTGGTGTAAGGTATTCAGCCGTGGTTACCTTCACCACTGAACCGTCCTTAAGAAAAAACGCCCCTTGCACCAGTCCTTTTCCAAAAGTAGTCTGCCCTACCAAGACACCTGCGCCTCTGTCCTGGATGGCGCCCGCAAGGATCTCGGAAGCGCTGGCGCTTCCGGCGTTGACAAGCACAAACAGAGGCAAATCCAGACCGGTTCCGGTCGTAGAGAAGGTCTTGTCAGGTTCAGACTTGTAACGAAGGGTCACAACAGGCCCCTTAGGAACCAAAAGCTCAGCGATCATAAGACACTGCTCGAGGTACCCTCCCCCATTGTACCGGAGATCAAGGATGATAGCTTCTGCACCCTGCTTCCGGAGATCCTGAAGGGCAGCGGTAGTTTCAGTTGCTGAGTGCTCATTGAAACTCATCAATGCCAAGTGCCCTATATTTTCATCCAGCATAGAGTAATCCACTGCAGGAACGGTAATCTGCGCCCGGGTAATGGTAACGTCAAATGCCTGGTTACCTCGGAGAATCGTTAACGTTACGCTGGTGCCCTCGGGTCCTCTTATGAGAAGAGCTGCCTTGTCGCTGCTGTTAATGGACTCTCCATCAACCCTGAGGATGACGTCCTTGGCCTTTAGACCTGCCGCTTCTGCAGGAGTTCCTCTCATGGGCTTGGCTAGCACAACCTGGCCGTCTTGAACGCCGATAATAATCCCTGTTCCGGAGTACTCTCCGGATGCCCTGATCTGGAATTCCTCCCATTCCCTTTTGTCCATGTATACAGAGTAGGGATCGCCCAGAGAAGCCACAACTCCCCTGGCTGCACCCTCAAAGAGGGCATCACTGTCTACGGGTTTGTAAAAGCTCTTATCAAGAAGCCTGACAACTCCGAGAACCTTGCCCACCGGCCCCCTGGTGGAAACCACGAAAAACGTAAGTCCGCTGGCCAGGAGGGCAGTAACCAGGACTGAAGCAACGACCATGAAAGCAGACTTTCTCCTGGATATCATCAGAAGGACTTCCTCCTCCCGGTCCACCCGGAATTTTCATAAGCATTGGCTGTCTTCTACGTTTCTATTCAGTCTAGCATATTTCAATGAGGATTAGCCAACAGCCCCTCTACGGCAACCAATTAAGCGGGTCGTCAGTAGAACCGTTCACGCGCACCTCGAAGTGAAGATGCGGACCTGTAGATATGCCTGTGCTTCCAACGTAGGCTATGACGTCGCCTTTGAGCACCTCCTGGCCCTTTTTCACGGCAAGGCTCTTGCAGTGGGCATACAAAGTCGAAATGCCGCCGCCATGGTCCAGGATAACGCAATTGCCGTAACCGCCGTTTTCCCCCGCCATGATGACGGTACCGTCCTCAGCGGCCCTTATGGAAGTGCCGCTGTTAGCCGCGTAGTCAAGGCCTGCATGAAACTTGTTCCTACCCAGAAGAGGGTGCCACCTCCACCCGTACTTATCGGAAATCCATCCTCCTGTAACCGGCCATATCATGGAAAGCTTATCCTTTTTCACTCTTCCGGTCTGAGCCTGGAGATCCCTTATCTCCTTCTCCAGAGCTCTAGACTGCCTCTCCATTTCGTCCAGTGCCTGCTCAAGTTTGGCGCGGTCCTGCTGCAGCTGGGTCAGGTACCTTTCCCTATCCATGCTGCGTGAAGTCACTTCTTGACGCTTCTGTTCCTGCGTCTGCTTTGCACGTGACAATTCCGTAAGGCTCTCTTCCAGCGAATCTTTCTTGGTCAGCAACTCATTCTTACCTGTTGTATACTCATCTATCAGCTGCGAATCTTGTTGTGCAATTTCTTTCAGATAGTGAAGTCTGGCGAGAAACTCAGACAGACTTCCTGACGATAGCAAAACCTCCAGATAAGAGACGGTTCCCGCCTTGTACATGCTTGTGAGCCTGGCTTCAAATGCACTCTTTTGCCTGTCCAGTTTCTCCTCAATAGCGGCAATCTCTTGTCTGGTACGCACTATTTGATCGCCAAAATATGAGATGCGGGCGTATATGTACGCAAGCTCTTTCTCGGCCAGGGTTAGCTCCCTTTCAAGCCTCTGCAGCTCAGCGGTAACAGATGCTTCCGTCTTCTTCTTAGAACCCAGCTGTGATTTATAGGTCTGGATTTCCTTTTCAAGTTTTTCTAGTTCTGTCCACTTTTCGTCCAGGGCATCTGCCCTGCACACAGAACGGGATGGAGTCAGCATTGATGCTATTACCATCACGCATATGAGGGTCGCCCAAATGGACCCGGGGTTCCTTTTCATCGCAATCTCCCCTTGTTCATGAAGTCTAGGTCTCTTTCGGCTAGACCCTAAGGTGGCGCCGCAACGAGGCAGCCGATCCGAATACCCCTACAACTACACCGGTCGCCAGAAGGACTGCCAGCATGTCTCCAGCCATCTTGGCGGTCAAACTCAGGACCGGAAGGAAAGGCAAGGATGCGTTAACAGCCCTTGACACCCAGGTATAAAGGCCCGTACACAGGCATGTCCCTGTGACTCCGCCGGTAATCCCAAACACAATGCCTTCCAGTATGAAAGGGCCCAGGACGAAGTCATCAGTAGCGCCAACCAGCTTCATAATCGCGATTTCGTGTCTTCTGGAATCAATGGTAAGCCTGATGGAGTTGCCTATCATCATGATCGCAGCAGCTCCCACAACGCCCACTCCGCCCAGGGACACAAGCTGCACCACTCGGCCCAGGGATGCAAGGCGCCTTGCCGCCTCCTCTTGATATATGACCTCCTCGACGATGCCGATTTTCTTTATCTCCTCCACAATAGATGGAATCTCTGCCACATTTGATGTACGCGCCCTGATGCTTGCCGGAAGCAGATCGTCTCCTTCCAGAGCATCCAACACGTGAGCTTTGTCCTGAAACATGCCCTTAAGCTCTTCAAAAGCGTCTTTTTTGCTGACATACTTGACATCCGCTACTCCGGGAATCTCCTTAACCTGTTCGACAGCCCCGGTTACGTCTCTGTCAGGAGCATCTCGCTTGATATACGCCTGAATCTCCATTTCTTCATGGACCACCGACAGCACAAAGGACATGTTCATGTTTATGATAAAAGCAACCCCCAGAAGGAATAGCGCCAGGCCTGTAGTCAAACACGACATGACCGATGATAGCTTGTTTCGTGAAATGCTCTTCCAGGTTTCGCTCATCAGGTAGCTACCTAAAGAAAACCTCAAAAGCCATACGCTCCCCTCCGGACATCCCTCACTACACGGCCTTCTCTGAACTCAATCACTCTTTTCCTCATTGAGTCTACGATCTGCTTGGCGTGAGTCGCAACGACAACTGTCGTGCCATAAAGGTTAGCTCTCTCAATCAGCCTGAAAATCTCCATAGACGTCTCAGGATCGAGGTTTCCCGAGGGCTCGTCCGCAAGTAAGATATCAGGATTTCTTACAAGCGCCCGCGCAATGGCAACCCTCTGCTGCTCGCCTCCGGAAAGCTCCTGAGGGTAAGCATCTTCCCGGTCTTTCAGTCCTACCATAGAGAGGACCTGCAGAACACTTCTGCCGAAATCACGACCCCTTCCCCCTGTAACCCGAAGGGCAAAAGCTACGTTCTCAGCCACTGTTCTGTCTTCCAGCAGTTTGTAGTCCTGAAAGACTACTCCTATCCTCCGGCGAAAATACGGGACCTCACGCCTGGTCATCCGGCCTAAGTCCTTTCCTGCGACCATTACCTGCCCTTGTGTAGGCATCTCTTCACGGTAGAGAAGCTTTATTAGCGTGGACTTGCCTGCGCCGCTAGGGCCCACCACGAAAATGAACTCGCCTCTTCTTATCTGGAGCGTCACGCCATTTAAGGCCATGACACCGTTACCGTACGTCTTAGCTACTTCGTTTAAAGAAATCAACAAATTCACCTGCCGGGTGTAAATGGAAAATCAGTCGCCTCCCCCAGTATTTCGACACGATTTGAGGCAATCCTGTTTCGTTCCGCTGATGGAATTACTTGCCACTTAGCAGCCGTCGCCTTTTACTCTTTTTGCCCAAGCGCCCTGGTTGCAAGGGTGACAAGACCCTCAGACGTCAAGTTGTGCAGCTTTAGCAGATCAGAAGCGCTTCCCGATTCCCCAAAGGAATCATTCACTCCAAGCCTGAAAACCGGCACAGGGTGAAGTCCGGCCAAATACTCACAGACAGCGCCTCCAAGGCCTCCCATCACGCTATGTTCTTCGGCGGTGACTATGACCCGGCTTCGCCTGGCAATGGCAAGCAAGAGATCCTCATCAAGGGGTTTGACCGAAGCAAAGTCTGCAACAAGGCATGAGACTTCGTCCCCCTCAAGTATG
The DNA here is from genome assembly GCA_033809515.1 of Bacillota bacterium. Lineage (GTDB taxonomy): Bacteria > Bacillota > Sulfobacillia > Fermentithermobacillales > Fermentithermobacillaceae > JAPXLN01. Next base: position 100,134 of record JAPXLN010000003.1, read on the forward strand.
CGGGCTGCCTCAAGGCATGCTTCCACCATAATCCCGCACCCGATGAACGCTACATCGAAAACAGACCGGTTCCTGTCGAGCCTTAAGCTCTCCGATCCGCCGGAAGGCCACAGGACGCTACCTTTGCCTATCTCAAAATGTGCGCCTTCAGGCGTGACAGAGGAAACCGCCTCCCGTCCCAGGCGTATGTAGACAGGACCATCATGTGAGGCAGCGGCCCTGACCGCCTGGCGGGTCTGCCCGGCATCACATGGAACTATCACCGTCATGTTAGGCAGTACTCTCATGAGGGCAATATCCTCCAGAGCCTGGTGGGATGCACCGTCAGGTCCCACCGTCAGACCGCCGTGAGTTGCTACTATCTTCACACCGAACCGTGGGTAAGCTATAGACTGGCGAATCTGGTCGTAGGTTCTCCCTGTGGCAAAAACCGCAAATGTCGATACAAAAGGGATTTTGCCTGATTGAGCAAGGCCTGCAGCTATGCCCATCATGTCAGCTTCAGCTATTCCGACGTTGAAAAACCTGTCCGGAAATGCCCTGGCAAACTTCGCCGTCTTGGTGGATCCTGAAAGGTCAGCGTCAAGCACTACTATAGAGGAGTTGTCCCGTCCAAGCTCCACAAGCTCATCACCGTACGCTTCCCTGGTTGCTACCTTCATTGCTGACACCTCTCAGTTGCTGTTGGTATTGCTGAGGCAGTTCCGGTCAGCTCAAGCAGGGCTTTTTGCAGTTCCTCTCCCTTGGGAGCTTTGCCATGCCACCCGGCAACGCCTTCCATAAAGCTAACTCCCCTGCCCTTTATGGTCTTGGCAATCAAAGCCAGGGGCTTTCCTTCCGGCGGCAAGGCGCTAAGAGCTGTGAGCAGCTCCTCTACGTTGTGACCGTCTACTACTTGAACATGCCATCCAAAAGCTCGGAACTTTTCTGCAAGGGGTTCAAGAGACATGACGTGTGCAACAGGCCCGTCTATCTGCAATCCGTTACAGTCAACCACCGCAACCAAATTGTCCAGCCTGTAGTGACTTGCAGACATTGCAGCCTCCCATACCTGCCCCTCTTGACACTCACCATCGCCCAGGAGCGCAAACGTGCGGTACATCCTCTTGTCGAGTCTGCCTGCCAACGCCATCCCAACAGCTATTGAGAGCCCCTGCCCCAGGGACCCGGTTGAGACTTCCACGCCCGGAGTTTTCCTGCAATCGGGGTGCCCCTGAAGCGCAGATCCAAGTTGCCTCAGGGAACCTAGATCATGGTCGAAAAAGCCCTTCTCCCACAGAGCTGCATAAAGGACAGGAGCTGCATGGCCCTTTGACAGTACGAACCTGTCTCTGTCGGGCCACTTAGGGTTGGATGGGTCCACCTTTAACACATTGCCAAAGTAAAGCGCAGCTACTATGTCTGCACAGGAAAGGGAGCCGCCGGGATGACCGGAGCCTGCCTTTCCGACCATTTCAATAACGTGGCGTCTCAGCACCCTAGCCTTATCTTCAACCGTCCTCACAAGGTCTCCTGGGTTCTCTAACCTGGCCGGGAACGCCCGGCAAGACCTTGCTTCACGGGAGGTATCCAAGATCATCATCTTCCTTTCTTTCTCCATCTTTTTTGACCGGTCTCGAAAAAGCTTTTGCCTGGATTCGCAAGACAAATTCCAGCAAGCCAAGATCAGCTTTCAGCCGTCCCGGCTGCAGAATCAGCCTGTACAGCCATTCCAGACCTGCTTTCTGGAGGACTTCAGGCGCCCGCTTGGTGTCGCCTGCCAGAATATCCAGGATCCCCCCAAGGCCAATCCCTACCTTGGCCTCAAGTTGATCTCTGTGTTTCCAGAGGAACTTCTCTTGTCTGGGAGACCCCATACATGAAAAAACCACGTCTGGCCTGGCCGCCGCGATGTTTCCGGCTACTTCTTTTTCTTCTGTCTCGCTGAAATATCCATGATGGGTGCCGCAGACCCTGACATTCGGGTACTCCCGCTCAACCTTCTCTTTTGCACGCAAGGCGACTCCGGGCCTCCCGCCCAAAAAGAAGACTCCCAAACCTGGTTTCCGGTTCAAAATGCCCGATGCAAGGTCACCCCCGGTAACCCTCTCAGGCAGATGCCCGCCGAGCTTGCGGGCTGCCCAAAGTATGCCCACACCGTCAGGAACCAGGAGATCTGCGCACCTAAGTATATCCATAAACTCAGGATCCTTCTGCGCTCTGACCACCATGATAGGATTGGCGGTCACCACGAGCCTGGTCCGTCCGTCATACCTGGACAGCATCCATTCCAGAGACTGGCGCGCTCCGGCCAGCGTCATAGGGTAGAACTCGACTCCAAGAACATCGATATTGCTCACATTATCACCGTTCCCAGGGCAAAAGCTCTCTTACAGTGTGCCACATTTCTACATCAAATGCATAGGCTCCTTTGTAACAGGGTGTCTAGCCCTTTTACACAACAGGGTGTATTTGCTATGATTCGTACGGGAAGAAAGGTGCGAAATATGGGGAATCTCCTCCTCGCAGGCTACTATGGTTTTGGGAATCTGGGCGACGAGGCCATTCTCGCGTCCACGATATCGTGTTTGCGGGCCAAGGAACCGGACGTCGACATTCGAGTACTGTCAAAGGCGCCTGAGGAAACATCGAGGACTTACCGTGTACTGGCCTACGACAGAATGAAGCCCTTACACGTGATCTCTGCTATCAAGGATGCCGACCTGGTGGTGTTTGGAGGGGGCAGCCTGCTTCAGGATTCAACCTCCTTCCGCTCGCTCATGTACTATGTCACCTTGCTTTTCACCGTCCAGGCAATGGGTAAGCCCCTTGCTGTTTATGCCAACGGCGTAGGGCCGGTGAGGTCCCGTACAGGACGATTGCTCATACAGAAAGCCCTGTCGTCTGCCAAGATGATAACCGTGCGAGATCAGGAATCTCAGAAGCTCCTGAGAGAAATCGGCCTCTCCAATGAGGTGAAACTCACGGCAGACCCGGCTTTCCTGCTGTCGCCGTCTCCTTCCGGTGCAGTTGACGAAATCCTCAAGCAACATGGTATATCTCCCGGCGACAGACTTGTTTGGCTGGGGCTCCGGCCGGATGCAGCGCCTGAATCCTTCTACCGCTCAGTTGCTCAGGGCGTAGCTTTGCTGCGCTCATTAGGGTTCGAGCCATGCCAGATGATAATGCAAGACAGAGATGCCCCCATGGTAGGGATGCTAAACGAGATGCTCGCGGAACGCGGTCAGCCGCCTGTGCAGGCCATATCAGGCCTTAGCCCCCAGAATGCCCTCGGAGTGCTGGCCAGAGGCAATCTGTGCGTAGCCATGAGGCTTCATACTCTGATCCTATCGGCACAAGCCGGGGTTCCGTTTCTCGGTGTCGAGATTGATCCCAAAATCGGAGCGTTCTGCCGCTCTCTTGGTTTCCCGGTAACGCCCGACCCTCGAAAGACCCCCGGCAAGCCTCTGCTTGAGGCCATAGACAAGCTCATTCAGGACAGACCTCGCCTGGCAATAAACCTTGAGACTCGGGTGCCCGAACTGGTTTCCATGGCTCAGGAAAACATCGATATGCTTCTTTCTCTGCTGAACTACTGAATGGTGTGGGCTCCCCTAACCATGAGAACCGCAGAGGTAACCGCCAGAACACCCCGCCCGTCATCCCGGGGCGCGATCAACAGGTGATTCCTGCCTATTTCCTGCCCGTGTCTAATATCATCTCCGGATGTAACATCCGCAAGTCCGCCTCGATGGGAATCCAGGGCTGTGGCCGAACCGGCCCGCAAGATAATCTCGGTTCCGGCTGAAGCAATAAGCCTCTGACCGGGCTCCAATTCCACCACCAGCATGGCGGCACTCTGGCTCAATGCTGAACTTAGACTGGAGTCTACATATGAATCAACATAAGAGCGGGTGACCAGCGGATCTTCCTCGCTTCCCGGAAGAACCTGATCGCCCGCCGCAAGCCCTCTTCCGAACCAACCCACAAGGATGCCCGTCAGGACTAACGCAAACCACATCAACGACTGCTTATTGGCTTTCATGGTTGCTCTCCTCTCAAACCCTGGCGTCTTGCTCCAGCTTGGCATACATGAAATCATCTATGTCTCCGTCCATTACTCGCTCAACGTTGCCCACTTCCACACCGGTCCTGTGGTCCTTGACCAGGGTATACGGCTGAAACACATAAGAACGGATTTGGCTTCCCCAGGCAATCTCTTTGTGAGGGCCTCGCAGCGCTTCAAGCTCCTTTCGGCGCTCCTCTTCCTTCAGCGCCAGGAGTTTTGCGCTTAGGAGTCTCATTGCCACAATCTTGTTTGAGTGTTGGGATCTTTCGTTCTGACAGGCAACCACAATGCCCGTGGGCAAGTGTGTAATCCTGACTGCCGAGTCTGTCTTGTTGACATGCTGACCGCCTGCTCCGGACGACCTGTAGGTATCGATCCTGAGGTCTTCAGGGTCAATTTCAACTTCATCGTCTTCCTCGAGCTCAGGCAGCACATCCGCTGAAGCGAAAGACGTATGCCTCCGGGCGTTGGAATCAAACGGCGAAATCCGAACCAGCCTGTGGACACCTTTTTCGGTACGCAAAAACCCGTAGGCGTAGTCGCCCGAAACCGAAAAGCTCACGCTTTTTAGTCCCGCTTCTTCGCCGGGCAGCATATCAAGAACCTCGCTTCTGAACCCCCGGCGTTCAACCCACCTTGAGTACATCCTATACAGCATTTCAACCCAGTCCATGGCCTCGGTACCGCCTGCTCCCGCATGAAGCGAGATAATGGCATCGTGAGAATCGTAAGACCCCGTAAGAAGAACAGTCAGTTCCATCTTTCGGACCCTGTCCGATATATCCTGGGCAGATGATTGGAGATCAGGAAGAAGCGACAGATCGCCCTCGCCCTCAGCCAGAATAGCTATGCCTATACCGTCGTCTACCGCTGACTTCAGCCCATTCCATTCGTCGATCTTGGCCTTAATGCGGCTTATTTTCCTACCAAGTTCCTGGCCTTGCTTGGGGTCCTGCCAAACCGCCGGATCCTCCATTTTGGCCTTGGTTTCCTCAAGTTCGCGTTCAAGGTTCTCTAAGTCAAAGAGACCTCCGAATATTGTCCAGCCTACCGGCTAGTTGTTCCAGCTCTTGGATTACCTCTTCGTACACAGCAATACCCCCGTTGATTCACAGTCTGCCACAGCAATTTTTGTACTTCCGTCTGCTCCCGCAAGGACAGGGCTCGTTCCGGCCAACTTTCTGACCCTTCCTGACCGTCGTTGCCTTCGGTCCGTCATCATGCGCTGACTGCTGCTGCCGGGCCTGGCCTGTTTGGGGCCTGGGGACAGCTCTTGGGCCCTTTTCTCCTGTCGCATCCTGAGTTACCATTGTGAGCCTGTACGCCATTCGGACCGTGTCCTCTTCAATACTCTGCAGCCTGCCCTGGAACTTGTCAAATCCCTGCCGGGTATACTCCACAAGAGGGTCTCTCTGGCCGTACGCCTGCAGCCCGATTCCTTCTCTGAGACCGTCCATATCCCTGAGATGCTCTATCCAATGCCTGTCTATGTTTCTGAGTAGAATCACACGTAAAACATCGGCCAGATCATTCCCAAGCAAGTTGCGCCTTTCTTTGAGGGCGTCATTAAAGACCTCTTCAAGAAAAGACGCAATGTCCTCCGGCGTCCTGAATTCCTCCCGGTCAGCATACTGAATTCCGGACAATTCCCTGACATGAGTCCAAAGCCCATCCAAATCAGCTTCTTCTTTTTTGGAGCGATAAGGCCAATGAAGCTCAACGGCCCTTTGGATCACTCTCCCGGTCATCTCACCCAGGATCCCGACCAGGTCCTCGCTTTCCAGCACTTTTCTCCTGTCGCCATATATGACCGAACGCTGCTTGTTGAGGATATTGTCGTATTCCAGAACGTTCTTTCTGATGCTGAAGTTCTGGGATTCAACGCGCTTTTGGGCCGTCTCTATTGCCCTGGTCACCAGGGCATGCTCTATGGCCTCATCCTCTTCCATGCCGATCTTATCCATAAGGGATGTCAGAAGATCCCCTCCGAAAAGTCTCATAAGCTCGTCTTCCAGAGAGAGGTAGAACCTTGATGATCCCGGATCTCCTTGTCTTCCTGCCCGTCCCCTTAGCTGGTTGTCGATCCTTCTGGCCTCATGACGCTCAGTTCCGAGAACGTGGAGCCCACCAAGCTCAACCACCCGGTCGTGCTCCTCCCCAGTAACCTTCCTGGCCTCTTCGTATAAGTCGCTGTATCTCTTCCTGGCTGCCATGACAGCAGAGAGGAACTCGTCCTCATGGCCTTCCTCAATTCGTCTGGCAATGGATTGAGGAAGAACCTTCTCTGCAGCCAGAAGAACAATCTCGGGCTCAAAGCCGTCCCGGCGCAAGCTATTCCTGGACATAGACTCAGGATTTCCGCCCAGCAGTATGTCAGTCCCACGCCCGGCCATGTTGGTTGCTATGGTAACGGCGCCCATGCGACCCGCCTGGGCCACTATTTCCGCTTCTCTCTCGTGATGCTTGGCATTTAGCACCTCATGGGAAATACCCCTTTTGGACAGCATATCTGAAAGCATTTCCGACCGCTCAATAGACCTGGTGCCCACCAGCACCGGCTGTCCCTTTTGGTGGCATTCGGCGATCTCATCTACCACGGCCTTGAACTTGCCACGCTCAGTCCTCCAAACCGAGTCTGGCAAGGGATCTCGAATAAGCGGTTTATCCGTTGGAATGCTTACCACATCCAGGCCGTATATCTCCTGAAACTCAGCTTCTTCCGTGAGGGCCGTGCCTGTCATGCCTGAAAGCTTTCTGTACATCCTGAAGAAGTTCTGCACTGTAATGGTGGCCAGTGTATCGGTCTCCTCCCTAACACGGACACCTTCTTTAGCTTCAATGGCCTGATGAAGCCCGTCTGAGTACCGCCGCCCCGGGAGGATCCTTCCGGTGAATTCGTCAACGATCAGCACTTCGCCGTCTTTCATGACGTAATCCACATCTCGCTTCATGAGCTCCTTGGCGCGAAGAGCCTGGTATATATAAGCTCTTTTGTCAATATGCTCAAAAACGTTGAGTTCTCCGGGCTCCAGCCCCAACCATGCCTCTGCCCTTTCGTCCCCTTCCTCTGTCAACGCCACAATCCTTGCTTTTTCATCGACGGTATAATGGAGGTCTTTCTTTAGTGCTCGGGCCAACTCGTGGAATCTCCCGTACTCATCAGTAGACCCCTCACTGGGGCCAGAGACTATCAGGGGAGTACGAGCTTCATCGATCAGGATCGAGTCTACTTCGTCGACGATAGCGTACTCAAGGGGCCCCTGCACAAGTCCATCAGCGCTGTAGGCCATGTTGTCCCTCAGGTAGTCAAAACCGAACTCCGTATTTGTACCGTATATTATCGGACAGGTATATGAGCGCCTTTTGTCAGCCGGTTCCATTCCCGGTACCACAAGGCCCACATCCAACCCTAGAAATCTATGAATCTGGCCCATCCACTCGCGGTCTCTGGCGGCAAGATAGTCGTTGACCGTTACGATGTGAACAGGTCTCCCGCAGACGGCAGACAGGTAGGAAGGCAGCGTGGCTACGAGCGTCTTACCTTCTCCTGTTTGCATTTCGGCAATGCGACCCTGGTAAAGAGCAATTCCCCCCATTATTTGCACATCAAAATGACGCATCTCCAAGACTCTTCTTGATACCTCACGAACAACGGCGAAAACTTCGGGCAGCATTTTCTCAGGCGGCTCGCCCTTGTGCGCTCTACTGCGAAACTCTGACGTCTTTGATGCCAGCTCATGGTCGCTGAGTTCCTTTATTCGGCTCTCAAGGGCACTCACCGCCCTGACAATGGGCTCAAGTTTCCTAAGCTCCCGTTGATTGGAATTGAAGATATTCCTCAGTAAAGACACTTTTGATCCCTCTGAATGATTCCGTCTTGGCCACAAAGACTTGAAACCTCAGTCAATTGTACCATCATTAGCGGGGGCAGGGAATTTGCCACGAACAAGGAGAAACGTAAACCAGAAAACGCCTGCGGTGATAAGAATATCGCCCAAACTGAACATGGTCCCCCGACCAAGGAAACTGGGCCATCTGAAAAGGTCTGCAAGAAACTTCAGCCGGGTATCAGACACCAAGACCTGGTGGGTTATGCTATTTGTCAATCTTCCGATCTCCGCCGCCAAGCGTTCCGGAGCTGCCTGTTCCAGGCTGACAGGCATTCTCCCGCCATTGGCAGCAATAACCGCCCCGTTCATGCAAGTGCCCGCCACGATAAGCCAGACACCCGGAAAACGCAGGTTCAGGCAAAGACCGCAAAGGAGAATGGCAGCAGGCAGAAGGCTGGCCATAAACGAAACAGCAGAGGATTGCATGACACGGCTGTCGAGGAATATAGACAAGCTGCGCAGGAGCAATGATGTGACGATTACCGGAAAGCCACGAAAATCTACAGGGGCAAGGTTGCTGAGCTTTCCGCCGAGGACGGCTCCAAGAAGCATGCCTGACAGCGCAGAGACAATAAGCAAAGCATCACTTCCCTGCAAGCAAATGCTTGTCAATGACTTTCAGCATGGCCTGGACTATCCTGGGGTCGAACTGGGTACCGCTGCACCTGATCAGTTCTTCTCTGGCTTCGGGAACAGACATTTTGTTCTTGTAAGGACGATCCGTAGTCATTGCATCAAAAGAATCAGCGCATGCAATGATCCTGGCCTCCAGGGGTATGTCTTCCCCCTTTAACCCGTCCGGAAAACCTTTGCCGTCCCAACGCTCGTGGTGGTACCGTATCCAGTCCTGCCCGCGACCCAGGAGCCTCATGCCCTCCAGCATATCAGCGCCCAGCGCCGCATGTCTCTTCATCTCCTGGTATTCCTCGTAGGTATATGCGCCCGGCTTCTTCATGATCTTGTCTCGTATTCCGACCTTACCTACATCATGAAGGAGACCGACGTACCGTATGATCTCAATCTGGTCCTCAGGAAGACGCAGCTCCTTAGCCAGCAGAGATGCGTATTCCGCCACCCTTTCCGAATGCCCGCGCGTATACGAATCTCTGAAGTCGATTGCGCTGCTCAGAGCCCCTGCCAATTCCTGGTACACCTCGCGCATTTCGGTATACTTCTCCAGAGAGTACTTGGTTACCATGAGCGGTATGAAAAAGAGCACCAACAGCCAGGGACCTCCCTGCTGAGCTACCATAACCATGAGAAATCCCAGGGGAAACAAGGCCAGCATGTTGGGAAGACCCCATCGTATGTACATTCCCCACACGCCCGGCAAGGACATGCCGCTCTGAACGGATATTCCCAGCGCTACCATAACGGCGTTACTCAGGGTATACGCAAGAGCTCCTGCAATGAACGCTATGAAATCCCTGGGAAAGTCAAGACCCCCGTGGGTGCCTCCGGCCAAGGAGTAAACCCTGCAGAACGACAGAACCGAAATAGAGAGCATTCCTCTGTTGAACAGGACAACTCCCAGGGGCACCTTGCCTTGCAGGTCTTTCTTGCGAATAGTGGCCAAAGCTGAGACCCAAACGCCCACTTCAGGTCCGAATAACACCGCGGTAGTATGGAGCAGGGGTGACGACACAGAAATGGTTCCCTTCCCGAGAGGCATGGAAACCTGACTCAACTCGCCCAGGCAAACCAGCAGGCCGAGAAACAAGACCTTAAGCGCAAGGCCCACGCTGTCAATTCGGGGGATATTGGTCAAAAGGACCCCGATTCCAGCCATGCCTATGCTCCAAATGTACAATCGCCCTAGGGAATCGTGCTTCTTCATGCCAAAGGGGCACCTCTCAAAGAAAGCCGGCAGTTCGGCTTACTTAACCCAACTGCCAAGTCGCAGCTCCTGCGAGCAGCATGGCGCAAATAGCAAGAAGCGCCTTTAGGATTCTCTTCACCGTAGGACCTCCAGTCGTACTCGCTTTTTCCGGACCGCTAGACCGGAACGACTGGCTCCGCTATGGTTTTTGTGTCCTTGTGAAGCTCAAACTGCCGGCTACAGGATAATTCTTTGCATGTAACCAAGATCCTTCTGATCCCCAAGAAATCGACATTTCTCAGGCATCTGACACCAACTGCCCCAGTTTTCTGTTGACAGCGTCGAGAGTGGCCTTGACAACCGCTTCCCGTTCATCATGAGCTACCGGACAAGAGCCTGTCAGAAACAAATCCTTGCCGTCCATTGCCAGTGTCAAACTCACAAGAGCTATCTTGCGGGACTTCGATATGCTGACAGAGACGTCCTCGATGCTCAGAGATGCCTCTGCAGGCATGTACGAATCCAGAGCCGAGGCTGTTGCTCCTGCGGCAGCCCAAAGCCAACCGGTTGAAGTCGGGGCTCCTGAGCTCACTCCGGTTACTTTGCCGTCTCCTCCCAGGCTCAGGTGCACCCTTACCTCGGCCAGGTCACGGGAGGAGATAATCTCAATTCGCTCCAAGAGAACCCTTCTTCCTTGCCCCGGGGAATCGTTGCCTATCTGCGCGATTGAGATCTTCCTTCTGTCAATCCGCAAACCGAATGCTGCGATCATCGAAGATTCAATGTCCCGTCCTATGTACCTGGCTGAACGGCTAGGTCCTGCAAGAACATGTATCTCCTCTACGTTTCCGTCGTCGCTCAAGACAACCCTGGCATTCATTACGTCCTTTACGCGTCTGAGAGTCTCCTCGCATTTCCTGGCAAGAAGATCTCTACTCTCTTGCGTCATTCCATAACTCCCTCTCCCCTGACCGAAGGTGAAGCAAGACCCTAACCAGGACTATGGGCTCTCGACATAACAAATGTACCACGACGATATCCCGAAGCTTCTTTCTCGACAACCACCATCTCTGCCAGGAGCCACAATCCGGCTGCCACCAAACTATGCCCACCCAAGACTACAGGAATATCCGCCTCCCAGGCACATTTGGTGAACTCCCTTGTCCACGGGTCTTCTATGAGATCGTGTCTTCCCAGGTCTGAGTGAAACCGGTCCCAATCAGAAAGGTTTTTTTTCAGATGACCAAAAATCACTCGTGAATCGATAAACGCAACATCTGCCACTGAAGAGAGAAACCTGAAGAAGCTCTCCGGGCCAACACTTTCTATCATGTAGCCCAATAGAGATACCACTTCTCCCCTGTCTTCACGACCTAACGCCTTCATACCTCTTTCTTCGGAAAAAACGCGCATCCTGTGAACCATGTTAGCGTTAATGTACTGGATCACAGCAGGTCCGACTCTCCCGATCACCGCAACCTCTTTGGAAGATCGCCTCAATACCCCCAGTGCCTGAAGGATCTTCTCCCTGGGCCAGTCCAGGGCATCAATTGCTTTCTTGCTCCTGGGGCCGCAATCTGGATGCAGCCCAAGAATCAGGAAGTCGGGAGGGGTATCAAGGTCGAAATTCACTCTACCGGAATTGGGAATCAAGACCCTTCGAATTCCGATAGACCGTAGAAGGTTCCCCAGGGGATTGTCCTTATCCGGAAGCTCAATCTCGTCTATTGCTCGCCCGGGAGCAAACGCAACAAGGTCTGCCGACTGTACGTTGTTCATGATGACCAGATTCCTCTCTCGCTTGAGAGTGACCGCAATCTCGTCGAACTCACGGGACGATATCAAGGGAGCTGCAACCCCGCCCATGTAAATGACGTTTTCGGCCCGGTATTTCACAATGACTTCTCGCAGCCTTTTTCCGAAGTGAAAACTCGCGCCTGCGTCTTCCAGATCCACCTGTACACCCATGTCTCTTGCAGACGCTGCCAGACCGGGGTAGTTCGTTGCCAGGACAACGCTATCAATCTGCTGTGCCTCTTTGAGCTTTTCCAGAGTATCCAGCACCACTTGCTTTCTGACATTGGAGATAACCAGGTCAAGCGAGGTCTTAGCTTGTCCACCCTCAAAAATCACCGTAGTAACCTTAGGGTTTAACATCACCGGTTCCCCTTCCATACGCCACCCGGGATCTTTTGCGCCTGGAATCAGTACTCAGGCTCTATGAGCCCGTAATTTCCATCCCTTCTCCGGTAAATCACACCGACCATACCTGTCTCGGCATTTCTAAAGACAAAGAAGTCGTGGCCCAGGAGCTCCATTTGAAGCGAAGCTTCTTCAGGCGACATTGGCTTTACCGGAAATCTCTTCACTTTTACTATGGTACGTTCGTTTGCCACATGGTTTCTCTCAGTTCCTGCGAAAACCTCGGTCTTCTCGCGGCGAAAAAGCCGAGTGCGGTATTTCTCTATCTGTCTTTCAAGTTTCTCAATGACTTTGTCCACTGCCGATAGAGCATCATACGCCCACTCTTCACCCCGGAGAAGATAACCGTTGAGAGGTATTGTGACTTCGACTACGTATCTGTCCCGTTCCGTGGAGAAGGTGACCTGGCAGGTAAGAGGTGAATGCTTCAGGTATTTCTCTATCTTGGACAATTTGCGCTCTGCATATTGCTTAAGAGCAGGATTGACTTCCATGTTTTTCCCTCTTACTATGATCTCCATGAAATCAGCCTCCCCAAGATCCTTTGAGCTATATTATTCCCTCCTTGGTCTGCAAATCCTTCCAGCATGCTGCCGTTCGGCGCCAAAGCTTAAGTTCACGGCGAATTCGACGATTTCTCTCTAAAAGCGATGACATTTTCTGTGTCATATGTGACGCCTTGCGACAGTCCACAGTCATATCCCCAGCTTCAAAACATGTTTTAACTGGTTATCAACAGAGTTACCCACAATATCCACAGGCTGATGCCACAGAGAAATGTCTGTTGACTCGTAAGGTTGGGCATGCTATAGTTCGGGCACGAGCAAAAAGCTCCATGAGACGACGTAGCCGGGAGCCGTCGTCTGAAATTAGGAGGAATGTCCCGAAATGCAAGGTAGAGTTAAGTGGTTCAACGCTGAAAAAGGCTATGGTTTTATTGAGAGAGATGACGGCCCTGATGTCTTCGTACACTATTCTGCGATACAAACCGACGGGTTTCGAACCCTTAATCAAGGAGACTTGGTTGAATTTGACATAGTCGACGGGCCTAAGGGCCTGCAAGCTGCTAACGTTAGCAAAATCTCCTAACGAAATACCGCTACGGAGAGAATCAGCCCCGGTGGTCTCACCGGGGCTTTTCAAATGGCGCGCCTTCTATTGGCGTCTGTCGAACCTTTGCAGGCCTGAAGGCGTCGGATCGTAAGCTGAAAGAACCTTGGAGCTGGTTACGGCATCTTCTATGGCCCTGCTCCCCAAGCTTATCTCCTTACGAAGGAGAACCCGTATCTCATCATCTATCTGCATTGCCTTTGACAGTGCATTGATAACGATTTGGCGCCATTTTCCCGGAACCCGGCGAATGTCACCTAATGTCCGGAAAAGAGATATTGCCTGTTCTCGCGCATCAATGACGCCGGCAAGGCCTTCCAAATCTCCCTCAGCCGAAAAAGCGGCAGCCTTCTCAGACAGTTTGAGGATCTGTTTTGAGAGGATAATCGCCCTTTCTGTCACATCAGTCTCTGGTACCATTGCTGCGAAACACTTCCTCCCACATGCCCCTCAATTCCAGCGTGACTTTCAGAGCTTCTTCGACCAAACCAGCATCTTTTCTCATGTTAGCTTCAAGCAAGCGCGTGAAGATGAAATCGTACATTGAACCCAGGGCTCCGGAAAGACCCGGCGTCGCTTCCAGGTTCAGAGCACTCCTTAATTCGTCAATAATGTCCTGTGATTTCAGCAATCCTTTGTTGCTCAACGAGTAATCCTTTTCGTTCAGGGCCGCGATGCTTTCCCTCATGCACCTTATAGCTTCGCTATACAGAATGAGAACCAGTTCTCCGGGAGAAGCCGTCTCAACTCTCTGCTGCCTGTAAATGTTAAGTGCTTTTTCGGTCAGCACTCCGTAAGCTTGGCTCACCCTACCATCCCCCGTTCTCCTACGTCTGAAAAAAGCTAGCCACTTGCTGCGCTAGCCAGGCCGATTGTCCGTTCATCTTGAAAATGAGCATCTCAAGGGCCGTGAACTGTCTCTTCAGAGAGTTAAGCCTCAGATCTATGGTCCGCTGTTTCTCCTCGATCCGGCGGGCCAGATCCCTGTCTTGCAACTCAAGCTCTTTCTTTCTAAGGGGCAGCCGACCTCCTGTGGACGTATATCGTCCCACTGTATCTTCCAGAACCTTAAAGATGCCTTCGTCAGCTCCTTCAGCTGAAGCTCTGGCGCCGAAGAACCTTGCCACCGCTTCTCTGTCCCTGGCAAGGGCTTCTCTTAACTTTGATTCGTCAAAGCTGAGTTTCCCATCACGGGAAAAGGATCCCAAGGCTCCTGTAGACAACCCGATTTCGCCGACAAAGCAAAACCCGGGCAGTCCCTGGTCAATATGGCGGAAGATGAGGCCCCGGATCTCGTGAAGAAGTCTCTGCAAAAGCGTGTCTCCGATCAGAAGCCCGCCCTTCTTGGTTTGGGGATCCCATGCTGTATGCTTCTTCACAACCTCTATTAGGCCGTTGTACTCCTCGACAAATGCCTTCAACTCGTTGACGACCCTTTGGTTGTCAGGCGAGACAGTGAACCGGCAAGCAGACTCTGTATCCCCCGGCTTGTCACCGGAAGCCAGAATCTCAATGGCTATACCCTGCAATGCATCTGTAATCCGGTTCTCAGCTCTTGTTACCGTCACCCCGTTCAGTTGGAAGGTTGCGTCTTTAGCTGCCTGCACCTGGTTTAACTGAACGATGTCAGGAGAATCCGGCGTCTCCAGAACAACGCCTAAGTCTTTCCATAGGGACAAGCCTCCGGGGTTTTGGGGGTCGATTCCCAGATGAGCAAGCTCCAACTGCTCTGCCGTTCCCGTCTTCGATGCAGTGATAACCATCCGGAACTGGGATAGCCCTGTCGTTGACGAACCTGTCCTTATGACGGTTGCGCCAAAGCCCGCGTGCATGGCATTGATCTTGCCGGCAATATCATTGAGGCTGTCAGTTGCTTCTACGAGAACCTCGTCTCCCTTTAGGTATAAAGACCCTGACAGGCCTGCCGCCTCCTCAAGGGATTCCAGTTCGAAGAACCCTGACTGAAGGATTTGTCTGTCAGCCAGAGATACTACTTTGATGTCGTATGTTCCCACTGCGGCCGAATCTGATACTTCCACCGATATGACTGATGGATTTGTGATGGATACTGACTTACTGTCAAAAGTACCGGGCCTTGTCAGCGGAGAAATCTTTGCGGTAAGGGAGTTCAGCCGTTGCGTTACTGAATCCCACGCCGACCGGCGCCCGGCCAACACGCCTTGCCTTGCCTCCAACGCCTGAATAGGCCTTCTTTCAACCTTCATCAGCTCTTGTATGATGGTTTCAGTATCCAGGCCCGTCACGCCTAAGGTAATCTTAGAACTCAAACAGGTCACCTCTTCTCGGGTCAAGGTGCAAAGAAGCGAGCGAACGCACGAACCTTTACTTCATTTATCGGAAACCTCGTTCACAATGTGAACCCTGTGGGGTACCTGGGGCGGTCTTGCAGATGCTCAGCAGCGGATTAGGGCTCCTCACCCTTAACCTTTGCTCGCAATGTCCGGATGTCAAAGGAAGGGTCTTTGGCCAGCATCATCTCTTCGGCAATTTCGAGTTCCACTTCGTCTCGCAGGACCTTCATACCGGAAGGAGCTTCGATCCCGAGTTTGACCAGAGCCCTTGCTCCTGAGCCCCGGACCTCGGTCACCCGTATGAGAATGTCATCTCCGATCTTTATCCCCTGGCCCTTTTTCCTGGCGAGAACAAGCATACGTCAACCCGTCCTCCTGACAAGAGTCTGTAAAGCGGCGAATACATAGTGCTTTGTAGTATACTCAGTGGATGCCACGATCACCTGCTTTCCTAACCGTTTTATTGGGTCGAGGACCAAGGGGGCCTGCAGGTTTGCAGTCATCTTGCGAACATCCCTGGGGACAGTGACAACCGCCAGCACAACCAGGTTGTCCGGGGAAGACGAGTCGAAACCCGCAAGATCCTTAGGGTAGAACAAGGGGTTATAGTCCGGGAAAACCGCCTTAGGATCAAGGGTGACGAAACCTACGGCCGGCTCCTCTACAGACTGAAACCATGTCAACCAGCGATCAGGGCCATCTAGGTTAATGGCTACGAACCTGTGAAGATGGGGAAAGCCTATGAGTCCCTCGGGAAACTCAAGTACCTGATCAACGCTTACCTCAATGGGGCCGAATCTCTTGGTGTCGACTAGCATTGAAACACCCCCGGAGTCTGCCGCTTATCTCAGAAAATCAAGAAGGCACGGCTGAATCAGCCGTGCACCTGCGCCCAAAGCAGCCTGATAGGATGCCTCAGCCGAACGCAGGCGCATGATAACCTCAGCCAGATCCACATCCTCTGTGCCGGACAGAAGTCGCGTGTACTCCACATCCAGTGCATTGAGTTTATCTTCGAGCATATCCAGCCTAGCCATTCTTCCTCCGTTCCTGGCGCGCTCGGCCATGACTGAGTCATACGCCCGGGTTAGTCCTTCCCATGAAGCCCTTATTTCCGCTCCTCCACCTGCCGTCTCAAAATCTCCTAACGCTCTGTCTATGTCATCCAGCAGATGATCCAGGGAGGTCCCGTCCATCATGGTCTCCGGCCCTACTTGCCACTTTGGCAAGGTTCCGGTCAGGACCTTTCTATCTTCGAACGTTCGCAAAGCTACGCACGCAGCTTCTTCCCGAAGCTGAGAAACCTCGCTCTTAATGGCATTCCGTGCAGCCCCGGGCACAGTATCGGTCCCTGCGTAAAGCGCCAGCTCCTGTGCTCGAGACAATACTGCTGTCAATTCGGAAAGAGCTTGCTCAGTAGCTTCCATCCAGGAACGAGCCTTGTCTATGTTCCTCAGGTACTGGTGGTTATGGGCTAAGTGATGTCGCAAGGTCACTGAACGTCCTACGCCTACAGGATCATCCTGTGGCCTGGTGAAAGCAAGGCCCGATGACGCCCGGTCCTGGAGACCTATGAGACGGAATTCTGCGCGCCTCATGTTATGCAGAAAGTTTCGCTCCACCATCAGTTCGGTTACCCGCATCCGTATTCCTCCAGTTAGCGTCCGGCCAGTCCCATCCGGGTAATTATGGTATCAATCATCTCATCAGCAACTGTAATCAGTCTGCTTGCCGCGTTAAAGGCGTGCTGCTCCCGCATTAGGTTGGCAACTTCCTCGTCAACGGACACCCCACTGATGCTGTCTTTTCGGTTCTGAAGCTCTTTGACAAGAAGCTCGCCCACCTTCAGCCCTGCCCCAACCTTCTGGCCCACAGCCCCTACTTCCCCTAAGATGGCAGTCCATGCTTGAACAAACCCAGGAGAGTCCGGGCCATCTACCTTGAGCCTGTCAGCTATACGGTAAGCATTGCTCCCATCCAAAGGATCCAAGGGATCCCCTTTGCGCGAAACACAGATGGTTCTGGGGCTTTGAACAATGCTGGGATGCACAGAGACTGAACGAAGGTAATCATTGGGGTTAGAGACCGCGAAAAACTCCGAAGAATCGCCTTCCAGAGGGAAACCCTCAAGATGGATTGTGTTTATATCATCAACTATTGACCTGAAAAGACTCTCGAGCTTATCTCTGAACCCTCTGACAATGTCATCCCGGGCTTCTTGGCAGCCGGCGAGGGCACCTCCTGCAAAGTCTACAGTCTGTTCTTCGCCTGCACCGCTCACCCACTTAAGGACCGTGTCGGGTTCAAACAGTACCCTCAGTTTGTACGTTATATCCCTGTCTACCAAGGGAAAGCTCCCCAGATTCACCCGGACCTGATCACCGTCGCCTATTTGGCTCACATTTGTTCCTGCAAGCTCAGCCAGCTCATCGAGAATGAGATCCCTCTCATCTTGAAGGTCTGACGCCGGTTCCCGCCTGGCAAGCGCACGGCCGATTTCAATATTCAGACCTGCCACCTTCTCGCACAGAAGATTCACCCGTGCGACAACAGATTCGATGTTGATCTCAATGTCCCTAGAAAGCGAATCTATCTGGCTCCCAAAATGAGCAAACAGATCTACCAGCGAACGTCCTGTTTCCATAACCTGGGACCGTGCGCTCTGCGACGTAGGGCTTGCCGCAAGATCCTGCCAAGCTGCCCAAAACGAATCTACAGCGTTTCGTAGGCTGCTGTCAGAGGGTTCCGCCAGAACAACCTGAAGGTGGTCGAGGGCCTCCTGTTTGACCTCAAAGGACTGCCTTCTGGCATATTCAGTCCGCAAGACGGCGTCGACGAATTTGTCTCTGATTCTCACTATATCTGCAGCTCTGACACCGGCTCCCGATACCGGTGAGTTTCTCTGGATAATCGGTTCCAGCATCGCATGCTGCCTCGAATATCCCGGAGTGGCTGCATTGGCAATATTGTGTCCGGTTACGTCCATGGTCCTGCGAGCAGCGATCAGAGCGGATTTCCCTATTTCAAACACGCTGAACGTTGACAACTGCATCACCTCTTTCGAAGCCCTAGGCGCGCTTATCGAACACCAAAGGCCGGGACAAGGCGATCTCATACCCAGGCTCCTGACCCGTAAGAAAGCGCATCTCGTGCTCGACAATCTTCATCCCCTGCACAATAAGGGCTTGGTTGAGCTCGTTAGCTTCCTTGAGGATTGCGGCCTTGTTCCGTACGCCTTCCACGAGAGGGTGTGTGCTGATGGTTTCTGCGCCCGGTGGACTCTGAAGAACCCCCGGAGAAGTCCCCCGGCATTTTTCTTCCATAAGACTGAGTCTCTCCAGAAGCTTGATCTCACACAAGACAATCTCTGATAAACCCTGAGCATCTCCTGATACCAGGGTCTGGAGCTTTTTTTGCGAAAACTCGATCATCTCATCCAGCACTGAATCGATTTCGGACAATATTTCATCAGGGCTTCGGAAATCCATGAAGCAGCACCGCCTATAGGGGTAGGGATTCTATTTGATTCTGTCGGCCAGAAGTCTCCCGAGTATCTTCTCAGCTACTTCACCTGAATCAATCTTGTAGGTGCCCGACGCCAGTTCGCCTGCAACGTGTTGAACCCTATCCATGCGAATATCGGGCAGTCTCTGAGCGATTTCCCTTACCCGCTGCAAGTCACCTGGGCTGAAAGACAATTTCACAGTGTCCGCCGGTGCCTTGCCAAAAGAACCTGATGACCGGGTGAGTTCCGGCAAACCTTTCTCAATCCGGTACACGCTCAATACCTTGCTAATCTGCGACCTCGAAATCATCAACTCTAGCCTCACCCTTTAGCGAAACATTGCCTTACTAACATTATTCATCGACGCTCCGGGCCAAGGGTTTAGCTTACCGTCTAACGTCTCGGTCTCTGGCGAGCTATTCGATCCATGGTATACATCCTCTGAGTGCCGCTTTCCCTCAAGTCTAGGCCCTGATCCATGTCGGCGGCTATTCGTCTTCTGTCGTCGTCAAGACCGCCCCAGGATTTCGCAGACATAAATGCCCGATAACACCTGGCACATAGCGCGCCTAACTCCGTTGGTTGCCCACAGACCCTGCAGGTAGGCACCTCCTTAGAATGGGCTGAGACCATCAGAAGCCCTCTCTTGACAAAGCCCGCTATAACCGACGCAGGTACGCCTGTGGCTGCACTGAGCTCCGGAAGGTCAGCGTTTGGGTGACCAGTCAAGTATACCTTGACCGCACCGTAATCTTCATCCTCCCGGGCGATGCAATCTTTGCAGACCCCAATGCCTGTGTCTACAATGAGCTTTTTGCACCTCCGGCAATATGTCATCTGTCCCACGTCAACGCCCCTCTTTTTGACTACTCTCGGCAGGTTCTCGCCACTGTCGCGCCAAACACAAACACAAATCCCTTGTCCTTAAGCACCCGGGCAGCTTCATGAAGGGTTGCCCCTGTGGTCATTACATCGTCGACCAGGAGCACTCTGCCTCCGTCAAAAACCCGATGCCCTTTCATGAACATGGAACCTTTGAGGTTCTCCCATCTTCTGTTTCGACTAAGCTGCCACTGTTGTTCAGGCCTTTTTTCCCGCCTCAAGACGTCTAGTACAGGAACTCCCAGAACGGCCGAAGCTTCCCAGGCCAGGTCAAGAGCTTGATTGAACCCTCTGCGAACTGCGCTCTCAGGCGCCAAAGGGATCGGTACCAGGAAGTCAAGGGGAGCAAAAGGCATAGCGGCAAGAGCCAGCAACCTTCCTAAGGGGCGAGAAAGCCATCGTTCCCTGCCATGCTTGAGGCGTAGGACAGCTTGTTGAAGGTTACCGCTATACGCTCCGGCCGATCTTTGAGCGTCAAAGTAGTAAAGGTTCGTCCGGCATGTCTCACAAACGCAGAGAGGCGGTACCATAGGCTGCCCACATACCTGACAAACCCATGCCATCTGAGCGCCCAGGTCACTGATACAGTTTCTGCAGACCCCGGTGTCCTGTGCGAGCTCGTCCAGCGCACTCCCACACAAAGCACAATCCCGGGGAACCCCGTAGACAAGGCCACGGGCTAAGTCAAACAGGTCTGGGAGCACCAAATAACCACCCCGGCATTTCCCATTGTACAGCTGCCGGGAAGAAATCTTTTGTTCTGAACCATCCCACAACGCATCAGAAGGTCAAGAAGAAGAATTTCTTCCCAAAGCAACACGGAAACTCCCACTGTGATCTCGGGAACTTTACAGGACAACAACCCCATCTTCCAGCACAAAGGCCGAAGAACTCCCTCTAAGCGGTCCGCAGAACAGACGGCAACGAATACCCTTACGGTATCGTCGTGACTCCTACAGTGTTTGACCGCCCGCGCAAGGTCACAAATGCACAACAGGATTATAGCAACAAGCAGGTATCTATTCGTATCCACCGGATTCTCCTCCCTGACATCATATGTGCAAGGAAGAGACTCGGATCAACCGGTCATACGTGCTCGAGCAGACTCTCTTTAAGGTCCAAACTTTCCCAGGGAAGGTTCAGATCGTCTCTGCCAAAGTGGCCGTATGTAGCAACCTGCAAGTAAATGGGGGCCCTCAAGTTAAACCTTTCGATTATTGCACCTGGTCTGAAATCGAAGGAACTCTTCACAGCGTTCAATATGGCTTCATCAGGGACTACCCCGGTCCCCTTGGTATCGAGGTTAACCGATACAGGCTGGGCCACTCCTATCACGTAAGCTACCTGTATTTCACACTCTTTGGCCAACCCGGCGGCAACCACGTTCTTGGCCACGTAGCGAGCAGCGTAGGATGCGGACCTGTCCACTTTCGTGGGGTCTTTTCCTGAAAACGCTCCTCCGCCATGGCGAGAGTAGCCGCCGTACGTATCGGCAATCAGTTTCCGACCTGTGAGGCCACTGTCACCCTGAGGTCCGCCAATAACAAAGCGACCGGTGGCGTTCACGAAAATGCGGGTCTTGCTGTCTATCATGGAAGCAGGGATTACCTTCCTCACGACCTCATTGATAACGTCCTCTCTGAGAGTGTCCAGACCCACATCGCTTGCATGCTGAGCAGCGATGACCACAGTGTGAACTCTGGCAGGCACTCCGTCTCTGTATTCCAGGGTTACCTGAGTCTTCCCGTCCGGCCTCAGGTACGGGATGATTCCATGATGCCTTACATCCGCAAGGCGCCTGGCAAGGCGATTTGCCAGTTGAATCGGCATGGGCATGTACACCGGCGTCTCATCGCACGCGAATCCAAACATCATCCCCTGGTCACCTGAGCCCAGCGTATCACCCATTTCTCCCATTCGTGATTCAAGGGACCGGTCAACTCCCAGAGCGATGTCAGGGGATTGCTCTTCTATGGCCGTAAGCACAGCACACGTATCTGCATCAAACCCGAATTTAGCTCTTGTGTAGCCGATCTTTCTGAGAGTGTCTCTGACCGTCCAGGGTATGTCAACGTAGCAATCGGTTGAAATCTCCCCTGCTACAAGCACAAATCCGGTTTTCACAAGACATTCACAGGCAACTCGGGCTACGTTGTCTTTTCCCAGTATGGCGTCTAGAACAGCATCGGCAATCTGGTCAGCTACTTTGTCAGGATGCCCTTCGGTTACCGATTCAGATGTAAAAAGCTTTTGCCCCATCCCCATGGTCGACATTCAGTGGGCCCCCTTTTTCGGGTTCTTGAACTGTGCCAGCAAAAAACAATGTTAACACCGCAGGGATAAGCTGTCAATTCCGCGAAATCCGCCACATCCGGCGCTCCTCACACTCACCGGGTTGGAGGCGCATCTCCCACCGCAAACACGATTTTGGCCCTGGCGACCTCCTGGTCCTTCACATAAGCTATCCCGTCGCCCCGTCCAATACGTCTTCTCACAGGTCCCAGAGCCACATTGGCCCTTATGACGTCGCCGGGGCGAACGGGTTTCCTGAACCTGGCCGACTCAATACCTGCCAGATAGGCAATCCTTCCCTTCATATCCTCCTGTGACAAAAGCGCCACCGCACCCGATTGAGCCATCATTTCAAGTATAATCACGCCGGGCAGGATAGGCTCTTCCGGAAAGTGTCCTTGAAACAGGGGCAAGTCATATGGTACGTCAAATTCACACACGGCGCAGACTCCGGCTTCTACCGAAACTATCCTGGAAACAAACAAAAACGGAGGCCTGTGAGGAAGAACATCACAAACCGCCTGCGCAGCATCGCAGTATTCCATTGGCAATCATCTCCCAGCCAGGCACGGGAAACTGCCCTTTGAGGCTAATGTCCCTACCTACTTTGGAGAATCATTCGCCATTTGCCTGAGCATTACCTCCGCAAGCCCTATTCCCCCGGTTTGCGCCCACTTGGCGCCTATAGCTTGCTCAGCAATAAGGCCCCATCCACCTAGTTTCACGTTGGTCGACTTTCCCATTTCGCGCCACAACATCGTAAGAAACACGGCCTCGAAATCACGGCACGTCTTACAAAGCTCTTCCCTATCCCTGTCTTTTGTACACTGCAAAGCACTTGTCGTTGGATTCCCATGAACAACTCTCACTGATGCACCACCTCAATCACGTCCGGCATTCACCGGCTTCCGGCTTCCCTCTAGCGCCTCATGTTGTTAGCTATACCCCACATCTGATCGGCGGTCTCCACTGTCTTTGAGTTAAGCTCAAAGGCCCTCTGAGCCACAATAAGGTTAACCATCTCAGTCACAATCTCTACGTTGGACGTTTCCAGGTAGCCACCTCTAAGTATCCCGGCTCCCCCCTGGCCCGGCACGTATGGAACCGCCTTTCCGGAAACCGGGGTCTCCCTGAAAAGGTTGCCTCCGCAAGCTTCCAGCCCTGCTGGATTGGGAAACAGAGAAAGGCTCAGCTGGCCCAACTCCCGGTCATTGCCGCCGACCTTTCCCAGGATCGTGCCACTTTCAGTGATTGTTATGTCAGTCGCGCCTGCAGGAACCGTATGGCCGAAACCCCGTCCGACTACATATCCTGATGAAGTGCAAAGTCGCCCCAGCCCGTCAAGGTGAAAGGACCCGTCCCTTGTGTAAGCTACACCATCAGGAACTTGCACCCCAAAAAATCCGTCACCCTCAATGGCAACATTCAAGGGATCGCCTGTAGACTCCAGGTTACCCTGCCTAAAGCTTCTGGAAGTTGCGGCAGTACGGACACCGGTCCCCAGGGTGGTTGCCGCCCCTGAAGCCGCTGTAATGGCATGGTAATAGAGGTCCTGAAATTGGGCTCTTTGCTTCTTGAACCCGGTAGTGTTAACGTTAGCCAGGTTGTTTGAGATAGTATCTATCATGAGTTGCTGACAATTCATGCCTGTTGCGCCTACCCGGAGAGCTCTCAGCATCATGTATCACTCCTTGAAGGGTTGGGGACTCACTGGACTGCGCTTGCCCTCATACCTTGCCCTCACACCTTGCCTACACGGTTTACAGCATGGTCCAAAGCTTCATCGTGGGCGCTCACAGCTTTTTG